>NZ_WNKZ01000004.1 GCF_009720835.1 Pseudoduganella buxea
CGATAACGTGTCGATCACCGTCAAGCTGATCAACCCGATCGCCATGGAAGAAGGCCTGCGCTTCGCCATCCGCGAAGGCGGCCGTACCGTCGGCGCCGGCGTTGTTGCCAAGATCCTGGGCTAAGTTGTTGCCTGGCGTGCCCTGATTTTTGGGGCACGATGTAATACGGCGGGACCGCTTGTGATATCATGCCGGTCCCGCTTGCTGTACACCGTTGTAGATCGCTGCTGTACACCCGCAGAACCCTTACATTGCCGGCGCATCCCTGCCCGGTTCGTTCTTTTTAAGGAATTAGCATGTCCACCCCGAATCAAAAGATCCGCATCCGCCTGAAGGCATTCGACTACAAACTGATCGACCAGTCCGCTCTGGAAATCGTCGAGACCGCCAAGCGCACCGGCGCCGTCGTCAAGGGCCCGGTTCCACTGCCGACCCGTATCCAGCGTTTCGACGTGCTGCGTTCCCCGCACGTCAACAAGACCTCGCGCGACCAGTTCGAAATCCGTACGCACCAGCGCCTGATGGACATCGTGGATCCAACCGACAAGACCGTTGACGCGCTGATGAAGCTGGACCTGCCAGCTGGCGTGGACGTCGAAATCAAGCTGCAATAATCGATTCGCGTGGGACGGCACTGCCGTCCTGCTGACAAAGAACCGGTGCCCGAGGGTGCCGGTTTTTTTTTCGTCCCACGGATTGGAAAGGTCATGAGGCCGACCAAAGAAAATTAACCATGCATATGAAATCCCGGAATATATGACAGGCGCGTGACGAAAAATACAACAGATGCGCCCGCGATTTCAGCAAAATCACAGAACTCCTTTGATTCGCTGCCAATGGTTGTGAGAAATTATTAACAGGCGTTACGAAATGTAACGCCAAAGGGACGGTACAAATCACAACAGATCGGGAGCGATACGCATGCAGTTTACTTTGAAGAAAAGTGTTCTTGCGGTAGCGATGACACTGACGGCGCCGGCCATCCTGGCCCAGCAGGCGCCCACCACGCCAAGCCAGACCGTCTACGTGACGGGTTCGAACCTGAAGCGCGTCGACAAGGAAGGCACGTCGCCGGTCCAGGTCGTGACCGCCCAGGACATCAAGGACACGGGCGCGCAGACGGTGCAGGAGCTCATGCGTTTCGTGCCTGCCATCGGCAGCGACAGCAACTACGACAGCACCGATGGCGGGTTCTCGCGCGGCGTGGCCACCGCCTCCCTGCGCGGCCTGTCGTCCACCTCGACCTTGATCCTGCTGAACGGCCGGCGCATGACGCCGGCAGCCTATGCCGACCCGAACGACGGCAATTCCACCCTGTACGACCTGAACAGCATTCCCATCACGGCGCTGGAGCGCGTCGAAATTCTGAAGGACGGCGCCTCGGCCGTATACGGTTCCGACGCCATCGGTGGCGTCATCAACTTCATCACGAAGAGCAATTACCAGGGCCTGGAGTTCGGTGCCCGCGCCAGTGCCAACGATGATGGCGAGTTCGCGCGCCGCGGCATTTCCGCCGCCTGGGGCAAGGGCGACCTGGACAGCGACGGCTACAATATCTTCTTCACGGCCGACGTCTCCAGACGCGACCGCACGGCCCTGCGCGACGTCGAGGACATCGCGTTCGCCCAGTACCAGCAGCTCAACGGCCGCTTCGCCACGCCCTACGGCAGCCAGATTTCCCAATACCCCACCTTCTACCGCGAAAGCTCGCCGGGATCGAGGAACTTCGGCGTCAACCGCACCAATGCGCCGGACCGGCTGCGCACGACCCTGGGCTGCGACCCGTCCGAGCAGCTGGTGGGGACAACGCAGATGGGCTTCCCAGCCACCAGCATCTGGGTCGGCCGCACCTTCTGCAACTTCGATGCCACCCGCTTCCTGGAGGCCCAGAGCGAGGGCAAGGATGGCGTCTTCATGAGCCGCGGCGTGCTGAAGCTGGGCGCCAACGCCCGTGCATTCGCCGAGGTTGCCTACGCGCGCTCGGAGCGCAAGTACACCAGCACGCCGATCACGATCGGCCAGTCTTCCGTGAACAACTTCACGGAAACGGGTGTGGCCGAGCCGTTCCAGGCCATCCTGGAAATCGGGCATCCCGACAATCCTTTCCCGAACGCGCGGGCATCGGTGGGGTATCGCTTCGCCAACCTGCGCGGCGGCAATGACGTCATCAACGAAAGCACCCGCGCGCTGGTGGGTGCCGAAGGCGAGTTCGGCCGCTGGACGTGGAATACGGCCGTGCTGTGGAACCGCTCGGAAAAGGACGACACGTATTTCGACCGGCTGTACCTGCCGACCTTGCGCAAGCTCAACACGGGCACGTCGCTGGCCCAGCTGGCCGCCGACCCCACCATTTCCCAGGACGTGCAGAACCTGGGCCGCGCGTCGATCCTGCAGTGGGATGCCAAGGCCAGCACGGAGTTCGGCCAGTTGCCTGGCGGCGCCATGGGCCTGGCGCTGGGCGTCGAAGTGCGTCGCGAAAAGATCGAGCTGGACCCGACGCCGAACCTGGCCTCTGGCAATATCTACGGTCTGGTGAACTCGATCATCGACGGCGAGCGCGACGTCAAGTCCGCCTTCGTCGAGCTGCGCACGCCGCTGTTGAAGAACCTGGAACTCAATTTCGCCGGCCGCGCCGACAAATACCCTGATATCAAGACCAACTATGTGCCGAAGGTGGGTGTCAAATGGACGGCCTTCGACGGGCTGGCCTTCCGCGGCACGTATGCCAAGGGCTTTCGTGCACCGGCCCTGGTGCAGGTGACACCAGGCGGTTCGCAGGTCTTCCTGCGCGACATCTTCGACCGCCGCCGCTGCGAAGCGGATGAGCGCACGCCCAAGCCGGGCGCGACCGAAGTGGACTGCGCGAAGTCGGCGGCCGGCACGGGCGGCGCGAACCCGGACCTCGTGCCGGAAAAATCGCGCAGCTTCTCGCTGGGGCTGATCTATTCGCCGAACAGCAACCTGGACTTCCTGGTCGACTATTTCCGTATCCGCAAGGAAGGCGAAGTGGTGCAAGGCTCGGCCTTCGAGGCCATCAAGAACGAGGACCGCACGCCCGGCAACGTGCTGCGCGACCCGAATCCCGACAACTGGGTGACCGACGCCAACGGCAATCCGATTCCGAACACGGGCCCGCTGCTGATGGTCAAGCTGCCATGGGAAAACCAGGGCTCGACCGAGGTGCGCGGCATCGACTTCGAAGTGCGGCACCGCGCCCGGTTGGCCGAGTGGGGCAATGTCAGCACCAAGCTGAACGGCACCTACATGACCCACTACTCGCTGGCGCAGCATCCGGGCGATATCGAGCACAACCTGGTGGGCGGCAACGCCGGCATCTACGATTGGAACCTGTCGTCCGGCATCGACCTGCCACGGATGAAGTTCAACCTGGCCAGCACGTGGACGCGGGGCGACCATGCCATCAACGCTTCGGTGAACTACGTAGGCAATGTATCGCTGCTGCGCAAGGTCAATGCCGACGTTGTGTATGACCAGCCGTTCTGCCACTACGGCACGGCCAAGCCGACGGATGCGGAACCGAACCGCGACGGCACGGTGCCCCTGTACGAGGAGTACTACCCGGACTGCAAGGTGCCGAAATGGGTCACGGTGGGCTTCGGCTACACGTACACGGGCATCAAGAACCTGACCTTGAGCCTGAATATCCAGAACCTGTTCGACAAGCGCGCGCCGTACG
This sequence comes from Pseudoduganella buxea, assembly GCF_009720835.1. Classification (GTDB taxonomy): domain Bacteria; phylum Pseudomonadota; class Gammaproteobacteria; order Burkholderiales; family Burkholderiaceae_D; genus Rugamonas; species Rugamonas buxea. The sequence continues at coordinate 3,699 of NZ_WNKZ01000004.1, forward strand.
ATCCCGCCTACGGCATCAGCACGAGCTTCCTGCCGGAAGAGGGCTACAACCAGGGCCTGCACAACGCTTACGGCCGTTACTTCTCGCTCAGCGCCCGCTACACGTTCTGAGCGCGCCCCGGCGCTGCTTGATAAACCGGCCCTCGCGGCCGGTTTTTTTACGTCCACCGTTACGCTGCCCTCCTCAACATCCTGTTCACCACCGGTCAGAACGCGACCGCCAGTGCGGTCAAGGCAGAAATGCCAGGCAGAAACCACGTGCGCGCCAGGCGCCGGTACAGTAGGGCAGGGCAGTGCCGTACGTATGCGCCACGCACGCTTGCATGCGCGCCCGACAGGGCGGCGGCGTGCGAGTACAATCGGCCGATCCCACCCACCGACCCGCCCGCATGAAACGCCACCTGTTCGCGCTGGCCCTGGCCTGCGCCACCGCCACTGCTGATCCGCTGCCCGAAGGGCCGCCGCAAGCGCAGGGCTTCGCGCCGGAGCGGCTGGCGCGGCTGGATCGCTACCTGGCGGACAGCGTGGCACGCGGCGACCATCTGAGTGCCGTGGTGCTGGTCATGCGCCATGGCCGCGTCGTCGACTGGCAGGCCTGGGGCCACCGCGACACGGCGCGGCGCGAGCCGCTGCCCCGCGATGCCATCTTCCGCATCGATGCGATGAGCCGGGCAGTCACGGCGGCCGCCGTGCTGACCTTGATGGAGGAGGGCAGGGTGAATCTGGACGACGCCGTGGCGGCCTACCTGCCCGCGCTGCGTGGACTGCGCCTGGCCGATGGCAGCGCACCCCGCCAGGGACCGACGATCCGGCAAGTGCTGGCGCAGACGGCCGGCTTCGGCACGGCCGCCGGCCTGGACGGCGCCGCCGACCTGGATGAGTACATCATGCGCCTGGCTGCCACGCCGCTGGCGGCCGAGCCAGGCAGCCGCTTCCGTGACGACGCCATCTGCGCCGTCGTGGCCGGCAAGCTGGTCGAAGCCGTGTCCGGCCTGCGTTTCGATGCCTTTCTGCACAAGCGCCTGCTGCAGCCGCTGGGCATGCGCGACACGGGCTTCGTCGTCGCCCCGGCCGCGCGGCACCGGATCGCCGCCGTGACGACAACCGACGCCAACGGTGCGCTGGTGGCGCCGCCGCAGCCGCCGGCGGGGCAGCGCATCACGCCTCACCTGAACGGCGCCATCGGCCTGTATTCGACGGCCGGGGACTATGCCCGCTTTGCCCAGATGCTGCTCAATGGCGGCGAGCTGGACGGCATAAGGGTGCTGGGCCGCAAGAGCGTCGAACTGATGCTGCAGAATCACCTGTCGCACCTGGCGCCGCCCACCCATGACGAGCACGGCGCCGAAGGCTACGGGTTGGGCGGCGGCGTCGTGCTGGATCTGGCCCGGCGCGGCCGGCTGGGCTCGGTCGGCCAGTTCGGCTGGACCGGCGCCCAGTCGACCTGGTTCACGGTCGACCGGCAGGAGCGGCTGGTGGCCGTCCTGATGCTGCAGCACTTGCCGCAGCCCGTGGTGGGCGATGCGTCACGGCCGGCGGTGCGGGTCAGCAACCTGCTGTACCAGGCGCTGGCGCGCTGAGGCGCGCTGTCCGGTGCCGCGCCGGCCCGGTTTTTCTCGCGTCGTGGCATTCCCACCACGACCTCGGCAAGGTAGCGCCCGCCTTGCGCAAACTTTGTGCAACAAACAACGACATACCTCGTACTTACTTGTTGCGTCAAGAGGCAAAGCAAAGTACACTAGCCGGCTTCGGTATGGAATCGACTTTTTTGTCTGTACCTTTTTTGTAGTTCAACATAGCCCTGCCCAATCGTAGGTGGGAATGGAGAAAAAATGAGCCTTGGCCTCCTCGGTCGCAAGGTTGGTATGATGCGCATCTTCACGGATGAAGGGGATTCGATCCCTGTCACCGTGCTGGACGTGTCGAACAACCGTATCGCGCAAATCAAAACTCCTGAAACGGATGGTTACTCCGCTGTTCAGGTCGTATTCGGTCAACGTCGCGCTTCCCGCGTGACCAAAGCCGCTGCGGGTCACTACGCCAAAGCTGGTGTCGAAGCCGGTACTCTGCTGAAAGAGTTCCGTATCGATGCTGCTAAAGCTGCAGAACTGAAAGCTGGCGAAGTCATCGCCGCTTCCCTGTTCGAAGTCGGTCAGAAGATCGACGTCCAGGGTGTCTCGATCGGTAAAGGCTATGCCGGTACCATCAAGCGTCACAATTTCGCTTCGGGTCGTCAGACTCACGGTAACTCGCGTTCGCACAACGTACCAGGCTCGATCGGTATGGCGCAGGACCCGGGCCGTGTGTTCCCAGGCAAGCGCATGACCGGTCACATGGGCGACGAAACCGTCACCACCCAGAACCTGGAAATCGCTCGTATCGACGCTGATCGCCAGCTGCTGCTGGTGAAGGGTGCAGTACCAGGCGCCAAAAACGGCCAGGTAGTTGTATCGCCAGCCGTTAAAGTCAAAGCTAAGAAGGGAGCTTAATCGATGGAACTCAAGCTCTTGAACGAACAAGGTCAATCCTCGTCCAATGTTGCCGCCGCTGACACCGTCTTCGGTCGTGATTACAACGAAGCCCTGATCCACCAAGTCGTCGTCGCTTACGCCGCCAATGCCCGTAGCGGCAACCGCGCGCAGAAGGACCGCGAGCAGGTTCACCACACGACCAAGAAGCCTTGGCGCCAGAAAGGCACCGGCCGCGCCCGTGCTGGTATGTCGTCGTCGCCACTGTGGCGTGGCGGTGGTCGCATCTTCCCGAACTCGCCTGACGAGAACTTCACCCACAAAGTGAACAAGAAGATGTACCGCGCAGGTCTGTGCTCGATCCTGTCCCAGCTGGCCCGTGAGGAACGCCTGGTCGTGATCGAAGAACTGTCGATCGAAGCTCCAAAAACCAAGCTGCTGTCGCAAAAGCTGACCAGCATGGGTCTGGAATCGGTCCTGATCATCACCGACAATATCGAAGAAAACCTGCTGCTGGCTTCCCGCAACCTGCCGAACGTGCTGGTCGTGGAACCGCGTCACGCAGATCCAATGTCGCTGGTCTTCTACAAGAAGATCCTGGTTACCAAAGCGGCACTGGCCAAGATTGAGGAGTTGCTGGCATGAGCGCCGTAAAAATTAGCGAAGAGCGCCTGATGAAGGTGCTGCTGGCGCCGGTCATTTCCGAGAAGGCCACCATGGTCGCGGAAAAGAACGAACAGATCGTGTTCCGTGTTGCCATGGACGCGACCAAGCCAGAAATCAAGGCCGCCGTTGAACTGCTGTTCAAGGTCGAAGTGGAATCGGTGCAGACCGTCAACCGCGAAGGTAAAGTCAAGCGTTCGGGCCGTTTCACGGGTCGTCGCAACCATACCAAGCGTGCTTTCGTGTGCCTGAAGCCTGGCCAGGAAATCAATTTCTCCGAGGAGGCTAAATAATGGCACTCGTTAAGATGAAGCCAACCTCCCCAGGCCGTCGCGGCATGGTGAAGGTAGTGACCGAAGGCCTGTACAAAGGTCGTCCGTTCGCTGCCCTGGTTGAGAAAAAATCGAAGACCGCCGGCCGTAACAACAACGGCCACATCACCACCCGTCATATCGGTGGTGGTCACAAGCAGCACTACCGTCTGGTCGACTTCAAGCGCAACAAGGATGGCATCCCTGCGAAAGTGGAACGTATCGAATACGATCCAAACCGCACGGCGCACATCGCCCTGCTGTGCTACGCCGACGGCGAGCGCGCTTACATCATCGCCACCAAAGGCCTGTCCGTCGGCGATACGCTGATGAACGGCTCGGAAGCGCCGATCAAGTCGGGCAACTGCCTGCCGATCCGCAACATTCCAGTCGGTACCACGATGCATTGCGTCGAGATGCTGCCAGGTAAAGGTGCCCAGATCGCCCGTACCGCCGGCGCCGGCGTCGTGCTGATGGCCCGTGAAGGTACTTACGCTCAGGTGCGTCTGCGCTCCGGCGAAGTGCGTCGCGTGCACATCGAGTGCCGTGCAACGGTTGGTGAAGTCGGTAACGGCGAACACAACCTGCGCAAGATCGGTAAAGCCGGTGCCATGCGCTGGCGCGGTGTTCGTCCGACCGTTCGCGGTGTCGTGATGAACCCGGTCGATCACCCGCACGGTGGTGGTGAGGGCAAGACGGCTGCAGGTCGTCACCCAGTGTCGCCATGGGGCCAGCAGACCAAGGGCAAGAAGACGCGTTCGAACAAGCGCACTTCTTCGATGATCGTCTCGCGCCGCGGCAAGAAATAAGGATAAATCATGACTCGTTCATTGAAAAAAGGGCCGTTCTGCGACGCCCACCTGGTGAAAAAGGTCGAAGCCGCGCAAGCGACCAAGGACAAGAAGCCAATCAAAACCTGGTCGCGTCGTTCGACGATCATGCCTGACTTCATCGGTCTGACGATTGCCGTGCACAACGGCAAAGTACACGTTCCCGTGTATGTCTCCGAGAACATGGTTGGTCACAAGCTCGGCGAGTTCGCGCTGACCCGTACGTTCAAGGGCCACGCTGCTGACAAAAAGGCGAAGAAATAATGGAAACCAAAGCTATCCTCAAAGGCGTACGCCTGTCGGATCAGAAGGGCCGTCTGGTCGCTGACCTGATCCGCGGCAAGAAGGTTGACGCCGCGCTGAACATTCTGCAGTTCAGCCCGAAAAAAGGCGCCGCCATCCTGAAGAAAGTGCTGGAGTCCGCTATTGCGAACGCCGAGCACAACGATGGTGCCGACATTGACGAACTGTTCGTGAAAACGATCTACGTCGAAAAGGGCCCGATCCTGAAGCGCTTCACCGCGCGTGCAAAGGGCCGTGGCGACCGTATCTCGAAACAGTCCTGCCACGTCTACCTGACGGTCGGAAACTAAGGAGCCACGATGGGACAGAAAATTCATCCAACCGGCTTCCGTCTGGCCGTTACCCGTAATTGGGCTTCGCGCTGGTACGCAACCAACGGCAACTTCGCTCAGATGCTGAACGAAGATCTGAAGGCGCGCGCATACCTGAAGAAGAAGCTGAAGAACGCCTCCGTCGGCCGCATCGTCATCGAGCGTCCTGCGAAAAACGCACGCTTCACCGTGTACAGCTCCCGTCCGGGCGTTGTGATCGGCAAGAAGGGCGAAGACATCGAAGTGCTGAAGGCGGACCTGACCAAGATCATGGGCGTGCCGGTGCACGTCAATATCGAAGAAATCCGCAAGCCGGAAATCGACTCGCAGCTGATCGCAGATTCGATCTCGCAGCAGCTGGAAAAGCGCATCATGTTCCGTCGCGCCATGAAGCGCGCGATGCAGAACGCCATGCGTCTGGGTGCCCTGGGCATCAAGATCATGTCGTCCGGTCGTCTGAACGGCATCGAGATCGCCCGTACCGAATGGTATCGCGAAGGCCGCGTGCCTCTGCATACCCTGAAGGCGGACATCGACTACGGCACGTCCGAAGCGTCGACCACCTACGGCATCATCGGCGTCAAGGTGTGGGTATACAAGGGTGACCGCTCCGCCACCGGCGAAGCACCAGTCATCGATACGCCACCGGACGACAAGAAGAGCCGCGGCCCACGTCGCGACGATGGCAAACCAGGTGGACGTCCACGTCCGGGTCCTGGCGCTAAACCAGGCGCCCCAGCCGCTCGCCGCGCTGCTGCCAAGCCGGCCGCAGCTGAGAAAGCAGGAGAATAATCATGCTGCAACCAGCACGCAGAAAGTATCGTAAAGAGCAGAAAGGCCGTAACACCGGCATTTCGCACACGCGCGGCACCGCCGTGTCGTTCGGCGAATTCGGTCTGAAAGCCGTGGCGCGCGGTCGTATCACCGCCCGCCAGATCGAGGCAGCGCGTCGTGCCATGACCCGTCACATCAAGCGTGGCGGTCGTATCTGGATCCGCGTCTTCCCGGACAAGCCAATTTCGAACAAGCCTGCCGAAGTCCGTATGGGTAACGGTAAAGGTAACCCGGAATACTACGTGGCTGAAATCCAGCCAGGTAAGGTCCTGTACGAAATGGATGGCGTCGGCGAAGAACTGGCGCGCGAAGCGTTCCGCCTGGCTGCTGCCAAACTGCCTCTGGCTACCACCTTCGTGGTGCGCCAGGTTGGCCAATAATTGGAGTGAAATATGAAAGCATCTGAACTCCGCGGCAAAGACCAGGCCGGTCTGCAGAAAGAGCTGAACGACCTGCTGAAGGCTCAGTTCGGTCTGCGTATGCAAAGCGCCACGCAACAGCTGAGCAACACCTCGCAGCTGAAGAAGGTCCGCCGCGACATCGCACGCGTCAAAACGGTAATGAACACGAAGGAAGCCAAATGAACGAACCAGTGAAACAGTCGCTCAAGCGCACGCTGATCGGTAAAGTGGTCTCCGACAAGATGGACAAGACCGTTACTGTACTGATCGAGCGTCACGTGAAGCACCCTCTGTACGGCAAGATCATCGTGCGCAGCAACAAGTACCACGCGCATGACGAGACCAACCAGGTCAAGACCGGTGATACGGTCGAGATCGCGGAAGGTCGTCCGATCTCCAAGACGAAGGCGTGGACGGTGACGCGTGTAGTGCAAGCTGCACAAATCGTCTAAGAAGAAATCTGGCACGTCGCGAGACGTGCCGCTTTCCAATTAGTTCTTGCAGGCCCGCAGGTTATATGTAATACTTGCGGGCTTCGTTCATGTATCGCCGCTAAGTGTCTCTCCGCAGACGCGCCTCGCGGTCAGTACTGTATGAAGGTCATGCACCCAAACAGTGATGCCTTGCGCGTCTCTGGCGGGACCAAGACTGACCGAGAGGTCCGCATTGTGTGGATTCTTCGGCTTAAGTTGGGAAAGAGAATACTATGATTCAAACTGAAAGCCGGCTCGAAGTAGCCGACAACACCGGTGCGAAAGAAGTTATGTGCATCAAGGTGTTGGGCGGTTCCAAGCGCCGTTATGCTGGCATTGGCGACGTGATCAAGGTCACCGTTAAGGTGGCTCAGCCTCGCGGCCGTGTCAAAAAAGGTGAAATTTATAACGCCGTGGTTGTGCGCACCGCTAAGGGTGTGCGTCGCCAGGACGGTTCCCTGGTCAAGTTCGATGGCAATGCAGCCGTCCTGCTGAACTCCAAGCTGGAACCGATCGGTACCCGTATCTTTGGCCCAGTGACGCGTGAACTGCGCACTGAGAAGTTCATGAAGATCGTGTCCCTGGCACCGGAAGTCCTGTAAGGAGTCGTAATGGATAAGATTCGCAAAAACGACGAAGTCGTCGTCCTGACCGGTAAGGACAAGGGCAAGCGCGGCGTCGTGACCCAGCGTGTAGACGCTGAGCACGTCGTAGTGGAAGGCGTAAACGTCGCTAAAAAAGCCGTCAAGCCTAACCCGATGACTGGCGTTACTGGTGGCATCGTCGACAAGACCATGCCTATTCACGTGTCCAACGTTGCTCTGTTCAACGCTGCGACCGGCAAGGCCGATCGCGTGGGCTTCAAAGATGTGGACGGCAAAAAAGTCCGCGTCTTCAAGTCCTCCGGCGACGTAGTGAAAGGGTAATAGAAATGGCCCGTCTGCAACAAGTATACAAAGAGAAGGTCGTTTCCGAGCTGACCGAGAAATTCGGCTACAAATCGGTAATGGAAGTGCCTCGCCTGACCAAGATCACCCTGAACATGGGTGTTGGCGAAGCTATCGCCGACAAGAAGGTCCTGGAACACGCCGTGGGCGACCTGACCAAGATCGCCGGCCAGAAGCCAGTGACGACCAAGTCGCGTAAAGCTATCGCCGGTTTCAAGATCCGCGAAGGCTACCCGATCGGTACCATGGTGACCCTGCGCGGCGCCCGTATGTACGAATTCCTGGATCGTTTCATCACCGTGGCCCTGCCGCGCGTGCGTGACTTCCGTGGCGTTTCCGGCCGTTCCTTCGATGGCCGCGGCAACTACAACATCGGCGTCAAAGAGCAGATCATCTTCCCGGAAATCGAGTACGACAAGATCGACGCGCTGCGTGGCATGAACATCTCGATCACCACGACCGCCAAGACCGACGACGAAGCGAAAGCGCTCCTCGCCGCCTTTAAATTCCCGTTCAGGAACTAACACGATCATGGCAAAACTCGCACTGATTAACCGTGAACAGAAGCGTGCTGACCTGGTGGAGAAGTTCGCCCCCAAGCGCGCCGCTCTGAAGGCCATCATCGATGACCAGTCCAAGTCGGAAGAAGAGCGTTACGAAGCGCGCCTGAAACTGCAGGCCCTGCCACGCAATTCCGCACCGACCCGCCAGCGTAACCGCTGCGCCATCACCGGCCGTCCACGTGGCACCTTCCGTAAATTCGGTCTGGCCCGTATCAAACTCCGTGAATTCGCCATGCGTGGTGAGATCCCGGGTATGACCAAAGCCAGCTGGTAATAGGAGAATATGCAATGAGTATGAGCGATCCTATCGCCGATATGCTGACCCGCATTCGCAACGCCCAAGGCGTTCAAAAAACGACCGTGGCCATGCCATCGTCGAAAGTCAAAGTAGCAATCGCCAACGTCCTGAAGGACGAAGGCTACATTGAAGATTTCGCAGTGTCGTCGGAAGAAGGCAAGTCGGAACTGAAAATCGGCCTGAAATACTACGTCGGCCGTCCTGTCATCGAGCGCCTCGAGCGCGTGTCCCGTCCGGGCCTGCGCGTCTACAAAGGCAAGGATGAAATCCCGACCGTCATGAACGGCCTGGGCGTTGCCATCGTGTCGACTCCGCAAGGCGTCATGACCGACCGCAAAGCGCGCGCTACCGGTGTAGGTGGCGAAGTCATCTGCTTCGTGGCTTAAGGAGTAACACATGTCTCGAGTAGCTAAAATGCCGATCGCTGTTCCGGCTGGCGCTGAAGTCGCCATCTCCGAACAAGCGATCACCGTCAAGGGCCCGCTGGGCGTCCTGACCCAGAGCCTGAACGGCCTGGTTAAAGTTGTAAACGATAACGGCACGCTGAATTTCGAAGTGGCCAACGACAGCCGCGAAGCCAATGCCATGTCCGGCACGCTGCGCGCTCTGGTCAACAACATGGTTACCGGCGTCACCAAGGGCTTCGAGAAGAAGCTGTCGCTGGTCGGCGTGGGTTACAAGGCACAGGCACAAGGCGACAAGCTGAACCTGGCTCTGGGCTTCTCCCACCCTGTTGTTCACGCAATGCCAGCTGGCGTCACCGTCGCTACCCCAACGCCGACCGAAATCCTGATCAAGGGTATCGATCGTCAACAGGTTGGCCAGGTTGCCGCTGAAGTGCGCGCTTACCGCTCCCCTGAGCCTTATAAAGGCAAGGGCGTCCGCTATGTGGACGAAGTGGTTAAGCTTAAAGAAACCAAGAAGAAGTAATTAGGGGCTGACGATGGACAAAAAAGAATCTCGTCTGCGCCGCGGACGTCAAACCCGCATCAAGATCGCGCAACTGAAAGTGAACCGCCTGTCGGTCCACCGCACTAACCTGCACATTTACGCGAACCTGATCAGCCCGGACGCTAAAGTTCTGGTTTCGGCGTCGACCGTGGAAGCAGAAGTTCGCGCGGAGCTGGCCGGCAAATCGGGCAAGGGTGGCAATGCCACCGCTGCAGCCCTGGTTGGCAAGCGCGTTGCTGAAAAAGCACTGAAGGCAGGAATCACCGAAGTCGCGTTCGACCGCTCCGGTTTCCGTTACCACGGCCGTGTGAAGGCGCTGGCAGATGCCGCGCGTGAAGCCGGTCTGAAGTTCTAAGGGTACGATCATGGCAAAAATGCAAGCAAAAATGCAAAGCGACAAGCCGGATGACGGCATGCGCGAAAAAATGATCGCGATCAACCGCGTGACCAAAGTGGTCAAGGGTGGTCGTATCATGGGCTTCGCGGCGCTGACCGTGGTCGGTGACGGCGATGGCCGCATCGGCATGGGCAAGGGCAAGTCGAAAGAAGTACCGGTTGGTGTGCAGAAGGCAATGGAAGAAGCCCGTCGCAACCTGATCAAGGTGCCTCTGAAGAACGGTACCCTGCAGCACACCGTTACCGGCCGTCACGGCGCCTCGCGCGTCATGATGAGCCCGGCCAAGCCAGGTACCGGCGTCATCGCCGGCGGCGCAATGCGCGCGATCTTCGACGTGATGGGCGTGACGGACGTGGTGGCAAAATCCACCGGTTCGAACAACCCTTACAACCTGGTGCGCGCCACCCTGGACGGCCTGTCGAAAATGAGCACTCCTTCCGATATCGCTGCCAAGCGCGGCAAGTCGGTCGAAGACATTCTGGCTTAAGGGGATGACCATGAGCACTATCAAAGTCAAACTGGTGAAGGGCCTGATCGGCACTCGTCAAGACCACCGCGCCACCGTGCGTGGCCTGGGCCTGCGTCGTGTCAACTCGGTTTCCGAGCTGCAGGACACGCCATCGGTACGCGGCATGATCACCAAGGTCGCCTACCTCGTTAAAGTCGTGTCGTAAGCCCTTGGCTTACGATCTGGAGAACACAATGGAATTGAATACCATTCAACCAGCAGAAGGCGCGAAGCATGCTAAGCGTCGCGTTGGCCGCGGTATCGGATCCGGCCTGGGTAAAACCGCTGGCCGTGGTCACAAAGGTCAGAAATCGCGTTCGGGCGGCTTCCACAAAGTCGGCTTCGAAGGCGGTCAGATGCCTCTGCAACGCCGTCTGCCAAAGCGCGGCTTCAAATCGCTGAACGCCACCTTCAAGGCTGAAGTGCGTCTGTCCGACCTGAACGGCCTGGCCGTCGGCGAAGTCGACCTGCTGACCCTGAAGCAGGCTGGCGTGCTGTCCGTGCTGGCACGCGACGTGCGCGTTATCGCATCCGGCGAAATCACCAAAGCAGTGACCGTAAAAGGCCTGAAAGTGACCGCCGGCGCGAAAGCGGCCATCGAAGCGGCCGGCGGCTCGGTAGCCTGAGACGCTTAAGCTTGAACGGAGCGAAAATTGGCGACTAATCCGCAGCTTGCTAAAAGTGCCGCAGCCGGTTTCCCTTGGGGACGACTGTGGTTTTTGCTGGGCGCTCTGGTAGTCTACCGCATCGGGGCGCACGTCCCGGTGCCGGGAGTCGACCCGGTACAGCTGGCCGCACTGTTCAAGTCGCAGGAGGGTGGGCTGCTGGGCATGTTCAACATGTTCTCCGGCGGCGCCCTGTCGCGCTTCACGGTGTTTGCGTTGGGCATTACGCCCTACATTTCGGCCTCGATCATCATGCAGCTGGTGTCGATCGTTTCGCCGCAGATGGAAGCGCTGAAGAAGGAAGGGGAAGCTGGCCGTCGCAAGATCACCCAGTACACCCGTTACGCCACCGTGTTCCTGGCCCTGTTCCAGGCATTCGGCATCTCGGTCGCGCTGGAAGCCCAGCCTGGCCTGGTGATCGATCCTGGCATGGCCTTCCGCTTCACCTCCGTGGTGACGCTGCTGACCGGTACCATGTTCGTGATGTGGTTGGGAGAGCAAATTACCGAGCGCGGTCTCGGTAACGGTATCTCGATCATCATCTTTGCCGGTATCGCCGCCGGTCTGCCGGGCGCATTGGGTAGCTTGTTCACCCAGGTGTCGACCGGTGCGATCAGTGCGATTTCCGCCATCATCATCGTCATCCTGGTCGCAGCCGTGACCTATGCCGTGGTGTTCGTGGAACGTGGCCAGCGCAAGATCCTGGTGAATTATGCCAAACGTCAGGTCGGTAACAAGATCTACGGTGGGCAAACCAGCCACCTGCCGCTGAAGCTGAACATGGCAGGCGTGATTCCGCCGATCTTCGCATCGTCGATTATCTTGTTCCCGGCCACCATCGTGGACTGGTTCTCGCGTGGTGCGGACAACAGTAATCCTGTTGTACGTTTCCTGAAAGATCTGGCTGCATCGTTGAGCCCAGGCGAGCCTATCCATGCATTGCTGTATGCTGTGGCAATCGTGTTTTTCTGCTTCTTCTACACCGCACTGGTGTTCAACAGCAAGGAAACTGCGGACAACTTGAAGAAGAGCGGGGCCTTTGTGCCAGGGATTCGTCCCGGTGAGCAGACTGCCCGTTACATCGACAAGATCCTGACCCGATTGACACTGGCTGGCGCCGTGTATATCACTGCCGTGTGCTTGTTGCCTGAGTTCATGCAAGCCCAGTGGAAAGTATCCTTCGTATTCGGTGGTACTTCTCTGTTGATTATTGTAGTCGTGACCATGGACTTCATGGCCCAGGTCCAGAACTACGTGATGTCGCAGCAATATGAGTCTCTGCTGCGGAAGGCAAACTTCAAAGGCGGCATTCCGACCCGCTAAGCGAACTGGTCAACATGGCAAAAGACGACGTCATACAGATGCAAGGCGAGATTCTGGAGAATCTGCCAAATGCGACATTTCGAGTAAAGCTGGAAAACGGCCACGTGGTACTCGGCCACATTTCGGGTAAAATGCGGATGAACTATATCCGCATTCTCCCTGGCGACAAGGTGACGGTGGAGTTGACGCCGTACGACCTGTCCCGGGCTCGTATTGTGTTCCGGACCAAGTAAATTTAAGTAATCGAATCCAAAGAGAGTGCAAAAATGAAAGTTAACGCTTCAGTCAAGCGGATCTGCCGCAACTGCAAGATCATCAAGCGCAAAGGCGTCGTCCGCGTCATCTGCGTGGAACCACGTCACAAGCAGCGTCAAGGCTAACAGTTCGAGGAATAACGAATGGCACGTATTGCAGGGGTTAATATCCCAAATCACCAGCACACCGTGATCGGCCTGACGGCAATCTACGGCGTGGGCCGCCCACGTGCGCAGTTCATCTGCGCGCAAACGGGTGTTCCAACCAACAAGAAGATCAAAGACCTGGACGACAGCGAGCTGGAAAAGCTGCGTGATGAGATCGGCAAGTTCGTAGTAGAAGGCGATCTGCGCCGTGAACTGTCGATGAACATCAAGCGTCTGATGGATCTGGGTTGCTACCGCGGCATGCGCCACCGTAAGGGCCTGCCGGTCCGCGGTCAGCGTACCCGCACCAATGCTCGTACCCGCAAAGGTCCGCGCAAAGCCGCACAATCGCTGAAGAAATAATCTAGGGAACAACTATGGCTAAGCAACAAAGCAGCGCAGCAGCAGCGCGCGTTCGTAAGAAAGTCAAAAAGAACGTCGCTGAAGGCATCGCACACGTTCACGCTTCCTTCAACAACACGATCATCACGATCACCGACCGTCAGGGCAATGCCCTGTCGTGGGCAACTTCGGGCGGCGCCGGCTTCAAGGGCTCCCGTAAGTCGACCCCGTTCGCAGCGCAGGTTGCTGCCGAAGCGGCTGGTAAAGTTGCTCAGGAATGCGGCGTGAAGAACCTGGAAGTGCGTATCAAGGGCCCAGGTCCTGGTCGCGAGTCCGCTGTTCGCGCACTGAACAACCTGGGTATCAAGATCACCGAGATCCAGGACGTGACGCCAGTACCACACAACGGCTGCCGTCCACCGAAGCGCCGTCGTATCTAAGCAGATACGTCAACGGCTCATTCGGGATAGCGGCACCGGTCTGTGAGGACTAAGTTGCCGTCATACCGGACGATTCGTCGTATCCAAGCAGATACGTCAACGGCTCATTCGGGATAGCGGCACCGGTCTGTGAGGACTAAGTTGCCGTCATACCGGACGATTCGTCGTATCTAAGCTTTCAGCTTACATACAACGCAACTTCGGCACAGCAAGACCATGGCCGGACCCGCGAGGGCCGGTCACCGTCGCCCGGAAGTAAAAATTGCTGGAACAGTTGATCGGAAACGGTTACACTGTCCGGCTATTTTTGCCTGTTCGTTCGGCTCTGGCCGGCGAAAAGAATTTACTGTTGAGCCACCGTCTGGCGGATTAGAGGGTCAGACTAGCGCCCGATCGCAATCGATGTCCGCATCGATGTGACCTGGGGCGTCATTTATATACAAGGAAAATACTGTGGCACGTTATATCGGACCAAAAGCAAAACTGTCCCGCCGTGAAGGCACCGACCTGTTCCTGAAGAGCGCCCGTCGCTCGCTGGACTCCAAGTGCAAACTGGACGTCAAGCCAGGCCAGCACGGCGTCAAGTCGGGTGCCCGCACCTCCGACTACGGCAACCAGCTGCGCGAAAAGCAGAAGGTCAAGCGTATGTACGGCATCCTGGAACGCCAGTTCCGCCGCTACTTCGCCGAAGCCGACCGCCGCAAGGGCAACACCGGTGAAACCCTGCTGTCCCTGCTGGAAACCCGCCTGGACAACGTCGCCTACCGCATGGGCTTCGGCTCTACGCGCGCTGAAGCACGTCAGCTGGTATCGCACAAGGCCTTCACCGTGAACGGCAATGTCGTGAACATCGCTTCCTACGCCGTCAAGATCGGCGACGTCATCGCCGTGCGCGAAAAGTCGAAGAAGCAGACCCGTATCGTCGAAGCGCTGTCGCTGGCCGAACAAGTCGGCATGCCGGCATGGGTCTCGGTCGATTCGAAGAAAATGGAAGGCACCTTCAAGTCCCTGCCAGAGCGTAGCGAAATCGCCAACGACGTCAACGAATCGCTGATCGTCGAACTGTACTCGCGTTAATCGAAGTACGCCGTAACATCGCCCACTGCTTGCAGTGGGCGTTTTCACTAATGCCATCAGCCTTATCGGTGTAACGAGCCGAGGGTAATGAAAAGGACATTTCAATGCAAAACAGTTTGTTGAAGCCACGTATTATCGACGTCGAAGCCCTGGGCGCCGGTCACGCCAAAGTCGTGATGGAACCGTTCGAACGTGGCTACGGCCACACGCTGGGCAATGCCCTGCGTCGCGTGCTGCTGTCGTCGATGATCGGCTACGCGCCGACGGAAGTTACCATCGCCGGCGTCGTGCACGAGTACTCCTCGCTGGACGGCGTGCAGGAAGACGTGGTCGACCTGCTGCTGAACCTGAAGGGCGTGGTCTTCAAGGTCCACAACCGTGATTCCGTCACCCTGACGCTGAAAAAGGAAGGCGAAGGCGCCGTGCTGGCGTCCGATATCGACCTGCCGCACGACGTGGAACTGATCAACCCGGATCACGTGATCGCTCACCTGACCGCCGGTGGCAAGCTGGACATGCAGATCAAGGTCGAAAAAGGCCGTGGCTACGTGCCGGGCAACGTCCGTCGCCTGTCGGAAGACACCAACAAGACGATCGGCCGCATCATCCTGGACGCGTCGTTCTCGCCAGTGCGCCGCGTGTCGTATTCGGTGGAATCGGCCCGTGTCGAACAGCGTACCGACCTGGACAAGCTGATCATCAACATCGAAACGAACGGCGTCATCACGCCGGAAGAAGCGATCCGCCAGTCGGCACGCGTTCTCGTTGACCAGCTCAACGTGTTCGCTGCCCTGGAAGGCACGGAAGCGGCCGCAGAAGCACCATCGCGTGCACCGCTGGTCGATCCGATCCTGCTGCGTCCGGTCGACGACCTGGAACTGACGGTCCGTTCCGCGAACTGCCTGAAAGCCGAAAACATCTACTACATCGGCGATCTGATCCAGCGTTCGGAAAACGAGCTGCTGAAGACCCCGAACCTGGGTCGCAAGTCGCTGAACGAGATCAAGGAAGTGCTGGCATCGCGCGGCCTGACCCTGGGCATGAAGCTGGAAAACTGGCCGCCAGCCGGCCTGGAAAAGTAATTTGCTGTAAATGCCGTACCCGCCCGGCGCATGTTGCACCGGGCGTTCATACCTACTAACCGACCCGCGCCGGGCTGCTGTTCTACAGACACCTGGCGATCGAAGAGTTCGGATTTAAACACCTTTGAAAGGAAGTACCATGCGTCACCGTCACGGCCTTCGTAAACTGAACCGTACCTCGTCCCACCGTCTGGCAATGCTGCGCAACATGACCGTTTCGCTGCTGCGTCACGAAGCGATCAAGACCACCGTGCCAAAAGCCAAGGAACTGCGCCGCGTTATCGAGCCGATCCTGACCCTGGGCAAGACCGACACCCTGGCCAACAAGCGCCTGGCCTTCGCTCGCCTGCGCGACCGCGAAATGGTCCTGAAGCTGTTCGCCGAACTGGGCCCACGCTACGCCAACCGTAACGGTGGCTACCTGCGTATCCTGAAAATGGGTTTCCGTGTTGGCGACAACGCTCCAATGGCTTACGTCGAGCTGCTGGACCGTCCAGAACCAACCGAAGTCGACGCTGCACCGACCGCTGAGTAATTCATCAGTGCTCAATGAAAAAGCCGGGTCCGCCCGGCTTTTTCTATGGGCGCGGCACTTGCACATCCCCGCATACACCTTCGCGACAAAATGCCCCGTAACGCCGACACGACGCCGGTGTACCATCGGCATCGAGCAATCCCGTCCCGCCGGGTGTACCATGCTGGCGAATCGTCTTTTTGCAGAGTAGACCAGATGCCTTTCCGCCATTTCCTTGCCGCCATATTGCCAAAAAAATGGGGACAGACCCCATTTTCCTGGCAATTATTCCTGCTCGCCATTGTCCTGATGCTGTGCCCGCCCGTGCGCGCGGAAGAGGAATTCCTCGACCCCAACGTCGCCTTCCAGCTGTCCGCCCGCATGGCGGACGCAAAGACAGTGGAAGTGACGTGGAAGATCGCCGAAGGCTATTACATGTACCGCGAGCGCTTTGCGTTCCGGGCCGAGGGGGCCACCCTGGGCACGGCCGTGATCCCGCCGGGCAAGATCAAGTATGACGAAACCTTTGCCAAGGACGTCGAAACCTACCGCCACCAGGTCGTCATGCGCGTGCCGGTCGAGGCGGCCGGTGCCTATACCTTGACGGCCACGGGCCAGGGCTGCTCGGACAAGGGCTTGTGCTACTCGCCCCAGGATGCCGTGCTGCGCATCGGCAATGGCGCCGGCGATGTCGGCCAGCCCGTCGTTGCCGCCGCCGCGAAGAATCCGTATGGCCTGGCCAGTGCCGTGCCCACATCCCCGTTCGGTGCATCGACGGCTGCCGCGCCGCCGCCGGACGTGGCGCCGGCCCCGTCGCAAAGCGAGCTGAACCGCATCGACAGCGCCCTGCAGGGCGGCCGCTTGGCCGTCATCGTGCCCCTGTTCCTGCTGCTGGGCCTGGGCTTGTCGCTGACGCCGTGCGTGCTGCCGATGGTGCCGATCCTGTCCTCGATCATCGTTGGGGAGGGCAGTGGTGCCACGCGCAAGCGGGGTATCGTGCTGTCGGCCAGCTATGCCCTGGGCATGGCAATCGTCTACACGGCGCTGGGCATTGCCGCCGGCCTGATCGGCGAAGGCCTGGCTGCGGCATTGCAGAATCCGTGGGTGCTGGGCACCTTCGGCATCCTGATGGCACTGATGGCCCTATCCATGTTCGGCGTCTACGAACTGCAGCTGCCGTCGAGCCTGCAGAGCAGGCTGGCGGCGGCATCGGGCCGACGTTCCTCCGGCAAGTTGCTGGGCGTATTCGGCATGGGCGCCATCTCGGCGCTGATCGTCGGGCCCTGCGTGGCCGCGCCGCTGGCCGGTGCACTGGTGTATATCAGCCAGACGCGAAATGTGCTGATCGGCGGCAGCGCCCTGTTCGCCATGGCGGTCGGCATGAGCGTGCCACTGATGCTCGTCGGCGTATCGGCCGGTACCTTGTTGCCGAAAACGGGCAAATGGATGGATGCCGTCAAACGCTTTTTCGGGGTCTTGCTGCTGGCAATGGCCTGGTGGCTGGTATCGCCAATATTACCCGGCGTCGTGCAAATGTCCGGCTGGACCTTGCTGGGCATTGCTTACGGTACCTATTTGCTGCGACAGAAACTCGGCCTGCTCGGCAAAACCGTCGCGGTGGCGTCGCTGGCATTCGGTATCGTGCAGTTGATCGGCGTGGCCACGGGTGCGCGCGATCCGCTGGCACCGCTGGCCCATTTGCGGGGCACGGCGGAAACCCCGATGGCATTCCAGCGGATTCAAAATATCGACCAGCTCGACGCCATTCTCGCCAACACCGGCAATAAAACCGTGATGCTCGATTTTTATGCCGACTGGTGCGTCTCCTGCAAGGAAATGGAAAAACTGACCTTTATCGATGCGGGTGTGCGCGAGCGCTTGAAAAACACGATCCTGTTGCAGGCTGACGTGACTGCAAATAATGATGCGGACAAGGCCTTGCTGAAACGCTTCCGCCTGTTCGGGCCCCCCGGTATTATTCTGTTCGATAAGAGTGGCCGCGAGATTCCCGACTCCCGGGTAATCGGTTTCCAGGGCGCGGACAAATTCCTCGCTTCCTTGAAGAAGCTGGACTGATCCCGAACGAAGAGCGCCGCCGGCGCTCTTTTTTATTCCTCAGACATCAAACGGCTCCGACGGCCACCGTCAGCGTTCCTCCCAAGCCAGAACCTGGCCTGTACACGCCAGGTTCTGGCATAAGACTTCCCTTCGGCCGGACTAAATCATCCCTGCGCCTTGTGGCCACGGTGGTGACCGCCATGGCGGCCATGCCGGCTTGGGCCAGCCTGGTCGAAGACTTTCTGCTGTTCCGGCGTCAGCACGGCATAAAAGGCTTTCAGCGCCGCCAGCCGGCTTTCCTGTCTTGCCAGGCGTTGCTTGGAAAATTCAATATGTTTTTCCAGTCGTTCCGGCGCGGGCAAATCCTTCAGGTTGATGCGGTCGGCGCGGCCGATCGGCGTTTGCGGTTTGATTGCCGCCAGATACGTATTCCACGCGCCTTCCTGTGCCGGCGTCAATTTCAAAGCATCGTGCAGTTTTTGCTGACGCTGGGCCATCCGCTCCGCGCGCTTGGCAGGGTCGAATTTGGTGGTGGCGTAAGTATGCTGCTGAGGTGCTGTCGTTTCCTGGGCCTGCGCGGCAATTGCCGAGCCCAGACCGATAACCGTCATGCCGATAATAAAGCTTTTGCGCAGGGTATTCATGGTGATTCCTTCCGGGAGTTTCCAGCATTAAGGGGTAGTGCGAGATATGTGCACTGCACATGAAGCCATCTTGCGGCCGGCTTGTTTCCGACAGGTTTCCTCAACGGAGGTTTTTGTATCCGATTGTTTCCGCAAGACGCCTTTTGCCTGTACAAGACGATACAAAGCACCGTTGGTCATGCGCGACCGAAGTGGCGATAATTGAGGCATGGAACCCACATCGAGCATTTTGATCGTCGACGACGACCGCGATATCCGCACCCTGCTGGCGGACTACCTGGAAACGAACGGCTACCGCACCTTCGGCGCGGCCGATGGCGTGGCCATGTGGAAGCTGCTGGACGAGACCAAGCCCGACCTGATCGTGCTGGACCTGAACATGCCGGGCGAGGATGGCTTGACCATCTGCCGCAAGCTGCGCGCGCACTCCGACCTGCCCGTCATCATGCTGACGGCCCGCAGCGAACCGCTGGACCGCATCCTCGGCCTGGAAATGGGTGCCGACGATTACCTGCCGAAACCGTTCGAGCCGCGCGAACTGCTGGCACGCATCCGCAGCGTCTTGCGGCGCAGCAGCTCGACGGCGGCGAGCGGGGCCGACAAGGCGTCGCAGATCCGCTTCTCCGGCTGGACGCTGGACCTGACGGCGCGGCACCTGCTCAATCCCGACGGCACCGTCATCATGCTGTCCGGCGCCGAGTTTCGCTTATTGAAAGTCTTCCTGGAGCACCCGAACCGCGTGCTGAACCGCGACCAGCTGCTGAACCTGACGCAGGGCCGCGACGCCGACCCGTTCGACCGCTCGATCGACATCCAGATCAGCCGGCTGCGCCAGAAGTTGGGGGAGGACGCGCGGGTACCGCAAATCATCAAGACGGTGCGCAACGGCGGTTACGTGCTGGCCGGAACCGTGGCGGTGGAGCCCCGCGCGTGAAAGCGTTCTTCAATTCGATGACGGGGCGGGTGTTTCTCGCCCTGATGCTGGGCATTATCGCGTCGGCCGCGCTGACGCAATGGCTGGCCGTCAACGAACGCCAGCGCACCCTGGAGCGCTACCGCAATTTCCACGCGTTGGAGCGGGCCGAGCAGATCATCGAAACGGCCGACGTCGTGCGGCCCGAGTCGCGCGCGCAATACCTGCAGGTGGCCAGCAAGGGCAGCGTCCAGCTGGAACTGGCGGGCGAGGGGCATGCGGCCGTGCAGCCGCCCACGGAGTTTTCCAGCGCCCTGTCGCAACGGCTGGGGCGCGAATTCCACGTCACGCCGCTGGCGGACCGGCCCCAGGCCTGCGACAAGCCGCTGCCCACCAATACGCTGTTCGGGCCCACGCAGTGGCGCGGCACCTGCGAATCCGTGCACATCGCCATGACGGACGGGCAAGTGCTGAAGCTGTCCGTGCTGCCGCCCCGGGCGCCGGCGCCGACCGGCCACAACGAATACGCCGTCTTCCTGCCTTTCCTGCTGTGCGTGGCCATCCTCGCCTACCTGGTGACGCGGATGACGGTGCGGCCCCTGAAACAGCTGGCGCAGGCCGCCAAGGACCTGGGCAACGACATCAACCACCCGCCGCTGGGCCTGGCCGGTGCCAGCGAAATCCGCCAGGCCAGCGCCGCCTTCAATGCCATGCAGGCACGCATCCGCCAGTACATTGCCCAGCGCACGGAAATGCTGGCCGCCATCACGCACGACCTGCAGACGCCGCTGACGCGCCTGCGGTTGCGGCTGGAAAAGGTGGACGACGAAGACCTGCGCCAGAAGCTGATCGGCGACCTGTCGGCCATGCAGGCCATGGTCAAGGAAGGGCTGGACCTGGCGCGCAGCATTGACGCCGGCGGCACGATGCAGAAACTGGATCTCGATTCGCTGCTCGACAGCGTCTGCGCCGATGCCGTCGATGCCGGCCAGCAGGTCGAACTGAAGGGCTCGGCAAGCATGTCGCTGCTGGGGCGTCCGCTGGACATCCAGCGCTGCCTCGTCAACCTGATCGACAATGCCGTGAAATATGGCCAGAAGGCGCACGTGACGGTCGAGCGGCTGGCCGGCGCCGCACGCATCCGCATCCGCGACGAGGGCCCAGGTATTCCCCAGGACCAGCTGGCGCGCGTGTTCGAGCCGTTCTACCGGCTGGAGAGCTCGCGCTCGCGCTCGTCCGGCGGCACCGGCCTGGGCCTGACGATCGCGCGCAATATCGCCGAACAGCATGGCGCCACCTTGAGCCTGGCCAACGGAGACGGCGGCGGGCTGGAAGCGGTACTGACGCTGCCGGAATTTTACGCAGGGAAGTAGTCACCAACGGGTCACGATCCGGTGCGACAATAACGGGTTAAATTCCGCAAGGCAATAAAAAAAATAATAATAAAACAAGAATCAGGGAGGGCCGGCAGGGGTGCCGGTTCATGCTTCAACTACTGTTTGACAATAATGAAAAAGAAAACTCTGGGCATTCTCATCGGCGTCGTCCTCGTCGCCGCCGGCGCGTGGCATTTCACGCGCTCCGACGCACCGCAGGAAGCGGGAGGCAAGGGTGGGAAGGGCAACGGCTTCCAGGGGCCGACGACGGTCAACGTCGTCGCGCCGAAACGCCAGGACGTGCCAGTGCTGCTTTCCGCCAACGGTACCGTCAGCCCCATCAGCACGGTGGAGCTGCACCCACAGACCACCAGCACCATCGTCAAGGTGCATGTGAAGGAGGGCCAGTTCGTCAAGGAAGGCGAGCTGATGTTCTCGCTGGACAGCCGCAGCGAAGCGGCCAATGTGCAGAAGGCCGATGCCCAGGTGGCGCGCGACCGGGCCAGCCTGGCCGACCTGGAGCGGCAGTACAAGCGCAGCATGGACTTGCTGGCGCAGAAATTCGTCGCCCAGGGCGCCGTCGACACCTTGAAGAGCCAGGTCGAGGCGGCGAGGGCGCTGCTGGAAGCCGATATCGCCGCGGCCCGTGCCGTACGCGTGGACCAGAGCTACACGTCGATCCGCGCGCCCATGTCCGGCAGAGTCGGCGCCATCAATGTCTACCCCGGCAGCCTCGTGCAGCTGTCGACGTCGCTGGCGACCGTGACCCAGCTCGACCCCATCAATGTGTCGTTCACCTTGCCGGAAAACAGCCTGGCCGCCCTGCTCGACGCCCAGCGCGCCGGCAAGGTGCCGGTGCAGGCCTTCCAGAACAATTCCGACAAGCCCATCGACGGCCACCTGAGCTTTATCGACAACACGGTCGACCCCGTGGCCGGCGTCATCCGCGTCAAGGCCCAGTTCTCGAACAAGGACACGCGCCTGTGGCCGGGCCAGTACGTCAACACCAGCCTGACGGTGCAGACCCTGAAGGACGCGCTGGTGGTGCCGCAGAACGCCATCATCTCGAACACGCGCGGCACCTTCGTCTACACGGTGGCGCCGGACAACACGGCGAAGATCGCCAACGTCGAGCGCCTGCATGCCTTCGGCGCCGACGCGGCCGTGCGCGGCCTGCAGGGCAATGAGAAAGTCATCGTCGAAGGCAAGCAGAACCTGCGGCCGGGCGGCAAGGTGCGCGTCGCCGACGCCCGCATGGCCGAGCAGGGCAAACCGAAAGGTGGCGTCGAATGAACCTGTCCGAGCTGTCGATCCGGCGCCCCGTGATGGTGGTGCTGCTGTCGTTGTCGCTGGTGCTGGCCGGCGTGCTGGCCTACCTGAAGATTCCCGTGGCGGCGCTGCCCAGCTACAACACGCCCGTCATCAATGTCAGCGCCGACCTGGCGGGCGCCGCGCCGGACACGATGGCATCCTCCGTGGCCCTGCCGCTGGAGAAGCAATTCTCCACCATCGCCGGCCTGACGATGATCACCTCCACCAGCACCCAGGGCAACACGTCGCTGACCCTGGAGTTCGATTCCAGCATCGACGTCAACGATGCCGCCGTCGACGTGCAGGCGGCCCTGCTGCGGGCCCAGCGCCAGCTGCCGCAGGAAATGACGGATCTGCCGTCCTACCGCAAGATCAACCCGGCCGACGCGCCCGTGCTGTTCATGGCGATGAATTCGCCGTCACTGTCGTTGTCGGAACTGAACGACTACGCGGAAAACCTGATCGCCCCCAGCCTGTCGACCTTGCCCGGCGTGGCCCAGGTCACCGTCAACGGCCAGAAGCGCTTTGCCGTGCGCATCCGCGCCAAGTCGGACCTGCTCAATGCCCGCGACCTGACCCTGGCCGATGTGCAGACGGCCGTGCGCAACGCCAACGCCAACACGCCGCTGGGCGTGCTGGACGGCCCCAGCCAGACCCTGACGATCCAGGGCAACCCGCAGCTGATGAAGGCGTCCGAATTCCGCGACCTGATCATTGCCGTGCGCAACGGCGAACCGGTGCGCCTGAAGGACGTCGCCACCGTGGAAGACAGCTTCCAATCCATCAAATCCTTCGGCAGCTATAACGGCGACCGTGCCATCGTCCTGCTGGTGCAGCGCCAGCCGAACGCCAATACGGTGCAGGTGGTCGATGGCGTCAAGGCGCTGCTGCCGCGCTTCAAGGCGCAACTGCCCGAGTCGATCAACATCAGCCTCGTCAATGACCGCTCCGTGTCGATCCGTGAGGCGCTGCACGACGTCAACCTGACCCTGGCCCTGACCATCGTGCTGGTGGTGCTGGTGATCTTCCTGTTCCTGCGCCGCGCCGCCGCCACCTTCATCCCGGCCATCACGATGCCGATCTCGCTGCTGGGCGCGCTGTCCCTGCTGTATGCCTTCGGCTACAGCCTGGACAATATCTCGCTGCTGGGCATCACCCTGGCCGTCGGCCTCGTCGTCGACGATGCCATTGTCGTGCTGGAAAACATCGTTCGCCATATCGAGCACGGCAAGAAGCCCCTGCAGGCCGCGCTGATCGGCTCGCGCGAAATGGGTTTTACCATCGTGTCGATCTCCATTTCACTGGTGGCCGTGTTCATCCCCATCTTCTTCATGCCCGGCGTGATGGGGCTGATGTTCCATGAATTCGCCGTCATCGTCGCCCTGTCCGTGCTGGTATCGGCGGCCGTGTCGCTGACCCTCGTGCCGATGCTGGCCTCGCGCTTCCTGCCGGCGGACTCGCACGAAACGTCGGGCGACGACAGCTTTATCGGCCGTCACTTCGAAGCGGGCTTCACCAAGGTGCGCAACGGCTATGCCCGCACCCTGGACCTGGCCCTGCGCCACCGCTTCGTCGTGCTGGGCGTGGCCGTCGGCACCTTCGCGCTGACCATCGTCATGTACATGGCTATCCCGAAAGGCTTCTTCCCCGAAGAGGATATCGGCCAGATCCGCATCAACACGGAAGCTTCCGAGGACATCTCGTCCACCGCCATGCTGGCCCTGCAGGACCGGGTCGCCGCGCTGGTCCGCGCCGATCCGGCCGTCAAGGATGTCGTGTCGTTCACGGGCGGCGGCAATACGGGGCGCATGTTCGTCGTGCTGAAGGACCGCTCGGAGCGCAAGAAGATGCCGCAGGTACTGGAAAGCCTGCGCTCGGCCACTCGCCAGGTGGCCGGTGTCGCCGTCTACATGTCGCCCGTGCAGAACCTGCAACTGGGCGGGCGGCCCAGCAAGAGCCGCTACCAGTACACCCTGCAGTCCGTCAGCCCGGATGCGCTGAACCAGTGGGCCGAGCGCTACCTGGA
This sequence comes from Pseudoduganella buxea, assembly GCF_009720835.1. GTDB lineage: Bacteria > Pseudomonadota > Gammaproteobacteria > Burkholderiales > Burkholderiaceae_D > Rugamonas > Rugamonas buxea. The sequence continues at coordinate 28,128 of NZ_WNKZ01000004.1, forward strand.
GCGCATGCGCGGCGATCCCGAATTCCGCGACGTCACCAGCGACTCGCAGAACAACGGCCTGCAGGCTTCCTTGAAAATCGACCGCGACAAGGCCAACAACCTGGGCGTGGCGCTGGCCGACATCCGCACGGCCCTGTACCTGGCCTTCGGCGAGCGGCAGGTATCGACGATTTATTCGTCCGCCGCCAGCTACTACGTGATCCTCGAAGCGGCCGACGAGGACCGCCGCTTCGAGGACGCGCTGACCAAGGTCTCCGTGCGCAACTCGGCGGGTCAGCTGGTCAAATTGTCCGGTATCGCCTCGGTCGAGCGCACACTGGGGCCCACAGCCGTCAACCACCAGGGCCAGCTGCAGGCCATCACGCTGTCGTTCAACCTGGCGCCGGACGTACCGCTGGGGAACGCGACGGCCAAGATCGACGCGATGGGCGCCGAGTTCGGCCTGCCGCCGTCGATCATCACGACCTATGGCGGCGACGCCGCCGTGTTCCAGAGCTCGCAAAGCAGCCAGGTCATCCTGATCGTCGCCGCGCTGCTCGTCATCTACGTGCTGCTCGGTGTGCTGTACGAAAGCTATATCCACCCGCTGACGATCCTGGCCGGCCTGCCGTCGGCAGCTGTCGGCGCGCTGCTGACCCTGTGGCTGTTCGACATGGACCTGACGATGATCGCCATTATCGGCATCCTGATGCTGATCGGTATCGTCAAGAAGAACGCCATCATGATGATCGACTTCGCCTTGCAGGCGCAGCGGGAGGAGGGCAAGACGCCGGCGGACGCCATCCGCGAAGCGTGCATCCTGCGCTTCCGACCGATCATGATGACGACCCTGGCCGCGCTGATGGGCGCGCTGCCGATCGCGCTGGGCCTGGGCGCCGGCGCCGAACTGCGCCAGCCGCTGGGCCTGGCCGTTTGCGGCGGCCTGATCTTCTCGCAGGTCATCACCTTGTACATCACGCCCGTCATCTACCTGTTCCTCGACAAGTACAGCGGCACGGGCCCGATGCACGACAGCGACCTCGACGACCAAGCCCCACCGCGCGACAAGCAACCCGTCGAGCTGAAGGCCGTGCACCTGTCCAAGCACTGATGGCTGAGTTCGTGTCCACCTTGGGGGCGCAGCAGGGGTTTCGAGACGTATCACGTCTCGCCTGCGGAGCGGGACTAGCATGCAGGCCAGTCCTCCTCCGCAGCAGGGGTTTCGAGACGTATCACGTCTCGCCTGCGGAGCGGGACTAGCATGCAGGCCAGTCCTCCTCCGCAGCAGGGGTTTCGAGACGTATCACGTCTCGCCTGCGGAGCGGGACTGGCATGCAGGCCAGTCCTCCTCCCAGGCCCCAGTTGGGGCTCAGCCGTGGAAAGTGCTGAGGCCGTGTCCGAGTTCGGGTCTGACCCCACAGTAGACACGAACTGGGCGGTGGAAACGGGCTGGCGCCCACGGGAAGGATACATACGGTAACATCCGTTAACGGTAAGCTCGCGTAAGCTTGCTCGACTTTGGCCCGGCTTGCCGGTTTGCGCACAGAAAACGGTTTATCTTGCTCCAGTTCAGTCACACCCACGGTCACGACGAGTATTGCCCCACCTGCGGCCAGGTCCTGCCGCCAGGCGGCCTGGCGCCGCAATACGGCAAGGACAAACCGAACCGCACAGGCCTGATCGTTGCCATCGGGCTGCACGTGCTGGTGCTGCTGCTGATCTTCATGAACCCACAGACCTTCATCAAGATGAAGCCGCCGTCGAAGGCGGGCGAGATGGTGTGGGTCGCACCCTTGTCGCCGACGCCGACGCCGCCCAAGCCAACTCCCACGCCGACGCCGACACCGGCCAAGCAGCAGCCGCCCAAGAAGACGGCCCAGGCCAGGCCCCGGCCGCAGCCGGCGCCGATTCCGCGTACGAACAATGACGCCATCACCGAGCCGCGCCGCCAGGAAACGCCGCCCGTACAGGCCAAGCTGACGCCGCCACCGCCGGACGTGACGGACATGTCGCAGATGATCGAGGCGAACCGCCGCCGCCGGGGCGCCGTGCAGTCGCCGCCGGGCGAATCGGCCGAGAGCGAGGACGCCAAGGCCAAGGCCCGGGCCATCGCCAACATCATGGGCGCCCAGGGCCGCAACGCGGCGGGCGACAAGGAAGACTCCGGCGGCATCTTCGATGTGCAGAACCAGACCTTCAACAGCGCCGACGTCAAGTTCCGCGGCTGGAACACCAACTTCAAGCGCCGCTGGCTGCAGCAGGTGCACGTCGAGCTGGGCAACGAGATCGATATCGAGAACGCCGTCGTGACGAAGATGATCGAGCTGATCCGCAAGGAAAAGACGGGCGACTTCGAATGGGAATCGCACCGCCTGGGCCGCGTCGTCAAGATGAGCGCCCGCCGCGAGGATGAAGCGGAACTGCGCGCCTTCCTGCTCAAGGAAATGTACCCGAAATATATTCGGCCGGCCGGGCGTTGAGCCGGCGGCGCCGCCTGTGCCACAATGGCGGCTATGGAAACTTTTACCCGGCGGCGTGACCGCTTCGAGATGTTCGACGGCTTCGACAGCCCCGCCGTCAACCTGACCTTTACCCTGGACTTGCCGGACTTCCGGCCCTGGTGCAAGGCGCAGGGCCTGCCACCGTTCCACGTGCTGCTGCGCGCCGTGCTGCGTTCGACCTTGAAGGTGGAGAACTTCCGCTGGCGCGTGCTCGATGGCGAGGTGATCCGCATCGACCGGCTGGCGCCGTCGTTCACCGTCGTCAACCAGCACAACGACCTCAATTTCGCCCAGTTCGACTGGTCCGACGATCTGCGCGAGTTTGTCGCCCGGGGCGTCGCGGCCCGCGAGGAAGCATCCGCCATGACGGCCCTGAACGGCAAGTACCAGACCATGACGCCCCGCGAGTGCCGCGACCAGGTGTTCATTACCTGTATTCCCTGGCTCGACTTCACGTCCATCCAGCATCCCGTCGCCGTGCTGGCCAATCCGGATATTCCGTCGATCGCCTGGGGCAAGTTCCGCGACGGTCCCGCCGGGCGCCTGCACCTGCCATTCTCCGTGCAGGCCCATCACGGCTTCGTCGACGGCTTCCACATCCACCAGCTGGCCGAACACATTGCCGCCGAACTGACGGCAATGATGGCCTAAGGCTTACGCTGGCTGGCGTGCCGGCAGCGCCTCGCCCAGCCAGTACAGCAGGGCAGCGACGGGCAGGGCCATGCCGGCCAGCAGCGCGGCATGCCAGCCATATTGCGCATACACCCAGCCGCCGAGGGCCGAACCGGCCGCGCCGCCGGCAAAGAAGGCGGCGAAGTACAGGCCGTTCAGCCGGCTGCGCACGGCCGCGCCCAGGTTGAAGATGGCGCGCTGGCCCAGCACGAGGTTGGCGGCCACGCCCATGTCCAGCACGATCGACGCGATTACCAGCACGGCCAGCGCAACGGTGCGCGAACCGGGCACCAGCAGGGGCAGGGCAAAGCCGATGACACCCAGGCCGAGGGCCACGGCCGTCGCCACCAGGCTGTGGCCGGCATCGGCCAGCTTGCCCGCCACGGGGGACGCCACGGCCCCGGCCATGCCCACCAGCGCAAAGACGGCAATGCCCGTTTGCGACAGGCCGAACGCGGGGCTGGCCAGCACCTGCGGCACCACCGTCCAGAACAGGCTGAACGCGCCGAACAGGCCGGCATGGTAGGCGGCGCGGCGGCGCAGCACGGGCGTGGTGGCGAACAGGGTCCAGAGCGAACCGATCAGTTGCGGATAGCGCAACGTCGCGTCCGGCATCCGTTGCGGCAGTTTCACGCGCAGCACCAGCGCCAGCGCGCCGATCAGCACGGCGGCGCCGCCGAACACCACGTGCCAGTTGGCATGGTCGGCCACCAGGCTGGCCACGGGCCGGGCCAGCATCACGCCCAGCAGCAGGCCGCTGACGACCTTGCCCACGGTGTGGCCCCGCTCCGCTTCGCTGGACAGGTGGGCGGCAAACGGCACGAGGATCTGCGCCGCCACCGACGACAGGCCGATGGCCAGCGCCGCCGCCAGGAACACGGCCCCGCTGGTGGCAAACGCCGCCGTCAGCAAGGCCAGTGCGGCCACGCCCAGCGCCACGACGATCAGCCGGCGGTTCTCCAGCAGGTCGCCCAGCGGCACGATGAACAGCAGACCCAGCGTATAGCCGACTTGCGTCAGCGTGACGACCAGTCCGGCGGCGGCAGGCGACAGCCCAGTGGCCGCGCTGATGGGGCCGACGAGGGTCTGGGCGTAATACAGGTTGGCGACGATCAGCCCGGCTGCGACGGCCAGCAGCAGCACCATGCCCGGTGCGATGGAAGAGTGGTTTTTCATGATGCCTCGAAAGTGAGATGGGAACGAGGCCAGTCTAGGGGAGTCGGCTGTAAAGATAATCAGCGCATAATCGACCTATACTTTTCATTTAATGTGAACAAACGGGGAATGAATGGATCGCCTGAAAGCCATGCAGACTTTCGTTCGCATCGTCGAGGCCAACAGCTTCACGAAGGCCGCTGAAACCCTGGGCCTGCCCCGCGCGGCGCTGACGGCCACCTTGCAGAACCTGGAAGCGTACCTGGGCACGACCTTGCTGCAGCGGACCACGCGCAAGCTGGCGCTGACGGCGGACGGCGCGGAATACCTGGCCCACTGCACGCAGATCCTGGATGCCATCGACGGCGCCGAACGCCGCTTCCGGGGCGGCCCCGAGGCACCGCCGCGCGGCACCTTGCGCGTCGACCTGCCGGGTGCCGTCGGCCGCAACGTCGTGTTGCCCCGCATTGCCACGTTCACCGAGGCGTGGCGGGACGTGAAGCTGACCGTCAGCCTGTCGGACCGGCTGGTCGATCTCACCCAGGAAGGCATCGATTGCGCGCTGCGCGTGGGCGCCCTGCAGGATTCGTCGCTGGTCGGCCGCCAGGTCGGCAGCATGCGTTTCGTTACCTGCGCCGCGCCTGCTTACCTGGCCCGGCACGGCACCCCGCAGACGATCGACGCGCTGCGCCAACACCAGGCCATCGTGCATTTTTCCGGCCGCACGGGCCGGCCCTTCGATTGGGATTTCCAGGCGGGCGGCGAGAATGTCACCGTGCAGATGAAAGGCCAGGTCGCCATCAACGACGCCGACGCCAACGTCATCTGCGCCCTGCAGGGCATCGGCATCACGCAGGCAGCCGCCTACCAGGTCCGCGCCCACCTCGACAGCGGCGCGCTGGTGGAACTGCTGCCGGAAACGCCGCCCGTGCCGATGCCGGTGTCGCTGCTGTATCCCCGGGGGCGGATGGCGCTGGGCAAGGTGCGGGTGTTCGGGGAGTGGGTGGGGGAGGTGCTGGCTGCCGATAAAGACATGTGCATGACTTAGCGAGTGCGTACAGATTTGGCTAGCTCTTCGAAATTTCGCTGTTGTGTTCAGCTTTATCGCTGGCCTTCTTTGCCTCGCGTTCGACGCGCCTCACGACGGCATTTCTGGTAGCTAACAGCCTCTGTAACGCTCCTAATGGTGTCTTGTTGACTATTCCTTGCGAGACACCTGGGAATATGTCGTCAAACGCATTGAGTCTGCTCCGCCCAGTTCGTTCTTCGAGAAGCATAGCAACGCGTACCAAGACCTCAAGAGAATCACACGATCCGCACTCAAATCGCTTAAAAGTGCGGAACGCAATGCCAGCGGCAATGGCAAACTCCTCTTGGCTCAGTCCAAGACTCTTACGCTCTGCTCTTACGCGATCACATATCTTATTGATGAGAAGGCTCACGTCGCTTTGCATATCTGCAACCATCCAGATGGTTTGTTAAATTTTTGGGCCAATTTTGGCCCAAAAGTAGGAATTTAACTAGAATTATCCACAGGGACCACACAAAACACAAGTTATAATTGAGCCAGAGCGGATGGGTTGACTGCAGCAGTGTTGCACGACCAAATCAATAATTACAATTTTGCAACATCGCGATAATGGAAAATCCAGCGTATAAAACTGCCCTTGGCCTGTTAATCAAGTCTTTGCAGGAAGGTAGCGTCAAAAACCACCAAATTCCGCTGCCGATTGGTCCAACTCCGCAAGTATTGCTTGATATCGGCATGCCGCCGCTACAATTGGCTGTGTTGGGAAAGGTGATCGATAAAGTAGTTTTTGATCACGGAATACCAAAAGGTACTTTAGAGCGTCTCTATAAGATTTTGGAGGCGCCAAAGGCGATCTTTAAAGGTCATCTAGATAACCCAGGCGCAGCTGTGCTTACGTACGAAGTTAAGAATTCCGATCCCATCATCATTGCTGTACATCCTAATAAGCAAGTTGGCGGAAGGGATGGAGGAGCGAGGTTCAACTTGGTAGCGAGTGTTTACGCTAAGTCAACGAGGCCAGGTGAAACGCTGGAGGCTAGATGGACACGGGAAGGACTGTTACTTTGGAAGGCGCCAAGCATCCATACTGCAGGGACTCAAGCGCCAATATTGAAGGTCGTAAGAGGGCAATAAAAAAGTCGCTCACATTCCACGGTAAGAGCCCACTCTGTTGACGGGATACGGGACGAAATGTGTGCGACCTGACTTGTATTATACCACAAAATTGAGCAATGTCGAGTATGTGCCTACGAGGCCTGCCTCGTGAGCATTAAAAAATGCAACCAGTAGCCCTGGACTCTAGGGCTAGAGCGCCTTCAGCTTGCGCGCAATATCCAGCGCGAAGTACGTCAGCACGCCGTCGGCGCCGGCGCGCTTGAAGGCCAGCATCGCTTCCATCATGACCTTGTCGTGGTCCAGCCAGCCGTTCTGGGCGGCGGCCTTGATCATCGCGTATTCGCCGCTGACCTGGTAGGCAAAGGTGGGCACCTTGAATTCGTCCTTTACGCGGCGCACGATGTCCAGGTAGGGCATGCCGGGCTTGACCATGACCATGTCGGCGCCTTCCTGCAGGTCGCCGGCCACTTCGCGCAGGGCTTCGTCGCTGTTGGCGGGGTCCATCTGGTACTGGTTCTTGTCACCCTTGCCCAGGTTCTTGGCCGAACCGACGGCATCGCGGAAGGGGCCGTAGAAGGCCGACGCGTACTTGGCCGAGTAGGCCATGATGCGGGTGTGGATGTGATCCTTGCCTTCCAGCGCCTGGCGGATGGCGCCGATGCGGCCGTCCATCATGTCCGACGGCGCCACCACGTCGACACCGGCGTCGGCCTGCGTCAGCGCCTGGCGCACCAGCATGTCCGTCGTGATGTCGTTGATGACATAACCGTTCTGGTCGATCAGGCCGTCCTGGCCGTGGCTCGTGTACGGGTCCAGCGCCACATCCGTCAGGATGCCCAGTTCAGGCCAATGCTTCTTCAGCGCCCTGACGGCGCGCGGCACCAGGCCTTCCGGGTTGGTCGCTTCCACGCCGTCGGGCGTCTTCAGCGACGCATCGATGACGGGGAACAGGGCCAGTACGGGAATGCCCAGCTGCACGCATTCTTCCGCCACCTTCAGCAGCAGGTCTACCGACACCCGTTCCACGCCCGGCATCGACAGCACCGGCTCGCGCTGGTTCGTGCCTTCCAGGATGAAGACCGGGTAGATCAGGTCGGCGGCGGTGACGACATTTTCGCGCATCAGGGCGCGCGAGAACGGATCGCGACGCATGCGGCGCATGCGCATCGCGGGAAACTGGGCGGAGAAATGGGGGCTGTGCATCGGGTCTCAGGCGGTGGGTGGTTGAGTATCGGCGGGCGCGTCCGCGTTGTCATCGCTGTCGTCGGCGTTGATGGCGCCGACGGCGGCCGCGGCCGCGTCATCGTTCAGGCCCATCAGTTCCTCGATCTTGGCCGTGGCCTCCTCGATGCCGACGCGTTTCAGGGCCGAGAACAGCTGCACGGTGAACGGGAAGCCTTCGCCGTCCTCGTCGACATAGCTGTCCAGCCGGGCCTGGGCCTGGCGCAGGGTGTTGACGGACTCGTTGCGGTTGAGCTTGTCGACCTTGGTCAGGATGCAGTGGATCGGCTTGCCCGTGGGGGCGAACCATTCCAGCATCTGTATGTCCAGGTCCGTGAACGGGCGGCGCGAATCCATGATCAGCACGAGGGCGGCCAGCTGGTCGCGGCGCTGGACATAGTCGCCCAGCAGGCGCTGCCAGTGCAGCTTGGCGTCGCCCGACACTTCGGCATAGCCGTAGCCCGGCAAGTCGGCCAGCAGGCAACGGATCTCGTCGACATTGGTGGCATCCTTGCGGTGCATCGCCACGTGGGCGCCGCCGATCGAGAAGAAGTTGATGTGCTGGGTGCGGCCGGGCGTCTTCGACGCGAACGCGAGGCCCTTCTGGTTGCACAGGATATTGATCGCCGTCGACTTGCCGGCGTTCGAACGACCGGCAAAGGCGATTTCGGGCACGGTGGTGCGAGGCAGATCGCGCAGGTGGTTAACGGTCGTAAAGAAGCGGGCTTGCCAGAGTTTGGACATGGAGATAAGCAGAAATTGCAACAGGGACAGGCTTGTGTGCCGAAAAGCTATTGTACAATAAGGAGTTACGACTTGTAGTTCGCGCCTCTCGGGGTCTCTGTAAGTCCCCGGTTTGCATGCCAACATTTTATTGACTCGTCTTTTGTAGGGTGTCTGAATGAATCGTGCATTTTCACCGGTGGTACATTCCCTGTTCGCAGCCATGATGGTCTTCGCGGGTAACGCGCTCGCGGCCGATGCGGCCCAACCGGCCACCGCCAAGGCGGACCCGGCCAAGGGTGCTTCGCTGTATGCCGACGGTGACAACGCACGCGGCCTGCCGGCCTGCGTTTCCTGCCATGGCGCCGCCGGCAGCTCCACCATCGCCGCCAACCCGAAGCTGGCCGGCCAGCCGGAATCCTACCTGTACAAGCAGCTCGTCGATTTCACGACGCCGAACCGCCAGCAGCCCGTGATGACCCTGTATGCGAAGATGCTGACGGATGCGGAGAAGAAGAATGTCGCCGCCTACCTCGCCACGCAGGTGCAGAAACCGGGCGCCGCCAAGAACAAGGACACCGTCCAGCTGGGCAAGAAGATCTACCGCGGCGGCATCGCCGAGAAGAACGTGCCTGCCTGCGCCAGCTGCCACGGCCCGGCCGGTGCCGGCAATCCGGCCCGCTATCCCCGCATCGGTGGCCAGTTCCAGGAATACACCGTGGCCCAGCTGGAAGCGTTCAAGGCCCACGGCCGCAAGAACAGCAGCGAGATGACGACGATCGCCGAGCGCATGTCGACGGACGAGATCAAGGCCGTGGCCGATTACGTGGCCGGCCTGAAGTGATGGCTTGCCCGTCACGGGCATCCATACAATTTGTATCGACATCCGATACCGGCATGCCTGCATCGACCGGCGCCGGCAGCGGTTACAGTAGCAAGGCCGGGTAACGAGAGCACTTCACAAGGGCGGCAGCGCAAGCGGGCTGCCCTTTGCTCTTGTAGCGCGCCGCCAACTTATTTGAAGCAATCATGAGCACCAGCACCACCGGAATCACGCTGCAGACCCGCCGTCCCGCCGTCAACGAGGCTTTCGAGCTGCTGTCGTCGATGCGCTTTGCCATCGCCCTGTTGATGATGATCGCCATTTCCGCCGTCATCGGCACGATCATGCAGCAGAACCAGCCGATGTCGAACTACATCAACCAGTTCGGCCCGTTCTGGTTCGACGTCTTCGACAAGCTGGGGCTGTACGCCGTGTACTCGGCCTGGTGGTTCCTGCTGATGATGGCCTTCCTCGTCACGTCCACCAGCCTGTGCATCGTGCGCAATGCGCCGAAGATGATGAAGGACATGCGCAGCTGGCGCGACAATGTGCGCGAGCAGTCGCTGCGCAACTTCCACCACAAGACGGAATGGACGGCGCCGCTGGGCCGGGCTGCGCTGGCGCAACAGACGGCAACCCGCCTGGCCCATGCCGGCTACCAGACGAAGATCGTCGAGAAGGACGGCGGCACCCTGGTGGCGGCCAAGCGGGGCGCGGCCAACAAGTTCGGCTATATTTTTGCCCACAGCGCCATCGTCGTCATCTGCGTGGGCGGCCTGCTCGATTCGGACATGCCGATCCGCGTCCAGGAATGGGTGCTGGGCAAGGAGCCGTTCAAGGGCAGCGGCGTCATTGCCGAGATTCCCGCGAAGCACCGCCTGGGCCTGGGCAATCCCACCTTCCGCGGCAACGTGATGATTCCCGAAGGGCAGGCCAGCGACACGGCCGTGATCCCCCGCGCCGATGGCGTGCTGATCCAGCAACTGCCGTTCACGATCCAGCTCAAGCAGTTCCATATCGAGTTCTACAGCACCGGCGCGCCCAAGCTGTTCGCCAGCGACGTCATCGTGCGCGACCATGAAACGGGCAAGACCTTCCCCGCCACCATCGAAGTCAACAAACCGCTGATCCACAAGGGCCTGGCCGTCTACCAGTCCAGCTTCGAGGACGGCGGCAGCAAGCTCAAACTGACGGGCTTCCCGATGACGGGACCGGGATCAAGCAAGTTCGCCATGGACGGCGAAGTGGGCCAGTCCACCAAACTGGATGACGCCTACACGGTGGAATGGAGTGACTTCCGCCCGTTCAACGTGGAAAACCTGGCCAGCCAGGACCCGCGCGACGTGAAGAAGGGCGAGAGCCTGGACAGCGCCTTTGCCCGGGGCCTGTCCGACCAGCTGGGATCGGCCGCGAAAAACGCCAACAGCAAGGACCTGAAGAACGTCGGCCCCAGTGTGCAGTACCGCCTGCGCGACCAGACCGGCCAGGCCCGCGAGTACCAGAACTATATGCAGCCCGTGATGGTGGAAGGCAACTCCGTGTTCCTGTCCGGCGTGCGCGCCACGCCGGCCGAGCCGTTCAGCTACCTGCGCATTCCGGCCGACGACGAATACAGCGTGCGCGACTGGATGCGCCTGCGCGCCGCCCTGCACGATCCGGTGCTGCGCCAGCAGGCCGCGCAGGCCTATGCGCGCCGCGCCATGCCGCAGTCGACCCAGGCCGAGGCGATGGAGTCGCAACTGGCGCTGTCGGCATTAAAGAGCCTGGAAATCTTCGGCGGCAACAAGGACGCGGCTGGTTTTGTGGCCGTCAGCCGCTTCCTGGAAAAGGTGCCGGCGGCCGAGCAGGAAAAGGCCGCCGACATCTTCATGAAGATCCTGAACGGCACCCTGTGGGAGCTGTGGCAGGTGGCCCGCGCCAAGGACGGCCTGGCCCCGGCCAAGGCCGACGAGGCCCACGCCCGCTTCCTGCAGCTGGCCACGAACGCGCTGTCGGACAGCTTCTTCTACGGCGCCCCCGTCTACCTGCAGCTGGACGAATACACGCAGGTGAAGGCTTCCGTGTTCCAGGTCACGCGTTCGCCCGGCAAGGCCGTCGTGTACGTGGGCTGCACCCTGCTGGTGCTGGGCGTGTTCGCCATGTTCTATATTCGTGAGCGGCGCCTGTGGGTGTGGGTGCGCGACGAGGCCGGCGGTGCCCACGCGCTGATGGCGATGAGTACCCAGCGCAAGACGATGGACTTCGATAACGAGTTCGCCGATTTGAAAGAAAAGCTGCCGCAAACGGCGTAAGCTGCAAGAAGGAGACATCAATGGACATCACCCAACCCCGCACCTATACGGAAGCTCCCGGTTATTTCCGCCGGCTGGGCATCCTCGACTGGCTTTATGCGGCCGCGCTGCTGGCCGCCGCCCTGTTCGCGCTGAACCGCTACGGCGGCTACATGGACATCTACGAGAAAGTCATTCTCGTGCTGAGCGCGCCCACCTTTGCCGCGCTGGGCTGGCACTGGAAGCCGATGCGCTGGCTGATGCCTGCCGTGGCGCTGCTGGCGCTGGGCGCCATCGCCCTGTACGGCGGCAGCCTGGAGGCGGCCAACACGCGCTTCTGGCTGCGCTACATGCTGTCGAGCCAATCGGCCATCCTGTGGATGAGCGTGTGCTTCTTCCTGTCGACCCTGTTCTACTGGATCGGCTTCCTGTCGCGTTCCCAGGCCGGCGCCTCGATCGGCTCGACCCTGTGCTGGGCCGCGCTGGTGCTGGGCTGGACGGCGATGATGGTGCGCTGGTACGAGTCCTACCTGATCGGCGCCGACGTGGGCCATATTCCCATCTCGAACCTGTATGAAGTGTTCATCCTGTTCGCGCTGATCACGGCCATGTTCTACCTGTACTACGAAGAGCGCTACGCCACGCGCCAGCTGGGCCCCTTCGTCATGCTGATCATCTCGGCCGCCGTCGGCTTCCTGCTGTGGTACACGGTGTCGCGCGGCGCCGCCGAAATCCAGCCCCTGGTGCCGGCCCTGCAAAGCTGGTGGATGAAGATCCACGTGCCGGCCAACTTCATCGGCTACGGCACCTTCGCGCTGGCCGCGATGGTGGCCTGTGCCTACCTGCTCAAGTCGCACGGCTACCTGGCCGACCGGCTGCCGACGCTGGAACTGCTGGACGACGTCATGTACAAGGCCATCTCGGCCGGCTTCGCCTTCTTCACCATCGCCACCATCCTGGGTGCGCTGTGGGCGGCCGAGGCCTGGGGCGGCTACTGGTCGTGGGACCCGAAGGAAACGTGGGCCCTGATCGTCTGGCTCAACTACGCGGCCTGGCTGCACATGCGGCTGATGTCGGGCCTGCGCGGGCGCGTGGCGGCGTGGTGGGCCATCGTCGGCCTGCTGGTGACGTCGTTTGCCTTCATGGGCGTCAATATGTTCCTGTCCGGGCTGCACTCCTACGGCAAGTTCTGAACGACCCGGCGTTGTACGCGGGTTGTGATGCACCTGTAATCGAGTTGTAATCTGGCTCTTGCCGGAATGGTGTAATGTTTGTCCTGGATAAACTCACCATTCCGGAGCTGCCATGCTGATCAAACGTTCTCCCAACGGCATTGACCTGCCGTTTTCGTCGGAGATCACGCCGCGCGAGGTGTTCGAACACCGCCGCACCTTCATGCGCCAGATGGCGGCCGGCACCGTGGCCGGCGGCGCGCTGCTCGAGATGCTGTCGCGCGAGGCCTTTGCCCAGGGCGTCAATCCGAAGCTGGCCGCCAGGGCCAATGCCGCCTACGCGCTGGCGGAAAAGCACACGGCCTACAAGGACGCCACCACCTACAACAACTTCTACGAATTCGGCACCGACAAGGCCGATCCGGCCGAAAACGCCCACACCCTGCGCACCCGGCCATGGACCGTGTCGATCGAGGGCGAAGTGAAAAAACCCATGACGCTGGACCTGGACGCCCTGCTCAAGCTGGCACCGCTGGAAGAGCGGGTCTACCGGCTGCGCTGCGTGGAAGGGTGGTCGATGGTGATTCCGTGGGTGGGCTATTCGTTTGCCGAGATCATCAAGCGGGTCGAGCCGACCGGCAACGCCAAGTACGTCGAATTCATCACCCTGGCCGACCGCAAGCAGATGCCCGGCGTGGGCAGCCGCGTGCTGGACTGGCCGTACACGGAAGGCCTGCGCATCGACGAGGCGAATCACCCCTTGACCCTGCTGACCCTGGGCATGTACGGCGAAACCCTGCCGAACCAGAACGGCGCGCCCGTGCGGCTGGTGGTGCCGTGGAAGTACGGCTTCAAGTCGGCCAAGTCCATCGTCAAGATCCGCTTCGTGCGCGACATGCCGCGCACGTCGTGGAACCGCTCGGCGCCATCGGAATACGGCTTCTATTCGAACGTGAATCCCAACGTCGACCACCCGCGCTGGTCGCAGGCCACCGAGCGGCGCATCGGCGAGGACGGTTTCCTGACCCGCAAGCGCAAGACCCTGATGTTCAACGGCTATGACGTCGCGTCGCTGTACGCGGGCATGGACCTGAAGAAGAATTTCTGATGAACCCCACCCCCAGCCAGCTGCGCGCCATCAAGGCCCTGGTGTTCGCCGCCGCGCTGGTGCCGCTGGCGCGGCTGGTCTGGCTCGTGTTCACGGGCGCGCTGGTCGAGCCGCTGCAGTTCATCACGCGCTCGACGGGCGACTGGACCCTGTATTTCCTGTGCATTACCCTGGCCGTGACGCCGCTGCGGCGCCTGTCGAAATGGAACTGGCTGCACAAGCTGCGGCGCATGGTGGGGCTGTTCGCCTTCTTCTACGCGCTGCTGCACTTCACCACCTTCCTGTGGTTCGACCACTTCTTCGACGTGGCCGAAATGCTCAAGGACGTGGCCAAGCGGCCCTTCATCCTGGTCGGCTTCATCGCCTTCGTGCTGCTCATTCCGCTGGCCGTCACCAGCACCAACGGCATGGTGCGCCGGCTCGGCGGCAAGCGCTGGCAGTGGCTGCACCGCCTGGTCTACATCGTCGCGCCGCTGGGCGTGCTGCACTTCTGGTGGATGAAGGCGGCCAAGCACGACCTGGCGCAGCCGATGCTGTTCACGGCCATCGTGGCGCTGCTGCTGGTGTTGCGGCTCTGGTGGGCGCGCAAAAAACAAACGCCGGCTCGCGCCGGCGTTGCTTGAAAAATAGGGACAGACCCCATTTTTTCGGCAATTAATTACCGTTACTTCATCACGCTTTCAAGCGCAAACAGCTCTTCCACCGTCTCGCGGCGGCGCACCAGGTGGACCTGGTCGCCGTCGACGATCACCTCGGCGGCGCGGCCGCGCGTGTTGTAGTTCGACGCCATCGTCATGCCGTAGGCGCCGGCGGACTTCATCACCAGCAAGTCGCCCGCTTCGACGGGCAGGGCGCGGTCGCGTGCCAGCCAGTCGCCCGATTCGCAGATGGGGCCGACCACGTCGAACAGGGCGCCATCGCTGCCTTCAGCCGCCTGCTTGACCGGCTGCATGTCCATCCAGGCCTGGTACAGGGCAGGGCGGGCCATGTCGTTCATGGCCGCGTCGACGATGCAGTAGTTCTTTTCTTCGCCGTGCTTGATGAATTCCACCTTGGTCAGCAGCACGCCCGTGTCGCCCACGATCGAGCGGCCCGGTTCGAAGATCACCTTGATGGGACGACCGCCGTGCTTTTCCGCGCGCCAGGCGTCGATGCGCTGGAACACGCGCGTCACGTAGTCGCCGGCCGGAGCCGGGGCTTCTTCGCCGGCCACGCCGTAGTCGATGCCCAGGCCGCCGCCCATGTCCAGGTGGTGCAGGTGAATGCCTTCGTCGCCCAGCGCGTCGACCAGTTCGATCAGCTTGTCCAGCGCTTCCAGCAGGGGCGCGTCGTCCAGCAGCTGCGAGCCGATGTGGCAGTCGATGCCGGCCACGTCCAGGTGCGGCAGCGACGCGGCCGTGCGGTAGGTGGTCAGCGCATCGGAAAAGGCCACGCCGAACTTGCTGGCCTTCAGGCCCGTGGCAATGTACGGGTGCGTCTTCGGATCGACGTTCGGGTTCACGCGCAGCGACACGCGCGCCTTCTTGCCCAGCGCGCCGGCCACGTCGTTCAGGCGGTGCAGTTCGGGAATCGACTCGACGTTGAAGCACAGGATGTCATGCTGCAGAGCCAGGCGCATTTCGTCGGCGCTCTTGCCGACACCGGAGAAGATCACCTTGCCCGTGTCGCCGCCGGCGGCGATGACGCGCTGCAGCTCGCCCGCGGAAACGATGTCGAAGCCGGCGCCCCGCTTGGCCAGCAGGTTCAGCACGGCCAGGTTCGAATTGGCCTTCATGGCATAGCACACCAGCGCATCGCGGCCCGTGCAGGCGTTGGCGTAGGCGTCGAAGTTCTCCAGCAGGCGCGCCTTGGAGTAGACGTAGGTGGGCGTGCCGAACTGTTCGGCGATGGCGGACAGGGCCACGCCTTCGGCGTGCAGCACGCCGTCTTGGTAATCGAAGTGGGGCATTGGTGAGAAGTGTTTACTGTTGGGAAGCGGGAGGCGTCGATGGAACAGGGGCGGAAGGGGGTGCCACGCCAGGTTTGCCCAGCTCGGCGGCAGGTGCCGGCTTCGCGGGTGGCTTCGGCATATACAATGGACCGGTCTGGCCACATGCCGACAGTAAAACTGCGGCGAGGACAGGCAGCGCTAAAGTGAACTTCACGATTAGAATCTCGTATGAACAGAACCCTTGGAGTGTAGCATGACCGAAACCGAATTCCTGGACCTGGCCGACAGCACGCTGGCCGCCATCGAAACCGCGCTGGACCGGCTGAACGATGAAAACCGCCTCGACGTGGAATGCAGCCGCAATGGCAATGTGCTGGAAATCGAGTTCCTGCACAATGGCTCGAAGGTCATCGTCAACAGCCAGGCGGCCATGAAGGAACTGTGGGTGGCCGCCCGTTCCGGCGGCTTCCACTACCGCCAGGTCGATGGCAAATGGATCGACACGCGCGACGGCGGCGAATTGTTCGACGACCTGTCTCAGATCGTCACCGAGCAGTCCGGCTCGCCCGTCATCATCAGCGAAAACCCCTGAAACCGGGAACAGACCCCTGTTTCAAGGCAATATTGCTCCAAAAATGGGGTCTGTCCCCATTTTTGGAGCAACTAATTTCTGAGCAACTAATTTGAGCAACTAAGCGAGGCGGTTGTCGGCGATGTGGTAGTGGGGGTCTTCGAAGGTGTTTACTTCGACCATGCCCTTGGCCTTGTCGAGCAGTTCCAGGCAGTCCGGGCTCAGGTGCCGCAGGTGCAGCGTCTTGCCGGCCTGCTGGTAGCGCACTGCCAGCGCGTCGATGGCTTCGACGGCGGAATGGTCGACCACCTTGGCGTCGCGGAACTCGATCACGACGTGTTCCGGATCGTTTTTCGGATCGAACAGGGCGGCGAAGCTGGCTGCCGACGCGAAGAACAGCGAGCCTTGCAGGCTGTACACCTTCCAGCCGCGCGCATCGGTCGCCACCGTCGCGCGCATTTCCTTGGCATGCTGCCACGCGAACACCAGCGCCGCGAACACGACGCCGGCCAGCACGGCCACGGCCAGGTCCGTCAGTACCGTGATGACGGTGACGCCCACGACAATGGCGGCATCCTGGCGCGGAATCCTGCGCAAGGTCTGCAGGCTGCCCCAGGCGAAGGTCTTCTGGCAGACGACGAACATCAGCCCCACCAGCGCGGCCAGCGGAATCATCTCGATCCAGCGCGACAGCAGCACGATAAAGCCCAGCAGGAAGACGGCGGCGACGATGCCGGAGATGCGCCCGCGCGCGCCATTGTTAATGTTGATCATGCTCTGGCCGATCATCGCGCAGCCGCCCATCGACGCGAACAGGCCGCTGACGACGTTGGCCAGGCCCTGCGCCATGCTTTCCCGATTCGGGCGGCCGCGCGTATCCGTCATCGCGTCGATCAGGTTCAGGGTCAGCAGCGTTTCGATCAGGCCGATGGCGGCCAGGATCAGGGCATAGGGCAGCACGACGTACAAGGTGCCCAGGGTCAGCGGCACCTGCGGCAGGTGGAAGGCCGGCAGGCCGCCGGCGATCGATCCCATGTCGCCCACCGTCTTGGTGGCGATGCCCAGCAGGGCCACCAGGCCTGAGACGACCAGGATCGCCGCCAGCGAGGAAGGAATCGCCGTCGTGAGTTTCGGCAGCAGGTAGATGATGGCCATCGTCAGCGCGACCAGGGCCAGCATCGTCCACAGCGCCGTGCCCTGCATCCACACCACCGTGTCGTTCGGGCCGTTGACCTGGAAGTGGCCGAACTGCGCGATGAAGATGACGATGGCCAGGCCGTTGACGAAGCCCAGCATGACGGAATGGGGCACCATGCGGATGAACTTGCCCAGCTTGAAGGCCGCGAACAGCAGCTGGAACACGCCCATCAGGATGACGGCCGGGTACAGGTATTCGGCGCCATGGCTGACCACGAGGCTGGTCATGACGACAGCCAGCGCGCCGGCCGCGCCGGATATCATGCCGGGCCGGCCGCCCAGCACCGACGTCACCAGGCACACGATAAAGGCCGCATACAGCCCCGTCAGCGGACTGACGTGGGCCACCAGCGCGAAGGCGATCGCTTCCGGCACCAGCGCCAGCGAGACGGTGATGCCGGACAGGACGTCCAGGCGCAGCTGCCCTCTGTCCGACATCAGAACAACTCGTTCTTCACGGCGTCACGCACCTTCTCTTCGGCCGGCGTGCCGCGGTTGGCGCCTTCCAGGCTTTCCACGCCCACGCCCGGCGGATTCTCCGCGTAGAAGTAGTCGCCATTGGCCACGACGATGCCGTCCGGGATCGTGCGCTCTTCGACCGGCACGTTCTTCAGCGCCTTCTGCATGTAGCCGATCCAGATCGGCAGCGCCAGGCCGCCGCCCGTTTCGCGGTTGCCCAGGTTCTTCGGCTGGTCGTAGCCGATCCACGCGATGCCCACCAGTTTCGACTGGTAGCCGGCGAACCAGGCGTCGATCGAATCGTTGGTGGTGCCCGTCTTGCCGGCCAGGTCGGGACGCTTCAGTACCTGCTGTGCCTTGGCGGCCGTGCCGTAGCGGGCCACGTCGCGCAGCATGCTGTCCATCAGGAAGGCGTTGCGGGCGTCGATGACGCGGTTGTTTTCCACGCCGGCGCGGTCGGGCGCGGCCTGCGACAGGATGCGCCCGTTGGCGTCCGTGACCTTCGAGATCAGGTAGGGCGTCACCTTGTAGCCGCCGTTGGCGAAGACGGCATACGCGCCGGCCATCTGCAGCGGCGTGACGGCGCCGGCGCCCAGGGCCAGCGTCAGGTAGGGCGGGTTCTTGTCCGCCTCGAAGCCGAAGCGGGTGGTGTATTCCTGGCCGTACTTGGCGCCGATCTTGTGCAGGATGCGGATCGAGACCATGTTCTTCGACTTCGTCAGGCCGCGCCGCATCGTCATCGGGCCTTCATAGCGGCCGTCGTAGTTCTTCGGCTCCCACGCCTGGCCGCCCGTCTGGCCGGCGTCGAACGAGATCGGCGCGTCGTTGATGATGGTGGCCGGCGACAGGCCCCGTTCCAGCGACGCGGAATAGATAAAGGGCTTGAACGAGGAACCGGGCTGGCGCCAGGCCTGCGTCACGTGGTTGAACTTGTTGCGGTTGTAATCGAAGCCGCCCACCATGGCCTTGATGGCGCCGTCCTCGGTGCTGGCGGCAATGAAGGCCGATTCGATTTCCGGCATCTGCGTGATCTGCCAGTCCTTCTCTTCCTGCATCACGCGGATGACGGCGCCGCGGCGGATGCGCCGGTTCGGCGCGGCCTTCTCGGCCAGCCAGGCCTTGGCCATGTTCAGGCCCTTGCCGGTGATGGCGATTTCTTCACCCGACGCGGTCTGCGCCGTCACCTTGGTGGGCGAGGCCGACAGCACCATGGCGGCGACGATGTCGTCGCTGTCCGGGTGTTCGGCCAGTTCGGCCTCGATCGCCTCGTCCGCTTCGGCGCGGTTCTTCGGCAGGTCGACATACGCTTCCGGGCCGCGATACGCATGGCGGCGCTCGTAATCCATCACGCCGCGGCGCAGGGCCAGGTAGGCCGCATCCTGGTCGGCCTTGGTGATGGTGGTGAAGACGTTCAGGCCGCGCGTGTACGTGTCGTCCTTGAACTGCTCGTAGACCAGCTGGCGTGCCATTTCAGCCACGTACTCGGCGTGCACGCCGAATTCGCTGCTGTCGGTCTTCACCTTCAACTGTTCGTTCTTGGCTTCCTCGAACTGGGCCGGCGTGATGTAGCCCAGCTGCGCCATGCGCTGCAGGATGTACTGCTGGCGGATCCGCGCGCGCTTCGGATTGACCACCGGGTTATAGGCCGACGGCGCTTTCGGCAGGCCGGCCAGCATGGCCGCTTCGGCCACCGTGATGTCCTGCAGGCTCTTGCCGAAATAGATCTGCGACGCCGAGGCGAAACCGTAGGCGCGCTGGCCCAGGTAGATCTGGTTCATGTAGACCTCCAGGATCTGGTCCTTCGTCAGGTTCTGCTCGATCTTCCACGCCAGCAGGGCCTCGTAGGCCTTGCGCTTGATGGTCTGCTCGCTCGACAGGAAGAAGTTGCGCGCCACCTGCTGCGTGATGGTCGATGCGCCCTGGCGCGCGCCGCCCGTGGCGTTGTGCAGCGCCGCCCGCAGGATGCCCCAGTAATCCACGCCGCCGTGCTCGTAGAAACGGTCGTCCTCGATCGCCAGCACGGCCTTCTTCATCACCGTGGGAATGTCCTTGAAGCGCACCAGGTTGCGGCGCTCCTCGCCGAATTCGCCGATCAGCACATTGTCGGCCGAATAAATCCGCAGCGGCATCTTGGGCCGGTAGTCGGTCAGCGTGTCCAGCGAGGGCAGGCTGGGGTAGGCCAGCGCCAGGCCGAACACCACCAGCAGCACGGCGACGATGGCCAGGCCGACAAGCGAGCCCAGGGCCATCAGGATGACGTTCTTTGCTTTCTTCGGAGACTTGGATTTGGCAGCGTTGTTGGGAGGAGTCATGCGCGGGAGACTTTCAAAATTTTGTGCACGCATTATAAGCGACGCCCAAACGGCGCGGCACGCACGCGCTCTTCCCTATGGCGCCATAAAATTTACCGTAAGCAACTAAACAACTCTGTTGTCGCCCCGGCTATACAGAGTGAAAACGGTGGGCTTGTCATAGGGCAGGACCGGAAAAATTCTCTACAGAAATGCCTTTACACCCGCTTCGCGGTATTGCTAGGATTCAACATATCATCCTACCCCTGGCGCAAGCGCGCCGTTTCCAAGCGGATTTTTTATGATGCAATTACATCGGAGCCTGGCATGCCTGGTCCGGCCGGGAGCGCCTCGATGGATTTGAAAGTCCTGTTCGGCATCGCCGTGCCGCCCCTGGTCGGCCTGGATATCAGCACCTCCAGCGTGCGCCTGGTGGAACTGGCCGACGCCGGCAAGGATGGCATCCGCCTGGAACGCTATGCCAGCGAAGCACTGCCCCGCGGTGCCGTCACGGACGGCAATATCGAAAACCTGGAGCAGGTGGTCGACGCGGTGCGCCGCGTCATCAAGAAAAGCGGCACGCGCGCCCGCAACGTGGCGCTGGGCATGCCGTCCACCGCCGTCATCACGAAAAAGATCATCCTGCCTGCCGGCATGTCCGAGGAGCAGCTGGAAGTGCAGGTCGAGTCCGAAGCGAGCCAGTACATCCCGTTCGCCCTCGATGAGGTCAGCCTGGACTTCGACGTCATCGGCCCCGTCGCCAATTCGGCCGACGATATCGAAGTGATGCTGGCCGCGGCCCGCCGCGAAAAGGTCGAGGACCGGGTCGCCATCGCCGAGGCCTCGGGCCTGAAGGCGTCCGTGATGGACATCGAATCGTATGCGGCCCGCGCTGCGCTGGACCGCGTCGTCGCCCAGGCCCCGGGCCATGGCGCCGGCCAGGTCATCGCGCTGTTCCAGATCGGTGCGCACGTGACCCACCTCTCCGTCATGCTCGACGGCGCCACCGTGTACGAGCGCGAGCATGCCTTCGGCGGCAACGCGCTGACGCAGGACATCGTGCGCGCCTACGGCCTGGCCTTCGAGGACGCGGAAGCGCGCAAGAAGAGCGGCGACCTGCCGGCCAACTACACCACCGACATCCTGGCGCCATTCCTGGAAAGCGCCGCGCTGGAAGTGACGCGCGCCATCCAGTTCTTCTTCACGTCCACGCCCTACACGAGGATCGACCAGATATTCCTGGCCGGCGGCTGCGCGCTGGTGCCCGGCCTGCTCGACACGCTGGCCAACCGCAGCCGCATTCCCACCGCCGTGATTTCGCCGTTCAACGGCATGAAGCTGGCCGGCACCGTGCGCGAGCAGCAGTTGCGCAGCGATGCACCGGCTTACCTGGTCGCCTGCGGCCTGGCCCTGCGGAGGTTCGCGCAATGATCCGTATCAATCTGCTGCCGCACCGCGAGGAAAAGCGCAAGCAGCGCAAGGCCGCGTTCACGGCCCTGTTGCTGCTGTCGGCACTGATCGGCGGCGGCATCGTGCTGATGGTGGGCGGCTGGAACGCCAACGCCATCGCCGTGCAGGACCAGCGCAACAACGAACTGAAGACGGCCATCGTGGCGCTGGACGACAAGATCAAGGCCATCGCCACGCTGAAGCAGGAAATCGAGGCGCTGAAGGCACGCCAGCAGGCCGTCGAGGACCTGCAGGGCGACCGCAACCAGCCGGTCTACCTGCTCGACGAACTGGTCAAGCAGACCCCGGCCGGCGTCTACCTGAAGGCCTTCCGCCAGGAAGGCCAGCGCGTCACGGTCAGCGGCTTTGCCCAGTCGCAGGAACGGGTGTCGGAGCTGCTGCGCAATATGTCGAGCGCTTCGCCATGGCTGGAGCGCCCGGACCTGGTGGAAGTGAAGGCCGGCAGCATCGGCCAGGGCAAGACGGCGCGCAAGGTGGTGGAGTTCTCCGTCATCGTCGGCATCAAACGCCCGCGCGACAAGGACAAGCCGGAGGATGACGGCAAACCTGGCGACAAGAGCGGCGCGAAGCCGCAGCAGGCGGCAGCTGCGGCCGCCGCCGCCAGCAACGACAGGGCAGCGTGACCATGGCAACCGATATCAAGGATCTGATCGAGCCGATCGCCGCACAGTTTCGCGGCCTGAACGGCGTGCACCCCGGCCAGTGGCCGCTGGCACCGCGCATCCTGTGCGGCGTCGGCGTCGTGCTGGGCGTGCTGGTGCTGGGCTACTTCGGCTACTGGAGCGGCCAGTTCGAGGAACAGGACGCCGGCGCGGCCAGGGAGCTGCAGCTGCGTGAGGAATACCGCCTGAAGACGGCGCAGGCCGTCAACCTGGAAGCGCTGGTGGCCCAGAAGGCCCAGGTCGACCAGTACGTCGTGCGGCTGGAAAAACAGCTGCCGAGCAAGGCCGAGATGGCGGCCCTGCTGTCGGACATCAACCAGGCCGGCCTCGGGCGCGGCCTGCAGTTCGAGCTGTTCAAGCCGGGCCAGGTGAACGTGCGTGATTACTATGCCGAGCTGCCCATCGACATCAAGGTGACGGGCAATTATCACGACATCGGCGCCTTCGCCAGCGACATGGCCAACCTGCCGCGCATCGTCACCCTGAACAATATGACATTGAACACGGGCCGCGACGGCACCCTGACCCTGGACGCGGTGGCCAAGACCTTCCGCTACCTCGACAGCGAGGAAGTGGCGGCGCAGCGCAAGGCCGCGGCCTTGAAGAAGAAAGGGGCCAAGCCATGAAACGCATCCTGACGATGGCCGCCATCCTGGGATCGAGCGCGCTGCTGGCCGGGTGCGGCGACAGCGACGTGCAGGAAGTACGCCAGTGGATGAAGCAGGTCGACGCCACCACGCGCCCGGCCGTCAAGCCCCTGGCCGAGCCGAAGACCTTCGTGCCCTTCGCCTACGCATCGCTGGACCAGCCCGACCCGTTCAACCCGAACAAGCTGATGACGGAGCTGGCCAAGGCCCGCGCCGGCGGCGGCATCCAGCCGGACATGGACCGGCGCCGCGAATTCCTCGAGGGCTTCCCCCTCGATACGATGAAGATGGTCGGCACCTTGCAGAAAGGCGGCGTGTCCTACGGCCTGCTGCAGATCGACCGCACCGTGTACCAGGTCAGGAAAGGCCAGCACCTGGGCCAGAATTTCGGCCTCATCACGGCCGTGACGGACGATGCCGTCAGCATCAGGGAACTGGTACAGGATGCGGCCGGCGATTGGGTCGAACGCATGTCGAAGTTGGAACTGCAGGACAGCAAGGAGAGTAATCAATGATCGCCATCAGAACCCTGCGCCGGGCCGCCCTCGGGCTGGCACTGGCCGGCGCCAGTACCTGGGCCTTCGCGCAGAATGCGATCGAATCCGTCACGGCCAACAGCCACGGCTCGAACGTGATCGTGCGGATCGCGCTGGCCCAGGCGCCCGAACAGCTGCCGATCGGCTTCGCCATCACGAATCCGCCCCGCATCGCCCTGGACTTCGGCAAGACCAGCAACGGCACCGGCAAGACCTCGCAGGAGCTGAACCTGGGCGACCTGCGCGGCGTCAACGTGGTGCAGGCCGGCGAGCGTTCGCGCCTCGTGTTCAACCTGAACCGCCCGCTGAACTACGCCACCGCCATCGACGGCAAGAACGTCATCCTGACCATCGATTCGTCCGGCGGCACCGCCACGGCCGTCGACAGCCGCGGCCTGCCTGCCGCGAGGGCGGCCAAGGCAGCGCCGGCAATACCGGCCGTTGCCGCCAGGCCGACCCTGCGCGACCTCGATTTCCGCCGCGGCGCCAACGGCGAAGGCCGCATCGTCGTCGACCTGCCCAACAGCCAGGTCGCCGTCGACGTGCGCCAGAACGGCGGCGGCGTGACAGTGGACTTCCTGAAGACGGCGCTGCCCGAATCGCTGCGCCGCCGGCTCGACGTGACGGACTTCGGCACGCCCGTCTCGCTGGTCACCACGACGCCGCAGGGCGACAACGTGCGCATGAAGATCGACGCCAAGGGCCTGTGGGAGCAGAGCGTCTACCAGAGCGACACCCAGCTGGTGGTGGACATCAAGCCGATCAAGGAAGATCCGAACAAGCTGACCCAGGGCACCCAGGGCTACCGGGGCGAGAAGCTGTCGTTCAACTTCCAGAACGTGGAAGTGCGCGCGGCGCTGCAGGCCATTGCCGACATCTCGGGCCTGAACATCATCACCAGCGACAGCGTGGCGGGCAACCTGACCTTGCGCCTGAAGGATGTGCCGTGGGACCAGGCCCTTGACGTGGTGCTGCAGGCCAAGGGCCTGGACATGCGCAAGAACGGCAACGTGATCTGGATCGCGCCGAAGGAAGAACTGCTGACGAAGGAAAAGCTGGAACTGGAACAGCGCGCCCAGATCGCCGACCTGGAACCCTTGAAATCCGAGATCTTCCAGCTGAACTACCAGAAGGCCGAAGCCTTCAAGACCGTGTTCGGCCTGGAAGGGGGCGGCGATGGCCGCAACCGCATCCTGTCCAAGCGTGGCAGCGCCATCATCGAGCCGCGCACCAACCAGCTGTTCGTCACCGATGTCGCGTCCAAGCTGGACGACGTACGCAAGCTCATCGCCAAAACGGACGTGGCCACGAAACAGGTGCTGATCGAGGCCCGCATCGTCGAGGCCAACGACGGCTTCACCCGCAACCTGGGCGCCAAGCTGGGCTTTGCCGACATGCGCACCATCCGCGGCGGCCAGTCCGGCTGGTCGCTGGGCGGTGACAACCGTATCGGCGTGGGCGGCAACCTGAACGGCGTCGGCCAGGTCACGGGCCAGGTCGCGCTGACGGACGCCACCAACGACTTCGGCAACACCCAGTTCATCAACCTGCCGGCGGCGCCCATCAACGGCGTCGCGGCCGGCAACCTGGCCGTCAGCCTGTTCAACGCCGCCGCCAACCGCTTCCTGAACCTGGAACTGTCGGCGCTGGAAGCGGACGGCACGGGCAAGATCATCTCCAGCCCCCGCGTCGTCACGGCCGACAAGGCGCTGGCGCTGATCGAGCAGGGCCTGGAGCTGCCGTACCAGGTCGCCACCAGCAGCGGCGCCACGTCGATCGTGTTCCGCAAGGCCAACCTGCGCCTGGAAGTGACGCCCCAGATCACGCCGGACGGCAATGTCGTCATCGACGTCGACGTCAACAAGGACAGCGTGGGCGCCGAAACCCGCGCCGGCTTCGCCATCGACACGAAGCACGTGAAAACCCAGGTCATGGTGGAAAACGGCGGCACCGTCGTGCTGGGCGGGATCTACCAGCAGACCGAGCGCAACTCCGTGTCGAAAGTACCGCTGCTGGGCGACGTGCCCGTGCTGGGCCACCTGTTCAAGACCAGCAGCCGGACCAGCGAGAAGACGGAACTGCTGGTCTTCATTACCCCGAAAGTGGTGGCCGACCGCCTGTCGGCGCGCTGACGCGGCCATGGCGGCGTTGCTGCCGTCTTGCCGTGCTAAAGCACTGTCTGCGACGGCGCGCCTGGCCCTGACCACGCCAGCGCACCCACACCACAATGTGGATCCGGGGCAACCCTCCCAAAGAACGGCCGAGCTGCCCCCGCAGCCCGGCCGTTTTGCATTCCACGGCCGGCTTCGTGCCCCATTCGGGCCGGCCCGGGCCGCGTCGGATTACAATGACACATCTGTTACACATGCCTCGCTGGCGAAGACTCGATGCAGAATGTATTTTTGGTAGGGCTGATGGGAGCCGGCAAGACGACGATCGGTCGCATGCTGGCCCGGAAAATGGGCATGCGCTTCGTCGATTCGGATCACGAGATCGAGGCGCGCACGGGCGCCCCGATCCCGCTGATCTTCGAGATCGAGGGCGAGGCCAGCTTTCGCCGCCGTGAAGCGGAAGTGATCCGCGACCTGTGCGGCCAGGAAGGCATCGTGCTGGCCACCGGCGGCGGTGCCATCCTCAATCCCGACAGCCGCGCGCTGCTGCAGGCGCGGGGCACCGTGGTCTACCTGCGGGCCGGCATCAGCAGCATCCTGGCCCGCACCAGCCACGACAAGAACCGCCCCCTGCTGCAGACGGCCGACCCGCGCAGGAAACTGGAAGAGCTGCTGGCCCAGCGCGAGCCGCTGTACCTGGAGATGGCGCACCTCGTCGTCGATACGGGCCGACCTAACGTACAATCGATGGTTCAGATCATCATCAACCAGCTGGATGCGCGGGCCTGTCAGGCCGCGCCCAATTGCATGACGCGGGCACAATTCTCGATGAACGAACAAACCAATATCCTCCTCAACGTCGACCTGGGCGAGCGCAGCTACCCGATTTCCATCGGCCAGGGCCTGCTGGACGAGCCGGACCTGCTGGTCCGCCACGTCAACGGCCGCAAGGTCGCCATCGTCACCAACACGACGGTGGCGCCGCTGTACCTGGAGCGCGTACGCGCGCCGCTGCTCGCGGCCGGCAAGGAAGTCATCGCCGTCGTGCTGGAAGACGGCGAGGAATACAAGAACTGGGCCAGCCTGATGCAGATCTTCGACGCGCTGCTGGCCAATAAATGCGACCGCAAGACGACCCTGGTCGCGCTGGGCGGTGGCGTCATCGGCGACCTGACGGGTTTTGCTGCCGCGTCGTACATGCGTGGCGTCGACTTCATCCAGGTGCCCACCACCCTGCTGTCGCAGGTCGATTCCTCCGTGGGCGGCAAGACGGGCATCAACCACCCGCTGGGCAAGAACATGATCGGCGCCTTCTACCAGCCCAACGTGGTGCTGGCCGACACCAGCACCCTGGATACGCTGCCCCAGCGCGAGCTGGCCGCCGGCCTGGCCGAAGTGATCAAGCACGGCGCCATCATCGACAGCGCCTTCTTCGACTGGATCGAGGAAAACATCGGCAAGCTGGTGGCGCGCGACCGCACGGCGCTGGCCTACGCGATCGCCCGCTCCTGCGAGATCAAGGCCGACGTGGTGCGCCAGGACGAGCGCGAGGGCGGCCTGCGCGCCATCCTCAACTTCGGCCATACCTTCGGCCACGCCATCGAGGCAGGCATGGGCTACGGCCACTGGCTGCACGGCGAGGCGGTCGGCTGCGGCATGGTGATGGCAGCCGAGCTGTCGCAACGCCTGGGCTACATCGACTCTGCCACCGTGCAGCGCCTGCGCGCGCTGGTGGCGGCCGCCGGCCTGCCCGTGACGGCGCCCGACCTGGGCACGGCGCGCTGGCTGGAGCTGATGGAAGTGGACAAGAAGAACGAAGGCGGCGCCATCAAGTTCATCCTGTTGAAACCCCTGGGCAGCGCCGTCGTCACGAGCGCGCCGCAGGAAGCGCTGCTGGACACCATCGCGGCCAGCCTGGAGGCATGATGGAAGACGCGCTCGCGCCCTACGCCGCCCATTCGGACCAGGGGCGCGGCCGCCATTTCGACGAGGCCCCGCACGCGTCGCGCAGTCAGTTCCAGCGCGACCGCGACCGCATCATCCATTCGACGGCGTTTCGCCGGCTCGAATACAAGACCCAGGTATTCCTGAACCACGAGGGCGACCTGTTCCGCACCCGGCTGACGCACAGCCTGGAAGTGGCACAGATCGGCCGCTCGATCGCGCGCAACCTGCGCCTGAACGAGGACCTGGTGGAAGCCATCGCGCTCGCCCACGACCTGGGTCACACGCCGTTCGGCCACGTGGGCCAGGACGTGCTGAACGAATGCATGACGGCGCACGGCGGCTTCGAGCACAACCTGCAAAGCCTGCGCGTGGTCGACCACCTGGAAGAACAGTACGGCGCCTTCGACGGCCTGAACCTGATGTTCGAGACGCGCGAAGGCATCCTGAAGCACTGCTCGGCCCACAATGCGCGGCTGCTGGGCGACGTGGCGCAGCGCTTCCTCGACCGCACCCAGCCGTCGCTGGAAGCCCAGCTGACCAACCTGGCCGATGAAATCGCCTACAACAGCCACGATATCGACGACGGCCTGCGCTCCGGCCTGATCACGATCGCCCAGATGGAGCAGGTCGATTTCTTCGGCCGCCTGTGGCGCGACGTGCAGACGGCCTTCCCTGGCCTGACGGGCCGGCGCGCCATCTACGAAACCTTGCGGCGCCTGATCACGGCGCTGGCGGACGACCTGATCGTCACCTCCGGCGCGCGCATCGCCGAAGCGGCCCCGCGCCATATCGACGAAGTGCGCGCGGCACCGCCGTTGATCCGCTTCTCCGACCCGATGCGCAAGGATGCCACCGAGCTCAAGCGCTTCCTGCGCGAGAACCTGTACCGCCACTACAAGGTCAACCGGATGCGCCTGAAGGCCAGCCGCATCGTGCGCGAGCTGTACGAAGCCTTTACGCAGGACCCGCAGCTATTGCCGCCGGATTATCGCGAAGCGGCCGGGGCAGACGGCATCGACCCTACCCGCCAGGCCCGCCGCATCGCCGACTATATTGCCGGCATGACGGACCGCTACGCGATCCGCGAGCACAGCCGTTTGTATTCTCTCGAGGAACTCTGATTATCGTCAGGCTGGACAAGCAATCCGCTTGACTTGCCGCCTGGTCGCGCCGAACATGGACACAGCCGGAAGTTCGGCGACCCTGTCGGCGTCACCAACGGAGAGTCACCATGGAAGTCGATTCGAACCTGCAACGACCGCACAGCCACACGAACGGCAACGACCGGCGCCTGGCCGCCATCGAGCGCGATGTCGCCGTCATTGTCTCCAATTATTCCACCAAGGAAGACATCGTCAAGATGGAGCTGAAGGTGCTGGAACGCTTCAGCCGTCTCGATGCCAACACGGCCGAGATGGAAAGCCGTCTCGTGCGCTGGTTCTTCGCCACGTCCGTGTCCCTGGCGGCCGTGGCCTTCACGGCCGGCAAATTTCTCTAGAACATGCGCTGCTGCGCGTGGGCCGTCGTGTCCAACAAGGCCAGCAGAAGTTTCTTGATGGGCGCGGGCAGGGCCGCCGCGCCGATGGCCGCCGTCTCCATCCACACATAACGGCCTTCGCCCGCCAGCGGCGCGCGCTGCGCCAGGGTGATCAGCAGCGGCGCGATATGCAGCTTGTAGTGCGTAAAGCCGTGCGTCACCGTGTGCAAGCGTTCCTGCGATTCGGCCACGCCGAAGGGCTGCACGGCACGGGCCACGGCCTGCTGGTCGATCTCCGGCATGTTCTCGTCGTCGGCCAGCACATGGCCATCCACTTCCGGCAGCGACAGCAGGCCGCCCCAGATGCCGGCGTCGGGCCGCTGTTCCAGCAGCACGTGGCCGCCGTGCACCAGCAGCAGCATGGCGGCGTGCTTTTCCGGCGTGGCCTTCTTCGGCTTGCGCACGGGCAGTTCATTGACGCGGCCCGTCGCGTAGGCCACGCAGCGTGGCTGCATCGGGCAGCGGTGGCAATCGGGGCTGCTGCGCGTGCACAGGGTCGCGCCCAGGTCCATCAAGCCTTGCGTGTACGCTTCGATATCCCGGTCCGGCAGCAGTGCCTCGGCGCGGCGCCACATGGCTTCCTCGGTGCGGCGTTCGCCCGGGTAGGTATCGATGCCGAACACGCGCGCGAACACCCGCTTGACGTTGCCGTCCATGATGGCCGCGCGCGTGCCGCTGGCGAAGGCGGCGATGGCCGCCGCCGTGGAGCGGCCGATGCCGGGCAGCTCGGCCAGCAGGGCCGGGTCGGCCGGGAACACGCCGCCGTATTCGGCCACGACGCGCTGGGCGCATTTATGCAGGTTGCGCGCGCGCGTGTAGTAACCCAGGCCGCTCCACTGCGCCATCACGTCCTCGACGGGAGCTGCGGCCAGCGCGTGCACGGTGGGGAAGCGTTCCAGGAAGCGGGCGTAGTAGCCCAGCACGGCGGCGACCTGGGTCTGTTGCAGCATGATTTCGGACAGCCAGACCAGGTAGCCGTCACGCGTATTCTGCCAGGGGAGGGTGTGGCGCCCATGTTGCTTCTGCCAGCCGATCAGGGTGGCCGAAAACGTGGGGTCGTGCAAATCGTCGTACTGCAAGCTTGATCCTTTGGTGAGTCAGGCGGCGATGGCGATGCGTTCGGCATCGATGGCCGCGCCGATGGCGCCGGCCAGTTCGGCCAGCCGCGCCTTTTGCTGTTCCAGCGTGGCCTGGCCCGCTTCGAACGCTTCGATCTTCTGTTCCAGCGAGTCGGCGGCATCGTGGATGCGCTGGATCGACGCCTGGCGGTGCTTCAGCTGTTCCTTGTGCTGGCGGATCTGCGCCTCCAGCGGCGCCATGATGACCTTCAGCCAGCCTTCGGCATCGGCATTGGCGGCCTTGAAGCAGCGCTTGACCTGGGAGGCGATGGTGTCGAAGAAGCGCTCGATCAGCACCACGCGGCTCGTCATCAACAGCGTGGCCGTGCCGAACTGCTTCTGGTAGATTGCTTCCACTTCCGAAATCTCGCTGCGGTACTTGGCCAGGGAGAACGGCGCCGGCAGCGCGATCGACAGCCCGTGCTCGCCCGAGAACTTGCGGTACATGACTTCCATCATGTCGCGTATTTCCACCACCTTGCGCTCGGACGCTTCCAGTTCGGCCTGCACGCTGTCGAAGAACAGGCGCACGCCGTCGCGCATGCCGGTCGAGAAGCGGCTGCGGCCCATGGCCTCGCGCACCTGCAGCACGTGGTCGCGCAGCACGTCCATGCCCAGGGTGCCGTACAGCTCCGTCGACAGGCGCGTGAACACGGCGCGGGTGGCCTGCAGGCGGAACAGGCTGGCGTCGAATTCCTTCTTCTCCGCGTCGACCCGGCGCATCATGTGGGAGATCACGTTCTGGTTCTTGCCGCGCAGGCTGCGCAGCTCATGCAGCTGCTCGGCGATGCCGCGCATGCGCGCCGCCAGCAGTGCCTGCTGGGCCCCGTTCAGCGACTGCAGGTCGTCGGCCAGGCGGCGCCGCACGATGTCCTTCTTGGCCGGGATCAGTTCCTGGAACAGGGCCGCTTCCAGTTCGCCGATGCGGCTGCGCGCCAGCAGGTCCGCATCGTCCGTGATCTTCGCCACCAGGGCCTTGTGGGCCGAGACGGGGAAGACCTGGCGCGAGGCCACGCCCAGCAGGTGGGCCACGTGCTCCTGCTGGCGCACGATCTCGCCCTCGACTTCTTCCTCCGAGCGCAGCGCGTCCCACATGCCGTCGATCTTGTTCAGTACCACCAGGCGGCCGGCCCCGGCGCCGATATGCTCGCGCCACACCTCGATATCGCTTTTCGTCACGCCCGTGTCGGCCGCCAGGATGAACAGCACGGCATGGGCCTGCGGAATCAGGTTCAGGGTCAGTTCCGGCTCCGTGCCGATGGCGTTCAGGCCGGGCGTGTCGAGGATCACCAGGCCCTGGCGCAGCAGGGGGTGGGGGAAGTTGATGATGGCGTGGCGCCAGCGCGAAATCTCGACCTGGCCGGCCTCGTTCAATGTCACGGGCAGGTCCGGGTCGTCCGGGTCGTACAGGCCGTAGCGCTGCGCTTCGTCGATCGGCACGTGGGTGGTCTGGCTGACCTGGCGCAGGACCTCGTGCATCTCGTCGGCCGCGTCGACGTTCAGCGGCAGCACGGTCCAGGCGCGGGTATCGTCGCGGTAGTCGCTGGTGGAGAGGTTGGTGGCGCGCGTCTCGATGGGCAGCAGGCGGATCGACGGCGGCTGGGCCGGGTCGTACGACAGCTCGGTGGGGCACATCGTGGTGCGCCCGGCGGCCGACGGCAGGATGCGCTGGCCGTAGTCGGCGAAGAAGATGGCGTTGATCAGCTCCGACTTCCCGCGCGAGAATTCGGCCACGAAGGCAACCGACAGCTTGTCGTCCGCCAGCCGCGCCAGGGTGGCGGCGATGCGCTGCTCGGTGGCGCCGTCGATCAGGCCGGCGGCCGTGACCCAGGCACGGTAGTCCTGCAGGGCCGCCACCACGCCCTGGCGCCATGCGCTGTACTGTTCCAGATCCCTGACCATGGTTTCCCCTGTCCCTTGCTTCTTATTTTTGGCACTTGATGCAATAGAACGTCGAACGCTGTCCCTGCTTGATCTGCCGGATCGGCGTGGTACACACGCGGCACGGCACGTCGGCACGATCATAGACGAAATACGACTGCTGGAAATAGCCCGATTGACCGTTGACGGCGATGAAGTCGCGCAAGGTGCTGCCGCCCTGGACGATGGCTTCGGCCAGCACCTCGCGGATCACCTGGGCCAGCCGCTCGTAGCGCGCCAGGCCGATGCGCCCGGCAGGCGTCTTCGGGTTGATCCCGGCGCGGAACAGGCTTTCGGAACAGTAGATATTGCCCACGCCGACGACGATATCGCCCGCCAGCAGCACCTGCTTGACGGCCGCGCTGCGCCCGCGCGTGTGGCGGTACAGCAGCTCGCCCGTGAAATCGGGCCCCAGCGGCTCCACGCCCAGGCCGCGCAGCAGCAGGTGGGCGTCGATGTCGCCGTCGTCCTTCGGGTGCCACAGCACCGCGCCGAAGCGGCGCGGGTCCGTCATGCGCAGCACCTGCGGGCCGGCCGGGCCGTCCACCACCATGTCGAAATGGTCGTGCTTCTCCGGCGGCACGCCCGGCGGCAGCACGCGCAGGTGGCCGGACATGCCCAGATGGATGATCAGGGTGCCGTGCTCGAACTCCACCAGCAGGTATTTGCCGCGCCGGCCCGTGGCCAGCACGGTGCGGTCCGCCAGCATGGCCGGCAGGCCGGCCGGGAAGGGCCAGCGCAGGCCGGCGCGGCGCAGTACCACGTCGCGCACGGCGCGCCCTTCCAGGTGGGGCGCGACACCGCGCCGGGTCACTTCAACTTCTGGTAATTCTGGCATGTGGGATCGGGTCGCTCGCGGTGCGGCAGGGCGGGCCGGAAAAGGGCGTTTCAAGTTTATTCCGGTCAAGCATCTGTTACACCTGCAAACAGTTGAAAGCAGTGGGTTGGCGTAAAATCAGGGATCGAGCCCGACTAAGCAGGATCCACCTTGAAAAACGCATTCGCCATTGTAACCCTGTCGGCCCTGCTGTCCGCGTGCGCTGTTGCGCCGCAAAAACAGGCAGCGGACGGGGACGCACCAGCCGGTCCGGCCGCCACGCCGGCCGCCGACAACGGTGCCAGCGCGGCCGCTGCCGCCACCGGGGCCGATGCCATGGCCGCCACCTTGCGGCAGGATGAAAAGCTGCCCACCGTCGAATTGACGAGCGACCTGTTCTATAAGCTCACAAAAGCCGAGCTGGACTTCAAGCGGGGCCAATGGCAAAGCGCCTATGTGGGCATGATGGTGCTGGCCCAGCAGACCCGCGATCCGCGCCTGGCGCGCCGCTCGGCCGAGATGGCGCTGGCGGCCAAGCAGGGCAACGAGGCGCTGGCCGCGATCCGCCTGTGGCGCGAGCTGGCCCCCGACTCGGACGAGGCGGTGCAGTACTTCCTCGGCTTTTCCGTGCTGGGCGACGACCTGAGCGAATCGGAACAGGTGTTCGCCCAGCGCCTGAACGGTGCGCCGCCCCAGGCCCGGGGCCTTGTCATGTTCCAGATGCAGCAGTACCTGCTGCGCGCCAAGGACAAGAAGGCGGCGTTTGCGCTGATGGAGCGCGTGCTGGCGCCGTATGGCGACATGATGGAAAGCCACCTGGTGCTGGCCCAGGGAGCCTATGCCGCCGAGGACAAGGACCGCGCCCTGCGCGAGGCGCGCCGCGCGCTGGAACTGAAGGGCGACTCGGAGCTGGCCGTGCTGACGATGGCGCAGGTGCTGGGCGATGCCGATGCGGCGGGCCAGCTGTTCGCCGGCTTCCTGGCGAAAAATCCCGGTGCACGCGAAGTGCGTGCGGCCTATGCCCGCATGCTGGTCGAGCAGAAGCGCTACGACAGGGCCCGCACCCAGTTCGAGGCGATATTGAAGGACCAGCCGGACAACCCCGCCACCCTGTACGCGCTGGGCATCATCTCCGTGCAGGCCAACGATCCGAATGCGGCCGAGCAGTACCTGCGCCGCCACGTCGAACTGGTGCAGAAGGCCAGCGACGGGGACGAGGGTGACGACGAACGCGAGGAGCGGGGCGATGCGTCGAAGGCCATCATGCTGCTGTCGCAGATCGCCGAGGAGCGGGGCGACCTCGATGGCGCCATCGCCTGGCTGGACAAGGTCGACAGCGCCGATGCGCGCCTGGCCCTGACGGCGCAGCTCAAGCGCGCCCACCTGACGTCGAAGAAGGGCGACCTGGAAGGGGCCCTGAAGCAGCTGCGCGAGATCGGTGCCGTCGATCCGGCCGAACAGGCCGAGGTGATGCAGACGGAGGGCCAGCTGCTGCGCGACGCGGGGCGGGGCGCCGAAGCCTATGTGCTGCTGGCCGACGCCGTCAAGCGCTTCCCGGACAGCCCGGACCTGATGTACGACTTCGCGCTGGCGGCCGAAAAACAGGGCAAGCCGGACGAAATGGAAGCAGCCCTGCGCAAGGTGATGGAAGCGGTGCCGGAGAACCACCATGCCTACAATGCGCTGGGCTACTCGCTGGCCGAGCGCGGCGTGCGCCTGGAAGAAGCCCACGCGCTGATCGAGAAGGCCCTGAAGATGGCGCCGGGCGATCCGTACATCATGGACAGCATGGGCTGGGTACAATTCCGCATGGGCCGCCTGAAGGAGGCGGAAGCAACGCTGCGCCAGGCCTACGCGCTGCGCAACGACGCGGAGATCGCCGTGCACCTGGGCGAAGTGCTGTGGCAGCAGGGCCGGCATGCCGAGGCGCAGAAGCTGTGGCGCGAAGCCCGCGCCAAGGACCCGAAGAGCGACGCCCTGCGCGACACGCTGGCGCGCCTGAACACCAGTATCTAAGGATCGTATGAAGCACTGCATCAAACCCCGCGTGGGCTCCCTCGTCGTCTGCGCCGCCGCGCTGCTGGCCGGCTGCGCCACGACAGCGACGGCGCCGCTGTCGACCGCCAGCGTGGCACCCTACAACGACGTCGTCGACCTGGCGGGGCGCCTGTCGGTCAACTACATCAAGCAGGGCAAGCAGGAATCGCTGTCCGGCAAATTCGCCTGGCACCAGCAGGGGCCGCGCACGGACGTGACCTTGTCCTCGCCGCTGGGCCAGCAGATCGCCGCCATCACCGTCACGCCGCAGGAAGCAACCTACCGCGAAGGCAAGGAGGCGCCCCGCAGCGCGCCCGATATCGACACGCTGTCGGCGCAGACCTTGGGCTGGCCGCTGCCCGTTTCCGGCCTGCGCGACTGGCTGCAGGGCTATGCGACGGCCGCGGGCGGCCAGCGCTTCGCAGCCAGCCCGGCACGGAACAAGGTCACCACGCAGGACGGCTGGAAGCTCGAATTCGTGTCGTGGCAGGAAGGCAGCAGCCCGCCCAGGCCACGCAGGATCGACGCCGCGCGCGGCGCCGGCGGCGACATCGAGGAAGTGGCCATCCGTATCGTGATCGACCCGGCGGCCGGACAATGAGGCAGCTGCTCGACTGCCCGGCCCCGGCCAAGCTGAACCTGTTCCTGCACGTGACGGGGCGCCGCGCCGACGGCTACCACCTGCTGCAGACGGCGTTCCAGCTGATCGACCGGAGCGACCTGCTGCACTTCACCTTGCGCGACGACGACGCGATCTGCCGCGTCACCGACGTGCCGGGCGTGCCGGAGGAATCGGACCTGATCGTGCGCGCCGCGCGCCTGCTGCAGGCCGAGGTGATCCGCCGCACGGGTCGCACGCCGCCCGGCGTCGATATCGCCATCGACAAGATCCTGCCGATGGGCGGCGGCCTGGGCGGCGGCTCGTCGGACGCGGCCACCACGCTGATGGCGCTGAACACCTTGTGGCAGGGCGGCCTGTCGCAGCAGGAACTGATGGACATGGGCCTGCCGCTGGGCGCGGACATCCCGTTCTTCCTGTTCGGCCGCACGGCTTTCGCTGAAGGCGTGGGCGAGGCCCTGCACGAGGTGGACGGGCCCGACTGCTGGTATCTCGTCATCGAGCCGGGTGTTTCAGTGCCCACCGCAAAGATTTTTTCATCGGAACATTTGACAAGGGACACGCCGCTCGTCATAATGGCGGACTTTTCCAGGCACTACGCAAAACGAAGTCAGTTGGGCGGGTTTGGAAAGAACGATTTACAACAAGTGGCCTCCCGCTTGTTCCCGCCGGTGGCAGAGGCGGTAGAATGGCTGGGGGCGTACGGCGATGCCAGGATGACTGGCTCCGGAGCTTGTGTGTTCTGCGCGTTTGACAGCGAGGAACAGGTCGATGCGGTACTTGCGAAAGTACCCGCCGCCTGGAACGGCTGGAAAGCGAAAGCGCTGGAACGCCATCCGATGCTGTCATGATGTTCAAGTGAATATCGGCACTGAAAGTTGTGAAACGTAAAAAGATTTGGCTTTATGTTGGAGATGCAGTATAATGCTCGCCATCTGACAGAAAGCAGTCAGTCAAGCGTAGGGGAATCGCCAAGCTGGTTAAGGCACCGGATTTTGATTCCGGCATACCAAGGTTCGAATCCTTGTTCCCCTGCCACCAATTTTCTTCGGTCTGTCGATGCGCAGGCTCCAGCCGAAGTAAAACAAAAAAATGCCCCTGCCGAGCCGGGGCTTTTTTATTCCGTTTTTTTTCACATGCTGGATTCGTTCCGGTGTATTCAAGTCAATGCTTACCTTCCTGGGACTCCCATGGCTTACGAAAACCTGATGGTTTTTACCGGCAACGCTAATCCTGCGTTGGCAGAAGGGGTCGCAAAAAATCTCGGCATCCCCCTCGGCAAAGCGGTCGTTTCGAAATTCTCGGACGGCGAAGTAATGGTCGAAATCAACGAGAACGTGCGCGGTAAAGACGTCTTCGTGCTGCAATCGACCTGCGCGCCCACCAACGACAGCCTGATGGAACTGATCCTGATGGTCGATGCCCTGAAACGCGCATCCGCTGGCCGCATCACGGCCGCCATTCCTTACTTTGGTTACGCCCGCCAGGATCGCCGCCCGCGTTCCGCCCGCGTGGCCATTTCGGCTAAAGTCGTCGCCAATATGCTGGAAAAAGCCGGTGTCGAGCGTGTCCTGATCATGGACCTGCATGCCGACCAGATCCAGGGCTTCTTCGATATTCCCGTCGATAATATCTACGCGTCGCCGATCCTGCTGGGCGACCTGCAGAAAAAAGATCACCAGGACCTGCTGGTGGTGTCGCCCGACGTCGGCGGCGTGGTCCGCGCCCGCGCGCTGGCCAAGCGCCTCGGCTGCGACCTGGCCATCATCGACAAGCGCCGTCCGAAAGCCAACGTTTCCGAAGTGATGAACATCATCGGCGACGTCGAAGGCCGCAACTGCGTCATCATGGACGATATGGTCGATACCGCCGGCACCTTGGTAAAAGCTGCCGAAGTCCTGAAGGAACGCGGCGCCAAGAAAGTCATCGCGTATTGCACGCACCCTGTGCTGTCCGGCCCGGCAATCGAACGCATCACCAATTCCTCGCTGGACGAGCTGGTGGTGACGGACACGATTCCCCTGTCCGACGCCGGTCGTGCCTGCGGCAAGATCCGTCAACTGACCTGCGCACCGCTGCTGGCAGAGACGTTCAAGCGCATCATCAAGGGCGATTCCGTGATCTCCCTGTTCGTCGACTAAACACCGCGAACGATCGGTATTTATGGCGGCGCGCCCGGTTTTCGACCGGCGCGCCGCTGCGTTTTATCCGGCAGCGTGCAATCAATATGCCGCGCACTGCCGATTTCGAAGCCATCCTGGTCGCGGGAGGCTTTATAACTCGGGGCGCAAGTCCTGAACTCTCTTGGAGTATCAAATGAAAGTTGTTGCATTCAAACGCGAACTGCAGGGCACGGGTGCGAGCCGCCGCCTGCGTATTTCCGGCCAAACCCCTGGCATCATCTACGGCGGCGCCGAAGCCCCCGTGACGATCGCCCTGGACCACAACGCGCTGTACCACGCGCTGAAAAAAGAAGCTTTCCACGGTTCGATCCTGGACCTGGAAATCGACGGCAAGGTACAGAAAGTGCTGCTGCGCGACTTCCAGATGCACGCATACAAGCAACTGGTCCTGCACGCTGACTTCCAGCGCGTCGACGCCAACCAGCCGATCCACGTCAAAGTGGCACTGCACTTCGAAAACGCCGACGTGTCGCCAGCCGTCAAGCTGCACGGCGCCACGATCAGCCACGTGCTGAACGAAATCGAAGTTTCGTGCCTGCCGTCGGCCCTGCCGGAATTCATCTCCGTCGACCTGTCGACGATGGATGTCGGCACCACGCTGCACATCTCCGACCTGACCTTCCCGGAAGGCGTGTCGGCCCTGACGCACGGCAACAACCTGACCGTCGCTACCGCTTCGGTACCGGCCGGCCAGGTGTCCGCCGACGCGGCCGCCACCGAAGAGAAGAAGTAATCTCGACCATTTGCCGCGTTCGCGCGGCAAACGCAAAAACCCTGCTGCGGCAGGGTTTTTTTTTGCGCATACTGTTCCCTACAAACGCGAAAGGACTGTCATGATCATCGACTGGCAACACTTCACCCCCTGGACCTCGCTGGCCGGCGGCATGCTGATCGGCCTGGCCGCAGCCATGCTGATCCTGCTCAACGGCCGCATCGCCGGCATCAGCGGCATTCTCGGCGGCCTGCTGCGTGCGCCGCGCCACGACCGCCGCTGGCGCCTGGCCTTCCTTGCCGGCCTGTTGCTGGCAGCGCCCTTGTGGAGCGGCGTGACGGCATTGCCGGCCGTGCGCCCCGTGGCCGGCACCGCGATGCTGGTCGTGGCCGGGCTGCTGGTGGGCCTGGGCACGCGCTATGGCGGCGGCTGCACCAGCGGGCACGGCGTGTGCGGCCTGGCACGGCTGTCGCCCCGCTCGGCGGCGGCCACTGCTTGCTTCATGCTGGCGGGGGCCGTCACGGTCTTCGTGATGCGTCACGTGACAGGAGCCTGACATGCCCAATGCAATTGCGCTGCTTGCCGGCCTGCTGTTCGGCTTCGGCCTGATCCTCTCCGGCATGACCGACCCGGCCAAGGTCACGGCCTTCCTCGACGTGGCCGGCCGCTGGGACCCGTCGCTGGCCTTCGTCATGGGCGGCGCGCTGCTGGTGGCGCTGCCGGCGTTCCAGTTCGCACGCCGGCGCGGCACCACCTTGCAGGGCGAGCCGCTGCATCTGCCGACGGCGCGCCGCATCGACGGGCGCCTGGTGGGCGGCAGCATCGCCTTCGGCGTCGGCTGGGGCCTGTCCGGTTATTGCCCCGGCCCAGCGCTGGCGTCGTTGTCGATGGCCGGCACGGCGGTGTGGCCCTTCTTCATCGCCATGCTGGTGGGGATGGTGCTGTACGAGATTCCCGAATGGTGGCGTGGGCGGTGAAACTCCGGGATAATCCCGCTTTTCTTCCCACCTTCGCGCCATGACCATCCGCCTGATCGTCGGCCTCGGCAACCCCGGAGCCGAATACGAACAAACCCGCCACAACGCCGGCTTCTGGCTGGTCGACAACCTGGCCCGCGGCATGCCCGGCACCTTCCTTCAGCGCGAAAGCCGCTTCAACGCGCTGGCCGCGAAAGGCAGCATCGGCGGCCAGGAAGTGTGGCTGCTGGAACCGCAAACCTATATGAACCGCTCCGGCCAGTCCGTCGGCGGCCTGGCGCGCTTCTTCAAGATCAATCCGGACGAAATCCTCGTCGTGCACGACGAACTCGATCTGCCGCCCGGTGCGGCCAAGCTGAAGAAGGGCGGTTCCTCCGGCGGGCACAATGGCCTGAAGGACATCACGGCGGCCCTGGGCACGCAGGACTACTGGCGCCTGCGCCTGGGCATCGGCCACCCCCGCACCCTGAACCTGGCGCAGAACGTGGCCGACTTCGTGCTGCACCGGCCCCGCCGCGAGGAGCAGCTCCTGATCGACGAAGCGATCGAGAAGAGCCTGAAGGTCATTCCGCTGGCCGTGGCCGGCAAGATGGCGCTGGCGACGACGGCGCTGCACACGGCCTGATCGGGCCTGATCGCGGCCGGCCGGTAGCCTGATCACGCCTGGCGCGGCAAGGTCACGCGAAACAGCGAGCCCTGGCCCGGTTCACTGCGCACCTCGATGGTGCCGCCGTGCTTGCGCACGATGCCGTAGGACAGCGACAGCCCCAGGCCCGTGCCCTTGCCGACCGGCTTGGTCGTGAAGAAGGGCTCGAAGATGCGCGACAGGTGTTCCGGCGCGATGCCGGCGCCGCTGTCCTCGATCTCGACCCACAGCGTGGCCGCATCGAAACCGGTGCGCACCGTGATCAATCCCCGTTCCGCGATGGCGTGGCCGGCGTTGATCATGAGGTTCATGAAGACCTGGTTCAGTTGCGACGGCAGGCATTCGATTTCCGGCACGCCGGCGTAGTCCTTGACGACGTCGGCCTTGTATTTCAAGTCGTTGGCGACCAGGTTCAAGGTGCTGTCCAGGCCCCGTTCCACATTGGCCCACTGGCGCTGCGACTCGGACACGTGCGAGAAATCCTTCAGGTCCTGGACGATGCTTTTCACCCGTTTCAGGCCCTCCATCGATTCGGTCAGCAGCGCGCCGATATCCTCGCGCAGCCAGGCCGCGTCGATCTCCTGCCGGATCGTGTCGACCCGCGCCAGGTCCGGCGCTGCCAGTGCGCCGTCCATTGCCTCGTAGGCCTCCAGCAGTTTCAGCAGCCCCTGCGCATACACCTGCAAGGTGCCGACATTGGTGCTGACAAAGGCGATCGGATTGTTGATCTCGTGCGCCACGCCGGCCGCCAGCAGGCCGACTGACGCCATCTTTTCGGCCTGCAGCAACTGCATCTGGGCCGCCCCCAGCTTGCCGATCAGTTCTTCCTGCCGTGCCTTCTCCTCGTGCAAGGTGGCGTTGGCCGTCTGCAGCGCGGCCGTGCGTTCCACCACGCGCGCCTCGAGCTGGTCGCGCGATTCGCGCAGCGCCGCTTCATCCTGCTCGCGCTGCGTGATGTCGTTGAAGCCGAACACGCGCCCGATGATGCGTTCGCCCAGCCGCTGCGGACGCGACGTGCATTCGAACACGCGCCCGCTGGCAAGGTGGAAGCGGTCTACCGTCGCGCGCTCGTCGACCAGCTGCTGCAGCCGCGCGCGGCAGGTCGGTCCTTCGGCCACGGCGCCGCACAGATGGTCGAGGATGCCGGCATCGTCCTGCCCATCCAGCAAATTCTGGGGAATCGCCCACATCCGGCTGAACAGCCGGTTCATGCTGGCGATGCGGCCGTGCCAGTCGATCACGAGGATGCCGTTGCCGGTCGATTCGAGCGTGGCCTGGAGCTGCGACAAGGTCTGCGCCAGCACGTCTTCCAGCTTGTGCTCGTGCTGCACGTCGCGCGCCGACACGAGCATCAGCACGGCGCCATCGTGCGTCAAGGCCCGCACCGATTTCGATACCGCCAGCAGCTCGCCGTCGGCGCGGCGGTACTGGCCATCCTGGCTTTCGATGTCCGCGTGGCGCCCGCCCCGCACGTCTTCCCAGTAGAACAGGTCCTGCAGGGCGCTGTCGATATCGGTGATGGCCATCGCCAGCAGCTGCTCCTTCGTGTAGTTCAGCAGCTGTTCGACGGCGCGGTTGACGCCGACGATGCGCAGGGTGCGGGGCTCGACCAGCAGCATCAGGCTGGCGCTGTGGTCGAGCATCAGTTGGGCCAGGTCGTTCATGGCGCGGCGGCGCCGGGCTGGCCGGCATCGAAATAGTAGCTGACGCGCCGGCGCGGGCTCAGGTAGGCCACCACGGCCGGCGGCACCTGGGCCGGCCGCACGGCGCGCACGATGTTCAGTTCACCGTCCCGTTCCAGGTCGACGACGATGGCTTCGTGCTTCGGCACGCCCGGGTCGAACACCACCAGCATCGGCTTCATCGGCCGCGCCGTGTTGACGGTGCTGACCATGCCCAGCATGCCGTTCGACAGCTGCACCAGGGTGCCGGGCGGGTACACGCCCAGGCAGTGGATGAACACCTGCAGCAGTTTCGGATCGAACCGGGCGCGGTGCTTCGCGAACATCGTCGACAGCGCCTCGTGCGGCGTCTGCGCGGCGGCCAGGTCGACGGGGTTGCACATTTCGTCGTAATGGTCGGCGATGGCGACGATGCGCGCCAGCAGGCCGATCGCTTCGCCGCGCAGTCCGCCCGGATAGCCGCTGCCGTCGAAGCGCTCGTGGTGTTCGCCGATGACGCCGGCGGCCGCCTTGATGCCGTCGACCCCGTGCATGCCCTGCACCAGATCCACGCCGTAGCGGGGATGCAGCTCGAACAGGTGCTGTTCGCTGGCCGTCAGCGGGCCCGGGGCCGTCAGCAGGCGTTCCGGGATGGTGCGGCAGCCGGCATCGTGCAGCAGCGCGCCAAGTCCCAGCGCGGCGGCCACGGGTTGGGGCAGGCCGATCTCGCGCGCCATCATCAACGACAGCATCGTCACGTTCAGCGCGTGGCAGCAGGTGTCCTCGCCGCCGGCGGCGTCGCCCATCACGTGGATCGCCAGCTCGGGCGCGTCGAGGATCGACTCGGTGATCTGCCCGACCAGCTGGACGGCCTGGCGCGCACTGTCCTCGGGGCGGGCGAACAGCTGGCGTTCGATGGCGTGGATGCGGCGCGTCGTGTCGGCGCAGGCCCGCTCGACGCGCACCGTGCTGGCGCGCAGCACGCGCAGCCGTTCCACCATCGCCAGCTTGGCCTGCAGGGCGGGGGCGTCAGGTGCCGGGGCGGCCGCTTGCGCCGCGACCGGCTGGGTCGACGGCGGCAGGGGCCGCACGTCCGACAGGTCGGGGTGGACGCGCACGCTGGCCAGGCCCAGCGCGCACAAGGTGGCGATCTGCTCCGCGCTTTTCAGCTTGAAGCGGCTGAAAGTGAACGGGTGCTCGAACCATTTCAGGTCCAGCTCCACGTACAGGCCGATGCACAACCGGTCCATCGTAACCTGCTCGTCTCTGTGGCTGTCGTCCATGGGTTTCTCCTGCCTGGGAGCGCCAGTGCGGCGTTCCTGGCCCCAGTGTACGCCATAATTGCCCCAAGGAATCATCGATGTGGCGAAGATCCGGGCCCGGCGGGGCGCTATAATGCGCACATTCCCCAGCCCCTGCGTTACGGA
Organism: Pseudoduganella buxea; assembly: GCF_009720835.1. Taxonomy (GTDB): domain Bacteria; phylum Pseudomonadota; class Gammaproteobacteria; order Burkholderiales; family Burkholderiaceae_D; genus Rugamonas; species Rugamonas buxea. Next base: position 71,373 of record NZ_WNKZ01000004.1, read on the forward strand.
AAGCACACAAGCGGTGTGCACGCGCCCGGCGGCGGCATTCACATTTAACAAGGAATTCCATGAGTCTCAAATGCGGCATCGTCGGCCTGCCCAACGTCGGCAAGTCCACCCTTTTCAATGCGCTGACCAAGGCCGGCATCCCCGCCGAAAACTACCCGTTCTGCACCATCGAGCCGAACGTGGGCGTCGTCGAAGTGCCCGATCCGCGGCTGAAGCAGCTGTCGGACATCGTCAAGCCCGAGCGCATCGTCAATGCCATCGTCGAATTCGTCGACATCGCCGGCCTGGTGGCGGGCGCGTCGCAGGGTGAAGGCCTGGGCAACCAGTTCCTGGCCCACATCCGCGAAACGGACGCCATCGTCAACGTGGTGCGCTGCTTCGAGGACGAGAACGTCATCCACGTGGCCGGCAAGGTCAACCCGCTGGACGATATCGCCGTCATCCAGACCGAGCTGGCGCTGGCCGACATGAGCGCCGTCGAGAAAGCCATCCACCGCGAGAACAAGAAGTCCCGTTCCGGCGACAAGGATGCCGCCAAGCTGGTGACCTTGCTGGAAAAAATCCTGCCGCACCTGAACAACGCCGAGCCGATCCGCGCGCTGGGCCTGTCCGACGACGAGATGGCGCTGCTGAAACCGATGTGCCTGATCACGGCCAAGCCGGCCATGTACGTGGCCAACGTCTCCGACAGCGGCTTCAAGGACAACCCGCTGCTGGACCAGCTGACGGCCTACGCCAAGTCGCAGAACGCCCCCATCGTCGCCATCTGCGCCGCCATCGAAGCGGAAATCGCCGACCTGGACGACGAAGACAAGCACGCCTTCCTGGCCGACATGGGCATGGACGAACCGGGCCTGGACCGCCTGATCCGCGCCGGCTTCAAGCTGCTGGGCCTGCAGACCTATTTCACGGCCGGCGTCAAGGAAGTGCGCGCCTGGACCATCCACGTGGGCGACACGGCACCGCAAGCGGCCGGCGTCATCCACACCGACTTCGAACGTGGCTTCATCCGCGCCCAGACCATCGCCTTCGACGACTTCATCGCCTTCAAGGGCGAGGCGGGCGCCAAGGAAGCGGGCAAGATGCGCGCCGAGGGCAAGGAATATGTCGTCAAGGATGGCGATGTGCTGAACTTCCTGTTCAACGTCTGATGCCTGCATAGCAAGCTGTTGGCGTTGTAGAAAAGCCGCGGAAACGCGGCTTTTTTGTTGTGCCCGGCCCGCCCAGCGGGATTTTATATTTCCGCAATAAATAGTGAGAATTGGATAGATTGCAGATTTTTAACATATGTTACTATTTGTGACTTTTTTGGCGATGCTGGCCGGGATACCGTCCTGCGCCGGCCTGTGCCGCGGCTGAACCCTCTTTCCTGCTCCTACCATGACGAAATACACCGGCACCCCCTCAAGCGAAACCATTCTCGGCGGCGACGGCGACGATTACCTTGCCGCCAGCGGCGGTTTCGACCTGTTGCAGGGGGGTGCCGGCAACGACACGATCAGCGCGACCGGCGGCGATTCCGCCACCGGTGGGCTGGGCAGCGATACCTTCATTAGCGGCTCCTTCGCCACGCAGCACTACACGGTGACCGATTTCCAGGCCGGTGCCGGCGGCGACGTGATCGACGCCAGCAATCTGCTGAACTACGCCAGCCTCTACCACCAATACACGGGCGGCAATCCCTTCATCAGCTACCTGGCGCTGGTCCAATCCGGCACCGATACGCTGCTGCAGTTCCATAGCCCGTACTGGCAGGATCAGGCAGCAGTCACGGTCCTCACCTTGAAAACTGTCGAGGCTGCTACCCTGACGGCAGACAATTTCCTGCACCGTCTCGATCCATCGGGGCGGCTGGCCCCGGTCGATGGCGCAAGCATGCCGGGGACGGAGGGTAACGACTATCTGACCGGGAGCCCGTTCAGGGACATCCTCGACGGCCGGGAGGGCGACGATACTTTGCTCAGCTGGGGTGGTAACGACACCCTCATCGGTGGCGCCGGCAACGATTCCCTCAGCGGCGACCGCGCGAGCGTGAGCAGGCTCGACGGTGGTGCGGGCAACGATACGCTCGACGGTGCCGGTACGCTGCTCGGCGGCGACGGCGACGACAGGCTGACCGGCAGCGGTGCGCTGCTCGACGGCGGGGCCGGCAACGACACGCTGTCGTCCTACTACGACACGGCGACGATCAACGGTGGCAGTGGCGACGATGTCATCGATTCGAGCGGGGGCGTCATTTCCGGCGGCACCGGCCGGGACGTCTTTTCTCTGTCGACCTACAGCTCGACCGTCGTCACGGATTTCCAGGCTGGTGACGGGGGCGACAAGCTCGACCTGCGCTACGCGCTGCGTGACATCTACACTACCGGCGAGCGTGGCGTGGACTTCCTGAAGTTCGAGCAGTCCGGCGCCGATGTCCTGATCCGGTACGATCGTGACGGCAGCAGCAGCTACTATTCGATGACGACGGTGATCACGCTGAAGAACGTGCAGCTCTCCGCGCTGACATTGGATAACCACCTGGGTATCAGTGAGGGGGCCCCTTATAGCAGCTGGCCGAGCCGGCTCTTTGGCGGCCTGGGCAACGACAGGCTGTTCGCCCGCCTCAAGGGCGACACCCTGACCGGGTTCGCCGGAAACGACGAATACTTGGGCACGACCGGCACCGTCGTCATCGAACGCGCCGGCGAAGGCATCGACACATTCAGGCTGCACCCGGAGTACTTCAGTTCCAACCAGGCCACGTACACGCTGGCCGCCAACGTCGAGAATCTCGTCCTGGACGGCTATTCCGGCCGGGCCTGGGGCAATGAACTGGACAACCAGATCAGCATGACGGCGACCGGCGAGGTCGATGGCGCGGCCGGCAATGACACCATCACCGGCAGCGCCATGAACGATACCCTGGCTGGCGGCGCCGGCAATGACGTGCTGGCCGGTGGCGGCGGTAGGGACGCCATCGATGGCGGCGCCGGCAACGACGTGCTGGTGGGCGGCGGCGGCAGCGATGCCATCGATGGCGGCGCCGGCAACGACACGGTCCAGGGCTTGGGCGCGCGCAACCAGTACCAGTTGGCCCGCGAAGGACAGAGCTTGCACCTGACGTCGGCCGATGGCACCGTAACGCTGACCAATGTCGAAACCATCGTCTTCAGCAACAGCGTGCACACGCTCGCGTCGCTGCTGGCAATGGCGGGCACCGACGGTAACGACAAGCTGACCGGCACGGCGGGCGTGGACTACCTGGATGGCATGGGCGGCAACGACACGCTGGCCGGCGGGGCCGGCAACGACTATTACATGGTCGACTCGACTGGCGACGTAGTGACGGAAGCCGTCAATGGCGGCATCGATACCGTGCGCGTGACGGCGGCTGCCTACACGCTGCCCACCAACGTGGAACACCTGACGCACGGCACCTGGGAGGATGGTTTCCAGGGTACCGGCAATGCGCTCGACAATCGATTCAGCGGCAACGCCAGCGGCGAAACCTTCCACGGTGGCGCCGGTAATGACAGTTTCACCGGCAGGGGCGGAAACGATGCATTCATCGGCGGTGCCGGCGATGACTGGATGCTCAATGCCGGTACCGGCACCCAGTTCTTCGACGGCGGCGCCGGCACGGACGGCATCGACGGCCTGGCCGCGCGTGACCAGTACACGATCAGCCGCTGGAGCCGGGAGGACATCGTCCTGACCGCCATCGCCACGGGCGACACGATCCGCGTGCGCGATGTCGAGCAATTCGACATGGACGGCGTAACGTACACGCTGGCGCAGCTGCTCGAAGGCCTGCCGGGCTTGGGCGACGACGTCATCACCGGCACGTCCGACGCCGACGTGCTCGAAGGCTTCGGCGGACGCGACACCTTGATCGGCGGCGCCGGCGACGACACCTATCTTGTCGACGATGCCCGCGCGCTCGTCGTCGAGGAAGAGGGCGCCGGCCACGATACCGTGCGCGTGGCCGTTGCCGCCGCCCAGCCTTACCAGTTGGGCGAACACGTGGAAGAAGGCTACGCCGCCGCCGGCATCCTGGCGATCGGCATTGCCGGCAACGCGGCGGCCAATCTGTTGCGCGGCAATGGCGCCGCCAACGTCCTGGCCGGCAAGGGCGGCAGCGATACGCTCGATGGCGGCGCCGGCGCCGACCGCCTGGCCGGCGGCGCGGACAACGACCTGTATATCGTCGATGCCGGCGACATCGTCACCGAGCTGGACGGCGAAGGCATCGATACCGTCATGACGGAACTGGCGAAATATACGCTGACGGCCAATGTGGAAGCGCTCGTCTACAACGGCGCAGGCGCATTCACTGGCACCGGCAACGCCGGCGACAACCTGATCAGCGGCAGCGTGGACCAGGCCGACGTGCTGTCCGGCGCCGATGGCAACGACACGCTGGCCGGCCTGTCCGGCAACGATACCCTCGACGGCGGCAAGGGCATCGACACCGTCGCGCTGCTGGGCGCCCGCAGCGCCTACACGATATCGCGGCCGAACAACACCGACACCATCGTGGCACGGGAAGGCGAGACTGTCACCCTGCGCGGCATCGAGGCGGTGCAGTTCTTCGACGGCTACTTCACGCTGGCCAGCTTGCTGGGCAACACGGCCAGCCCGCTGGCCGACCTGCTGACGGGCACGGCCAACGCCGATACGCTGGTCGGCCTGGGCGGCAACGATACGCTGTCCGGCGGCGAGGGCGACGATCTGTACACGGTCGAAACGGTGGGCGACGTTGTCGTCGAGCTGGCCGGGCAGGGCGACGATACGGTGCAGGTGGCGTTCGCCTCGGGCAGCTACACCCTGGGCGAGCACGTCGAGCACGCCATCGCCACGGGCAAGGGGGCCGTGGGCCTGACCGGCAACGCCGTGGCCAACCGGCTGACCGGCAACGGCGCCAGCAACGTCCTGGCGGGCGGCGCCGGCAACGACACGCTCGATGGCGGCGCGGGGGCGGACAAGCTCTCGGGCGGCCTGGGCGACGATACCTACCGCGTCGATGCGGCGGGCGACAGCGTGGCCGAACGGGCAAACGAGGGCCTGGACACGGTGGTGGCAAGCCTGTCGAAGTACACGCTGGCAGCCGAGGTCGAACAATTGACGTATGACGGCACGGCCGGCTTTGCCGGCACCGGCAACATCCTGGCCAACCGCATCGAAGGCGGCAGCGGTGGCGACAGCCTGGCCGGCCTGGGCGGCGACGACACCCTGGCCGGCGGCGCGGGCAACGACACGCTCGACGGCGGCGCCGGCGATGGCGACACGGCCATCCTGCTGGGCTATGGCTATCAGTATGTGGTGACGCGTACGAGCGCCACCGACACCGTCCTGACCGGCCCGGACCAGGCCGTCACCTTGCGGGGCATCGAGAAGCTCCAGTTCCTTGGCGGCACAGTCGATCTTGCCTCGCTGCTGCTGAACCGGCCGAGCAAGTTCGGCGACGTCATCACGGGCACGGCCAACGATGATGAGCTGGACGGGCTTGCGGGCAGCGACACGATGAGCGGCGGCCAGGGTTACGACCGCTACGCCGTCGACAGCACGGGCGACATCGTCATCGAGAAGGCCGGCGAAGGCATCGACCACGTCGATGTGGCACTGGCCGCCGGCACCTATGTGCTGTCGGAAAATATCGAGAACGCCACCGTTTCGGGCAAGGGAGCCGCAGGCATCACGGGCAACGGCGCGGCCAATACGCTGGTGGGCAACGGCGCCGCCAATGCCCTGACGGGCGGTGCCGGCGACGACACGCTCGACGGTGGCCTGGGCGCGGACAAGCTGGTAGGTGGCAGCGGCGACGATACCTACCGCGTCGACGCGGCCGGCGACAGCGTGACCGAACTGGCCAACGGCGGCACCGATACCGTATCGACCAGCCTGGCCAGCTACACGCTTGGCGCCCACGTCGAGAACCTGGCCAGCGAATGGCAGAGCGGCCTGGCGGGTACGGGCAATGCGCTGGGCAACCGCATCGACGGCAGCGGCGGCAACGACCGCCTGCTGGGCATGGACGGCAACGATACCCTGTGCGGCCATACCGGCACCGATACCATCGATGGCGGCAAGGGCGACGACACCCTCGTCCTTGCGGAGCTGCCGTGGTACTACACGATCACCCGCGTTTCGCCGACGGACACGCTGTTCCAGTCCGGCTCCGGCCTCGCGAAGGTGACCGTGCGTGGCATCGAGCGCGTCCAGTTCGGCGATGGCAGCACGCTGAGCTGGACCGCGGCGCTGTCGGGCGTTGCCAGCGGATTCAATGACTCGCTGATCGGCAGCGGAGCGGACGACATCCTGAACGGTCTCGGCGGCAGCGACACGATCGAAGGCGGCAACGGCAGCGACCGCTACACGGTCGACGTGGCCACGGATGTCATCGTCGAACTGGCCGGCAACGGCAACGACAGCGTCGATGTGGCCCTTGCCTCGGGCAGCTACACGCTGTCGGCGCACGTGGAAAACGCCACCGTCACGTCGGCGGGCGCGATCGGCCTGGCCGGCAACGGCGAAGCAAACTGGCTGGTGGGCAATGCCGCTGCGAACATACTGGGCGGCGGCGCGGGCGACGACATCCTCGACGGTGGCATGGGCGCGGACCGGCTGACCGGTGGCGCCGGCGCCGACAGTTTCATCGTCGGCTTCGGCAACGATGCCGTGCTCGACTTCGACAGCAGCGATTGGCTCGTCATCGATGCCATGATCGGTAACGGCAACGGCGCCATCGACAGCGCTGTCGAACTGGCGGCACCGGGCGCTTTCGGCACCGATGTGGAACTGGTGCTGGTCAAGAGCAAGCTCGCGGCGCTGACGCCGGCCGACTTGGTCAAGGCGATCGGCATGCCGCACCAGGGCCAAGTGGCCTATCCGACCATGCTGTTCGTCGCCCAAAGCGGCAAGACGTCGGGCGTCTTCCTGTACACCAGCGATGGCGACGACAGTGCCATCGTCGCCGGCGAGCTTGTGCAGATTGCCACGGTAACGGGCGTGCCCGTCACGCTGGAGCACATCGCGTTCGTCCATTGACAGTGCGGCCGCCATCGCGCGGTTGCACCCTCGCGCGGCGCCGCTGGCGCCCGCCGGCTAGCTGCCGCCGAGGGCCTGGTCCAGCACGAAGCGCTTCTGCGCCGGCAGGCAATGCCGGTGCAGGTCGTAGCCGTCGACGATGGTGCGGCGGGCGGCCTCGCGCAAGTGCGCCAGGCTGTCGCGCCGCGCCAGCGCATCGGCCACCGTGCCGGCCAGCGTCTCGTGGTCGAAGAAATCGGTCAGCAGGCCGTTCTCGCCGTGGCGGATCACTTCCTCCAGCGGTGCCGTGCGCGAGCCCACGATCAGGCAGCCCGTGCTCATCGCCTCCATCAAGGACCATGACAGCACGAACGGATAGGTGAGGTAGGTGTAGACGGCCGATACCTGCATCAACTGCGTCAGCAGGGCGTGCGGCAGGCGCCCGACGAAGTGCACGCGCGACATGTCCAGCCGCGGCGCCACCTCGTCGCGGAAGATCGCCTTCCACGTCTTGCCCGCCGGCGGCGCGGCGCCATAGCTGACGCCATCGGCGCCGACGATGACGATGCGCGCATTCGGCCGCAGCCGCTGCAGCTCGGGCAGCGCGCGCATGAAGATGTGATAGCCCCGGTAAGGCTCCAGCTGGCGCGACACGAAGGTGACGACTTCGTCGCCGGGCTTGAGCACGATACCGGCCGACGACAGCGTCACGCGCGCGGCCGGGTCGGGGCGGAAGCGGTCCGTGTCGATGCCGTCGTGGATCACGGCGATGCGCTGGCGGAACCAGTCGGGATGGCGGTCGCGCTGGAACAGCGTGGGCGACAGCGCGGCATCGGCCACGGACATGGCGTGCAGCAGGTGCGTGTTCCGGATGCGCAGGCGCTGCAGGCTGTCCAGGTCGGGCGTGCCGGAAAACTCCGGATCGAAATGCGAGTCGCCGCCTTCACCCTGGTAATAGTATTCCGCGTAGATCAGCAGCTTCGCGCGGGGGAACACGTCCTTGACGAACAGGGCCTCGCCCCAGCCCGGGTGCACGAACACGATGTCGGGCGTGAAGCCTTCGGCCTTCAGGCGTGCCAGCGCGGCCGCGGACGATTCGCCCCGCAGGATCTTGCTGAACAGGTCGCGCAACTGCGGCGCCTGCTGCTGGGCGCCGGCCGGCACCCTGGCCTGGTGCACGTGGTAGCGCACGCCGGGCAGGGCCTCGGCCTGGTCGGTCATGCCCAGCGCGACCACTTCGTGGCCGTCGGCCGCCAGTGCGGGCGCCAGGTGGCGGAACTGGCCGGGGAAGTTCTGGTGGATGAAGAGAATCCTTGCCATTACCGTGCCGTCGTCCTTGCCTTGTCGGTCTTCGCCTGTCGTTGCTCGTAATCGGCGATGGCTTTCGCGAAGCCGGCGTTGAGGGCGTTCGGCACGGCCAGCGACAGCTGGTAGTGCTCGACCAGGAAGCCGTCGCCCGTGTTGCGCAGCACGCCGCTGGCCTGGCAGGTGCCCATCTGGGTGTCGAGCTGCTCGTCGAACCAGGCATAACGGCGGTCCGGCGAGAAGTAGACGTTGCGTTTGCTGGCCTTGAACGACCAGGCCTTGCCGGCCTTCCAGTAGGGCGCGGCCCAGGCCTTGAATTGGTCGCGCGTCCAGATTTCGCTCTTGTCGGTGCCGATGTAGATGCCCTGCGGCGCCATCTTGTCGAAGTAGGCCGGCCGCGTGTGGGCGGCGTCGTCATGCCAGCCGTCGAGGAAGGCGCCGACCCGCCGCACAAAATCGGTATCGGTATCGGCATCGGCGCCTTGCGCCGCAAGGCCCGCCTTGACGCTGCGGTTGTCGAGCTTTGCTTCGGTGCCGGCCTGCGCCGACGCGGGACCGCACAGCAGCGCGGCCAGGGCGGCCGCGCCGATTCGCATCAGCGGTGACGTCATCGTGATTCCTCCAAGTTGAGCTGGAACTGCGCAGAATACACCAGCGCGCGGCCCGGGCCAATGCGCCTGTATAATCGGCCCGTTCCCTCCCTACCTAGAGACTCATGGCTTCATCCAACGACAATGTCAGCATGGCCCTGTTCTGCGACTTCGAGAACGTCGCACTCGGCGTACGCGACGCGAACTACGAAAAATTCGATATCAAGCCAGTGCTCGAGCGCCTGCTGCTCAAGGGTAGCATCGTGGTCAAGAAGGCCTACTGCGACTGGGACCGCTACAAGGGCTTCAAGGGCCCGATGCACGAAGCGAACTTCGAGCTGATCGAAATCCCCCATGTGCGCATGTCCGGCAAGAACTCGGCCGACATCCGCATGGTCGTCGATGCGCTCGACCTGTGCTACACCAAGGCCCACGTCAACACCTTCGTCATCATTTCGGGCGACTCCGACTTCTCGCCGCTGGTGTCGAAACTGCGCGAGAACAACAAGAAGGTGATCGGCGTCGGCGTCAAGGATTCCACGTCGGACCTGCTGGTGGCGAACTGCGACGAATTCATTTTCTACGACGACCTGGTGCGCGAGAAGAGCCGCAACGCCAAGCGCGATCCGCGCGAGCAGCCGCCCAAGCGCTCGCCCGAAGAGGAAAAACGCAAGCGCGACGAAATGGACAAGCGCCGCAACCAGGCCGTCGATATCGCCTACGAGACCTTCGACGCGCTGGTGACGGAACGGGGCGACAGCGGCAAGATCTGGGCTTCCGTGCTGAAGGAAGCGATCAAGCGCCGCAAGCCCGATTTCAGCGAATCGTTCTACGGCTTCCGCACCTTCGGCAACCTGCTGGAGGAAATGAAGGCGCGCGGCCTGCTCGAATTCGGCCGCGATGAAAAATCCGGTGCCTACGTGTACCGCGGCAGCCAGCCGGCCCAGGCGCTTGGCGCGGACACGAGCGCCGAGACCGAGGCGCGCGAGCCGGCCGAGCAGCAGGGCCAGGAAGCAGCGGAAGTGCGCGGCGAAGCACGCGAAACGCGCGAGGCGCGGGAAGCACGCCAGGAAGGCCGCGGCCGTGGCCGTGGCAACCGTGGTGGCCGCAACCGCCGCGGCGGTGCCGAACCGGCCGATGCGGCTGCCCAGCCGATGGTCGACCTGGAAGCGCAGGAAGTGGCCGTGGCGCTGGAAGCGGCGGCGCAGGATTATGCCGCCGAAGTGCGTTCGGCCGAAGATGCGCTGAACGACCTGGCGCCGGCCCCGGCCGATGTGACGCTGGACGACGACAGCATGCCGTCGCCATGGCCGGCCAGCCAGCCGGCCGCTGACGAAGGCGATGCCGACGCTGCCGACGACGTGCAGGAAGCGGTCACCGAAGTTCCGGCCAAGCGCCCACGCAGCCCGCGCAAGCCGGCGGCCAAGAAGCCTGCCCGCACCAGCAAGGTCGCCAAGGCTGCGGCCGACGCCGCCGACGCGGTCGATGCCGTGCTGGTACCTGAACCGGCAGCCGACCCGGCGCCTGAACCGGCACCGGTTGCCGCCGCGGTGCCCGACAGCGAAACCGAGGCCGTGACGGCCGCCGGCGACGCCGCGGACACGGAGGCCGGTGGTGCCAAGAAGGGCCGCAAGCCCGGCACCCACAAGGCGCCGGCCCGCAGCCGCCTGCCGAGGAAGCCGAAGCCGAAGGCCGAAGGCTGACTTGCCGTGCCGGCCGCCGCCGGCACCTTGCCCCACAGCGCGTCTGCCGGGTCCACCCCCGCGGGCGCGCCGTTGTATCGGCCAAACCTGTCCCGCCGCGGGGCAGCATGCCGATTTACTGGCTTGCGCTTTGCTGCCATACTGGGGTTTACGCATCAATATGGCGGCATCCTCATGGCGACACTGTCCGAACTCACCCTGTATCCCATCAAGTCGTGCGCCGGCATGGCCCTGCGCGCGGCCACCCTGACCAGCTTTGGCCTGATGACCGAGCAGATCTACGACCGTGAATGGATGGTCGTCGATGCCGATGGCCAGTTCCTGACCCAGCGCGAACATCCGAAAATGGCTCTGGTCGTGCCGCGCCTGAAGGCCGACACCCTGGAACTGCGCGCGCCCGGCATGCTGCGCCTGGAGATTCCCCTGGGGCTGCCCGATCCGGAGAGTGCGGCGACGCTGGACGTGACGGTGTTCGAGCACCGCCTGAAGGCCTACGATTGCGATGCGCTGACGGCGGCATGGTTCAGCAACTACCTGGGCGTGCCGTGCCGGCTGGTGCGGTTTCACCCGGACGCGCGGCGCCTGGCCAACCCGAAATGGACCGGCGGCGTCGAGGCGCCCACCTTGTTCTCGGACGGTTATCCCGTGCTCGTCATCGGCGCCGAATCGCTGCGCGACCTGAACGGCAAGCTGGTGGCGGCGGGGCGCGATGCACTGCCGATGAACCGCTTTCGTCCGAACATCGTGTTGGACGGCATCGAAGCCTTCGAGGAAGATTACGTCGACACCTTCACGATTGGCGAGGCCGTGCTGAAACCGGTCAAGCCCTGTCCCCGTTGCCCGATGCCGTCGATCGACCAGGAGCGGGGCGAATTCGGTCCCGACCCGCTCGACATCCTGCAGAGTTACCGCAGCAAGCCCGAAGTCGATGGCGCCGTGTGCTTCGGCATGAACAATATCCTGCTGGCCGGCGACGGCCAGCGTGTACAGGTAGGCCAGCAGGTCGCCGTCACCCTGGCATTCTGAGCGAGCCCATGACGCAAAACGACACGGCCACGCCCACCGCGCTGGCGGCCGAAAACCAGATGCTGCGCACGCGCATGGCCTATATGATCGACCAGGCCGAACGCAATCATTCCATCATGACGCGGCACCAGGCCTTCGACCTGGAGATCGTCGGCGCCACCAGTTTTCCCGAGCTGGTGGGCAGCATCTTCCGCTCGCTGCCGGCCATCTCGGAACTGGACGCCGTCACGCTGTCGCTGATCGACGAGGATGCCGACATCCACACGGTAATGGAAAAGCTGGGCGTCGATTTCGCCGCCTTCCCGGACCTGCTGTTCGAGCCGGGGGTCGAGCAGCTGGGCTTCGACATGGGGCCGCGCCAGACCCTGTCGCCGCCGCCCAAGCCCGTGCTGGGCATGTACGATCCGGCCCGGCATGCGCGGCAGTTCCCGCAGCCGGCCCAGCGCCTGCAAAGCGTGGCCATCGTGCCGCTGCTGCGCAACAAGCGCGTCATCGGCACCCTGAACCTGGGCAGCGTCGACCCGGCCCGCTTCACGCCCAGCCTGGGCACCGACTTCATCGAGCACATGGCATCGATCATCGCCATCTGCCTGGAAAACGTCATCAGCAACGAGATGCTCAAGTACATCGGGCTGACCGATTCGCTGACGGGCGTGTATAACCGCCGCTACATCGACCGGCGCCTGCTGGAAGAAATCGCCCGGGCGCGGCGGCAGCAGTACACGATCTCGTTCATGTATATCGATATCGACCATTTCAAGCGCGTCAACGACACCGTCGGCCACCAGGGCGGCGACGAGGTGCTGCGCGAAGTGGCGGGCCGCATCAAGGCCGAACTGCGCCTGTCCGACGCGCTGGCCCGTTTCGGCGGCGAGGAGTTCGTCGTGCTGCTGATCGACGCGGACCTGGACAGTGCCGCCTTCGTGGCCGAACGCATCCGCGCCGGCATTGCTGCCTCGATGATCGGCCTGCCCGGCGGCGTGCAGCTGTCGATCACGGGCTCGATCGGCGTGGCCAGCCTGGACCAGACAGGCGACGGGCCCGCCGAAGCGGCCGCGCTGGAACTGATCTCGCAGGCCGACGAGGCCCTGTACCTGGCCAAATCCGGCGGGCGCAACCGGGTGGTGCGGTACACGCCCGACTGATCAGCCGTCCAGGCCCCCCAGCCGCCGCAAGGCCCGCAGCCCGGGCATGAACAGGTACTCGCCGCCGCGCAAGGTGCAGAAGCTGTGGATGCCGTGGATGCGCCGGCGCACGGGCCGTTCGGGTAGCGTGAAGGTGGCGCCGTCGGGCTGCTGGCCCACCAGCGGGTCGCGTTCCTCGCCCAGGTCGATGAAGTTGCCGTGGTTGATCCACTCCTGCTGCATGAATTCCATCGTCTCGGCGGCCTTGGCCGACAGGCCGATGAAGAACAGGCCCCGCTCGGCGCCGTCGTCCTCCAGCAGGTTGGGGTCGTAGGGCGGGCCGAAGGTGGTGCTGCGCCGGGACAGGCGGTGCAGGTTCACGTCCGTCAGGATGGCCAGCTTGCTGTCGCGCGGATTCATGCGCCGCATGTGGCATCCGTGCGGCACCTTCAGGCCTTCCTGGTCGTCTTCATAGGTGAAGTCGTTGTTGCGCTGGCGGTCCTTGCCCAGCGCCGCATCGTCGCGTTCCGGCGCCAGGGTCAATGGCGCGCCGCTGCGCCAGCGGCCCACCAGCTTGGCCGCCAGCAGTTCCTGGCCGTCCGCGTCGCCGCCATGCTCGCGCAGGAAACGGTTGAAGCCGGCCACGTCCGTGTGGTACTTGCGCAGCACCACATAGCTGCCGTTGCGCCCCAGCGGCTCGCTTTCCGTGCCCGGCTGCGCCAGCGGCACGCCCGCTTCGCCGGGGTAGCCCAGGATGAATTCACCGGCCTTGATGGGCCGGCCCTGGCCGGGCCACGTGTCGGCCGTGCCGCCTTCGATGGCGGGGTTGCTGATGTTGTCGCGGTAGCCGAAGGCGTTGCGGCTGTCCGGCTGGGCGCCGAAGTCGTGCGAAGCCAGTACGGTGACGTCGCGCATGCTGGCGAACTGCTCGCGCGCCGTCGCCATCGCAGCCTGCCACGACGCTTCGTCCGGCGCGAAGATCGACACGGCCAGGTGCACCTGGCCGCCGGCGAAGGGCGCTTCCCACGTCTCCGGTGCGTTCGGTCCAGTGTCCTGCAGGCGGTCGGCGCGCGCCGCCATGCCCGCGCTGAAGGCGGCCGGGAAGCTCGCCAGCAGCGCCTCGTCCAGTGCCAGCGCGCGCAGGCCGGCGTGGCTCAGGGCCACGGCGATCCATGCCTCGGTATTGTCGCGGGCATCGGCTGCGCTGCGCACATGCGGCGCCAGACTGCCCAGCAGGGCGCGCCCGCCGGCGGCGCTGTCGAAGCGCAGCAGCACGTGGGTGCCGAAGTAGGGATCGGGGCGGTCGAACAGCACGGTGGCCTGGATGTCGTCCAGCTCCAGCGGCGCGCCCGGCGCTTCGTGGTGGACCAGGGCCTTGACCTTCTCAAGAATCGACATGGCCGCTCACCTTGTCCAGGAATTCCTGCAATGCGTCGTTGATGCGCTGCAGCCGGCGCGTGTCCACCACCGACAGGTGCGGATTGGCCACGTACCAGCCATCGGCCGTCAGCTGGTGGCTGGCGATGAAGTCCTTCACCCCCGGGTCCTTGATGCCGGGCCAGCCCTCCACAGACGAAAACAGCAGGTCCATCAGGTCGGGAATCTTGGTGGCGAAATCCTCGATATAGGTGTCCCAGTCGCCGTCGTAGGTGGTGGCGAACAGGATCTTCGTATCGTTCTCGAAGAAGACGAAGCGCATGTCGTGCAGGGTGGCGACCTTCTGCGCGCCGGCGAAGTTGCCGTTGACGAGCTTGAAGATGCGGCGCAGGCGGTCGGCACCGCCCGGCTTCAACGGTGCGATCGCCGTCAGTTCCGACACCTTGCCGGACTGGCGGCCGATGCGGCCGGCCGAACCGGGTTCGGCGTCGGCATGGGGATCGTGCTCGCGCAGGATGTTTTCCAGCGCCAGTTTCAGCAGTTGCGGTGCGTCGCCGAGGGTTTCCTCGACCGTACGTTTGATGGCGGCGAGATCGGTGGTTTTTTGTTCTTGCATGGTGCTTCCTTGAATGAGGTCAGTCGGGCACTTGCGCCAGGTCGTCGATTTCGATGCGCGGCTGCGCATTCATCTCGTGGCGAAAGCGGCTCGACGTTTCGTAGGCGCGGATGCGGGCGCGCATGATGGAGCCGAGCGGCTGGTGGGCGGCAACGCCCTGCCAGGGGTTAAAGGACAGCACGTCGTCGGCGAACACGCGGCGCGCGGGGCTGAACGCTTCCTGCGCCGGCAGCGTCAGTTTCGCCACCGGCAGGTAGGGCGAGTCGTTCTCGTCCCAGCGGATCGATGCGTCCTCGATCGGCATCTTTTCGATGTCCGTGCACAGCTGCACGCGCAGCTCGTATTCGGCGCCCTGGGTGCGGAAGAAATCGACCACGAGGTCGCGCAGTTCCGAGTCGCCCGCGTCGTCGCGCAGCGGCTGTCCGGTGAGGGCGCGCACGTTGTCGCTGAGCGGCGCGGCGCACACCTTGGCGACGTAGTCGCCGTAGCGGATGGCGGCCATGCTGTAGAAGGTCTCGCCCAGGATATGGTTGTTCGGCGCGCCCAGCGTGTCGATGACGGGGTTCTCGATGCCCAGCAGGTGCAGCGCCTTGCTGCCGCCATGGGCCACGGCGGCCAGGATGCGGCGCACCGCTTCCGGATCGTCCGCATGCTGTTCCAGCAGCTTTTGCGTCTTCAGGTAGGCGGCCGCGTGGCCGAAGGCGATGACGGGGTGGTTCACCAGCAGCAGGTCCTGGGTGCGGGCAGCTTCCCGGCCCGGCAGCAGCTGCGTGCCCTGCACCCCCAGCAGCTTGATGGCCATGCCGCGCGGAGCGGCGATGCGGTCGCTGTGCAGGTCGCCCGGCGCCGTGGACAGGCGCAGCACGACGGGGTAGGTGGCGGGGGAGGCGAAGACGCCCTGGCGCAGCGGCTCGGGCAGCTTGTCGTAGACGTCGATGTGTCCTTTGAGCACGCCATGGCTCTTGGCATGGGCGTCGCGGGTGGCATGGCGATGCTTGTCGAACACCTTGGTGTTCACGCGCAGCATCGATTCGACGATGGCGTCGATGGTGGCGTCTTCGTTGGCCTGCTTCACTTCCAGGCCTTCGGTGTAGCGTACATAAGTCGGTTTGACGTGACTCATCAGATTCCTTCTGGCGGTTACGGTCGAGCCAGTATAGGAAGCACGTTTGTAACGTCCGGTAGAGTGGGCCTTCTAGACTATTGGTGGCGAGAACCGTTAGAGTGCCGGATGTCGCCTTCCGGCCTTGTTGCAAATAAGGCAATGCGGCTCTACAATCGTGCTCTCCATTCACGACCGACCGGGACAACCATGCGTCATTACCAGGCACTTGCCATCTTGCTGTGCGCCGCCGCGGCCCCTTTTGCCCAGGCCAAGATGCCTGCCGAGGATGTCATCCAGGGCGTGCAGGACCACCCGCTGCTGTCGCGCTTCGACGGCGCCAAACTGGTCGGCTACGGCTTCAAGGAATATGACGAAACGACGCTCCCTGCCGGCAAGCGCGGGCGCCGGAACGAGGGCGAGGACGGCTTCGAAAACCTCATCAAGCTCGAAGGGCGCTACACCCGGCTGGCCTACAACTTCCCGAACGACCGCTCGACCCTGGAAGTGATGCGCAATTACGAGGCGGCCCTGCAGAAGGCCGGGCTGAAGACGCTGTTCGCCTGCGCCAAGGAAGAATGCGGCCGCACCTTCGGCAGCTACTGGTACCAGCGCCTGTCGAACAACTACATCAAGGGTTCCTACGTCGGCCCCTTCAACTTCGGCCGCGAGAACATGCGCTACCTGCTGGCCAAGGGCACCCGGCCGGACGGCTCGTTAGTGCACGTGGCGGTATATGTGACGGCGCCCGTGGGCAAGCAGAACGGCGGCATCCACCTGGCCATCGTCGAAGGCAAGGCCATGGAAACGGGCAAGGTGACGGCCAGCCTGAACGCTGCCGACATGGCCAAGAGCATCGCCGCGGACGGCAAGGTGGCGATCTACGGCGTGCTGTTCGACACCGACAAGGCTGACGTCAAGCCGGACTCGAAGCCCGCGCTGGCCGAGATGGCCAAGCTGCTGCAGCAGGACCCGAAGCTGAAGGTCTTCGTCGTGGGCCACACGGACAACCAGGGCACGCTGGCGCACAATATCGACCTGTCGCAAAAGCGCGCCGACTCGGTGGTGAAAGTGCTGGCGGCCGACTACCGGATCGATCCGAAGCGCCTGAGCCCCAAGGGCATCGCCTCGTACGCGCCGGTCGCGTCGAACGACGCCGACCCCGGCCGCGAAAAGAATCGCCGGGTCGAGCTGGTCAAGCAATAATTGCCGAAAAAATGGGGTCTGTCCCCATTTTTCGAGCAACAAACCCCGTCAGCCGCGGGGCTGCAGGGCGATGACGGCCATGCCGGCCAGGACGCGCAGCCACGCCAGCGCCACGGCGATGTACATGCCGCCGTAGGCGGCGTAGGTGCGGGCAGCGGCGCTGGGGTGCAGGGTCAGCAGCCACGCGAACAGGGCCAGCGACACTGCCGCCGGCACGAGCAGCCACGCGCTGCGGCCCTGTTTCAGCACCAGCCAGGGCAGGTAGCAGCCGGCGATTTCGGCCAGCGCGGTGACGGCGAACAGGGCGCAGACGCGGAGCAGTTCCGTCATTCCAGCAGCAGGCCCTCGGCCCGCGCCACGGCCTGGGCGCCGCCTCGCAAGACGATGACGTCGCCGGCGGCCAGCACGGTGGCCGGCAAGGCCTCCAGGCGTGTCTTGCCGCGGCGGATGGCCGTCACCTCGGCTCCCACGGCGGTGACATCCATGTCGCCCAGCGCCTTGCCGATGCTGCCGGCGTTGTCCGACAGCGTCACCGTATGCAGGCGCACCATCTCCGTATCGTCGCCGACGTCGCTGATGCCGTGGAAATAGCCGCGCAGCGACGCATAGCGTTCCTCGCGGGCCGCCTGCACCCGGTGCACCACGCGGCGCAGCGGCACGCCCAGCATCACCAGCGCGTGCGAGGCCAGCATCAGGCTGCCCTCCATCAGTTCCGGCACCACTTCGGCCGCTCCCGCCGCCTTCAGGCGGTCCAGGTCCGTGTCGTCGTGGCTGCGCACGATCACGGGCAGGGTCGGCGCCAGTTCGTGCACCAGGTGCAGCACCTTCAGGGCCGATTGGGTGCTGGCATAGGTGATGACGAGGGCGCTGGCGCGGTAGATGCCGGCCGCCACCAGGCTTTCGCGCCGGGCGGCGTCGCCGTAGGACACGTTGGCGCCGGCCAGCTGCGCTTCCTGCACGCGGGTCGGGTCCAGGTCGAGCGCGTGGTACTCGATCTTCTCTTCCTGCAGCAGGGTGGCCAGGCTTTGCCCGCTGCGCCCGAAGCCGGCCACGATGACGTGCTTCTGCGTCGACATCGTGCGCGCGGCGATCTTCGTCAGGTTCAGCGACTGCATCATCCACTCGTTGCTGGAGAACTTCAGCACCAGCCGGTCGGACTGCTCGATGAGGAAGGGTGCGGCCAGCATCGACAGCACCATCGACGCCAGCACCACCTGGATCACGAAGGGGTCGACCAGCTCCATGCCGCCGGCCACGTTGAGCAGCACGAAGCCGAATTCGCCCGCCTGCGCCAGCGCCAGGCCGGTGCGCATGGCCACGCCGTCCGAGGCGCCGAAGGCCTTGGCCAGGCCGGCGATCAGGGCGAACTTCATCAGCACCGGCACGATCAGCAGCACCAGCACCAGCCACCAGTTGTCCATCACCACCTGCACATTGAGCAGCATGCCCACGGTGATGAAGAAAAGCCCCAGCAGCACGTCGCGGAAGGGCTTGATGTCTTCTTCCACCTGGTGCTTGTATTCCGTCTCGGAGATCAGCATGCCGGCCACAAAGGCGCCCAGCGCCAGCGACAGGCCGGCGCGCTCGGTGATCCAGGCCGCGCCAAGGGTCACCAGCAGCAGGTTGAGCATGAACAGCTCCTGCGAGCGGCGCTTGACGACGATGGTGAACCACCAGCGCATCAGCTTCTGGCCGAACACCAGCAGCAGGGCCAGCACCACCGCCGCCTTCAGCGCGGCCCAGCCAAGGGTTTCGAGCAGGTTGTCGGGATTGCGCGCCAGCGCGGGAATCAGGATCAGCAGCGGCACCACGGCCAGGTCCTGGAACAGCAGGATGCCGATGATCTTGCGGCCATGCTCGGACTCCAGTTCCAGCCGCTCCGTCAGCATCTTGACGACGATGGCCGTGGACGACATGGCCAGCGCGCCACCCAGGGCGAACGAGGCCTGCCAGCTGACCTTGATCACGGGCGGCAGGGTGTAGCTCAAGACCCAGCCGAACAGCACGGTGGCGGCAATCGTCAGCGTCACCTGCGCCATGCCCAGCCCGAATACGACGCCCTTCATCGATTTCAGTTTCGGCAGCGAGAATTCCAGCCCGATGGAAAACATCAGGAAGACGACGCCGAATTCGGCCAGCGAGGCGGTGGCGTGGCTTTCCTCGGCCAGCCCCAGCGCATGGGGCCCGATCAGGATGCCGACGGCCAGGTAGCCCAGCATGGGCGGCAGATGCAGCATGCGGAAGGCAACGACGCCCAGCACCGCGCTGCCCAACAGGAGAAGGGTCAGTTCAAGGGGTGAGAACATCGATAGGGATCTGCGGCGCACGCATCGGCGCGGCCTGGGAAGTTTTTTGTAACATCTGGCAAGTTTTTTGCTTTCCCAATTCGGCTATACTTTCGGCATGAGTGTAACCCATGAAAAAACAATGCTGAAAGCTTTTGATGCTACAACCGCAAGCCGCGCGCTGGAACTGGCACGCGAAGCCCTGCAAATCGAGGCCGACGCGCTGATCGCGCTGCATGCTCGCCTGGCAACGGACGAGAGCGTAGGGCAAGCCGTCTCCTTGCTGCTGAACTGCAAGGGCCGGGTTGTCGTATCCGGCATCGGCAAATCCGGCCACATCGGCCGCAAGATCGCCGCGACCCTGGCCTCGACCGGCACCCCGGCCCTGTTCGTGCACCCGGCCGAAGCGGCCCACGGCGACCTGGGCATGGTCACGCCGGACGACGCCTTCATCGCCATCTCGTATTCCGGCGAAAGCGCCGAGCTGATGGCGATCCTGCCCGTCGTCAAGCGCATGGGCGGCGCCGTCATCTCGATGACGGGCAAGCCCGAATCGAGCCTGGCGCGCCTGGCCGACGTCCACCTGGACGTGTCGGTGGCCAAGGAAGCCTGCCCGATGAACCTGGCACCGACGGCATCGACCACGGTGACCCTGGCGCTGGGCGACGCGATTGCCGTGGCATTGCTGGACCTGCGCGGCTTCAAGGAAGAAGACTTCGCCCGCTCGCACCCGGGCGGCGCGCTGGGCCGGCGCCTGCTGACCCACGTGCGCGACGTCATGCGCAGCGGCGACGCGATTCCCGCCGTGGGCCTGGCCACGGCCTTGCCCGATGCGCTGATGCAGATCACGCAGAAGGGCATGGGCATGACGGCCGTGGTGGATGACGACTATCGCCCCGTCGGCGTGTTCACCGACGGCGACCTGCGCCGCATGATCGACAAGGTGCAGGATTTCAGCAAGGTGATCATTGGCGACGTCATGCACGCCAACCCCCGCACCATCGGCCCGGACAAGCTGGCCGTCGATGCCGTGGCGATCATGGAGCAGTACCGCATCAACCAGATGCTGGTGGTGGACGACGACGGCCGGCTGGCCGGCGCGCTGCACATCCATGACCTGACGCGCGCGAAGGTGATCTGATGGCGGCCGCGATGGATTTGCAGAACGTGGAACGGGCCGCCGGCATCAAGCTGATGATCTTCGACGTCGACGGCGTGCTGACCGACGGCAGCCTGCACTACGGCGCCGACGGCGAGGCCTTCAAGACCTTCAATGTCCAGGACGGCCTGGGCATCAAGCTGCTGCAGGAAGCGGGTATCCAGACGGCCATCATCAGCGCGCGCCGTTCGCCCCAGGTGACGGCACGGGCCAGGGACCTGGGCATCGATTTCGTCCACCAGGGCGGGCATGACAAGCTCACGCCCTTCAACGCGCTGGTGGCGCAGCTGGGCCTGACGAACGAGCAGGTCGGCTTTATCGGCGACGACGTCGTCGACCTGCCGATCCTGGCCCGGGTGGGCCTGGCCGTGGGCGTGCCGAACGGGCGCCAGGAAGTGCTGCAGCGGGTGCATTTCGTCACCGAACACCATGGCGGGCGTGGCGCCGTGCGCGAAGTATGCGAATTCGTGCTGCGCGCGCAGGGCCTTTATGACAAGATCATGGCCCAGTTTCTGGTCTGAGGAATCGCAATGCGCAATCAAAGGATGGCCCACCGTTACCGCCTGTCGATCGGCCTCGTGCTGGCCCTGTTCGGCGCGGTCGGCAGCTTCTCGCTGGTCGAGCTGATGAACCGGGCAGGTGACGAGATGCAGGCCGGGATCAAGGTCAACGAGCCCGATTACATCGTCGAGGGCTTTTCCTTCGTGCGCATGACCAAGACGGGGCAGCCCAGCTACATCATCTCCGGCGACAAGCTGACGCACCGGCCCGTGGACGACTCGTCCGACATCGTGCGACCCGTCGTGCGCAGCCTGGCGGGCGAGCGCGAGCCGATGGAAATCCACGCCGAGCGGGCCCGCGTCGACCAGGACAACACGCGCGTGACCCTGATGGACAACGTGCGCATCGACCGCGCGCCATCGAAGACGGCGCAGGAAATGCACCTGCGCACCCAGGCGCTGACGATCTTCCCCGAGGAAGACCGGATGGAAACGAACCAGCCCGTGCAGATGCAGCTGGGCGCGGCCACGGCGACGGGCACCGGCATGCGCGCCAACAACGCAACGCGCCAGTTGCAATTGACGGGGCGCGGCACCATCGTGTATCCGCCACGCGGGCAACAGACAAAATAGGATGGACACATGAAGAAACTCATATTGGCCGCAGCGCTGCTGCTGGGCGTGGCGGGATTCGCCGCGGCCGAAAAGGCCGACTCGTACCAGAAGACGGTGATCGACTACGGCACCCTCGATGCGGACGACGTCAAGCAGATCTACACCTTCACGGGCGACGTCACGCTCAAGCGCGGCACCTTGCTGATGAAGGCCGACAAGGCCGTCGTCACCTACACGCCGGACGGCTACCAGGTGGCGACGCTGACGGGCGGCGGCAACCGCAAGGTGTCGTTCCGGCAGAAGCGCGACGGCGAAGGCGACCAGTGGATGGAAGGCGAGGCCGAACGCATGGAATACGACGAGAAGGCCGAACTGGTCAAGCTCTACACCCGCGCCAAGATCCGCCGCCTGGAAGGCAACAAGCCCAGCGACGAAGTGGAGGGTGAATTCATCTCCTACGACAGCCGCAAGGAGTACTTCAGCGTGCGCAACACGAATACGGGCGTAAACAAGCCGGGCGCCGGCCGCGGCACCATGGTGATCCAGCCGAAACGCACGGAACCGGAAGCCCCGGCGGCACCGGCGGCGGGGAAATAAGGATGGCGGACACGAACATGGCCGTCGACAACTGCGGCAGCACGCTGATCGTGCGCGGACTGGCCAAGAGCTACGGCAAGCGCCAGGTGGTGCACGACGTGTCGCTGCAGGTGGCCTGCGGCGAGGTGGTGGGCCTGCTGGGACCGAACGGCGCCGGCAAGACGACGTCGTTCTACATGATCGTCGGCCTGGTGGCGTCGGACGCCGGCACCATCGACATCAGCGGCACCGACATCTCCAGCCTGCCGATCCACAAACGCGCCAACCTGGGCCTGTCCTACCTGCCGCAGGAAGCGTCGGTGTTTCGCAAGCTGACGGTGGAAGACAATATCCGCGCCGTGCTGCAGATCCAGAAGGTGGACGGCAAGGCGCTCACCAAGGCGCAGATCGAGGAACGGCTCGACACCTTGCTGGCCGACCTGCAGATCGAGAAGCTGCGCGAGAACACGGCGCTGTCGCTGTCGGGCGGCGAGCGCCGGCGCGTGGAGATCGCCCGCGCGCTGGCCACCAACCCCCGCTTCGTGCTGCTGGACGAGCCGTTCGCCGGCGTCGACCCGATCGCCGTGATCGAGATTCAACGGATCGTGCGCTTCCTCAAGGAACGGGGGATTGGCGTGCTGATCACCGACCACAATGTGCGCGAGACGCTGGGCATTTGCGACCGCGCGTATATCATCAACCAGGGCAGCGTCCTGGCCTCCGGCCGCCCCGATGACATCATCGCCGACGAGTCGGTGCGCCGCGTTTATCTGGGTGAACACTTCCGCATGTAACTGGCTAATTTGATCGCTCATGAAACAGTCCTTGCAACTTCGAACGTCGCAGCACCTGGCGCTGACCCCGCAACTGCAGCAGTCGATCCGGCTGCTGCAGCTCTCGACCTTGGAACTGCATCAGGAACTGGAACAGCTGCTGACCGATAATCCGCTGCTGGAACGGCTCGACGATCCCCTCGACCGATCGCTGCGGCTGCTGGCTGACGGCGCCATCGGCCAGCAAAGCGCGCCCGACGCCCCCGCCGAAGGGCCGTCCCAGCAGCAGGCCGACGCGCCGGCCCCGGCCGAAAGCGACAACTACGAAGGCGGCGACAGCGACCACGCGCCCGAAGGCGATACCGACTGGAGCGACGCGGGCCGCGGCAAGGCCCCGGAGGACGACGACGCCAGGCCCCAGCTGGAAGCGAGCCACCAGTCGTTGCGCGAGCACCTGATGGAGCAGATGCGCGTGACGGTGCAGGAGCCGCGCGACCGCGCGCTGGTGGAACTGATCGTCGATGCACTGGACGAGAACGGCTACCTCGAGGAGAGCCTGGAAGAAATCCACGAGCGCCTGCCCGAAGAGCTGGAAGTAGAACTGGACGAACTGCGCACGGCGCTGGCGCTGCTGCAGAGTTTCGACCCCGTCGGCGTGGGTGCGCGCAATGCGTCCGAATGCCTGGCCCTGCAGATCCGCAAGATGCCCGGCGTGCCCCTGGTGACGCGGCGCATGGCCCTGTGCATCGTCGAAAAACACCTGGCCTGGTTTGCCCAGCGCGACTTCAACAAGCTGAAAAAAGCGCTGGACTGCGACGACGAGGACCTGCGCGAAGCCCAGGCCGTGATCCGCCAGTGCAACCCCCATCCGGGCGCCGCGTTTGCATCCGACGTGTCAGACTATGTCGTACCGGATGTGATTGTGAAACGCAGCCGCAACGGCTGGGCCGTCACGTTGAACAACGACGTGATGCCGCGCCTGCGCGTCAATGCGCTGTATGCGAGTCTCCTCAAGCAGGGCAAGGGCGAAGGGCAGATGAGCGCCCAGCTGCAGGAAGCGAAATGGCTGATCAAGAATATGCGCCAGCGCTTCGACACGATTCTCCGTGTGGCCCAGGCCATCGTCGAGCGGCAGAAGAACTTTTTCTCGCATGGCGCGGTGGCAATGAGGCCCCTTGTGTTGCGTGAAATAGCTGATACACTGGGGCTACACGAGAGCACCATCTCTCGGGTGACAACTCAGAAATATATGCTGACCCCACATGGCATGTTTGAGTTGAAGTACTTTTTTGGCAGCCACGTCGCGACCGAAGCTGGTGGGGAAGCTTCCTCGACTGCGATCCGTGCGCTGATCGTGCAATTCACAGGAGCCGAAGACCCGAAGAACCCTTTATCCGACAGTAAGATTGCGGACATGCTGGGAGAACAAGGCATGGTGATTGCGCGACGAACTGTTGCCAAGTATCGCGAAGCATTGAAAATTCCTCCCGTCAGCCTCCGCAAGTCCTTGTAGTGCATGGGTTCCTCTGCGCCGCCGGATTTTTCTCGGCGGTCCAACGCACGAACCTTAGAGCGACATCATCTTTAGGAGTGTGTATGAATCTCACCATCAGTGGACACCATATCGACGTTACCCCAGCCATCCGCGAATACGTGCAGACGAAGCTGGAGCGAGTAAAACGTCATTTCGATCAAGTGATCGATGTTGCCGTGATCCTGACTGTAGATAACCTCACCGAGAAAGAGAAACGTCAAAAGGCAGAGATCAATCTGCGCATGTCCGGCAAGACCATTTTTGTGGAGAGCGTGGCACAAGACCTGTACGCGGCCATCGACACCCTGATCGATAAACTGGACCGCTCGGTCATGAAATACAAGGACAAGGTGCAGACTCACAACCATGAGTCCATCAAGCACCTGACGGAAAGTGAAATTCCGGCCGCATAAGGCGGCAGTGTAGTACCGGCTAAAAGGGCGCGATAAGCGCCCTTTTTTGCATTGTGGATGGGGCGCTCGTAAAGCTGTTGCCCCTCGCTTGTGGATGGGGCGCTCGTAAATCTATTGCGCCTCGCCAGGTGCGCGTCTCCGGTACTCGCTGTACGTAAAGTACAGCTCCGTTCCTCAACGCGACCTGACGACGCTCATTACGATTTCCGAGGCACCCGATACGTGCGTCGTGTCCGGCTCCTGCCTTCGGCAGTTGCGTTTCCCTCCTGCCTTCGGCAGTCGATTTCCCCTCTACGGTTGGGCTTGTGTCCACCTTGGGGGCGAAGGAGGGGTTTCGGGGAGCGCAGCTCCTCGCCGACGCAGCGGCCAGCGACATGCAAGCCGCTGCCTCCCTTCAGACCCCGACATGGACACGAACTGAGGCGCAACTACTGCCGAGCTCGTGTCAACATCGGGGTCAGGCACGTTTCTCGACACATTACCAATTCGGAGGCACCCGATACGTCCGTCATGTCCGGCTCCTGCCTTCGGCAGTTGCGTTTCCCTCCTGCCTTCGGCAGTCGATTGCCCCGACATGGACACGAACTGATGCGCAACTACTGCCGAGCTCGTGTCAACATCGGGGTCAGGCACGTTTCTCGACACGAGCTCTTCTGTCGCGCGGATGCCGCATCGGCAATGCTTGCCCGTTCCGCCGCCTCCTTTCAGCACAATATTCGCCAGGGGCCGCGCTAGAATGGGGCTTCTTCTTTTTGTACGACTGCCATGAGCGAACACGTCCTGATCCGCGTTGAAAACGGTACCGGCTTCATCACGCTGGACCGGCCCCGCGCCTTGAATTCCCTGTCGCTGGACATGGTCCGGGCGATGACGGCGGCGTTGTTGCAGTGGCGCGGCGATGCCGGCGTGGCGGCCGTGGTGGTGCGCTCCACCAGCGAGAAGGCCTTGTGCGCCGGTGGCGATATCCGCTTCTTCCATGATGCCGGGCGCGCCACGCCGCAGGGCGGCAGTGCGCTGCTGGAGGACTTCTTCACCGAGGAATACGCGCTCAATCACCTGATCCACTTCTATCCGAAACCGTATATCGCGCTGATGGACGGCGTCGTCATGGGCGGCGGCATGGGTGTGGCCCAGGGCGGCCCCGATTGCGCCGTGCGCGTCGTCACGAGCCGCACGAAGATGGCCATGCCGGAAGTGAATATCGGCCTGTTCCCCGATGTGGGCGGCAGTCACTTCCTGTCCCGCGCGCCCGGCCACCTGGGCATCTACCTCGGGTTGACGGGCCTGACGGTGGGCGCGGCCGATGCGCTGTACCTGAACCTGGCCGACCATTTCGTGCCCGACGGCGAATTGCCGGCCTTGTCCGACCTGATCGACTCCACCTCCGGCGGCGGCCTGCGCGAAGCCATCGCCACGTTCGCCCGGCCCTTGCGCGACAGCGCCGGCGCCAGCGCGCTGCAGGCCAACCGCGCGCTGGTCGACCGCCATTTCGGCCTGCCGACGGTGGCCGCCATCATGGATTCGCTGCGTGGCGACGACGACCCGTTCGCCCGCGCCGCGCTGGCCGCGATGGCGCAGCGTTCGCCGCTGATGATGTGCGTGACCCTGGAACTGCTGCGCCGTGGCGCCGCCCTCGACGTGGCGGGCTGCCTGCGCATGGAGCGCAGCGTGGTGCGCCGCACCTTCGAACATGGCGAAGTGCTCGAAGGCGTGCGCGCGCTGGTGATCGACAAGGACAATGCGCCGCGCTGGAATCCGCCGGCGCTGGGCGACGTCACCGAGGCCATGGTGGCGCGCTTTTTCGAACCGGCCTGGCCGGACCATGCGCATCCCCTGCGCCACCTGGATTGACGAGGTTTCCATGCAGCGTCGCACCATCCTGAAACTGCTGTGCGCCGCCGCCGGCTCACCCGCACTGCCCGCATGGAGCGCCGGCGTGCCGGCGCCGGCGGCCGACCACCACCAGCACCTGTTCAGCCCCGCCATGGCGCGCCTGCTCGATACGGGTGCCGGTGGCGGGCCGCCGTCGATCGGCGCCGCCGATGTCATCGCGCTGCTCGATGCGGCCGGCATCGGCAAGGCGGTGCTGCTGTCGGTGGCCTATGTCTATGGCAGCCCGTCGCGCAAGATCGATGACGAATACACCAAGGTGCGCGCCGAGAACGACTGGAACGGCGCCCAGGCCGCGCTGTTCCCGCAGCGCCTGCGTGCCTTTTGCAGCGTCAATCCGCTGAAGGACTACGCGCTGGAAGAACTGGCCCGCTGCGCCGCCATCCCGCAGCTGCGCCACGGCCTGAAGCTCCACTTCGGCAATTCGGACGTGCAGCTGGAACTGCCGGAACATGCGCAGCGCCTGAAGGCCGTCTTCGCCGCCGCCAACCGGCACGGCATGGCCATCGCCGTGCACCTGCGCGCTTCCGTGTCGAAGCACCGGCCCTATGGCGCGGCCCAGGCCCGCGTCTTCCTGGAAGAAGTACTCCCGGCTGCGCCCGACGTCACGGTGCAGGTGGCGCACATGGCCGGCACGGGGCCGGGCTATGACGATGCACCGTCCGACGAAGCCTTGGGCGTACTGGCCGACGCGGTGGCGAAGCATGACCGGCATGCGCGCCGCCTGCTGTTTGACGTGGCGTCGCTGGCACGGCCGGACATGAAGCCGCAGGACGCGGCCAGGCTGGTGCAGCGCATCCGCCAGATAGGCGTGGAGCGGATATTGTATGGATCGGATGCGGCATCGGGCACCAACCTGCGCCCGCGCGAAGGCTGGGCCGCGTTCTGTCAGTTGCCGTTGAAGGAAGGGGAGCTGGCGCGCATCGCAGACAACGTGGCGCCGTATTTGAAATGAACCGCGGCGCTCAGGCCTGTTCGCGGTGGCGCAGGACGACGCGCTCGGCGTCGTTGAAATACTGTGCCAGCCGTTCGGCCATGTAGACCGAGCGGTGCTGGCCGCCCGTGCAGCCGATCGCCACCGTCAGGTAGCTGCGGTTGTCCTTCTTGAAGGCCGGCAGCCATTTCTCGATGAAGGCGCGGATGTCGCGGAACATCTCTTCCGCACTGGGCTGGGCATCGAGGAAGGCGATCACGGGTGCGTCGCGGCCGTTCAGGGGCCGCAGGGTCAGGTCGTAATACGGGTTCGGGATGGCGCGCACGTCGAACACATAGTCGGCATCCTGCGGCACGCCCACCTTGAAGGCGAACGATTCGAAGAACAGGGTCAGCGGCGCGTTCTCGCTTTCGACCAGGTCCTTGATCCAGCCGCGCAGCTTGTTGGCCGACAGCTCGGACGTGTCGATCACGTGGCCCAGCTGTTCGATGGCCGACAGGCGCTCGCGCTCTTCCTGGATGCATTCGATCAGCGTGCGCCGGGCGGCCGGATTCTGGCCCGGATGCAGTTCGTGCGACAGCGGGTGGCTGCGGCGCGTCTCGGAAAAGCGCGCCACCAGCGAGTGGGTGTTCGCCGTCAGGAACATCACCTTGACGTCATGGCCCTGTTCTTTCAGCTTGCGGATATCGCCCGGCAGCGTGGCCAGCGAGGCCGCGCTGCGCGCATCGACCGAGACGGCCAGCGCCGCCGTGCCTTCCTCGCACAAGGTGGCGACGAGGCTGGCCAGCAGCGCCGGCGGCAGGTTATCCACGGGGTAGAAGCCGGTGTCTTCGAGAACATTCAGGGCAACCGATTTGCCCGAGCCGGAAATGCCGGTAATGAGGACGATACGCATGCGCGCATGATACCTGAAAACCTCGCGCGCTTCGCACCGGTGCCGTCGCGGATCACGTGTGGGGCGGGGCGAAAGGCCAGTGCAGCGGCGAGCCGTCGATCCACGCGCGCGCGGCGGCAAAGGCGTGGTCATGCGCCGTTTCGCGGCTGCGAAAGGTCCCGGCCGGCTGGAGCAGGCGCTGGCGTTGGGCTCCCGTTGCCTCGTCGGTTATGGTCAGTTCGTAGCCGTGTCCGTCCGGCGCGGCAATCGCGACGACGTCGATACGATGACCCCGATAGGTCTGTCCTGTCATGCTCGCCTCTCCCTGGCAGTCCTGCGTGGGACTGCCTTTGGTATGCCCTCGGATAGTGTTACTTGCGCCAGAAGCGGTCCAGCAGCGGCGTGACGCTGGTGCCGTGCACGACGATCGACAGCACGATCACGGCCAGGGTCAGGTTGATCAGGTCCTGGGCCAGCGCCGGTGGCAGGCCATGGTTGATCGCGTACATCAGGTAGTACAGGGAACCGATGCCGCGTACGCCGAACCAGGCGGCGATGACGCGCATGCGCGGGCTGGTGTGGCTGCCCTTGAGCGCCACCAGCACGCTGACGGGGCGGGCGATGAAGAACAGGAACAGGGCCGCCGCCCAGCTGCGCCAGTCGAACAGCAAGGTCGTCACGGCGCCGCCCAGCAGCAGCACCAGGGTCAGTTCCGACAGGCGTTCAAGGTGCTCCTTGAACAGCAAGGTGTTGGCGCTGACTGTTTCCGGGGTCTGCTGTTCCGCCTCTTCCTGCGTCAGCGGCGTCGTGGCGGCCACTTGCGCGGCCGTGCGGCGCGCCAGCATCTGTTCGGTCTGGCGCAGGGCAACGCCGGCGCAGAACACGGCCAGGAAGGCCCACACGTGGGCGGCCAGCCCCAGGCCGTAGACGACGCCGATCAGGCCCAGCCCCATCAGGTCGTCCAGCACCTCGTGGCCGGGCCGGCTGCGGCGCAGGCTGAAATTGAGGCGTGCCAGCCCGGCGCCGCAGGCCACGCCGATGACGATCGCTCCCAGCGTGCCCCAGATCAGCTCGACGGCAAACCAGCGCATGCCCCACTGGCCCAGGTCGTGCAGGCCCAGCAGGCCCAGTCCCAGCATCACGAAGGGGAAGGCGCTGCCGTCGTTCATGCCCGCCTCGCAGCCGAGGGTGAAGCGCAAGGGGTCGTCGTCGCCGGCGTGGCGCAGCTGCACATCCGAAGCCAGCACGGGATCGGTCGGCGCCAGCAGCGCCCCCATCAGGATGCCGGCGCCCAGCGGCATGTCCAGCACCATGCAGCAGAACAGGGCAATCAGGCCGACCGACAGCACCATCGCCAGCCAGGCCAGCCGGATCGGCGGCCCCCAGCGGCGCATGCTGAACGGTACCGGCATCTTGATCCCGGCCGAAAACAGGGAAATGAGCACGGCCACTTCCGTCAGCACTTCCAGCAGGGGCGCGGCGGAGAAGATATCGAAGGCGAAGAGGTTCAGGCCGACCGGACCGAGCACGATGCCGATGGCCAGGTAGATGATGGCCGACGTGAAGGGCAGGCGGGAGATCGGCGTGCCCCACAGGCCGCGTGCCAGCATCAGCAAACCCAGCAGCAAAAACCACTGGTAATTCGCCATGACGCTTACGATGGGGGTGTCGCCGGCCGGGTTCAATGCGCGGGCGCCGCTGGCAGCAAGGTTGGTGGAGGCGGTGGCGGCGCGAACTGGCCGCGCCGCGCCGGATGCGTGGCCCACTGGGGCGGATGCTGCGCCTTCTTCAGTACCATGATCGTTCGACTTGCCTTTGCATGATGACTTCCGGCCTGGACTTGCGGGTATTGTTTGTCACACCAGCGTAACACGGTATGCCGCAATGGAAGCCACATTGACGTGCGGTGAACGCGTGCTGCCGCCAGGCCATGGCGCACGCTGCGAAATTCATTGCTCGTGGCGGCGC
Organism: Pseudoduganella buxea; assembly: GCF_009720835.1. Classification (GTDB taxonomy): domain Bacteria; phylum Pseudomonadota; class Gammaproteobacteria; order Burkholderiales; family Burkholderiaceae_D; genus Rugamonas; species Rugamonas buxea. The sequence goes on from NZ_WNKZ01000004.1 coordinate 101,951, forward strand.
CGCAGGCGTAGACTCGAAGCGTCGTCATACGGGCCGCGCCGTGGTCCGATGAGATTGACGGAGTACCAGCATGGAATTTCTTACCACGGGCCTCACGGAGGCCGGGGTCGCATCCATCGTCCTGTACACGCTGGTCACGACCCATGTGACCATTATCGGCGTGACAGTCTTTCTCCACCGTTCGCAAGCGCACCGTGCGGTAACATTGCATCCCGTTATCAGTCACCTGCTGCGGTTCTGGCTGTGGCTGACGACGGGCATGGTCACGCGCGAATGGGTGGCCATCCACCGCGCCCACCATGCCCATTGCGAAAGGCCGGGGGACCCGCACAGTCCCGTCCTGCTGGGCATCGGCAAGGTGCTGCTGCAAGGTGCCGAGCTGTACCGCAGCGCCGCGGCGGACCGGGAACTTATCGAGCGCTACGGCGCCGGCACGCCGGACGACTGGGTGGAGCGCCACGTGTACAGCCGCTATACATGGCAGGGCGTCGGCGCGCTGCTGGTGCTGGACCTGCTGCTGTTCGGCGTCATCGGCGCCACCGTGTGGGCCGTGCAGATGCTGTGGATTCCCGTGCTGGCAGCCGGCGTCATCAACGGCGCCGGCCACTACTGGGGCTACCGCAATTTCGACTGCCCGGAAGCGGCCACCAACCTGCTGCCGCTGGGCCTGCTGATTGGCGGCGAGGAGCTGCACAACAACCACCATGCCTTCGCCAGCTCGGCCAGGATGTCCGTCAAGTGGTATGAATTCGACGCCGGCTGGCTGTATATCTGCCTGCTGCGCGCGCTGGGCCTGGCACGGGTGCGGCCGTTGCCGGCGCCACCCCAGCGGGCCGCCGGCAAGACCGATGTCGACATGCGCACCTTGGCCATCGTGCTGGCCAACCGTGCCCGCGTCATGGCCGAACTGAGCGGGGCACTGCAGCGCGTGTGGCGCCAGGAGACGGCGACCTTGCGCCGCTTCGATCCGGCCCTGTGGCGCGGCGCGCGGCGGCTGCTGCACCGCGATCCCGGCTACCTCAGCGGTGAGCAGGCCCATCGCTTGCAACAGGTGCTGGCGCACAGCGAGCTGCTGCGCCACATCCACGAGCTGCGCAGCGAACTGGCCACCTTGTGGCGCCGTTCGCACGCCAGCCCCGAGCAACTGCTTGAGACCTTGAAGAGCTGGTGCGCCCGGGCCGAAGCGTCGGCCTGCGAACCGTTGCGGCGCTACGCCCTGCGCCTGCGCAGCTATATATGAACCCCGTATGAGTCCCGGCGCCATGGACCCGGCCGACGATCCGCGCAAGCTGGCCGAGCGCTGCGAAATCGCCTTCGACGGCCGCCGCTACCTGTACCGCCAGTACCGCTACGACCGCCTCGACGATGCCCTGCGCTACGCCCAACTGGACCGGCAGCGCCCCGGCTTCAAACCCGACCCCGCCTTCCTGCCCCGCTGGGAAGCACCGCTGCAACCGGACGCCGCCCAGCAAGCCCTGATGGCCCCGGCCGGCATCGGCTTCGCCGACGGCTACTACCTGTTTGGTGGATATCGCTATGAACTCCTGGAGGATGCGCTGGCGTATGTGGGGAAGGTGAGCGAGAGGATGTAGCGGCCGCCCTGCACCAGGCATTCGCCGTTGATGGCACCAAAACCGGGGACAGTCCCCTGTTTCCAGGAAATACCGCGCGGACGAACGGCAGAGCCCGTGTCAACATCGGGGTCAGGCACCGATCTCGCCACGATGAGCTCGTTCAGCAACCCGAGTCGCCGCTCATCGCCTGTCTCTGGTGAAGCTGGGGTTTCGGCGAGCACGGCTCGGCGCCAGCGGAACGGCGTGCGCCTGCAAGCGCACGCTCCTTACCAGCCTCGCAATGAGGGCGACTTTAGTCGCCACTCATTGCTTGGCGCTGGCGTTCCATGAACTCCTGCAAGGTATCGATCCCCCGCAGCTGCAGGATGGTATTCCTCACGGCCGCCTCCAGCAGCACGGCGATATTGCGGCCGGCGGCGACGGGAATGACGACCTTGCGGATCGGCAATCCCAGCACGTCCTCGGTGGGGAACTGGAACGGCAGGCGTTCCACTTCCTCTTCCAACGCCGAGCGGCGCACCAGGTGGACGATCAGCTTCAGGCGCATCTTGCGGCGTACGGCCGTCTCGCCGAAGATGGCCTTGATGTCGAGCAGGCCCAGGCCGCGCACTTCGAGCAGGTTCTGCAGCAGGGGCGGGCAGCGGCCCTCGATCATGTTCGGCGCGATGCGGGAGAACTCCACCGCGTCGTCGGCCACCAGGCCGTGGCTGCGCGAGATCAGTTCCAGGCCCAGCTCGCTTTTACCGAGGCCGGAGTCGCCCGTGATCAGCACGCCCACGCCCAGCACGTCCATGAACACGCCATGCATGATGATGCGTTGTGCCAACTTCTTCGACAGGTAGACGCGCAGGAAGTCAATCACTTGCGCGGCCGGCAGCGGCGTGGAAAACAGCGGGATGTTTTTCTCGTCGCAGATGGCGAGGATGTCGGGCGGCGTTTCCAGGCCCTGCGCAATGATCAGCGCGGGCGGGCCGCCGGCGATCAACTCGCCGATGACGTGGGCGCGGGTCAGCGCCTTGAGGCGGTGGTAATAGTTGATTTCCTGGTGGCCGAAGACCTGGATGCGGCCCGGGTGGATCGTGTTCAGGTGGCCCACCTGGTCCGCGGCTGAAGCGGCGTCACCCGAGATTTGCCGTTCGCCGCCGGGAAAGCCGGCGAACCAGCCAAGTTGCAAAGTCTCCCGATTATCGTCGTACAGCCGTTGGATCGTCAGTGGAGATTGCAACATGATGTTACCTGTGGAAAATGTCGATCCCTAAGTTTAACCCGCCGCCTGCAGGCTGGGTTGCCAATTGACGATACGGCGGTACACCGACGCCGCGTCCGGGTCCGTGGCCAGCGCCGTGCGGAAGCCGTCGTCGGAAAACATCTCGGCGATTTCTGACAGGATTTCCAGGTGCTGCTGGGTCACGTGATCCGGAATCAGCAGGAAGAACAGCAGGTTGACGGGCTTGCCGTCGGGCGATTCGAACGGGATCGGCTCTGCCAGGCGAACAAAGGCCGCCAGCGGCGTCTTCAGGCTCTTCGAGCCCTTGATGCGCCCATGCGGCACGGCGACGCCATGGCCCAGGCCGGTCGAACCGAGGCGCTCGCGCGCGAACAGGTTGTCCGACACGGTAGACCGGGCAATGCCGCAATTGTTCTCGAAGATCAGGCCGGCTTGCTCGAAAGCGCGCTTCTTGCTCGAGACTTCCAGATCCAGCTGGACGTTCTCGGGCGATAGGATTTTACTCAGGTTGTTCATAACGCGACGTGATATGGTGCGGCGCACAAAAGGGACTGGCGAGCAGAATTATAGGCCTCTTTGTCCGTCGTGTAACTTGAAATTGCTCGGCCCGGCTGGCGTACTGGCGGGTTCCGGCGCTGTGCTAAAGCAACAAACAAACTAACAAAATTGCAATATCGCCAAAATGCGCTATTTGTACGTTAAAACCGCCGCGATCGCCGGTTTTTGCTCGGCAATTACAGCTGCAACCAATTTTTTCGTGCTCACAACAATCCTACCCCGATCCACCTGAGGCTGAGCACATTGCCCATGCAAAAGTTTTGATGGGGCACAATTTATTGCCTTGCGTTGCGCAGATTGGACGGTCGGCCCGCTGTGGTGCAGTTGGTGCGCCATGGGTTGATATCAAGACCGCCACGCCGGGTATAGCGGGCATACACGGTCAGGTGCTGGGGACGGCACTGGCGCAGAATATCCGTGAAGATGCGCTCCACGCACTGTTCGTGGAATTCGTTGTGCTCGCGGAAACCGATCAGGTATTTCAGCAGGCTTTCCTGGTCGATCTGGGGGCCGGAATAAATGATCTGCACGCTGCCCCAGTCCGGCTGGCCCGTGACGAGGCAATTCGATTTCAGCAGGTGCGACACGAGGGTTTCCTCGACGGGCAGTTCGTCGAAATTGGCTTTCAGCAGTTCCGGCTGGGGAGAATAGCTGTCCACTTCGATATCGAGGCGGTCCAGCAGCAGGCCGTCCAGCTCGCCCATCTGCAGCGTGCCGAAATCTTCCTGCATCGTCAGTACGACGTGGACGTTGGCGCCGACGGCGGCCGACAAATCCTGCTGCAGCAGTTCGCGCAGCGCGTCCGGACCGCCCAGGCGGGTCTGGTTGAACGAGTTCAGGTACAGCTTGAAGGACTTCGATTCGATGATGTTCGGCGAATCGGCCGGCACGGTAATGCGCGCCACGGCCACCTGCGGCTTGCCCCGCATGTTCAGCCACGACAGCTCGTAGGCATTCCACACGTCCACGCCAAAGAAGGGCAGGGTGCCGGACAGGCCCAGCTCATCGCGCTTGCCCTGGCGCGCGATAGGGAACAGCAATTCCGGCGCGTAATCCGTACGGTAAGCGGAGTTTTTCCCCAGGGGAGATTGATCAGCGGTATTCGTCATGGCGGGCCTGCGGTTGTCAGCATCAAAGCCCGCCATGGTAGCGCAAATCGCCCCCGCCCGCTGTTGCTCATAAAATGGGGACAGACCCCAATTTATGAGCAACTATTGCCCGAAAAATGGGGTCTGTCCCCATTTTTACAGAAACAGTTTATAGACGGGGTTTTGCGTTTCGTCCCAGTAGCGGTAGCCGAGGGTGGCGAGGAAGTTGGCGAACTCGTCCATCTCTTCCGGGGGGACCTGCAGGCCGATCAGGATGCGGCCCACGTCGCCGCCTTGCGAGCGGTAGTGGCACAGCGAGATGTTCCAGTTCGGCGCCATGCTGTCCAGGAAACGCATCAGCGCGCCCGGGCGTTCCGGGAATTCGAAGCGGTACAGCAGCTCGTCCTTCGCCAGTGCGCTGCGCCCGCCCACCAGGTGGCGCAGGTGGGTCTTGGCCAGCTCGTCGTTGGTCAGGTCCAGCGTGCGGAAGTCGTGCTCCTCGAAGCGGCGCGCCAGCGCGGTCGACTCGTTGCGGTCGGCGATCTGGATACCGACGAAGACGTGGGCTTCGTCCTTGTCGCTGATGCGGTAGTTGAACTCCGTCACGTTGCGGGGGCCGACGAGCGAGCAGAAGCGCTTGAAGCTGCCGCGCTGCTCGGCCATCGTCACGGCGAACACGGCCTCGCGGAACTCGCCCAGCTCGGCGCGCTCGGCCACGAAGCGCAGCCGGTCGAAGTTCATGTTGGCGCCGCAGGCGATCGTCACCAGGGTTTCGTTCTTGATGGGATTGGCCGTCAGCTCGGCCCGCTCGACATAGGCCTTGGCGCCGGCGATGGCCAGGGCCCCGGCCGGTTCCAGGATGGAGCGCGTGTCGGTGAAGACGTCCTTGATGGCGGCGCAGATGGCATCCGTGTCGACGATGATGATGTCGTCCACGTACTGCTGCGCCAGGCGGAAGTTTTCCTCGCCGACCAGGCGCACGGCGGTGCCGTCCGAGAACAAGCCCACGTCCGGCAGGGTGACCCGTTCGCCCGCCTTCAGGCTGCGGGCCATGGCGTCGGAGTCCAGCGTCTGCACGCCGATGATCTTGATGTCCGGGCGCACCGCCTTGACATAGGCCGCCACGCCCGAGATCAGGCCGCCGCCGCCGATGGCGCAGAAGATGGCGTGGATGGGGCCGGAATGCTGGCGCAGGATTTCCATGCCGATGGTGCCCTGGCCGGCGATCACGTCCGGATCGTCGAAGGGGTGGACGAAGGTCAGCTTCTGTTCCTGCTCCAGGATCAAGGCATGGTTGTAGGCATCCGTGTACGACTCGCCGTGCAGCACGATTTCGACATTGTCGCCGCCGCGCGCCTTGACGGCGTCGATCTTCACCGTCGGCGTCGTCGTCGGCATGGCGATGACGGCCCGGCAACCCAGCTTGGCTGCGGACAGGGCCACGCCCTGCGCGTGGTTGCCGGCCGAGGCGCAGATGACGCCCCGCTTCAGCTGCGCTTCCGACAGGTGGGCCATCTTGTTGTAGGCGCCCCGTACCTTGAAGCTGAACACGTCCTGCACGTCCTCGCGCTTGAAATAAATTCGGTTCTGGTAGCGCTGCGACAGGGTCGGCGCCAATTCCAGCGGCGTTTCGGAAGCGACGTCGTAGACGCGCGCGGTCAGGATTTTCTTCAGGTAGTCGATTGTCATGGTCTTCGAAGTCGGTTTGGCCGGATCGTTCCGGTGTGAGACTGCATGTCAACGGCGGGTAACCGGGCGGGCACGAAGCCAGGGCCGTGCGGGTCTGCGCGGACTGTTCATTCGTGCGGGATGTGCTGGGTGCAACTCATTATAATGGACTCCCCACGCTGCCTTCAAAGTTCCCGATGATCGTCTCCGCACCATGCCTGCCAACATGATCGCCAACACGATCCACCTTGCGCCATGATCCAGTCGGTCATCGACTGGCTGCTGGCCGTGCTGGCCGCGCCGGAAGTGGGGCTGACGTCCGTCTTCATCATCAGTTTTGTCTCTGCCACCCTGGTGCCGCTGGGCTCCGAGCCGGCCGTGTTTGCCGTCGTCAAGGCCAACGAGGCCATGTTCTGGCCCGCCATCCTGGTGGCCACCTGCGGCAACACGCTGGGCGGCATTGCCGATTACTGGATGGGCTATTACGCCAAGGCGGCGTTCGCAAAGGAGCGCGAGAGCCGCTGGTTCGGCTGGCTGGCCCGCCATGGCGCCAAGACCATGCTGCTGTCCTGGGTGCCCGGCATCGGCGACCCCCTGTGCACCCTGGGCGGCTGGCTCAAGCTGCCGTTCTGGCCGGCCGTGGGCTACATGGCCATCGGCAAGCTGGCGCGCTACGTGACGATGACGGCCGCGCTGTTGTACGTACCGGACGGGTTCTGGCAGGGACTGATCCACATGCTGGGCGGCTGAAGGGAGGCCGAAGCGCCTTGTTGGCAGTGCAGCTAATTTTGCCTTTTCGCAATTACCACGAATTTTCGCTGTTCAAAGGCGGTAATTCGTAACGCCGATCGACGAGTTTTCATTTCCTCCAAATAATATTTGGACAAGTGACGTTAACGGAACCCCGCGCCAACCTAGGGCTGTTGCCGCGTTGTGCGCCGCAATACGCTAGAATGAACCCTCTTAGCGTCTTCTGTCTGTCAGCATAATGAACGCCCCAGCACATATCCAGGCCCTCCTCGCCGAATCGCCCGACGGTCATGCACCCAGCCGGGTGCGTGAAATCCCCTATAACTACACGTCGTTTTCCGACCGCGAAATCGTTATTCGCCTGTTGGGGGAAGAGTCGTGGCGGCTGCTGGACGAGCTGCGCAGCGCGCGCCAGACGGGCCGCTCCGCCCGCATGCTGTATGAAGTGCTGGGCGATATCTGGGTGGTGCGCCGCAACCCCTACCTGCAGGACGACCTGCTGGACAACCCGAAGCGCCGCCAGGCCCTGATCGATGCGCTGCACCACCGCCTGTCGGAAGTGGACAAGCGCCGCACGACGGTCGATGCCGACGAAGCGGGGGGCGATGCTGCCAAGCGCCGCGAAACGGTGGAAAAGCTGCTGGCTGCCGCCAACCGCGCCGTGGCCGACTTCGGCGAGGAATTCCGCCAGATGTACGACCTGCGCAAGCGCGCCACCAAGGTGCTGGGCCGCTACACGGACAAGCACAATATCCGCTTCGACGGCATGCACCGCATCTCGCACGTGACCGACGCGACCGACTGGCGCGTCGAGTACCCATTCGTCGTGCTGGTGCCGGACACGGAAGAGGAAATGGCGGGCCTCGTGAAAGGCTGTATCGAGCTGGGACTGACCATCATCCCGCGCGGCGGCGGCACCGGCTACACGGGCGGCGCGATTCCATTGAGCCCGATGTCGGCCGTCATCAACACGGAAAAACTGCTGACCCTGGGCCAGGTCGAGATGAAGGTGCTGCCCGGCCTGGAGCGCGACTACGCGACCATCTATTCGGAAGCGGGTGTCATCACGAACAAGGTATCGGAAGCGGCCGAGAAGGCCGGCTTCGTGTTCGCCGTCGACCCCACGTCTGCCCACGCTTCCTGCATCGGCGGCAATATCGCCATGAACGCGGGCGGCAAGAAGGCCGTGCTGTGGGGCACGGCGCTGGACAACCTGGCCTCGTGGCGCATGGTCGATCCGAACGGCGACTGGCTGGAAGTGACGCGCCTGGACCATAACCTGTCGAAGATCCACGACACGCCGCTGGCCCGCTTCAAGCTGGAGTGGACCCACCCGAACGCGAAGGGCGAAGCCAGGGGCGCGCCGTTCAAGACGGAGATCCTGGAGATCGCCGGCCGCAAGTTCCGCAAGGAAGGCCTGGGCAAGGACGTCACGGACAAGTTCCTGGCCGGCCTGCCGGGCATCCAGAAGGAAGGCTGCGACGGCCTGATCACGTCGGCCCGCTGGATCCTGCACAAGATGCCGAAGCACACGCGCACCGTGTGCCTGGAGTTCTTCGGCCAGGCCCGCGACGCCATTCCGTCGATCGTCGAGATCAAGGACTACCTGGACGGCCTGCCCGCCAAGGGCGAGCAGTTCGCCACCCTGCGCCTGGCCGGCCTGGAACACCTGGACGAGCGCTACCTGCGCGCCGTCGGCTATGCCACCAAGTCCAAGCGCGGCGTGCTGCCGAAGATGGCCCTGTTCGGCGACATCGTCGGCGACGACGAGGATGCCGTCGCCATGGCCGCCTCGGAAGTGGTGCGCCTGGCGAACACCCGCGTGGGCGAAGGCTTCGTTGCCGTCAGCGCGGAAGCGCGCAAGAAGTTCTGGCTGGACCGCGCCCGCACGGCGGCCATCGCCAAGCACACCAACGCCTTCAAGATCAACGAAGACGTCGTCATTCCCCTGAACCGCATGGGCGAGTACACGGACGGCATCGAGCGCATCAATATCGAGCTGTCGGTGAAGAACAAGCTGCAGTTCGCCGATGCGCTGCGCGACTTCTTCGTGGCCGGTAACCTGCCGGTGGGCAAGAGCGACGACGCCTCGGACGACCGCGTGGGCGATGCCGAGATGCTGGGCGAACGCCCGCAGCAGGCGCTGGCCCTGATCGAACAGGTGCAGGCCCGCTGGACCTATATCCTGGCCAACCTGGACCAGCCGCTCGACACGGCGCGCCTGGAGCTGTACCAGCTGGGCCTGCAAGAACTGGCGCCGGCCTTCGAAGCACGCCTGCAGAGCCAGCCGCAAGCGACGTTGTTCGACGTCGTGCAGGACCGCACGGTGCGCATCAGCTGGAAGCAGGAACTGCGCGCGCCGCTGCGCCAGATCTTCAACGGCGCCGCCTTCAAGCTGGTGCTGGACGAAGCCCAGGCCATCCACAAGACCATCCTGCGCGGCCGCGTCTTCGTGGCCCTGCACATGCACGCCGGCGACGGCAATGTGCACACCAACCTGCCCGTCAACTCGGACCATTACGAGATGCTGCAGGACGCGCACCAGGCCGTGGCCCGCATCATGAAGCTGGCCCGTTCGCTCAATGGCGTCATCTCGGGCGAGCACGGCATCGGCATCACGAAGCTGGAATTCCTGACCGAGGAAGAAATCAGCGAATTCCGCGACTACAAGCTGCGCGTCGATCCGGAAGGGCGCTTCAACAAGGGCAAGCTGCTGAACCTGCCCGGCATGGATGCGGACCTCTCGAACGCTTATACCCCTTCCTTCGGCCTGATGGGCCACGAATCGCTGATCATGCAGCAAAGCGATATCGGTGAAATCGCCAACAGCATCAAGGACTGCCTGCGCTGCGGTAAATGCAAGCCGGTCTGCTCGACCCACGTGCCGCGCGCGAACATGCTGTACTCGCCGCGCGACAAGATCCTGGCCACCGGCTCGCTGATCGAAGCCTTCCTGTACGAAGAACAGACCCGCCGCGGCATCTCGATCCGCCACTGGGAAGAGTTCGAGGACGTGGCCGATCACTGCACCGTGTGCCACAAGTGCGTGACGCCATGCCCCGTCAACATCGACTTCGGCGACGTGTCGATGAACATGCGGAACCTGCTGCGCAAGATGGACAAGCGCAGCTTCAATCCGGGCAAGGCGGCATCGATGTTCTTCCTGAACGCGACCGACCCGGGCACCATCAACGCGGCGCGCCAGACCATGATCGGCTGGGGCTACAAGGCGCAGCGCCTGGGCAACGAGGTATTCAAGAAGGTGGCGCGCCAGCAGACCAAGGCACCGCCGCCAACGACGGGCAAGCCGCCCGTGCGCGAACAGGTGATCCACTTCATCAACAAGAAGATGCCGGGGAACCTGCCGAAGAAGTCAGCGCGGGCGCTGCTCGACATCGAGGACAACAAGATGATCCCGATCATCCGCGATCCGAAGAAGACCAACGCCAACACGGAGGCGGTGTTCTACTTCCCCGGCTGCGGTTCGGAGCGGCTGTTCTCGCAGGTGGGCCTGGCCACGCAGGCCATGTTGTGGGAAGTGGGCGTGCAGACGGTCCTGCCGCCCGGTTACCTGTGCTGCGGCTATCCGCAGCGGGGCTCGGGCGACTACGACAAGGCGGAGAAGATGATGACGGATAACCGCGTCCTGTTCCACCGCATGGCCAATACCCTGAACTACCTGGACATCAAGACGGTGCTGGTGTCCTGCGGTACCTGCTACGACCAGCTGTCGAGCTACGAGTTCGAGAAGATCTTCCCCGGCTGCCGCATCATGGACATCCATGAATACCTGCTGGAGAAGGGCGTCAAGCTTGAAGGTGTCACCGGTACCCGCTACATGTACCACGACCCCTGCCACACGCCGATGAAACTGCAGGACCCGGTCAAGACGGTCAACGCCCTGGTGCAGACGGTCGACTCGGTCAAGATCGAGAAGAACGACCGCTGCTGCGGCGAGTCCGGCACGCTGGCGGTGACGCGTCCGGACATCTCGACCCAGGTCCGCTTCCGCAAGGAAGAGGAAATGGTCAAGGGCTCGGACAAGCTGCGCGCCGACGGCTTCGACGGCAACGTCAAGATCCTCACCAGCTGCCCGTCGTGCCTGCAGGGCCTGTCGCGCTACAACGAGGATTCGGGCACGACGGCGGACTACATCGTCGTCGAGATCGCGCGCCACCTGCTGGGCGAGAACTGGATGCCGGAATACGTCAAGCGCGCCAACGACGGCGGCATCGAGCGGGTGCTGGTCTAAGCCATGGCAAGCGCTTGCGATCTGTGCACCTTGCTGGCGGCGCCGCCGGCCGGCGCCGTCATCTGGCAGGACGAGGCGCTGGCCGTCGTCGCCGTGGATGAACCGGGCTACCCCGGCTTCACGCGCGTCGTCTGGCGGGCCCACGTCAGGGAAATGACGGACCTGGCGCCGGCAGAACGCGAGCGCGTGATGCGCGCCGTGTGGGCGGTGGAAGAAGCCCAGCGTGAGGTCATGGCGCCGCACAAGGTCAACCTGGCCAGCTTCGGCAACATGACGCCGCACGTGCACTGGCACGTGATTCCCCGCTACACGGACGACGCCCACTTCCCCAACCCGACCTGGGGCGCCGTGCAGCGCACCGCCACGCCGGCATCGCTGGAAGGCCGGGCAGCCCTGCTGCCGCAGCTGCATGCAGCCATCCTTCAACGCCTGACGAACCACCATGCCTAATCCGACCAGCTTCACCGTCCACAACAAATCGCGCACCATCGAAATCGGTTTCGACGACGGCGTCACCTTCCACATTCCGCTCGAGCTGCTGCGCGTGTATTCGCCGTCGGCCGAAGTGAAGGGCCACGGCCCCGGCCAGGAAGTGCTGCAGGTCGGCAAACGCGACGTCGAGCTGCGCGACCTGCAACCGGTCGGCAACTACGCCGTCAAGCCCACCTTCTCGGACGGCCACGATTCGGGCCTGTACACGTGGGACTACCTGTACGACCTGGGCGCCCGCCAGGAACAGCACTGGGTCAACTATCTGGCGCGCCTGCAGGAAGCCGGCTTCGAGGGCGACAGCGGGCGGGCACCCGGCACGGTTCTGCCCGGTGCCGCGCCGAAGTCGCATGGCTGCGGGCACCAGCACTGAGCTTGCGTGCTGCTGGCGTAATTTGAACCCAAGATCAGGAACCGGTCGGGCAACTGTGTGAGCGCATCGCCGGCGGCCGGGGCCACCTGACGGTGGTCGGTACGGCGGCCCAGGTGGCGGACGGGATGCAGGAATGGTACGAGCAGGAAGCCGCGGACGGCTTCAACCTGATACCGCCATCCCTGCCGCGCGGGCTGGACGACCTGCTGGAGCTGGTCGTGCCGGAATTGCAACGGCGTGGCCTGTTCCGCAAGGCCTACGACAGCAGTACCTTGCGCGGCCACTTGTTGCTTTGAAAATGGGGACAGACCCCATTTTTACAGCAATAGTTGCTCAGAAAATGGGGTCCGTCCCCATTTTTGAGGCAATTAGTTTGCAGCCATCCGGTTGTTCTGGATGAATTCTTCGTAGCGGCGCTGCTCGCGTTCCCAGATGTAGCGGAAGGCGGCGCGGGCTGCCGGCGGCAGGGTGCGGATCGCTTCGACGTTGAAGGGCATCGGTGCCGGCTTCTTGTCGGCCTGGGCGCGGCGGGCTTGCGCATCCGTGGCGTCGATCATCTGGCGGGTCGCCTCATCGATCTCCGGGAAAAAGATATCCTGTGGGAGTTGATGTTGAAGCTGCATGTGTTCCTCCGTTTATCCGAACATGGCCGCAAGGCCGACTGATCACTTAACGCGTCGTTGATCGGCGCGGTTGACATGCCTGCGAAAAGTCGTTCTAAATTGCAATAACAGCAACGAAGAATGGTGCTGCGGCAAGACAGCGGGGCAGCTGCGGCGACGCTTGTATAATGCAGATAGATCAACCCGTCCGCTTACCATGACCAACACCACCCATTTCGGTTACAAGACCGTCAATGAAGACGAGAAAGTAAAGGAAGTCGCCAAGGTCTTCCATTCCGTCGCCGCCAAGTACGACGTGATGAACGACCTGATGTCCGGCGGCCTGCATCGCATCTGGAAGACGTTCACCATCGCCAATGCGGGCGTGCGGCCCGGCTTCAAGGTGCTCGATATCGCCGGCGGTACGGGCGACCTGGCCAAGGCCTTCGCCAAGCAGGCGGGGCCGACCGGGGAAGTGTGGCTGACCGATATCAACGAATCGATGTTGCGGGTGGGACGCGATCGTCTCTTGAACCGCGGCATGGTCACCCCCACATTGTTGTGTGATGCGGAAAAGCTGCCGTTCCCGGACAATTATTTCGACCGGGTCAGCGTCGCCTTCGGGCTGCGCAACATGACGCACAAGGACGTGGCCCTGTCGGAAATGCGCCGCGTGCTGAAACCGGGCGGCAAGCTGCTGGTACTGGAGTTTTCCAAGGTGGCGGAACCGCTGCAAAAGCCTTACGATCTGTATTCGTTCTCGGTGCTGCCATGGCTGGGCCAGCGCATCGCGGGCGATGCCGAGAGCTACCGCTACCTGGCCGAATCGATCCGCATGCATCCCGACCAGGAAACGCTGAAGACGATGATGCAGGCAGCGGGGCTGGAACGGGTACAGTATTACAACCTGACGGCAGGTGTGGCCGCCTTACACACCGGCATCAAACTGTAGTTTAGAACGAGGGACACACCATGAAACTGAAAAAATTCCTGATCGGCGCCACGATTGCCTTGTCGGCAATGAGCATGGTGGCCGAACTGGCTGCCCGCCCGATGGGCGGCGGCCGTTCGATCGGTCGCCAGTCGCAAAGCGTCAAGCAGATGGCGCCACGCCAGGCCACGCCGCCCCAGCAGCAACAGGGCGTGAACCGTCCGGCCGCCGCGCCGGCACCGGCGCCGGCCATGGCACCGAAAAAGCCAAGCATGTGGAAGGGCCTGCTGGGCGGCGCCCTGCTGGGCCTCGGCCTGGGCGCGCTGCTGTCGCACTTCGGCCTGGGCGGCGCCCTGGCCAGCGCCATCGGCACGATCCTGACGTTCGCACTGATCGCCGGTGCTATCTTCCTGATCTGGCGCTTCTTCCGTAACCGTTCCGGCGCAGGCCGGGCCCAGCCGGCGGCAGCGTTCGGCGGCGCGGGCGGCTTCGGTGGCGGTAATTTCAATGCCCCGCAAGGCGGCAGCGCGACGCCGGAAATCGGTTCGCGCATCCAGCCGGCGGCCTTCCAGCCGACCCAGTCCGCTTCGTCCGGCATCGACCTGAACAAGCCAGGGTCGACTTCGGCGGCGCCGGCAGTACACACCCCTTGGGGCGTGCCGGCCGACTTCGACAGCGAAAGCTTCCTGCGTCATGCGAAGAGCAATTTCATCCGCCTGCAGGCAGCCTGGGACAAGAGCGATGTGTCCGACATCCGCGAGTTCACGACGCCGGAAGTGTTTGCCGAGCTGAAGATGCAGATCGCCGAGCGTGAAGGCAAGGCCGACTACACGGACGTCGTCCGTATCGACGCCGAGCTGCTGGGCATCGAGAACAACGGCACGGACTACCTGGCCAGCGTGGAATTCCGTGGCCAGATCAAGCCGGCACCGGACGCCCTGGCCGAGCCCTTCCACGAAGTGTGGAACCTGGTGAAACCCGTCAATGGCAACGCCGGCTGGCTGCTGGGTGGTATCCAGCAGGTGGCATAAGCAGGTGGCATAAGCAGGAAACGCTGCTTATCACGGCACGCTGAATTGCTCATTGTGCAGGGTTAAACTCCTGCAAACTGGTAAGATCGAAACCGCCCGGGATTTTCCAGGGCGGTTTTGTTTTTTGGGTCCGTCCATCATGCTCCCCTTATTTTCATTCCCGGGTCAATTGCCGACCCTGAGTTCGCCGGCGGCGGCGACGATCAACCATCTGCTGGCGCAGGAAGTGTGGGCCAGGGCCGAGCTGAAGCAGTATGCCGGCAAGGTCGCCCGCATCGACATGTCGCCGCTGGAGCTGCGGCTGATGGTGGCGGCCGACGGCATGGTGCAGGCCGCCTCGACCGACGTGGTGCCGGCCGTGACGATCCGGCTGAAACTGTCCGACCTGCCGCTGATCGCGCAGAACCGCGAGCGTGCCTTTTCCTATGTGCAGATCGAAGGCGATGCCGAATTCGCCAATGCCATCTCGCGCCTGTCGCAGTCGCTGCGGTGGGAAGCGGAACATGACCTGGAAAAGGTGGTCGGTCCGATTGCCGCCGTGCGGCTCGTCTCCGGCGCGAAAAGCGCATTGGCGTCCTTGCAGACGGGCCAGCGCAAGCTGTCCGAAAACGTCGCCGAATACTTCCTGGAAGAGCAGCCGCTGCTGGTGCGCCCCGCCGTCACGGAAGCGTTCGCGGCTGACGTCACGCGCTTGCGCGACGACGTCGAACGGGCCTTGAAGCGCCTCGACAAGCTGGAACAGAAACTGGCAAAACGGCACACGCTTGCCGGCACGTCCCCCAACACGGAACCTCGATGATCCTGAAATTCCTCCGTCTGCTGAAGATCCTGCGCGTACTTGTTAAATATGGCCTGGATGAAATCGCCATTTCCGGTTTTCAGAAGCCGGGCATCAACCGCTTCCTCGATACGGCCATCTTCTGGCGCGACCTGTCCAGCCCCCGCGGCATCCGCCTGCGCATGGCGCTGGAAGAGCTGGGCCCCATTTTCGTCAAGCTGGGCCAGGTGCTGTCCACCCGCAGCGACCTGATCCCGGCCGATATCGTCATCGAGCTGTCCAAGCTGCAGGACCGCGTGCCGCCATTCGACTCCGACCTGGCCGTGGCCCAGATCGAACGGTCGCTGGGCGCCCACCCGGACCAGCTGTTCGCCCGCTTCGAGCGCGTGCCCGTGGCCTCGGCCTCGATTGCGCAGGTGCACTTCGCCGCGCTGCCAGACGGCACCCAGGTGGCCGTCAAGGTGCTGCGCCCCGGCATGAAGAAGCTGATCGACGAGGACGTGGCGCTGATGAACCTGGCCGCCGACTGGATCAACCGCCTGTGGCGCGACAGCAAGCGCCTGAAGATGAAGGAAGTCGTCTACGAATTCGACAAATACCTGCATGACGAGCTGGACCTGATGCGCGAGGCGGCCAATGCGGCCCAGCTGCGCCGCAACTTCGCCGATTCGAACCTGCTGATGGTGCCGGAGATGTACTGGGATTATTGTTCCAGCGACGTCATCACGATGGAGCGCATGCACGGCATCCCCGTGTCGCACATCGACCGGCTGGTGGAAGCGGGTGTCGACATGAAGAAGCTGGGCAGCGACGGCGTCGAGATCTTCTTCACGCAGGTGTTCCGCGACGGCTTCTTCCATGCCGACATGCATCCCGGGAACATCCTCGTGTCCATCGACCCTGCCACGTTCGGCCGCTATATCGCGCTGGACTTCGGCATCGTCGGCACCCTGAACGACTACGACAAGGATTACCTGTCGCAGAACTTCCTGGCCTTCTTCCGGCGCGACTACAAGCGCGTGGCCGAGGCCCATATCGAATCGGGCTGGGCGCCGAAGAATACCCGCGTCGACGAACTGGAAGCGGCCGTGCGGGCCTGCTGCGAACCCATCTTCGACCGGCCGTTGAAGGATATTTCCTTCGGTCAGATCCTGCTGCGCCTGTTCCAGACGTCGCGCCGCTTCAATGTGGAAGTGCAGCCCCAGCTGGTGCTGTTGCAGAAGACCCTGCTCAATATCGAAGGCATGGGCCGCGTGCTCGATCCGGAGCTGGATTTGTGGAAGACGGCCAAGCCCCACCTGGAGCGGTGGGTGTCCGAGCAGGTCGGCTGGCGCGGGCTGGTCGAGCGCCTGAAGGCCGAGGCGCCGCGCTACTCGCATATCCTGCCGACCCTGCCGCGCCTGGCGCAGCAGGCCCTGATCGCCATCAGCGACCGCGACCCCCATGCCAACGACCTGCTGCGCGAGCTGGCCGAAGAACAGCGCCGCACCAATCGTCTGCTCAGTTTCCTTGTTTTCTTTGTCGGTGCCTTAGTCGCCGGCGCGGTGGGCTTCCAGGCCTGGCTGCGCTGGCAGGGAGCGATATGATGGCCGAACCTACTTTCGACAGCCGCGATCCGCAGCAGGCGGCGTTCTGGGATGAGCGCTTCACCCAGCAATTCATGCCCTGGGACCGGGGCGGTATTCCGGAACGCCTGCGCCGGCTCGTGGCCGACCACGACGCCGCCGCCGACGCCTCCGTGGTGGCGCCCGTGGCCCTGATTCCCGGCTGCGGCTCGGCCTATGAACTCGATCTGATGTGCGAGGCCGGCTGGGATGCCACGGCCATCGACTTTTCGCCTGTCGCCGTCGAGCGGGCGCGCAAGATCGTCAAGCGCTGGCCGGAGCGGATCGTCGAGGCCGATTTCTTCACGTACCAGCCGCCCCGGCCCCTGACCGTCATCTACGAACGGGCCTTCCTGTGCGCCTTGCCGCCCCCGATGTGGCCGCAGGTGGCCCAGCGCTACGCCGAGCTGCTGCCGTCCGGCGGCCTGCTGGCCGGCTACTTCTTCCTGGGCAGCACGCTCAAGGGGCCGCCGTTCGCCATCGACCGTGCCCAGCTGGATGCACTGCTGGCACCGTACTTCACGCTCGAGGCGGACGAGCCCGTCAAGGACTCCTTGCCCGTATTCGAGGGCAGGGAGCGTTGGCTGGAGTGGCGCCGCCGTTGAGGCAGCCTTGGCAAACTGTCGGCCTCCCGCAAAAAGGCTTTATAATTCAGGGTTTTTGATGATTTTTGCGGAGTAACTGATGCCAATCTACGCTTATCGCTGCGAGGAATGCGGCTTTGCCAAGGACGTACTGCAGAAGATGTCCGATCCGCAGCTGACCGAATGCCCTTCCTGCGGCAAGTCGACCTTCAAGAAGCAGTTGACGGCGGCCGGCTTCCAGCTCAAGGGCACGGGCTGGTATGTCACCGATTTCCGTGGCGGCAATGCGCCAGCCACCGGCGTGTCCGGCGGGGCCGCCAAGGCCGAAGCGCCGGCGGCGACGGGCGGCGATAGTGCCCCGGCCGCGAGCCCGGCGCCGGCGACGACGGCGCCAAGCGGCGGCGGCGAAACGAAGTAATCACCCATCCCTGATGAAAACAATCCGTAAATGCTTTATCACCGGGCTCCTGATCCTGGTGCCCCTGGCCATCACGGCCTGGGTGCTGAACATTATCATCAGCACCATGGACCAGTCGCTGCTGTTCGTGCCGGAGCGGTGGCAGCCGCATAACCTGACCGGTTTCGACATCCCCGGCCTGGGCACCATCCTGACCGTGCTGTTCGTGTTCCTGGTGGGCGCGCTGGCCAATAACCTGATCGGCAACTACATCGTGCGGCTGTGGGAAAAGCTGCTGCACCGCATTCCCGTCGTCAGCTCGCTGTATGGCAGCGTCAAGCAGGTGTCGGACACGCTGTTCTCGTCGTCCGGCAACGCCTTCCGCAAGGCCGTGCTGATTCCGTACCCGCATGCCGATTCATACACCATTGCCTTCCTGACCGGAACGCCCGGTGGCGACGTCAAAAACCACCTGGTGGGAGACTATGTCAGCGTGTACGTGCCGACGACGCCGAACCCGACGTCGGGCTTCTTCCTGATGATGGCGCGCGAGAAGGTGGTGGAGCTCGACATGAGCGTGGATGCCGCCCTGAAGTACATTGTGTCGATGGGCGTCGTGGCGCCCGAATGAATTCGCCGATTTGATTCCATGAATCTGCCAAACTTAACCTGAACTGAGAAATAACCATGTCAATGCGTACTCATTACTGCGGCCTCGTCACTGAAGAACTGCTGGGCCAAACCGTCAGCCTGTGCGGCTGGGTACACCGTCGCCGCGACCACGGCGGCGTCATCTTCATCGACCTGCGCGACCGCGAAGGCCTGGTGCAGATCGTCTGCAATCCCGAGCAGGCCGACGTGTTCAAGGCGGCCGAAGCCGTACGTAACGAGTTCTGCCTGCGCATCACGGGCACCGTCAAGGACCGCCTGGCCGGTACCGTCAACGCCAACCTGAAGTCGGGCAAGATCGAAGTGATCTGCTCGCAGCTGGAAGTGCTGAACCCGTCCGTGGCCGTGCCGTTCCAGCTGGACGACGACAACCTGTCCGAAACCACCCGCCTGACGCACCGCGTGCTGGACCTGCGCCGTCCGCAGATGCAGAACAACCTGCGCCTGCGCTACAAGGTGACGATGGAAGTGCGCAAGTACCTGGACAACCTGGGCTTCATCGATATCGAAACCCCGACCCTGACCAAGTCCACGCCCGAAGGCGCACGCGACTACCTGGTGCCGTCGCGCGTCAACGCCGGCCAGTTCTTCGCGTTGCCGCAGTCGCCCCAGCTGTTCAAGCAGCTGCTGATGGTGGCCAACTTCGACCGTTACTACCAGATCACGAAGTGCTTCCGCGACGAAGACCTGCGCGCCGACCGCCAGCCTGAATTCACCCAGATCGACTGCGAAACCTCGTTCCTGAACGAACAGGAAATCCGCGACCTGTTCGAGGACATGATCCGCAAGGTCTTCACGAACACGCTGGGCATCGACCTGCCGAACCCGTTCCCGGTGATGAACTTCTCGGAAGCGATGGGCCTGTACGGTTCGGACAAACCCGATATGAGGGTAAAGCTCCAGTTCACGGAACTGACGGACGTGATGAAGTCGGTCGACTTCAAGGTCTTCGCCGCCGCCGCCAACCTGCCGAACGGCCGCGTGGTGGGCATGCGCGTGCCGAAGGGCGCCGAAATGCCCCGTTCGGAAATCGACGCGTACACCCAGTTCGTCGCCATCTACGGCGCCAAGGGCCTGGCCTACATCAAGGTCAACGAGAAAGCCAAGGGCCGTGACGGCCTGCAGTCGCCGATCGTCAAGAACATCAACGACGATGCCCTGGCCCAGATCCTGGAACTGACGGGCGCGCAGGACGGCGACCTGATCTTCTTCGGCGCCGACAAGGCCAAGGTCGTCAACGACGCCATCGGCGCGCTGCGCGTGAAGATCGGCCACTCCGAGTTCGGCAAGAAGAACGGCCTGTTCGACGACGTGTGGGCACCGCTGTGGGTGATCGACTTCCCGATGTTCGAATACGACGAGGAAGACGACCGCTGGACGGCCACGCACCACCCGTTCACGGCCCCGAAAGACGGCCACGAAGACATGCTGGAAACCAATCCGGGCGCCTGCATCGCCAAGGCCTACGACATGGTGCTGAACGGCTGGGAACTGGGTGGCGGCTCGATCCGTATCCACAAGGAAGACGTGCAGTCGAAAGTGTTCCGCGCCCTGAAGATCGGTGCCGACGAAGCCCGCCTGAAGTTCGGCTTCCTGCTGGACGCGCTGCAATACGGCGCGCCACCGCACGGCGGCCTGGCCTTCGGCCTGGACCGTATCGTGACGCTGATGACGAAGTCGGACTCGATCCGCGACGTGATCGCCTTCCCGAAAACCCAGCGCGCCCAGGATCTGCTGACGCACGCCCCGTCGGAAGTGGACGAGAAGCAGCTGAAAGAGCTGCATATCCGCCTGCGCGCGGCCGAGCCGAAGGTGGCTGGGTAAGTAAAAAGGGCGCTGCGGCGCCCTTTTTTTGGTTTTATGGGGTCTGTCCCCGGTAAGTGAAGGCTTTCGTGCTCGCCAGCGGTGTATCGAGGGGACTGACCCCGGTTTTTCGCATGCACTTCGACAGCGCTGGCAGAAAACCGGGGTCAGTCCCCTTGCAAAGCCAACAGCGAGCGCAGGGGCAAGCACTTACCGGGGACAGACCCCAGCGTCAACGGCAAGCGCATGAGCAAGCAAAGAATCGGCGTACCGCTCCAACTAACATGCAAAAGCCCTACAAAATCCCCGAATCGGTCTTGGTCGTCATCCACACCAGCGACCTTGAAGTCCTGCTGATCGAACGCGCCGGCCATCCGGGCTTCTGGCAGTCCGTCACGGGTTCGCTCGACACACCCGACGAGCCCCTGCTGGCGACGGCCACGCGCGAGCTGTTCGAGGAAACCGGCATCGTCGCCGACGGCGAGCGGATCGTCCTGCGCGACTGGCAGCTGTCGAACGTCTACGAGATCTACCCGATCTGGCGGCACCGCTATGCGCCCGGCGTGACGCGCAACACGGAACACGTGTTCAGCGTGGAAGTGCCGCGCGACGTGCCGGTGCTGCTGTCGCCGCGCGAGCATACGGACCTGCTGTGGCTGCCCCACCTGGCGGCGGCCGACAAATGCTTCAGTGCCTCGAATGCCGAGGCCATCCTGCAATTGCCGCGCCAATTGGAAAAACTAGCAGGCGCGTGAGCGGCGGCGTACCACCAGGAAGGCGGCGCCGGCGAGGCCGAACAGGGCCAGGCTGCCCGGCTCCGGCATGGCGGCACGGCCCATGGCGTTGCCATACAGCCGGAAGGCCATGTCGCCGGCCTTGCTGTCGCCCAGGAAGGCGCCCGTGCCGGTGAACTGGGCCATGCGGCCGTCGCCGCCCTCGGCGCCGCGCAGGGCCGCCTGGGCCAGCTCGGCCGTCTGTCCCGCCATGCCGACCCAGTACAGCACGTCGGCCGCCATCGTGAAGCCGGCGAAGTCCGCGTGCTTGCGCAGGTTGCCGCTGCTGGCGCCGTCGCCGTCGATGGCGGACAGGCTGCTGCCGAAGCGGCCCAGCAATTCGCCCGGGCGGCCGCCGTTGTCGGCCCAGATGGTGATGTCGACCAGGCTACCGAGGGTGCCGTAGCGCCCGCCGGAATAGATATCCATGCCGTCGACCAGGGTGGTCGTATCGAAGGAGACGGCCTCGGCGAAGTGCTGCGAGCCGGTCCGGTTCATGTAAGCATTGTTGCTGACGGTGCCGCCCAGGGCCTGGGGGCTCCAGTCCACCAGGATGGGCGATGCCGCTGCGGACGACGCCAGGGCGCCGGCCGCAAGAATGCCGGCGAGGACCCTCGCCAGGGTGTATCCGATTGCCATGATGAGCCTCCCCGCCCCGGTGTCGAACTGCTAGAGTCGATGTGCTTTTATCCACTCCACTGTAGGCTTTTACTCAACCGTTGTCTTCACAACTGAACTGTGCGGAGCTCGACTGTTGGGTTTTTGCCGAAGCTGCTTCGCTCAAGTGCCTGGTGGCAAGCGGGGCCGGGCGCGCCGGCGAGAACGCCCAGTTCCGGGCAATCGTGTCCACCCCGCACGATTGCCCGAGAAGAAACATCATGGATGGGGCTAAAATCATTCCATGAAGATCAAAGTCGCTACCTACAACATCCACAAGGGTGTCTCCTACCGCAGTAAACCGCGCGTGGTGGCACTGAAACAGGCCATCGCGGCCTTCGACGCCGACCTGATCTTCCTGCAGGAGGTGCAGGGGCAGCATGATCGCATCGCGGCCCGCTTCGGCGAGGAACACCACGGGCACCGGCACTGGCCGCAAGGCAGCCAGCACGAATTCTTCGCCGGCGAGTCGCACCAGTCCGCCTACGGCCTGAACGCACAATACGACCACGGCCACCATGGCAACGCGCTGCTGACGCGCTTTCCCATCGCCAAGTGGACCAATACGGACATCTCCGACCACGCCTACGAGGCACGGGGCATCCTGCACTCCATTGTCGAGACGCCCCAGGGCACAGTGCACTGCTATGTTATCCACCTGGGCCTGTTCGAGAAGAGCCGGGTGCGCCAGGTCGAAGCGCTGATCGAGGCGGTAAAACTGTCGGCGCCGAACGGCGAGCCCGTCATCATCGCGGGCGACTTCAACGACTGGCGCAATACCCTGAGTGCCAAGCTGCGCAAGGCGCTGGGCGTGGTGGAAGTGTTCGACGAGGTGGGCAGCAAGTCCAGCCTGGGCGACCTGGTGCGGACCCTGGCGCGGCGGCAGGCAGCGGTCCGTCCGGCCCGCACTTTCCCCGCCGCCTTGCCATTCTTCCGGCTCGATCGCATCTATGTGCGCGGCTTCAAGGTAGAATCGGCGGAAGTCCTGCATGGCCAGTTGTGGGCCAAGCTGTCGGACCACGCGCCGATTGTCGCCACCTTGAAGCTGGCCTGATGCCATCCATGTCCCATGCGTCCCGTTGAGTTCATCGCCGATAACGAAGTCAAGCTCTTGCACTGCGGTAACGAATTCTTCCCTGCACTGATGGCGGCCATCGACGCCGCCCAGGTGGAGGTGTACTTCGAGACCTATATCTTCGCGGACGACGACACCGGCCAGGCCGTGCTGGGGGCGCTGATGCGGGCGGCGCGGCGGGGCGTGGCGGTGCACATGATCAGCGACTGGTTCGGCACCGGCGCGGCGCGGGTCAAGCGCATGCATGCCGAGGCCATCGAGGCCGGCGTCGAGCACCGCATCTTCAATCCCTGGTTCCGGCGCGGCGTCACGCGCACGCACCGCAAGATCTGCGTGGTGGACCGGTGCATCGCCTTTGTCGGCGGCATCAACATCAACGACGACATGTTCTGCGACTACGACCACAACATCAGCCTGTCCGCGCCGCGCTGGGATTTCGCCGTTGCCGTCGAGGGGCCGCTGGTGGCCGCGATCCACAAGGAAGCGGAAGCGCAGTGGATGCGCCTGGGCAAGATGACCCTGGCCAAGCGTATCGGCCTGTACAAGCAGTTGCGTCGGGCCAACAAGGTGGCGGCCGAGGCCACCGTGCAGGCCGGCTTCGTCGTGCGCGATAACCTGCGCAACCGCCAGACCATCCAGAAAGCCTACCTGAACGCACTGGGCCGGGCCCGCAAGAGCGTGCTGCTCGCCAACCCGTACTTCGCGCCGGGCCGCAAGTTCCGCCGCGCGCTGTCGCAGACGGCCCAGCGGGGCGTCGAAGTGGTGCTGCTGATCGGCGTGGGCGAGCACTGGCTGCAGGATGCCGTGGCCCATTCCTTCTACCCGAAGCTGCTTGCGTCCGGCGTCAGGGTAGTGGAATATCGCAAGACCCAGCTGCACGCCAAGGTGGCCGTCATCGACGATGAATGGGCCACCGTGGGGTCGTCCAATGTGGACGGGCTGAGCCTGTTTTTAAACCAGGAAGCGAACGTCGTCATCAAGGATGCCGCCTTCGCCAGGGACCTGCGCCGGCATATCGAGCAGGCCGTGGCCGATGGCGTGGAAATCCATCCGCACGAGTTCGAGCACGTCGGCCGCTTCCGCCGCATCGGCTACGAGATCGCCTACGTGGTCTACAAGACGCTGATGCGCATTTTCGCAGTGGGGAAATACGCTTGATGGATCATGTGAGGGTCGATAAATGGCTGTGGGCGGCGCGCTTCTTCAAGACGCGCAGCCTGGCGATCGATGCGATCGACAACGGAAAAGTAAAACTGGACGGCGACAGGATCAAGCCGGCACGCCTGCTCAAGCTGGGCGAGAAACTGCATATCGACAACGGCTCGGACCAGTGGGACGTGCTGGTGGTGGGCCTGTCCGACAAGCGCCAGGCCGCGCCGATCGCCCGCACCCTGTACGAGGAAAGCGCCGAATCGATCGAGCGCCGCCTGAAAGAACAGGAACGCCGCAAGCTGTTCACGGAACCGGCCGCCGACTTCAAGGGCCGCCCGACCAAGCGCGACCGGCGCCTGCGCGAGCAGATCGACACGAGCGAATAGTTTCCCGGAAAATGGGGACAGACCCCATTTTCTGAGAAACATTGCTCGAAAAATGGGGTCTGTCCCCATTTTTGCAGCAACTTTTGGCACGCTGCCAACGCGGTGCAAGCCACCCCGTCAAAATAGAACGCCACCTCTAACAATGGCGTTTGACATTTATCCTGCTCTGGATAATAGTACGAGCGTTCGTAATTTTTTTCACCCGAAGTAAATCCGTGGAGGGAGAATGGCTTTTTCTCCTGATGCCGGATTCCCAAGTGAGCGCCCTCGTTATCAATACCTCGACAAAATTCATGCGCAAGGGTGAAATGACCCGCGCCGCCATCCTGGACGTGGCCCTGGACCTGGCCAGCCGTGACGGGCTGGAAGGGCTGACCATCGGCCTGCTGGCGGACAAGATGAACATGAGCAAATCGGGCGTATTCGCGCACTTCGGTTCGCGTGAAGATTTGCAGCTGGAAGTGTTGAAGCTGTACCACCGCCGTTTCGAGCAGGAAGTGTTCTACCCCAGCATCAAGGAAGCCCGTGGCCTGCCCCGCCTGCGCGCGATGTTCGCGCATTGGGTCAAGCGCGTCAGCATCGAGATCGCGTCCGGCTGCATCTACATCAGCGGCGCCGTCGAGTATGACGACCGCCCCGGGCTGATCCGCGAAGAGCTGGTGTCGATGGTGGGTGCCTGGCAGAGCGCCTTGCTGCGCGCGGCCCAGCAGGCCATCGAAATGGGCCACCTGAAGGCCGATACGGACGCGCAGCAGCTGGTGTACGAGATGTATGGCCTGATCCTGGCCGTGCACCACGATGCCCGCTTCCTGCGCATTCCCGGCAGCGTGGAACGTGCCAGCGTCGGCTTCAACCGATTAATTGAAAATCATCAGTCCTAATCGCCGGGCAGCACCACACGCCGGCACCTCAACAAACATTTAGCCTTAGTCGTCAGGAGATAAACATGGGTCAATACGTCGCGCCAATCCGGGATATGCAATTCGTGCTGCACGAGTTCCTGAAGGTGGAAGACCAGCTGAAGGAACTGCCGGCCCACGCCGAGACGGATGCCGACATCATCAACCAGGTGCTGGAAGAGGGTGCGAAATTCACGTCCGAAGTGCTGTTCCCGCTGAACCACTCCGGCGACCGCGAAGGCTGCCATCACGACGCCCAGGCGAAAACCGTCACCACCCCGAAAGGGTACAAGGAAGCGTACAAGCAGTACGTCGACGGCGGCTGGGCCGCGCTGGCCTGCGATCCTGAATTCGGCGGCCAGGGCCTGCCTGTCGTGCTGAACAACTCCTTCTACGAGATGCTGAACTCGTCGAACCAGGCCTGGACCATGTACCCCGGCCTGTCGCACGGCGCCTACGAGTGCCTGAAGGAACACGGCACGGACGAACAGAAGCGCCTGTACCTGCCGAAGCTGGTCTCCGGCGAATGGACCGGCACCATGTGCCTGACCGAACCGCACTGCGGCACCGACCTGGGCCTGCTGCGCTCGAAGGCCATCCCGAACGAAGACGGTTCCTGGACCATCACCGGCAACAAGATCTTCATCTCGGCCGGCGAGCACGACATGTCGGAAAACATCCTGCACCTGGTGCTGGCCCGCGTGCCGGACGCACCGGAAGGCTCGAAAGGCATCTCGCTGTTCCTGGTGCCGAAGTTCCTGCCGAACCAGGACGGCACCGTCGGCGAACGCAACCCGATCTTCTGCGGCGCCATCGAAGAAAAGATGGGCATCCACGGTAATTCGACCTGCCAGATGAACCTGGACGGCGCCAAGGGCTGGATCATCGGCCAGCCGAACAAGGGCCTGAACGCCATGTTCGTGTTCATGAACGCAGCCCGCCTGGGCGTGGGCATGCAGTCGCTGGGCCTGACCGAAGTGGCCTACCAGAACGCGCTGGTGTACGCCAAGGACCGCCTGCAGATGCGCAGCCTGTCCGGCGTGAAGGCACCGGACAAGCCAGCCGACCCGATCATCGTGCACCCGGACGTGCGCCGCATGCTGCTGACCGCCAAGGCCTACGCCGAAGGCGCGCGCGCATTCTCGTCCTACGTCGCGCTGCAGATCGACCGTGAACTGGGCCACCCTGACGAAGAAGTGCGCAAGGAAGCGGCCGACGAAGTGGCCCTCCTGACGCCGATCATCAAGGCCTTCATCACCGACAACGCATGGGTTGCCACCTCCGAGGCGATGCAGGTGTACGGCGGCCACGGCTACATCTCCGAATGGGGCATGGAGCAGTACGTGCGCGACGCCCGCATCAACCTGATCTACGAAGGCACCAACACGATCCAGTCGCTGGACCTGCTGGGCCGCAAGATCCTGATGGACAACGGCGCCAAGCTGCGCAAGTTCGGCGAGAAGGTGCGCGCCTTCGTCGAAGAAAACGGCACCGATGAAGCGATGTCCGAATTCGTCACGCCGCTGGGCGAGCTGGGCGAAAAAGTGGGCAAGCTGACGATGGAAATCGGCATGAAGGCCTTCCAGAACCAGGACGAAGTGGGCGCCGCCGCCGTGCCGTACCTGCGCGTCGTCGGTCACCTGGTGTACAGCTACTTCTTCGCCCAGATGGCCAAGATCGCGCTGGAGAAAAAGGATTCGGGCGACAAGTTCTACGAAGCCAAGCTGCAGACCACGCGCTTCTACTTCGCCCGCCTGTACCCGGAAACGGCGATGCTGATCCGCCAGGCCCGTTCGGGTGCCGCCAACCTGATGGCGCTGGACGCCGACCTGTTCTAAGACTAGAGGATAAAAATGACGAACTTTACTGTCAAAAAAGTAGCCGTGCTGGGTGCCGGCGTGATGGGCGCGCAGATCGCCGCCCACTGCGTCAACGCCAAGGTGCAGGTCGTCCTGTTCGACCTGCCTGGGAAAGAAGGCACGCCGAAGAACGGTATCGTCCTGAAGGCCATCGAAGGCCTGAAGAAGCTGTCGCCGGCACCGCTGGGCGACAAGGAAGACGCCGCCCTGATCCAGGTCGCCAACTACGAAGACAACCTGGACCAGCTGGCCGACTGCGACCTGATCATCGAAGCCATCGCCGAACGCCTGGACTGGAAGCATGACCTGTACAAGAAGGTCGCGCCGCACATCGGTGCCAACGCCATCTTCGCCTCGAACACGTCCGGCCTGCCGATCAAGCAGCTGGCCGAAGGCTTCGACGCGGACCTGAAGGCGCGCTTCTGCGGCGTGCACTTCTTCAATCCGCCGCGCTACATGCACCTGGTCGAACTGATCCCGACCGAAGCGACCCGTCCTGAAATCATCGACCAGCTGGAAACCTTCCTGACCTCGGTGCTGGGCAAGGGCGTCGTGCGCGCGAAAGACACGCCGAACTTCATCGCCAACCGTGTCGGCATCTTCGGCATGCTGGCCACCATCCACCAGGCGGAAAAATTCGGCCTGTCCGTGGACGTGGTCGACGACCTGACGGGTGCGAAGCTGGGCCGCGCCAAGTCCGGCACCTTCCGCACGGCGGACGTGGTGGGCCTGGACACGATGGGCCACGTCATCAAGACCATGCAGGACAACCTGAAGGACGACCCGTTCGCCGCCGTCTACAAGACGCCGGACGTGCTGGCCAAGCTGATCGAGAAGGGCGCCCTGGGCCAGAAGGCCGGCGGCGGCTTCTATAAAAAGGTCGGCAAGGAGATTCAACGCCTGGACTTCGCCTCCGGCGAATACGTCGCTGGCGGCGCCAAGGCAGCCGATATCATCGCCCGCATCCTGAAGGAAAAGGATCCGGTCAAGAAGTTCAAGGCCCTGCGCGAATCGACCAACCCACAAGGCCAGTTCCTGTGGGCGATCTTCCGGGACGCCTTCCACTACATCGCCTACCACCTGGACTCGATCGCCGACAACGCACGCGACGTCGACTTCGCCATGCGCTGGGGCTTCGGCTGGAAAGTGGGCCCGTTCGAAACGTGGCAGGCCGCCGGCTGGAAGCAGATCGCCGAGTGGGTCAAGGAAGACATCGACGCCGGCAAGGCGCTGACGAATGCACCGCTGCCAGCATGGGTCTTCGAGGTGGACGGCGTGCACACGGCCGAAGGTTCGTACTCGGCCAAGTCGAAGGGCTTCGTGCCACGTTCGACCCTGGACGTGTACAAGCGCCAGGAATTCCGCGCACCGGTACTGGGCGAAGGCGCGGTCGACGCGACCAAGGCCGGCACCACCGTGTTCGAAGACGACAGCATCCGCCTGTGGCACTCGGGCGACGAGGTCCTGGTCGCATCGATCAAGACCAAGATGCACGTCATCGGCCAGGGCGTCATCGACGGCCTGAAACGCGGTCTGTCCGAAGCTGAACAGAACTTCAAGGGTCTCGTCATCTGGGGTACGGATGCTGCCGAAGGCGGTGCCTTCTCGGCCGGCGCCGACCTGCAATCGGCCCTGCCAGCCTTCATGGCCGGCGGCGCGAAGGCACTCGATCCTTTGATCAAGGACCTGCAGAACACCTTCATGGCGATGAAATACTCGAACGTGCCGGTGGTGGCCGCGGTGGCTGGCCTGGCACTGGGCGGCGGCTGCGAAATGGCACTGCACGCATCGAAGCGCGTCGCGTCGATCGAGTCGTACATCGGCCTGGTGGAAGTGGGCGTGGGCCTGATCCCTGCCGGCGGCGGCCTAAAGGAGGCAGCCGTGCGCGCCGCCAAGGAAGCCAAGGGCAACGACATCCTGCAATTCCTGAAGACGGGCTTCACCAACGCGGCCACCGCGAACGTGTCGAAGTCGGCACTGGAAGCGAAGGCCATGGGCTACCTGAAGGAAGACGACATCATCGTCTTCAACCCGTACGAACTGCTGCACGTGGCGAAAGTGACGGCCCGCTCGATGTTCGACGCCGGCTACCGCGCACCGCTGCAGCGCCCCGTGCCCGTCACCGGCCGCTACGGCTGGGGCACGATCCGCGGCCAGCTGGTCAATATGCGTGACGGCGGCTTCATCTCCGCCCACGATTACAAGCTGGGCGACATGATCGCCGAGATCGTGTCGGGTGGCGACATCGACCAGGGCAGCGTCGTGTCCGAGCAGTGGCTGCTGGACATGGAACGCAAGGCCTTCCTGGAACTGCTGAACAACCCGAAAACGCAAGAGCGGATCATGGGCATGCTGCAGACCGGCAAGCCGGTGCGGAACTGACTTTAGGACGAACATTATGAGCAAACAACTTCAAGACGCATACATCGTCGCAGCGACCCGCACCCCGATCGGCAAGGCGCCGCGCGGCATGTTCAACAAGACCCGCCCGGACGACCTGCTGGTGCACGCCATCCGTGGCGCCATGGCCGCCGTGCCGAACCTGGACCCGGCCCTGATCATCGACGCCATCATCGGCTGCTCGTTCCCGGAAGCGGAGCAGGGCTTCAACATCGCCCGTAACTCGGTGGTGCTGGCCGGCCTGCCGAACACCGTGGGTGGCGTGACCGTCAACCGCTACTGCGCCTCGGGCATCACCGCCCTGGCCATGGCGGCGGACCGCATCCGCGTCGGCGAAGCCGACGTGATGATCGCCGGCGGCGTCGAATCGATGTCGATGGTGCCGATGATGGGCCACCACCCGTCGATCAACATGGACACCTTCAAGGACGAGAACGTGGGCCTGGCCTACGGCATGGGCCTGACCGCCGAGAACGTGGCCAAGCAGTGGAAGGTGTCGCGCGAAGACCAGGACGCCTTCGGCCTGGAATCGCACCGCCGCGCCATCGCCGCCCAGCAGGCCGGCCAGTTCAAGGACGAGATCACGCCTGTCGAGATCATCACCCGCACGCCCGACCTGCGGACCGGCGAAATCAAAACGGTCAAGCGCACCGTCGACCAGGACGAAGGCCCACGCGCCGACGCGTCGATGGAAGGCATGGCGAAGCTCAAGCCCGTCTTCGCCGCCAAGGGTTCCGTGACGGCCGCCACGTCGTCGCAGATGTCCGACGGCGCCGGTGCGCTGATCGTCGTGTCGGAAAAAATCCTCCGCGAGCACAACCTGACCCCGCTGGCCAAGTTCTCGTCGTTCGCCGTGCGCGGCGTGCCGCCGGAAATCATGGGCATCGGCCCGAAGGTGGCGATTCCCGCGGCGCTGGCCGCCGCCGGCATCACCCAGGACCAGCTGGACTGGATCGAGCTGAACGAAGCCTTCGCCGCCCAGGCGCTCGCCGTGATCCGCGACCTGAACCTGGACACCAGCAAGGTCAACCCGATGGGCGGCGCGATCGCCCTGGGCCACCCGCTGGGCGCCACCGGTGCCATCCGCGCCGCGACCGTCGTGCACGCACTGCGCCGCAACAACCTGAAGTACGGCATGGTGACGATGTGCGTCGGCGCCGGCATGGGCGCCGCTGGTATCATCGAACGCGTGTAAGCATCATCAGCTTCGCATAGCAAAGGGCGCCGTGGTCACAAACCCCGGCGCCCTTCATTATTCAAAACAGGAGAAAGAGACACATGGACATCCTCGTCAGCAAAGAAGGCGGCATCCTTACCCTGGAGTTCAACCGCCCCGAGCGCAAGAACGCGATCACCTCCACGATGTACCAGACCCTGGCCGACACCATCAACGCGGCCGAAACGGACAACGACGTGCGTGCCATCCTGATCGCCGGCAAGCCGGAGATCTTCACGGCCGGGAACGACCTGGATGACTTCATCAAGACCGCGCGCCCGGCCACCGCCGAGGAATTCGCCAACCGCCCCGTGTTCCAGTTCATGCGCGCGCTGTCGGGTACCTCCAAGCCAGTCGTCGCAGCCGTGGGCGGCCTGGCCATCGGCATTGGCACCACCTTGCTGATGCACTGCGACCTGGTCTACGCCGGCGACAGCGCCCGGTTCTCCGTGCCGTTCACGCAGCTGGGCCTGTGCCCGGAATTCGGCTCGTCGATGCTGATGCCGTTGGCCGCCGGCCACGCCCGCGCCGCCGAGAAGCTGATGCTGGGCGAGCCGTTCACGGCCCAGGAAGCCTACGACATGGGCATCGTGTCGAAAGTGGTGCCGGCCGCCGACGTGCTGGCCTTCGCCCGCGCCCAGGCCACCAAGCTGGTGGCCCTGCCGGCCGCGTCGATCCGCACCACCAAGCGCCTGATGACGTCCGGCCGCAAGGAAGAGCTGAACGCCATCATCGCCAAGGAAAGCAAGTTGTTCGGCGAGATGCTGCTGGCGCCGGAAGCGAAGGAAGCCTTCACCGCCTTCTTCGAGAAGCGCAAGCCGGATTTCACCAAGTTCGCGTAACTCCCATGCAGGCTGCCGCGCCGTGCGGCGGCCCGCCACACCTGGACAGCAACATGACCAATTCTTCCGCCGTCGCGGCTGCCCTGCTGGCAGTGTCCGCGCTGGCTGCCGCCGCGCCGCCGCAGGACGCGCTGGCGACCGTCATGGCCGCCGTCGGCGACGCCAAGGCCTTTCGCATGAAGAGCAGCCAGTTCGACGCGCTGGTGGCGCCCTACTGCAGGAAGACGGAGCAATCGGCCGATGAGTACGGGGTGCTGGCCGAATACACCTGCCGGCCGGACACCGGCATCACGCACATCAAGCTCGATTCGCGCGGCGAGGCCGGACCGGGCAAGAGCTACATCATGCTGCTCGTCGTGGACATGCCGATCGACCGCTACGCGCCCGTGCGGGAACAGCTGGGCAAGCAGCTCGGCAAACCGCGCAAGGGCGACAAGGATTACGCCTATTGGCCCTACAGTGGCGACAAGGCGCTGGCCAGGAACGGCAATCCCGTCATCATGGTTTCGCGCGATGCGGGTGAGCGTGCCGCCACCTTCCAACTGGCGCTGGAACAGGGACCCTGAAGTCGCGCCACGCCGTGACAATTCATTACTTGTATTCGCCGTGCGAAGCGACAATCATGGACAGCAAATGGCATGACATCGCAGCGGAGAACTGCAGGTCGCATAAGCCACCAGGGATGTTCACCTTCTCCACCCAGAGTTGATGCCGCTTCCACGGCGTGGCGCGCGCACGCGCCGGCACGCCGTGGTCCCGGCACCGCCCATTGCATCGTCGCGCACCGCGGCTTGCCCGCGGTGGGGAGGAGGAGACCGTGGTGCGTCCAGTTCGACCTGCCGATCCGGGCAGTGGCCCCAGTTCCAGTACCGGCGCCAGTTCTCGTAGCGACGGCAGTTCCAATGCCCGCGCCAGTTCCAATGCCGGAGCAATCCCCGGCATTGCCCTGCCCAAGGGCGGCGGCGCCATTCGCGGTGTCGGTGAAACCTTCAGTGCCAATCCCGTCACCGGTTCGGCCAGCGTGTCGGTCCCCCTCGGCCTCAGTCCCGGGCGGGGCGGCTTCGGCCCGGCGCTGGCGCTATCCTACGATTCGGGCAACGGCAATGGCCCGTTCGGCTTCGGCTGGAACCTGTCGCAGGCGGCGATCCGCCGCAAGACGGACCAGGGCCTGCCCCGCTACCTCGATGACGACACCTACCTGCTGTCGGAAGCGGAAGACCTGGTGCCGGTGTACCGCCAGGATGCGGATGGCAGCTGGGTAGCGGTCCATCCCGGCCACACGCGCGATCCGGTGGAGCACTGGGTGCGCGATGGCGAAGGCCGGCTGCTGCCGCACGAGGACGTGATCGACGGCCACGTCGTGCGGCGCTATCGGCCCCGCATCGAAGGCCCGTTCGCGCGCATCGAGCGGTGGAGCAGGGCGGGCCACCCGGGCGACGTGCACTGGCGCTCCATCACGCCGGCCAACGTGGCAAGCATCTACGGGCGCGATGCCGAATCGCGCATCGCCGATCCGCTCGACCCGACCCGCGTGTATGCCTGGCTGCTGTGCGAAACGCGCGACGATCGGGGCAACGGCATCTGGTACCGCTACAAGGCCGAAGACGGCGCCGGCATCGATATGGCCGCCCCGCACCAGCGCAACCGGGGCGCCGCCGGCGACGTGCGGCGCGGTGCCAACCGCTACCTGAAGCGTATCCTGTACGGCAACCGGGTGCCCCTGCTCGATGCGGCCGGCCAGCGCCCGCGCCAGCTCACGCCGGCCCAATGGCAGGGCGCCGGCTGGATGTTCGAGGCCGTGTTCGACTACGGCGAGCACGCCGTGACGCTGCCCTTGCCGGCGGAATCGCACGCGTGGACGCTGCGTGCCGACCCGTTCTCGTCGTACCGGGCCGGTTTCGAAATCCGCACGGCACGGCTGTGCCGGCGCGTGCTGATGTTCCACCATTTCGACGGCGAGGCCGGTGTCGGCGCCGACTGCCTGGTGCGCTCGACCGATTTCGCCTACTCCGCCGACATCGACCCGTTCGATGTGCGCAACCCGGTCTACGCCTTCCTCCAGGCGGTCACGCAAACGGGCTACCGGCGCACCGGTGCCACGTACGCGGCGCGCGCGCTGCCGCCCGTGGAATTCACGTACACGCAGGCGCAGGTGGGCACCACGGTCGAAGCGGTCGATGACTCCGGGAGCGCGAACCTGCCGGTCGGGCTGGACGGGCGCGTCTACCAGTGGACCGACCTGCATGGCGAAGGTATACCCGGCATCGTCACCGAACAGGCGGGGGCCTGGCACTACAGCCGCAACCTGGGTCCGCTGGGGCAGGGCGCCAGCTTTGCGCCGGCCCGTACGCTGGGCACGCAGCCGAATGCGGCGCTGCAGGCCGGTGCTGCGTTCATGGACCTGGCCGGCGACGGCCTGCCCGACCTGGTGCTGATGGAAGGCGCCTCGCCGGGCCTGTACGAACACGACGAAGCCTTCGGCTGGCAGCCGTTCCGGCCGTTCGACGCCATCCTGGGCCGCAGCCTGGCGGACCCGAACGTGCGCCTGATCGACCTCGATGGCGACGGCCATGCCGACCTCCTCGTCACCGAGGGCGATGCGATGGTCTGGCATGCCGGCCTGGCCGAGGCGGGCTTCGGGCCGGCGCAACGCATCGCGCTGGCGCTGGACGAAGAGCACGGCCCGCGCGTCGTGTTCGCCGATGTGGAAGAGTCGATTCACCTGGCCGACCTGTCCGGCGACGGCCTGGCCGACATCGTCCGCATCCGCAACGGCGAAATCTGCTACTGGCCCAACCTCGGGCACGGGCGCTTCGGCGCGCGCGTGACGATGGACCACGCGCCCCGCTTCGACCATCCTGACCAGTTCGACCGTCGCCGCCTG
Source organism: Pseudoduganella buxea (assembly GCF_009720835.1). Taxonomy (GTDB): domain Bacteria; phylum Pseudomonadota; class Gammaproteobacteria; order Burkholderiales; family Burkholderiaceae_D; genus Rugamonas; species Rugamonas buxea. Next base: position 136,473 of record NZ_WNKZ01000004.1, read on the forward strand.
CTGCTGGCCGATATCGACGGCAGCGGCACCACCGACCTGATCTACCTGCACCGCGAAGGCGTGCGGCTGTACTTCAACCAGTCCGGCAACGGCTGGAGCCTGCCCCGCACGCTGGCTGCGTTTCCCGCCATCGACAGCGCCACCGACGTCGCGGCGGTGGACCTGCTTGGCAACGGCACGGCATGCCTGGTCTGGTCCTCGCCGCTGGCCGGCGCGGCACGCCGGCCCATGCAGTATGTCGCGCTGGTGGGCGACCGGAAGCCGCACCTGTTGACGGGTATCGACAACAACCGGGGTGCGCAGACGCAGGTGCGCTACGCGCCGTCGACGCGCTTCTACCTGCAGGACCAGCGCGACGGCAAGCCCTGGGTGACCCGCCTGCCATTTCCCGTGCACGTGGTGGAGCAGGTCGATACCATCGACCATATCGGCCGCAATCGCTTCGTCACACGCTACGCCTATCACCACGGCCACTACGACGGGGCGGAGCGGGAGTTTCGCGGCTTCGGCATGGTCGAGCAGTGGGACACCGCCAGCATGGCGGCCCTGGCCGATGGCGGCGCGCCGGCGGCCAACCTCGATCCGGCCATGCATGTGCCGCCAGTACGCACCTGCACGTGGTTTCACACGGGCGCGTACCTGGGCGGCCACGTATCGGACTACTTCGCCGGCCTCGTCGACGGACGGGACCGGGGCGAGTACTTCCGCGAGCCGGGCCTGACCGACGCCGAGGCACGCGAGCTGCTGCTGCCCGATACGGTGCTGCCGCCTGGCCTGTCGATGGACGAGGAACGGGAGGCATGCCGCGCGCTGAAGGGGCGCATGCTGCGCCAGGAAGTGTATGCCGAGGACGGCCAGCCGGCCGACCCCGCCAGCGTCCTGCGCGCGGCCGTCCCGTACACCGTGGTGGAATCGAATTACGTGCTGCGGCGACTGCAGCCGCGCGGCGCCAACCGCAACGCCGTGTTCTCCAGCCACGCCGGCGAGACCATCACTTTTCATTACGAACGCGACGGCGCCGACCCGCGCGTCGAGCATGCGCTGACCCTGGAGTTGGACGACGTCGGCAATGTCCTGAAAAGCGCCAGCGTGGCCTGCGCGCGGCGTGCCACCCTGCGCACGGTGGACGGTGCCGGCGTGATGCGAACCGGGCCCAATCCGGCGCTGGCGGCCCTGCATCCGGCCGACCGTGCCAGGCAGGCCACTGCGCTGCTGACCTATACGGAGACGGCCTTTACCGGCGCGATCAACCTGGCCGACACGTGGCGGCAGCCGGCACCGTGCGATACGGCCCGCTACGAACTGACCGGCTACACGGGCACCGGCGCGGCCGGGCGCGTCCAGCCGGTCGACCTGGTCGAGCCGGACCCGGCGCGTCCCGGCCGCCTGCGCCACCGCTACACGGGGGAGGTGGGCTACGAGGCGGCGCCCATTGCCGGCCGCTGCCGCCGCCTCCTGGAGCGCACGCGCACCCTGTACCGGCGCGACGACCTTGCCGCCCTGCTGCCGCTGGGGCAGGCCGGCGCGCTCGGACTGCCGGGCGAGACCTACCAGCTCGCGCTGACGCGCACCATGCTCGATGCGGCATTCCAGCGCCCCCGCACATCCGGCGTGCCCGAAGTGCTGCTGCCGGCGCCCGACCTGGTGCTGCCGGGGAGCGGCGGCTACGTGCGCGGCGCCACGCTGAAGGGCGACGGGCGCTTCCCCGCGGCCGATGCGGACGACCACTGGTGGGCGCCATCCGGGCTGGCTTTCTACAGCACCGGCGTGGCCGATTCGCCGGCAGCCGAGCTGGCGCAGGCCCGGGCGCATTTTTTCCTGCCACGGCGCGAACGCGACCCGTTCGGCAATCACGGCTTCGCCGACCATGACGTTCACGACCTGCTGCTGCGCGAGAAACGCGATGGCCTGGGCAACCGCATCGCCGCCGACGAGATCGACTACCGGGTGCTGCAGCCGCGCATGGTCAGCGACCCGAATGGCAACCGCGCCGCCGTGGCCTTCGACCTGCTCGGGCAGGTGACGGGTACCGCCGTGATGGGCAAGCCGGCGCCGGCGCCGGCCGAAGGCGATACGCTGGCCGGCTTCGCGGCGGACCTGGATGCCGTCCAGGAAGCGGTCTTCTTCGACGCGGCCGACCCGCGCGCCGTGGCGCCAGGCCTGCTGGCCGGTGCCACGACGCGCCTGGTCTATGACCTTGAGCGCTTCCGTCGCAGCCGCCTGGCCCATCCGCTCGACCCGGCGGCATGGCTGCCGCCGGCCGTGGCCACCATCGAGCGCGAGACCCACGTGCATGCACTGGCGCCCGGCGGCACGACGCGCGTGCGCATCGGTATCGCCTATGCCGATGGCCAGGGCCGCGAGATCCAGCGCAAGGCCCAGGCCGAGCCGGGGCCCGTCGCCCCGGACGGGCCGACCGTCGCCACGCGCTGGGTCGGCACCGGCTGGACCATCTTCAACAACAAGGGCCTGCCGGTGCGCCAGTACGAGCCCTTCTTCAGCGCCACGCATGGCTTCGAATTCGCCCACGCAACCGGCGTCAGCGCGGTGCTGTTCTACGACCCGGTGCAGCGCGTGGTGGCAACGCTGCGGCCGGACCACAGCTTCGAGAAGCAGCTGATCCGGGCCTGGGAGCACGCACACTACGACGCCAACGATACCTGCGCGCCCCGCGCCGCACAAACGGGCGACCCGCGTACGGACCGTGATATCGGCGGTTACGTGGCGCCGTATTTTGCCGCGCTGGGACCGGCCGGGGCGGCCTGGCAAACCTGGCACGCGCGGCGCATCGGCGGCGCGCTGGGGCCGCGCGAGCGCGACGCGGCCTTGCGTGCGGCGGCGCATGCCGATACGCCCACCACCATGTGCTTCGATGTGCTGGGCCGTCCCTTCCTGACCCTGGCGCGCAACCGCGTGGCCTGCGCCGGCCATGACCTGGACGGCCAGGAAGAAACCCTGGCGCTGCGGGCCGAGCTGGACATCCAGGGCAATGAGCGGGCCGTGCGCGACTGCATCGTGCAGGCCGGCGATCCGCTCGGCCGGGTCGTGGTGCGGCAGGTGTTCGACATGCTGGGCCGCCAGCTCGTGCGCGCCAGCATGGACGCGGGCTGGCGCTGGCAGCTGGACGACGTGGCCGGGCAGCCGATCCGCACATGGGACAGCCGGGGCCATGACGTGACCCTGCTTTACGACGTGCTGCGCCGGCCGATTGGCCAGCGCGTGCGCGGCACCAGTACCGCATCCGACCCGCGCACCCTGGGGCGCGATATCCTGTTCGACGTCGTCGAGTACGGGGAATCCGTGCCCGGCGCGGCTGACCTGAACCTGCGCACACGCGTGTTCCGCCACTTCGACGGCGCCGGCGTGTCGGTCAACGCCCGCCTGGACAGCGACGGCGATCCGGTCGAGGCATTCGACTTCAAGGGCAACCCGCTGTGCACGACGCGCCGGTTGGCCAGCGATTACCGGGCCATTCCAGACTGGCAGGGGGAGGTGGCGCTGGAAGTGGAAGCGTTCGAAGCGGCGGCACGCTTCGATGCGCTGAACCGGTGCATCCAGTCCGTTGCGCCGCACAGCGACCGGCCGCACGCGCGCCGGCACGTGATCCAGCACGGCTTCAACGAGGCGGGCCTGCTGGAGCGGGTCGATGTGTGGCTGGAGCGGGGCGCCGAACCGGCCGCGCCGATCGATCCGCTGGGGGACGCCCCTTCGGCGGTGGGCATCGCCAACATCGACTACGATGCTCGCGGCCGCCGCGCCCGCATCGACTACAAGAACGGGGCCAGCACCACGTACCGCTACGATCCCGATACCTTCCGGCTGGTACAACTCTACACGCGGCGGGGCGCGGCCTTCGATGGCGACTGCGACAATCCCGCCCCGCCGCCCGCCACGGTGGCCGCGCCGGAAACGCCGCCACCGGCGCTGCCCTGCGGCCTGCGGAACCTGCACTACACCTACGACGCCGCCGGCAACCTGACCCACATCCGCGACGATGCCCAGCAATCCGTGTACTTCCGCAACCGCCGGGTCGAGCCCTCCAGCGATTTCGTCCACGACGCGCTGTACCGGCTGATCCAGGCAAGCGGCCGCGAGCACCTCGGCATGGCCGGCGCGCCGACCTCGCCCGGCCACGGCAACACCTTCCACACGCGCCTGGATCATCCGGGGGACGGCAATGCCCTCGGCACCTATATCGAGCGCTATGTGTACGACGGGGTCGGCAACTTCCTCGCCATGCAGCACCGGGGCAGCGATCCGGTCCATGCCGGCTGGACGCGCGCCTATGGCTACGAGGAGCAGAGCCTGCTGGAGCCGGCCAGCGCCGGCCCGTCGAAGACGGGCAACCGCCTGACGCGCACGGTGCTGAACCCGAACGGCGCGGCGCCGCCGTCGATCGAGGCGTACGGCCATGACGGTGACGGCAACCTGGCGCGCATGCCGCACCTGGGCGGTGGCCTGCCCGGTGCCAACCTGCTGTGGGACTTCGGCAGCCGCCTGCACGGCGTCCTGCTGGGCGGCGGCGGCGCGGCCTGGTATGCCTATGCCGCCTCGGGCGAAAGAATGCGCAAGGTGTGGGAAAAGGCGCCCGGCTTGACCGAGGAACGCATCTACCTGGGCGGCTTCGAACTGTTCCGGACCCATGCCGGGCCGGTCGGACCGGCGCCGGTGCTGGAACGGGAGACCCTGCACGTGGACGCCGGGGGGCAGCGGGTGGCGCTGGTCGAACTGCGCACGGTCGATACGGCCGGCAGCGATGCCGCGCCGGCCCGGCTGATGCGCTACCAGCTCGGCAACCATATCGGCTCGGCCAGCCTGGAGCTGGACCAGCTGGCACAGGTCATCGCCTACGAGGAATATGCCCCCTATGGCAGCACGACATACCAGGCCGTGCGCAGCCAGGCCGAGACGCCGCGCCGCTACCGCTACACGGGCAAGGAGCGCGACGAGGAAAGTGGCCTGTACTACCACGGGTCGCGCTATTACGCGGCCGCGCTGGGGCGCTGGACCGCCTGCGATCCGGCCGGGCTGGTGGACGGCACCAACCTGTACGCCTATGTGCGCTGCCAGCCGATGCAGCTGGTCGACAATTCGGGGCAGGATGCCGCTGCCGTCGCCGACTTCGGCCGCCAGATGGCGACGGCCGGGGGCGGGGCGACGTTGGGCCTGCTTGCCGACGACCTGACCGTCATCGGCGCCGTCGACGACGTGCTGATCCCGGCGGCGATCGTTGTCGGCGTGGTCGGGCTGGCGATCTGGGGCGGCGGCGCGCTGTTCCGGGGCCGGCCGCCGCCGACGGTGCCGCTGCCGGAATGGAATCCGCCGGCGCCACCGCAGGCACCACCTGCACCGCCGCCGACGGCGCCCCC
>NZ_WNKZ01000050.1 GCF_009720835.1 Pseudoduganella buxea
GGCGCCGACGGGACGCACGGCCGGGTCGGGGCCGCGCACCGCGCCGCCGCTGCCGCGCGCGTCCAGGTCTTGCAGCATCTTGTTTATCAGGCTCATTTGGTCAGTGCCATCGTTATGCCGGCGGCCAGCGAGGCGGCCGTGGCCAGCGCCGCGAACCACGGCCAGGTGCGGCGCACGGTACCGAGGGTATCGCGCGCGGCCAGGGTCACGTGGCGCTTCTCCACCTGCTGGCGCCCTTCGCCATAGGACAGCATCAGGGCCTTGTGGGCAATGATGTTGACGAGGCGGGGAATGCCGCCGGTGGCGCCGTACAGCTTGCGCACGGCGCCGCTGGAGAACAGGCGCGCGCCCGTGAAGCCGGCCACGCGCAGCCGGTGCGCCAGGTAGTAATCCAGCTCGTCGCGCCGCAGCGCGCCCAGGTGGTAGTGGAAGGTGATGCGCTGGGCCAGCTGGCGGATGGTGGGGCTGGCCAGGTGGGCATTCAGTTCGGGCTGGCCGAACAGCACGATCTGCAGCAGCTTGCGCTTTTCCGTCTCCAGGTTGGTCAGCAGGCGCAGCGCCTCCAGGCTTTCCAGCGGCAGCGCCTGCGCTTCGTCCAGGCACAGCACGACGTGCTTGCCGCGCGCGGCCAGCTCCAGCAGGCGCACCGTCAGCGACTTGACCAGCTGGTGCTGGTCGACGTCGCGCGGCAGGGTGATTTCCAGTTCGTCCGCCAGCGACAGCATCAGCGCGCGCGGTTCCAGGTAGGGGTTGGGCACGTAGGCCGTGACGAATTCCTCGCCCAACGTGGCCATGAACTTACGGCACAGCAGCGTCTTGCCCGTGCCCACCTCGCCCGTGATCTTGATGAAGCCCTCGCCGCTGCGCGCCGCCACCAGCAGGGTGTTCAGGCCTTCCTGCGAATGGGGGCTGCCGAAGAAGAAGCTGGTGTCCGGCGTGATGGAGAACGGCACCTCGCGCAGGCCGAAGTGGGCTTCGTACATCAGTTGCTCCGCAGCGCAGGATCGAGCTGCTGGATGCGGCGGGCGGCGTCCTGCATGTCCTGCGTCATGCTGCCGGCGCCGTCGACGATGGTGGGCCGGATCAGCACCACCAGTTCGCGCTTCTGCATGCCGCTTTCCTTGTTGCGGAACAGGGCGCCCAGCACGGGCACGTTGCCCACGCCGGGCAGCTGCGACTGGTCGCTGCTCATGGCCTGGCGCATCAGGCCGCCGATGGCGACGATCTGGCCGTCCTTGCCGCGCACCATGCTGTCCATTTCCGACGTGCTGGACGCGGCCAGCGGCAGGTTCAGCGAACCGGCGCTGCCCAGGTTGATGCTCTTGTTGACGGTGCTGACCTCGCTGACGGAAGGATGGACGTGCAGCATGATGTGGCCGTCCTCGTCGATCTGCGGCGTCACGTCCAGCAGCACACCGGAGAAGAACGGCTGCAAGGTAACGTTCGGCGTCGTCGTGTTGCCGCTCACGTTCGAGTTCGTCGTCGTGCTGATGCCCGTCACATAGAATTCGTCCGTGCCGATCTTCAGCACGGCCTTCTGGTTGTTCAGGGTGGCGATGCGGGGGCTGGACAGCACGTGCACCGTGCCCTGCGATTCCAGGAAGGAGATCATGGCGGAGAAATTACTGGTCTGGAAGGCCAGCCCGAACATCGTGCCGGCCGCGCTGGCCGCGTTGTTCAAGGTGGTGCCGGCCAGCGCGCCCAGTCCCGTGCCGGTGGACTGCGAGACGGCATTGCCGCCCACCAGGGTCGACAGGTTGGTACCGGGCGCGATGATGCCGGCCGAGCCGCGGCTGTTGCCGCCCGTGCGGAAGGCGGACCAGTTGACGCCGGACTGGAAGCCGCTGTTGAGCTGCACTTCGAGGATCTTCGCTTCCAGGATCACCTGGCGCTCCACGGCCAGGCGCGTGGCCTTCAGGTAGTCGCCCACGGCGCGCAGCTGGTCTGGCAAGGCGCGCACGACGATGACGCCGGACTGCGGGCTGATGACGACGCTGCGCCCTTCCCCGGCGCCGCCCACCAGCGCGTCCAGCGCGGCCTTCAGCTCGCCCCAGAAGTCCGTTTCCGTGCTGGTCTTGACGTTGCTGGCGTCTTCCTGCACGGCCTGGCCGCCGCCCGGCATGCCGTTCTGGGTCTGGCCGCTGTTGTTGCTCGTCGAGGAGGACCCGCCGCCGCTGCCGTTGCTGCCCTGGTTGGTCGACACATTGTTGATCGAAGTGGACGACACGCGGATATTCGAGCTGCCCTTGCGGCTGGCCGTCAGGTAGTTCACCTGGAACATCCTGGTCTGCATCGTCAGCGGTCGGATCGAGATGCGGTTGCCGTCGATCTTGTAGTCGTAGCCGTACATCTCGCGCACGGCATCCAGCGCCTCGGCGATCGTCACGTCCTTCAGGTTGGCCGTGATGGTGCCGGCCACTTCCGGGTGCAGCAGCATGTTGTAGCGGGTGCCGGCCACGATGGTGTTGAAGAACTGCTGGGCCGGCACATTGTTCAGCGCCACGTTGAAGCGTTCCTCCAGCACGGCCCGGGCCTTGGGCAGCTGGGCCGCCAGCGCCGGCACGGGCGGCAGCAGCGCCGCCTCGACGGCGCCGGGAGAGGCCGGTTGGGCGGCGCTTTTCGCGGCCGCCTCGTGCATCTCGCGGTTGATCGTGTCGTAGGTATCACGCCGCGCGGCCGTGTCGCAACCGGCCAGGGCCAGCGTGGTGGCGGCAACGCAGCCGAACGTGATCAATTTTTGCATGGTGTGGTTCATGGCCCGCTTGTTCATTGTTGTTCCGTCTGCTTCGTTGCCGCGGCGCTGCCGGCCGCGGTGGCGGCGACGGCGGCGCCCCGCGCCGGATACAGCCGCAGCACTTCGCGCGTCTTGCCGCGCCGCAGCACTACCTCGTCTTCGCCCACCCGTTCCACCACGGCGCCCTGGAAGGCGCTGCCCTGCCGTACCATTTCGCCACTAATCACGGCGACGCGGCGCCCGCCTGCCTCGCGCGACAGCAGGATCGACTGCAATTGGGGACGTGCCGGCACCGGAGCGGGCGCGGTGCTTGCCGCCGGTGCCCGCAGCGACGGGGGCGGCAAGGTGGGATCGGCCACCTGGGCCAGGGCGCCGGCATTGCCCAGCAGCAGCAACGAGGCGAGTAAGGCGGTCGATCCGCGCGTCACAGGGCAATCCATTTGTCGTCCAGGCTCAAGGTATACAGGGTCAAGGTCAATGTGGCCTTGTCGTGCTCAGTGGCATCGAGCGCCGCCCGGCCCCAGAACAGCTGGGCCGGCATGCGCTCCAGCGCTTCCATGTAGGCGACCATGTCGCCGTAGGCGCCGGCAAGCACGATGCGCACGCCGTGGCGGTACAGCAACGGCCCCGCCGGATGGGCGGCAGCGCCCGTCGTGTCGGCCGGTGCCGCAACGCCGGGTGGCGTGCTCGACAGCGCCGTCGGCGGCAGCACCGGTCCCGCCATGGCGCCAGGCTCGTCGTCGCCAGCGAAGCTGCCGTCCGTCGTGCCGGCCGGCGGCAAGGTCTTCAGCGATACCAGTTTCAGCCGCGCGTTCTGCTGCACCATCTGGCCCAGCAGCGCGCTCATCCGGGCCGGAGGCACCAGTGCCTTCTGCGTGGCCCGCAAGGACGTGCGCAGCGCTTCGCTGTCGGCCTGCAGGGTCAGCAGGCGCTTGCGCGCCTCCGCATCCGGATCGGCCAGCGCGGCGGCCTGCTTCTGCGCCAGTTCGACGTCGATGCCGGCCAGCTGGGCACGCTGCTGGATGAGGCTCTCCCGCAGGCTGCGTTCGCGCACGTGGGCCGGCTCGATCAGGCCGAAATACACGAGGAAGATGATGGCGGCCGCGCCGCCCAGCGCGATCATTGCCCGTTCACGGATGCTCAACTCTTCGATTTTCACCGACCACTTCAGCCACAGCGCCTTCATTGGCCCTCCCCCTGCACGCTGCCCGCGGCCTGCAAGGTGAACTCGATATAGGGGGCCAAGGCGGGTGCCAGCCCGGCCCCCGGCTCCGGCGGCGCCGCGGTGGCGACGCCTGCCCGCGCGGCTTGTGCCGGGCGAATAATCTCCACGTGGCCGAAGGCCTTGCCTTGCAGCACGGGCTGGCGGGCCAGGCCGTCCAGGTAGCCGGGCAGCAGCTCGGCCTGCAGGGCGCGCCCGCGCAGGCCGATATCGGCGGCGGCGCCGTCGATCTGCACCCCCGTCAGCCACAGGCCGTTGACCCGGCTGCGCGCCAGGGCCTGGAAGTATTCGGAATACCCGCGCGGGTTGCCGACGCGGTTCTGTTCCAGGATGGCGGCAACGCCGTGCAGGGCGCGGTTCTGCGCTTCGGCCGTGGCCAGTTGCAGGGCCACGCCGGGATCCTTCTGGCGCGGCGCCAGCGCCGCCAGCGCGGCCTGCTTGCGCGTTTCGGCCTGCTGCAGCTGGGTGCGAACCTGCGCCGCCTCCGCTTCCAGGCTGGCCATGCGGCCGCGCGCGGCGACGGCAAAGGCGAGCGAGCCGAACAGCGCAACGCCCAGCATCATGGCCAGAGCCGGTGCCGTCAGGTAGCGCTTCTGCTTCTGGAAGCGGGGGTTGAACAGGTTGATCTGCTGGCTCATGGCGCCACTCCCTCGTCGCGCAGGGCGCCGCCGACGGCCAGGAAGAAGGCATTTTGCGCCGCCGCGTCGCGCAACTCGGGCACACCCTCCAGGTCCAGCACCGTGTCCAGGTCCAGCATCTCGACAGGCAGGTACATATTGCTCGACAGGTAATCGGCCAGGCTGCTCGACCCCGTCGGCGCCACCACCAGCTTCGACACGGCCACGTACTGGAACTGCCGTTCGAAATTGTCCAGCGAGCGTTGCAGCTCCAGCGCGATGCGGTCGAAATACTGCTGGCGTGCCTCGGGCGGCCCCTCGACGTGGCCCAGTGCGATATCCATCCGCCGCGCCAGGTACAGCTCGCCCTTGAACGTTACCGTCAACAGGCCGCCGCCGCCGTCGAAGGACAGCATGGCCAGGCCCCGCCCTTCCGGCTCCAGCAGGGCCGAGATATTTCGCTGCGCCATTTCGCCGATATCGATGATGCCCAGCGCCACCTTCGCTTCGGCATACATGTTCTGGTGCGCCTCGATGACGGCGTTGCGGGCCGCCACGGCGAATACCTGGTGGTTGTGGGTCGCGCCGCCGGCAGCGACGGGAATGTCAACGACGTCCAGGGTGGCATCGGCCACGGGGAAGTCGATCATGTCCTTCAGGCGCCATCCGACGGCCGTCTTCATTTCCGCCGCCGGCACGTTGGGCGCTTCCAGCGACAGCAGCTGATACGAGCCGAACGGCAGCATGCTGCTGCAATGGTGCTGGACCGCATGCAGCTCACGGCCGACCTTGCCGATCAGCGCGGCCAGTTCCTCCAGCTTGCCCGGATGGAAGGCGCAGGCCAGCACGGCCGGCCTGGCACCCGCACTGCGCCGCACCACGGCCGCGCGCACGCCATCGCCCGCCGGCGCGATCGCCAGCCAGCCGTCCTTCTTTCCTGCCTTGTGCCAAAACGCCATGCCTTCGGTCTCGTCCTGTGAAGTCGCTTGCAGTTTGCCCTGCAACGGCTTGATTATAGTAAAGATGTGCCCCGCCGGCGCCGTGAAGACGTGCAATCTGCCCCCGCATGTCGCCTATTTGCCCCGGCGCTCAGTACATTTCGCGGATATACGTGTAAATCGTTGGCGAACGCACCACGCCGTAGGTCAGCACACCCTTTGTTGTCGGCAGCCAGCTCTGGCTGTTCAGCCACATTTCCAGCGAGCCGTTGCTGCCTGCGCCCGGCGCGGCCAGCCTCACCGTGCCGACGCCGGCCGTGAAGGTGCCGACGGTCGATGCATCGACCCGCAAGGCCAGGTTGCAGGCCGTGGCGCCGGGCAGCTTGGCGCAGTCTTGGGCGAACTGCGGGCCCGTGGCCGGCACGAAGGTCGTGACGGAATCGGTGCTGCTGTCGTACCAGCCGGCGAAGCCGGCCGCCATGCCGAAGAACTGCGGCTTGACGGGCACGGCCAGCACCTGGTCGGCCGCGCCCTGAGCACTGGGCACGTACATGCGGCCGGCCACGACGCGGATGCCCCCTTCCACTGCGGCGGCCCGTTTGGACGTCACGGCATCAAGCCCGCTCGACTCGATGGCACGGACGTAGGCCGATATCGGCTGCGGCCAGTTGTTGGCGCTGGGTGTTTCCCTTGAATACTTCAGTGCGGTCGGGAAGGTGTAGACCGCCGTCGTTTTCGCCACGCCGGCGGCGAAGGCGCTGGCCGGAATGACGGCGGCACTGAACGTCGACAGCGTGCTGCCCGCCGTGGGCGAGGTCTGCGCCGTCGTACCGTTCGGCTGCGTGAACGCCGTCAAGGTGACGTCACGCGCCAGTTCGAGCCGGTAATTCTGCAGCACGTTGTTGGCCCGGCCCATCGCCTGCACTTCCACCTGGAACGGCTGCTCCGAATAGGCCATCGTGCCGATGGCCGAGACGGGCGCCGTCGCGGCACTGGGGCAGCCGGCGGCCGTGACGCAGGCCATCGGCCCCGTGACGATGGTGTTGAAGTACGCCGGCACGAAACGGCCCACATTGATGAAGGATGCCGCCACGTTGCCGCTGCCCAGGTAGTCCTTGCCCTGCAGGGCCGCATCGAGCTGCAGCACGCCGACGTCGTCGTAGGCGAAGGTGGTGCCGGTAGCGACGCCGCCGACGAAGGCATTGAAGGCGCCCCGGAACGGCACCGGGTCGAAGTAATTGTCCGGTGCGCGGCCCACCACCATGGCCGGGATGGGGCCGGACGCCGTGGCCGCCGGCGTGGCCGTGACAAGGACCTTGACGGGCTCCGTCTCACGGCCGAAGTTCGGTGCCGGCGTGGTCAGTCCAGGCATCATCGCCTGCACGGTGAGCGCGAACGGATCGCCCGCCACGGCGAACTTGGGGTTGGTGGCCAGCGCCGGCGTGGTGGCGGCGTTGTACGACGGTGCCTGCAGCAGCAGCTTCTCGGGGCGCGACACGAAGGAGCCGGTCGAGCCGAGGCGGCCATCGCTGTCGGACACCAGCAGCTCGACCCGGCCCACGTCCTGGTAGCGCAGCTGGAATTCCACCTTCGTGCTGGGCGTGCCGGCGCCGAAGACGATATTGTTCAAGCCGCTCCACGTGCTGGACGTCTGGCCCGGAATGGCGCCCGCGTTCTCGCACAGCGGCAAGTTCAAGACCGTGCTGCTGATGTTGTACGTGGCACGCACGCCCGCGTTCGTCGTCGGGTTGTGGCACGTCATGGCGAACTTCATGCGCAGTGTGGTGTCGGCATTCGACATGGCCGTCGGCACGCCCTTCACGACGTAGGAGATGAACATGCGCAGGTCCGTGTTGGCCAGCGACGGGTCGAAGTTGACGGGGCTGCAGGTCTGCTCCGGGTCGCCGAAGGGCTTGTTGTGCACGCACGGCGCCGTCGTGAACATGAACTGCGGCGTGAAGTCGCCCAGGCCGGCACGCACGCTGAGCGTGGCCGTGTCGTTGGCGTCGTAGTAGTCGAACAGGGGGCCGCCGACGGTGGCACTGTTGGTGACGAGGCCGGAGACGCCCCGCACCGGCGTCACGGGAATCGTGATGGCCGGCAGCTTCTCGTCCACCGCCATCTTCTTCGTCGTGTCGTAGGTGCACGTCACCGTCTGGCCGGACTTGACGCAGCTCCAGCCCGTGCCGCTGGGCGTGCCGACGATCAGCGAAGCCGGCAAGGTATCCGTGACAACGATGGGACCCGCCTCGGGCAGCGGCCCGTTATTCGACACGACCAGGGTATAGGCCGTGGTGGTCGATTCCACCAACGGGCCTTCCAGGGTCATGGCGATGGCCCGGTCGGTGGCCTGCACGTTCGGCGCGGCGATGATCTCCGCGTTCATCAGCACCAGGTCGTTGCCGGACTGGTAGGTGGTCTTGGCCGAGCGCTGGCCGCTGGCGATGATGGGCGAGGCGATGGTGTAGGCATCGAAGTCGATGCCGAAGGAATTCTGGTCGTTGTTGATATTGCTGACGGAATTGAATTGGTTGCCGGCCGGGTTCAGGCTGTCCACCAGCTGGTTACCGTTGAACAGCAGGTTCTCGCCGCCGCCCGACAGCGATGAATCGCCTTCCCACGTCAACGCCCCTACCCTGCCCGTCTGCGTGCCCAGCGGCGAAGGCGTCAGGAAGTTCGCCAGCGTCAGTTCCACCTGCGAATTGCGGATGTACTGCAGGCCTTCATACACATTCAGTACGCGGAATGTGGCGCGCGCATCGTTGGTGTTGTAGACCACCAGCAGCTGGAAGCCGCCCAGCACGCCCTGCACGGCGCAGAACAGGCTGCTGCGGTCCACCGTCAGGTCCGTCGCCGTGTAGTTGGCATTGCCCTTGGCCTTGACCTGGGCCGTCACGTCGGCCGCGGCGGCGAAGTAGTTGTAGCCGACCGTGGTCGACGTGTATTGCCGGTTGGTGGGCGCCGTCGCCGTCTTGCCGTCGAAGGTGACCGTGTAGTCGGGCGTGCTGGACGAGCCCGCCCAGTACAGGTAGGCGGCCAGCACGGTCGACCCGGTCGGCAGGCCGGACAAGGTCATCGTCACGCTGCTGGCGATGGAACAGGCGTCGTTGCCGTTGGCCTTGGTGCGCAGGGATTCCTGCGTGCCCGTGAAATTGACCGTGCCGGCGAAGCTCTTGAACAGCGTGATCGGCGTATCGGCGCGGACGGTGGACGCCGACAGCAGCAACGTCAACAGCGCCAGCAAGGCGCCGGCAAGGCGGGTCATCCACATCGGGGGCGGCATCCTTTTCACAGCGTGGCCTGCACGACGCGCTGGACATAATCGAGGCCCGGCGCAGGATTCGGGCACGCCCCCGCCGCCGTGGGCTGGTTGCAGGCCGTGGCCGTGATGCGCACGGGGGCTAGGTCGGTGACGCCGTCATTCATCAAGAGGGCCGTGCGGCTGCACGTGACGGTGACGGTAAACGGCGCCAGCGGCGCCGGCATCACCACGTTTTCGGCCACGCCCGTGCAGATGTTGGCGGCGCTGGCGAGCCGGTGCATCGACACGTCCACGCCCGTGCGGGCCGCCTCGTAGGCACGCGCGCCCAATATCTCGTAGGCCGAACTGGTGTGCTGCGCCGTCGTCAACGTGACGATGGCCGCGCCGATGCCGGACAGCACCACCAGCAGGAAGATGGCGGTGACGATGGATACGCCACGGCTGCGGCGCAGGCGGCGCGCGACGGACGAACCCTTCATGGCAGGTTCTCCACCTGGGTCTGGCGCACGAGGCTGACGGTTTCGCCGCCGGTGGACGTCAGTTGGAGCGATGCCGTCACCAGCGACGTGCCGGCCTGGGTAGGCAGGGGCAGGTTGCGGAAGGCGCAGGTGGCGCGGTCGGCCAGCAGGGCTTCCGGGCCCAGCGCGTTGATATCGGCGACGCCGGACTTGGGGATGGTCCGCGTGAAATGGCGCACCAGCCTGTTGTTATTGCACAAATATGTCACGGTGCCGGCGGCGATGCGGAAGCGGTAAGGGGGTGGTGCCGCTGCCGCCAACGGCAAGCCCCCGGCCAAGGTGACGCGGTTGCCGGCAATGGCCGTGATGGACACGACGTTGTTGCGGTTCAGCGCATACACATTGGCCGGCGCCGCGCCCGTGTTGTTGATCACCAGCAGGTCATCCGGCACGATGGCGGCGCGTCCCGTCGGTGCCGGGCCGACGATATCGAACTGGGTCGATGCGCCGTCGAAGCGCAGCGGGAGCACGCCCGCCGGTGGGAGATTGTTGACGTCGACATAGCGCCCGCCCGCCTTGGTCAGAACGAACTGCAGCGCCGTATTGCCGTTGGCAACGACCACGCTGTTCGGCAAGGCCAGGCGCAGCTCGCGGTTGATGCGGCCCAGCGCCGTGTCGGCCGTGTCGGCCAGCGCGATGCGGGCAGCCGTGTCGACATGGCTCTGTACGGGCAGGCGGATGAACACGGCAACGAAGGACGCGACAATGCCCGTGATGACGATGACGACGATGGCCTCGACCAGGGTGAAGCCGCGCTGGCGGCGCGAGAGTTCTGTCATGGCCGTCATCGGATACGGTAGCTGGCCAGCACGGTGCTGCTGCCGCCGTAGGTGACGGCGATGCTGATCAAGGCAGTGGCGCCGGCCGTCACGCCGTTGAACGGGTTCGGCTGCGTGATCGTCACGGTGGCCGCGTACCCTGGTGGAAAGGCATTATTGGCGGCATCGGCGGCATATGCCCGGGGCGTGCCGTAGGCGGTGACGTAGTCGTTCACATTGTCGAACGGGCGCGCGTTATTGCCCGCCTCGGGACCGACATTGTCCGGGATCGTACAGGCGACGGCAGGAATGGCGCCGTAGTTCGGATCGTTGACATCGCACAGGGCCATGCCGGCCGAGCGGATTTCGTTCATCAGGCCTTCGGCGATGGCCAGGGCCTGCTTCTGGCGGATCGGGTCGGCGCTGCGGGCCGTGCTCAAGGCGATCACCTGCAGCACGCCGACGACGGCCACGGTGACGATGACGATGAAGATGATCAGTTCGATCATCGTCAGCCCGCGCTGGCGCACCAGCTGCACCGGTGCCTTAATGGACATACCCGGTGGCTGCCTCGATCCGTGTCGCCAGCACGATGCCGTTGCCGCTGACCTGTACGACCAGCGTGGCGAAGGTGGAAACAAGCGTGGGCTGGACATCGGCAAGGGCAAATGGGGTCCCGGCTGGATCGAAATAGAAGGTGGGGTGGGCCGTGACAGCCAGCCCGGCGGGCACGCCTTCGCAGGCCCACCGGGCGTTATTGCAGTGCAGGCGCGTGGCCGCGCTATCGCTGCTGTTGCCCCCGGGCGACTGTACCAGATTCGCCGCCGTACACGCCGCATCGTAGCAAAGGGCCACGCTGCTGCCGTTCAGCCGCACGAACACGCTGCGGTTCTGGGCGATGGCCAGTTTCTGGCCGTAGCGGATCAGGGAGCCGACCTGGTTCGAATACCCGGCCGCGTCGTAGGTGGAACGGTTGAAGAAGCGCTGCGACGCGAAGGCGGCAAGGATGCCGACGACGACGAGGACGATGACCAGTTCCACCAAGGTAAAACCCGACTGGCCGGTTTTGCTGCCGGACAGTCGGGCCGGTGTCACTTGGGCGTTGGCGCAGGTCACGTGGCGGTCGGTGGCCGCCCCATCGGGGCGGCCCATGACTATCAGCAGGAAGCCAGGGCCGGAGCCGCGCCGACCACGGGTGCGGCGGTCGCGGTGGCTTGCGTGTAGGTGAACTGGCAGCTGGACTTGCCCGTTTCCTCGACGGTGGTGACACCGGCCGCATGGGTGATCTTGTAATCGCCGCTCAGGCCAGCGGCGGCAACGATGCCGGTCGCCGACGCGGACGGGTAGCCGTTCGTCATGTCGATCGCTGCGCCTTCCAGCGTCACGGTGGCGGGGGCGTTGCCGCGGACCAGCCACTCGCCATGGGAGATCGACATCGCGCTCAGTACGGAGCCGCGGGCGGCGGCCATCTTGGCCACGCGGGCATCGTCGCCCATGTCGGCGAAACGGGGCAGCGCTGTGGCGGCCAGGATGCCGAGGATGACGATGACGACGATCAGTTCGATCAGGGTGAAACCGGCTTGCTTGGCACGGCTCAGCGAACCCACTTGTTTGAATTGCATTTGAATCTCCAGCGTAAAGAAAGTAATTTGCGACGGCAGCTACACGAGGATGATTTGCATTCTGGTCAACCGTCTACCTGGGTCAGGGCGACACTGCCAACGAGTGGTTGTGTCCCTGGCGGCTTGGCGTTGTTCGTGGGCAAGCGAGTGAATTTTATCGTGAACGCCCACTGTGTCGGTGTTCCCGTATGAAAACTTTTCTTTCCCGTGAATAGATAAACAAGTTTCTGTTGTTTTCTGTCGAAATACCAGCTTCCCGGTGCCAGGGCTTGCTCATCCGGCTTGTCGAATTCGCCCCGATACGACGCCGGCGGCGTTTGCAACAGTGCCATCGGGTTCGAGCCGACCAGTGCGGCGACGGCCGCCGCGTCGCCGGCGATCTCTGCCTGCAGCACGCGCACCAGCAGCAGGCTGCGCAAAGTTGCCACCTGCCGGGTGACGTCGGCGTGCTCCGCTTCGGCCTGGTAGCGCTGCACCCGGTCCAGCAGCACGGCCGCCAGGATGGCAAAGACGCCGGCGCAGACGGCCAGTTCGAACAGCGACGCGCCCCGCTGCCGGCGGCGGGCGTCGGCCCTCATCACTTGCGCAGGGCGACCCGCCCCAGGTCCCAGATGGGCAGGAAGATGCCCAGCGCCAGCACCAGCACCATGGCGCCCAGGAAGGCAATCAGGATCGGTTCGATCTGCGAGGCCAGGGTCTTCAGTTCGTAGTCCACTTCGCGCTCGTACATCTGGGCGATCTCGTCCATCAGGTCGTCCAGCGAACCGGATTCCTCGCCCACGGCGATCATCTGCAGCACGATGGGCGTGAAGATGCCGGCCGTCACGGCCGTACGAAGGATGCTTTCGCCCCGCTCGACGCTGTCGCGCATGGCCTCGACCCGTTGTGACAGGTAGGCATTGTCCACCGTCTGCGACACCACCGTCAGCGCCTGCACGATGGGCACGCCGCTGCGGGCGGCCAGCGAGAAGCTGCGGGCGAAGCGGGCCATGGTTGCCTTGTGGACGATCTTGCCCGCCACGGGCAGCCGCAGCTTCCACCGGTCCCATTTCAGGCGCCCTTCCACCGTGTTCATCCAGCCACGGATGCCGAAGAAGACGCCCACCGCCCCACCCAGCAGCAGATACCAGTAATTGATCGTGAAGTTGGAGCCGGCGATCAGCAGCCGCGTCATCAGCGGCAGCTCGGCATTGAAGCTTTCGAACACCTTGACGAACTGGGGGATGACGAACACGTTGACAATGATCATCGCCGCCACCATCGCGATGACGACGAACATGGGGTAGCGCACGGCGCTCTTGACGCGCGAGCGCATTTCCCTGTCGAATTCCAGGTGCTCGAACAGGCGCAGCATCACTTCGTCGAGCCGGCCCGTCATTTCGCCCACCCGCACCATGGACAAATAGAAGTTATTGAACACGCCGGGGTGGCGCCGCATGGCCGCCGACAGCTCGCGCCCCGCATCGAGCGATTCGCGCAGGTCGCGGATGACCTTGCCGAAGGATTTCGAGATGGCCGATTCCTGCAGGCCGGCCAGGCCGCGCATGATGGGTACGCCCGACTTGAGCAGGGTGTACATCTGGCGCGAGAACAGCTGCACGTCCAGCGGCGTCACGGCCTTTTCCGTCAGGCGGGCCCAGATCCCCTCGACGTCGCTGGCAGGCTGGCGCGTGGCCGTGATCTCCACCGGCGTGGCGCCGGTGCCCATCAGCTGGTCGGCGCAGGCGCCCTGATCGGCTGCTTCCAGCACGCCCTGCAGCAGCTCGCCCTTGCCGTTGCGCGCCTTGTATGCGAAAAATGGCATTACTCTTCCTGCTGGTTACTGATGCGCATGGCCTCGGCGATGGTCGTGCGGCCCTGGATCACCAGTTGCACGGCGTGGCGGCGCAGGGTCTGGCCTGCCATGGCCTGCCCGGCCGCCTTCAGGAAGTTGGCCGGGTCCGGATCGTTGGCGGCATCGACGACGGCGCTCGTCATTTCCAGCAGCTCGTAGACGCCGGTACGGCCCCGATAGCCCATGCCATTGCAATGGGAGCAGCCCTTGCCGTGAAAATATTTCGCCATGCCCACCTTGTCGTTCAGTTCCAGGCGCAGCCATTCCAGCTCCGTCGGCGTGGGCGTGTACTCGGTGGTGCAGCTTTCGCAAATGACGCGCAGCAGCCGCTGGGCCAGCACGGCCTGCAGGGAGCTGGCCACCATGTAGCGCGGCACGCCCATGTCCATCAGCCGCAACGGCGTGCTGGCGGCGTCGTTCGTGTGCAGGGTCGACAGCACCAGGTGGCCCGTCATGGCGGCGCGCAGGCCGATCTGGGCCGTTTCCTGGTCGCGCATCTCGCCCACCAGCACGATATCCGGGTCCTGGCGCAGGGCCGAGCGCAGCACACGGGCAAAGTCGAGCTCGATCTTCTCGTTGACCTGCACCTGGTTGATGCCGGGCAGCCGGTACTCGACGGGGTCTTCCACCGTGATGAGCTTTTTCTCCACGGAGTTCAGTTCCGCCAGTGCGCTGTAGAGCGTCGTCGTCTTGCCCGAGCCCGTCGGGCCCGTCACCAGCACGAGCCCGTTGGGGCGCTGCACGATGGCGCGGAATTTCTCCATCATGGGCCGTGGCATGCCGATCGCGTCCAGGCGCAGGTTGGTGTTGCCCTGGCTCAGGAGTCGCATGACGATGGATTCGCCGAACTGCGTCGGCATCGTCGAAATACGCACATCGATGCGGGTGCTCTTCACGCGCACGGCGAAGCGGCCGTCCTGCGGCAGGCGCTTCTCGGAAATATCCAGGTCGCTCATCAGCTTCAGGCGCAGCGCCAGCGCCGGCGCGATCTTGATGTCGGCCTGGGTCTGCAGGTGCAGCACGCCGTCGATGCGAAAGCGGATGTGCAGGCGGTTTTCCTGGGGCTCGATATGGATGTCCGAGGCCCGCACCTGGGCCGCGTCGTCGAACACGGACTGCAGCAGCTTGACGACGGGCGCCTCTTCCAGCCCCGGGTTGACGGCCAGCGCGCCGAAGTCGACGGACACATCGCCCATCTCCTGCTCCAGCTCGCGCGCCAGGTCCGTGATGTCCTCGGTGCGGCGGTAGATGCGGTCGATGGCGGCCAGCACTTCCGTCTCGTTGACGACGGCCAGCTCGATGTTCTGCTTCACCAGCCGGGCGATCTCGTCGTAGGCGAACAGGTCGGTGGGGTCGGACATGCCCACCAGCAGCGCGCCATGGCGGTCTTCCAGCACGAGCGCGCGGAAGCGGCGGGCCTGGGTTTCCGGCAGGAGCCGCACCAGGTCGGCGTTGATATTGTAGAACTTCAGGTTGATATAGGGGATGTTCAGCTGGCGCGCCAGCGCGCCCGCGATCTGCTCCTCGGTAACATAGCCGCTGTCGATGAACACGCGGCCCAGCTTGCGTCCGCTGCGTTTCTGCTCCGCCAAAGCCAGGCCCAGCTGTTCTTCCGACAGCAGCTTCTGCTGCACCAGGATTTCGCCCAGTCTTACCTTCTCTGGCCTTGCCATAACTAATGTTCCTCTAAATCAAGTATCGGCGCATTGTATGCTCATTGTGCCCGAAGGTCATTGCAAGCTAGCGCACTCCGTCTGATCTTTGCTACAGTGGCGGATCGTCACTATTTGATTGTCTGACATGCCCGAGTTCGCTTTGCGTCTAGCCGACGTCGTCAAACGCCATGGCCGGCAGCCGATACTCAATGGTATCTCGCTCGACCTGGCGCAGGGCGAATGCGTGGGCCTGGCCGGCGTCAACGGCGCCGGCAAGACCACGCTGCTCAAGTGCCTGCTGGATTTGTGCAGCGTGGACGGCGGCCGCATCACGCTGTTCGGGGCCGATCACCGCAAGCCGTCGGCCCGCTCCGAGCTGGCCTACCTGCCGGAGCGGTGCAACCCGCCCGCCTGTATGAACGGCAACGAATACCTGCGCTACCTGGCCGCGCTGCACGGCCAGCCATGCGGCGCGGCGCGCCGCGCGGCCATGCTGGCGGCGCTGGAACTGGACCCGGCCACGCTGGACCGGCCCGTGCGGCAGTTGTCCAAGGGCATGGTGCAGAAGCTGGCGCTGGCCGGCTGCCTGCTGCTGGACAAGCGCCTGTATGTGCTGGACGAACCGGCCAGCGGCCTGGACCCGCAGGCGCGGGCCCTGTTCAAGCGGGCGCTGCGCCACGCCCGGGCCAGCGGCGCGGCCGTGCTGATGACGTCGCACGCGCTGGCCGACATCGACGAGTTGTGCGACCGCATCGTCATCCTGCACGATGGCGCGCTGCGCTTCGACGGCACGGCCGACGCCTGCCGCGCGCACTTCGGCGCGGCCGACCTGGAGGGGGCTTTCTTGGCCGCCATCGCATGAGTACCGTCTACCTGCAGCACTTCGGCCTGCAACGGGCGCCGTTCTCGATCACGCCGAATCCCGCCTTCTTCTATGGCGGCCACAGCCGTGCGGACATGCTGGACGCCATGCTGTATGCCGTCACGCAGGGCGAAGGCATCATCAAGGTCACGGGCGAAGTGGGCAGCGGCAAGACCATGCTGTGCCGCATGCTGGCCGGCCGCCTGCCGCCCCGCATCGATGCCATCTACCTCGTCAATCCCCGCCTCGACCCGGACGGCGTGCTGTTTGCCATCGCCGCCGAACTGGGGCTGGACGCAGCCGGCCGGCGCGCCGACGAAGTGCTGCGCCTGCTGAACGGGGAGCTGATCGCCCGCCATGCACGGGGCCGCCAGGTGGTACTGCTGGTCGAGGAGGCCCAGGCCATGCCGCTCGACACGCTCGAGGCCGTCCGCCTGCTGACGAACCTGGAAACGTCGAGCCACAAGCTGCTGCAGATCGTGCTGTTCGGCCAGCCCGAGCTGGACGAGCACCTGGCGCTGCCCGCCATGCGCCAGTTGTCCGAACGGATCACCCACAGTTTCTTCGTGCCGCCGCTGCCGCGCGAGCTCGTTCCCGCCTTCCTGCTGTGCCGCCTGCGCGCGGCAGGGTATACTGGGGGCGCCCTGTTCAGCAATGCGGCCGTGCGGCGCATTGCCCGGGCTTCCGGCGGCATCATCCGGCGCATCAATATCATTGCCGACAAGGCGATGATGGCGGCGTTTGCCGAGGATGCCGTGGCCGTGCGCGACCGGCATGTGCGGCTGGCCGTGGCCGAATGCCGTTTCGCCGCGCCGGCGGGCCGGCGGCCGGCATGGCTGGCCGCAAGCGTGGCCGCGGCAGGCGCGGCGGCCCTTCTGCTGTGGCTGGCATGGCCGCTGCGGGCACATGCCGATTCGCTGCCGCCCATCCCGGCGCCGGCATGGGCAAACGGCCACGATGCACAAACACAATTGATGTTTGACGCGATTTGTAAGATGATTATTGCCTTTACAGCAAATCAACACCACTCGGCACACAATGAATAAAGTCGCGGCAACTCTGCTCTGCTCGCTCCTGGGGGCATGCGCCACGCCTAAGCTGCCGATCTCGCCGGCCCACGTCAGCGAGCCCCAGCGGCCGCCCGGCGTCATCCCCGAGCCCGTCCAGCAAAGTCCCGTGCTGCCACCGCCGCAGGCCAGCCGCAAGACGGAGACCTACAGCGTCACCGTGCACCGGCTGCCGGTGGCGTCGGTGCTGTTCGCGCTGGCGCGGGACGCCGGCCTGAACATCGACATCCATCCCGCCATCGAAGGCGAAGTGACGTTGAATGCGCTGGACCAGACCTTGCCGCAGCTGCTCGAGCGCATTTCGCGCCAGGTCGACATGCGCTACGAACTGAACGACGGCACCCTGCTGGTGCTGCCGGACCAGCCCCATTGGCGCAACTACAAGATCGACTACGTCAATATCGCCCGCAGCACCAGCAGCAGCGTCAATATCGCCACGCAGATTTCCACCACGGGCGGCGCGGCCGGCAGCACGACCAACACCACCGGGTCGAACACGGGCCAGGGCACGATCGCCAGCGCCGGCACCAGCCTGTCCACGAGCGGCAACAACAACTCGACGACCTCCGTCACGAACCGGGCCGACAATAACTTCTGGCACAGCCTGGAAAAGAACATCCGCGACATGCTGCGCCCGACCAACCTGAACGATACACTGGTCGATCCGCTGGCCCAGTTGCGCGAACAGGCGAGCCAGGGTGCGCAGCAGCAGGGCCAGCAGCCCGGCGCCGTCGGCCAGCCGGGCGCCGCTTATCCGCAACCGTACACCCAGCCGGGCCAGCCCGGATTGCCCGGAGCGGTCACGCAGCCCCAGGGCGACGCCAGCTACCCTGGTGTCCAGGCCAGCGCAGCCCAGACGGCCCGCACGGCCCAGCGCGCGGCGCCGTCCGTCATCATCAATGCCGAAAGCGGTTTGATCGCCGTGCGCGCGACGGGTCGCCAGCACGAAAAGGTGCGCGAGTTCCTCGATATCGTGCAGAACGCGTCGAAGCGCCAGGTGATGATCGAGGCCACCATCCTGGAAGTGCGTCTGTCGGACCAGTACCAGCAGGGCATCAACTGGAAGCGCATCAGCAGCAACGGCGAGTCGATCCTGAGCATGGGCGACATCACGAAAGCGCCGTCGGCCGGCTTCAGCGGCCTGACGACGGGCGTCCTCACCTTCAACTACACCAACCCCGTCACCAAACTGGGCGACATCGCCGCCGCCGTCAGCCTGCTCGAATCGTTCGGCAAGGTGCAGGTGCTGTCGAGCCCGAAGATCAGCGTGATGAACAACCAGACGGCCCTGTTGAAGGTGGTCGACAACAACATCTTCTTCACCTTGAAGGTCACGCCGGCCATCCAGAATTCCTCGGGCGGCATCGCCACCCCGGCCACCTACGAATCGCGCGTCGAGACCGTACCGGTGGGCTTCGTCATGAGCGTCACGCCGCAGATTTCCGATGCCGACGAGGTGACCATCAATGTGCGCCCCACCATCACGCGCATCGTCAGCTACGTGCAGGACCCCAACCCGGAGCTGGCCCGGGCCGGCGTCACCAGCCAGGTGCCCGTGATCCAGGCGCGCGAAGTGGAGTCGGTGATGAAGGTGCACAGCGGCCAGACGGCCGTCATGGGCGGGCTGATGCAGGATTCCGTCGACAACACGAAAAACGGCATCCCGCTGCTGTCGGCGATTCCGGGCCTGGGCAACATGTTCGCCCACCGCAACGAAGGCACCGTCAAGACGGAGCTGGTGATCTTCCTGCGCGCCATCGTCGTCAAGAACCCCACGATGGAGGGCGACTACAAGGACCTGCGTTACCTGTTGCCCGGCAATGAACCCTTGAATCGCCACCCTTACACGACGGCGCCGGTACCGGCGGGACAGCCATGAGCCTCCTGATGCAGGCGCTGAAGAAGGCGGAACGGCTGCACCACGACGGCCTGCCGCCGGAAGAGGCGGACAAGGCCGACGGCCTGGCGCTCGAGCCACTGCTGCCGCCGGCGGCAGCAGCACCGGCTTCGTCCGTGCCGCCGCCCGGCGCCGAAAGCCCGGCAACGGGCACGGAACTGGGCCTGGAGCCGCTGGAACGGGCGGACCGTCCGGCCGCGCCGCCCCCCGCTCCGTCCGAACCGCAGATTCCCCTGGTGCCGGCCGTCGAGGCGGCCTACGATCCCGTGCCGCCCCAGGCCCGCCATGAGCTGCCTGGCACACGCAAGGACGGCGCCCAGCTTCCTCCGGCCTCGCCCGGCGTTGCCAAGTCCGAGGACACGGCTCACGCCGAGCCTGGTGTAGAGGCCTTGGCCAGGCCGGGCCGCCCGGGTGCCTCGTATGCGCGTCCGCCCAATCCGAACCTGCCGCGGCTGCGCATTGCCGCGCTGGGCGGCATCCTGCTGATCATCGTGGCGGCGTTCGCCTATGTGTACTGGAAGGCGACGTCGGCACCCGGTCCCGGCGCCGCCCTGCCGATGGTGCCGATGCCACCGCCGAGCGCCACCGGTGCCACCGGCATCGTCGTCGCCCCCGTGGACCAGCCCTTCGGCCAGGCCGCGAACGCGCAGGACGCGGCGGCCGGCGAACTCGGCCAGCGCCGCGGCGACGAGGGCATGGCGTCGTACGCCCAGCCGCCCGTACAGGATCGGGCCGCCTTGCAGGCCGGCGTGCAGGCCGCGCCTCCCGTGCAGGTCACCGATCCGGAAGCCCAGCGGGCCGAAGCGGAATACATGGCGCGCCAGCAGATGGCCGAACCCGCCCGCAACTCCGAAGCGTCCGTGGCGCGCCCGGCCGCTGCCCCCCCCGATAGCGGCGACGTGCACATCGTGCGCAGCAACGGCGCGGCAATCAACCCCGTCGTGCAGAACGCCTACGCCGCCTTCACCGCGGGCGACTACGCCACCGCGCGCAACCATTACGATATTGCCCTGCGGCAGGACCCGAACAACCGCGACGCCCTGCTGGGCAGCGCCGCCGTCGCGCTGCGCGACAACCGGGGCGAACAGGCCGCCGCCGTGTATGCCCGGCTGCTGCAGCTGAACCCGAACGACCCGGACGCGCTGGCCGCCCTTGTGTCCATGCGCGGCGGCGACGCCACCCGCGCCGAGTCGCGCCTGAATGACGTGCTGAAGACCCAGCCGGAGGCGGCCCCCGTGCTGTTTGCCCTGGGCAACCTGTACGCGCGCCAGGGCCGCTGGCCGGAAGCCCAGCAGAGCTACTTCCGCGCCTATACGGCCGCACCCGGCAACCCGGACTATGCCTTCAACCTGGCTGTCGGGCTGGACCGCTTGAACCAGGGCCGCCTGGCCATCACCTATTACCAGAAGGCCCTGGCATTGAACGGGACGGCCGGCTTCGACCGGGCCGCCGTGCAGCGCCGCCTGCAGGAACTCCAGGCCGCCGTGCGTCCCGGTGCAGGCGTGGCCACGGTCGGCTCGGCACCGGCCACGTCGGCGGCCGTGCCGGCGCCCGGCGACAACTGATTGCTACATGGTACAAGCAGAAAAAATACCCCTCGGCCGGCAACTGATCAGGAAAGGCGTCATCAGCGAAGATCAGCTGCGCATCGCCCTGACGGAACAGAAGCGCAGCAGCGAGCCCCTGGGTCGCCTGCTGATCTCGCTTGGCTTCGTCACGGAAGCCACCGTGCGCGAGGCGCTCAGCGAAAACCTGAATACCCAGTCCGCCGACCTGAACAGCCTGGTCGTCGACGGCATCGCCTTGAAGCTGATCCCGAAGGACGTGGCCAAACGCTACAGCGTCTTCCCCATCGTCTACGAGCGCAATACGGACAACCTCGTGCTGGCGATGTCGAACACGAGCAATATCGTGGCGCTGGACCAGATCCACGCGATGCTGGTCAAGGGCATCACCATCACGCCGCTGCTGGTCAACGAGTCGGACATCCAGCGCGCCATCGACCAGTACTACGGCTTCGAGCTGTCGATCGACGGCATCCTGCACGAAATCGAAACGGGTGAAGTGCCCTACCAGGGCACGTCCGACGAATACAGCCACCCGATGGTGCGGCTGATCGACGCGCTGCTGGCTGATGCCGTGCAGAACGGCGCGTCGGACATCCACTTCGAACCGGAGCAGGGTTTCCTGCGCATCCGCTACCGCATCGACGGCATCCTGCGGCAGATCCGCAGCCTGCACAAGTCCTACTGGCCGGCCATGGCCGTGCGGCTGAAGGTCATCAGCAACATGAATATCGCGGAAACGCGGGCGCCCCAGGACGGCCGCATCGCCATCCGTTTTTCCGGCCGCCAGATCGACTTCCGTGCCAGCGCCCAGCCCACCACGCACGGCGAGAACTTCGTGCTGCGCGTGCTGGACCGGCAGAAGGGCATCGTGCCGCTGGACGGGCTGGGGCTGGCCGAGCAGGAGCTCGACGTGCTGCGCCTGATGATCGCCCGCCCGGACGGCCTCATCCTCGTCACGGGCCCTACCGGCAGCGGCAAGACGACGACCCTGTATTCGATCCTGAACCACATCAATACGGAAAACGTCAACATCATGACGTTGGAAGATCCCGTCGAGTACCCGATGAGCATGATTCGCCAGACGTCCGTCAACGAATCGACCAAGCTGGGCTTCGCAGACGGCATCCGTTCGATCCTGCGCCAGGACCCGGACGTCATCCTCGTCGGTGAAATCCGCGACAAGGAGACGGCCGACATGGCGCTGGCGGCGGCGATGACGGGCCACCAGGTCTATTCGACCCTGCACACCAACTCGGCGGTGGGCGCGATTCCCCGCCTGCTCGATATCGGCGTCATCGCCGATGTGCTGGCCGGTAACGTCATCGGCATCATCGCCCAGCGCCTGGTGCGCCGGCTGTGCCCGCACTGCCGGGCACCGTTCACGGCCGACACGCTGGAACGGCGGCTGCTGGGGCTGGCCCCGGAGGCGCCGCCGGCCACCTTGTACCGGGCCGTCGGCTGCGAACGCTGCGCCCACCAGGGCTACCGGGGCCGCCTGGCCATCATGGAACTGCTGCGCATGAATGCCGAGCTGGACGAACTGGTGGCGCGGCGCGCCTCGCTGCGCGAACTGCGCAGGGCCGCCAACGCCAGCGGTTTTCGCACCCTGGTGGACGACGGCATGCGCCGCGTGCTGGAAGGCGTGACGACCCTGGACGAGGTGTCGCGCGTGGTCGACCTGACGGACAGGCTGACCTGACATGCCGAACTTCCTGTACCGGGCCATGGACGCCAGCGGCCAGATCGTGCCGGGAAATATCGATGCGATCAATGCGCTCGACCTGGAACTGCGCCTGTCGCGCATGGAGCTGGACCTGATCGACTACCGCCAGGCCCGCCAGCGGGTGCAGGTGGCCGGCGCACTGGGGCGGCGCACCGTCACCTTGCGCGACCTGATCAATTTCTGTTTTCACATGGAACAGATGGCCAGCGCAGGCGTGCCGCTGCTCGAAGCGCTGAACGACCTGCGCGACAATATGGACCACCTGCGCTTTCGCGAGATCATCACCGACATGATCGAAAGCATCGAGGGCGGCATGCAGCTCTCGGCGGCGCTGGCGGCCCACCCGGACGTGTTCGACCTGACGTTTACGAGCCTGGTGCGCGCGGGCGAGGCCAGCGGCAAGGTCAACGAAGTCTTCCGCGACCTGTCGGACAGCCTGAAATGGCAGGACGAACTGGCCGCCCAGACCAGGAAGATCGTCACCTACCCCAGTGTCGTGCTGGTCGTCGTCACGGCCGTGACGTTCTTCCTGATGATCTACCTGGTGCCGCAGCTGACGGCCTTCATCGGCAATATGGGGCGCGAACTGCCGCTGCACACGAAGGCCCTGATCGTCGTGTCGAATGTGTTCATCGGCTACTGGTATTTGCTGATCGGCCTGCCCGTCGCGGCCTGGTTCGCGATACGCTGGCGCATCGAGCGCAGCGAACGCACGGCGTACGCCTTCGACCGCTTCAAGTTGCACGCGTGGGTGGTCGGCCCCGTGCTGCACAAGATTATCCTGGCACGCTTTGCAACCTTCTTCGCCATGATGTACGCGTCGGGCATCACCATCCTCGAATGCATCCGCCTGTCCGAGGGCATTGTCGGCAACCGGGTCGTGGCCCAGGCGCTGCGCCGCGCCGCGCGGCTCATTTCGGACGGCCACAGCGTCACCGCGGCCTTCGCCACCACGGGCCTGTTCCCGCAACTGGTGATCCGCATGCTCAAGGTGGGCGAGGCCACGGGCGCGCTGGACGGTGCGCTGCGCAATGTCGCCTACTTCTACAATCGGGAGGTGCGCGAACAGGTCGAGCGGGTGCAAGCCATGATCGAACCGGCCATGACCCTTGTGCTGGGGCTGCTCCTGGGCTGGATCATGCTGTCGGTGCTGGGGCCGATCTACGACACGATCAGCGCGATCAGGATCTGACATGTTCCCAAAACAGCTTTTCTACCTGACCAGCGAACAACTGCAGGCCTGGCAATGGCAACGGGGCGCGCTGTCGGCACCGGTGGTGTTTGCCGCCACGCGCGCCGGGGTCGAGGAATTCCGCGCCTACCTGCGCGAAAACAGCACGCGGCCGGCCTACCTCGTCGTCGATGTCATCGAGGAGGATTTCACCCGCCACCTGATGCCGCACGTGGGCGGCAAGCCGGGCCGCAGCCTGCGCCAGCGCCGCCTGTTCCAGCAGTACCGCGAGAGCCCGTTCCGTACGGCGCTGGTGCAGGGCCGCAGCGAGGAAGGCCGGCGCGACGACATCGTACTGCTGACGGCCCTGACCAATCCGGCCCTCGTCACGCCATGGCTCGACGCGATGGAGGCGGCCCATGCGCCGCTGGCCGGCGTCTACTCGGCCACCTTGCTGGCGCCGGCCCTGCTGGACAAGCTGGAGATGCAGCGCCCCAACCTGCTCCTGGTGACGATGCAGTCGGGCGGGCTGCGCCAGACCTACCTGCGCGACGGCCAGCTGAAATTCTCGCGCCTCGTGCAGCCCACCGAAGGCACCGACGTGGCCGCGGCCATCGAGCCGGAGACGAGCCGCACGCAGCAGTTCCTGACGAGCGTGCGCCTGCTGGAGCGGGACGAGATGCTGGACGTGCTGGTGCTGATGCCGGCCGGCGTCGTCGAACAGCTGGGCCGGGTCTGCGAGAACGGTCCCCATACCACCTTCCACTTCGTGCCGCTCGACGCGGCCGCCGCCGCCCTGCAGATGGACGGCGTCCCGGAGCGCGCCGACGAAGTGCTGCTGTACCTGCTGGCGCGCGGCGAACCGGACAGCCACTACCCGCTGGGCGAGCGGGGCGGCGACTACCTGCTGTGGCGCCAGCGTCTGTCGCTGTATGCGTCCAGCGCCGTGCTGGGCGCCGTCTGCGTGGCCTGGACCGTCACCAACCTGGTCGGCTACAACGTCGCCCAGGGCAATGCCCGGGGCCTGCGCTCGGAAACGGCGCACTACCAGGCGGCCTACCGCAACAGCATGTCGAGCATGCCGCCGGCCCTGGACAAGACGGCCAACATGAAGGCGGCCGTGCAGATCGAGCGCATGGTGGCCCAGCAGGGGCCATGGCCCCTGCACATGCTGACGATGGTCAGCGATGCGCTGGAAAAGTCACCGCAGATCCAGCTCACGGAGCTGGAATGGCGCGCCACGGTGCCGGGCGCGCCGACGGAAACGGCGCCGGGCGCCGCCCCCGGCACGCCTACCCTGGTGGCCCCGACGTCGTCGCTGGCGCTGGGCATCCCGAAGGCGCCGCCACAGACCTTGCGGCTGCAGGCCGAAGTTTTGGCCGGCAAGGACAATTACCGGACCGTACTGATCAGCATGAACGCGTTTGCCCAGCGCCTGGCCGGCCTGCCCCGCGTCACCGTGGAGATCGCCGAACTGCCTTTCGATATTCGCCCGAACGCCAAGCTGAGCGGCAGCGTCGGCCGCGCCGGCACGGCGGAAAGCCGGGCCCGTTTCACACTCGACCTGGTGTGGACACCATGATGACGACCCGCCGCAATACCGAAGGACGATCCGCATGAACATCGATACGCCCTCCCCCGGTGTCGGCTCGGCCACGCGCCGCGCGCCGAACACGCGGCCGCGCGTGCCGCTGCCGTTCTGGATCCGCCATTTCGGCCGCGTGCGCACGGCCTTCATCACGCTGGGCGTGACGGCCTCGTTGACGGTCGCCAGCGTGGTGGTGAGCTACTGGCAGCTGTACGATGCCCGCACCGCCGAGGCGCAGGCACGCGACGCGCGCGACATGGCGCGCCAGAGCTTCGTCCACGTCGAGGCGGAAAAGGAAGATATCCGCACCTACCAGCCCCTGTTCACGGAACTACGCCAGCGCAACTTCGTCGGCATCGAGAACCGCCTGGAATGGGTCGAGGCGATCCGGCAGATCAAGGAGCAGCGTCACCTGCTGCCGCTGACCTATGAGATCGACCCGCAGCAGCCCTACAAGCTGGTGGGCCCCGTCGCGACGGGCCGGTATCAGCTGCGGGGCAGCCGCATGACGGTGCACCTGGACATGCTGCATGAGATGGACCTGCTCAATTTCCTGGCCGACCTGCGCCAGCGAGGCGTATTTACCGTGCAGGCCTGCACCATTCGCCGCGCCGCCAGCGCCGGCAATACGCCGCTGGCCGCGGGCATGACGGCCGACTGCACCTTGAACTGGCTGACCTTGACGCAGCCGGCCGCCACGCGCGTGACGGGAGCGCGCCCATGAGCGCCGTTCGCGCGCGCCTGGCCGCGCTGGCCGTGCTGGCCACGCTGGCCGTGCCGGCAGCGGCCCAGACGACATTCACGACGATGGGCCGCCTGTTTACGACGCCGGCCGACCGCATGCGGCTGGACCAGCAGCGCAACGCCGCCGACCTGCGCGGCCAGTACCTGACCGGCGAAGGCGCGGCCGCCCAGAATGCCCAGGCCGGCATGCCCGCGCCCGCCGATGCCTACAGCCCGCCACCGCCACCGCCGGCGCCAAGGCCCGTGCACCTGGGCGGCGTGGTACGCCGCAGCGACGGCAGCGCCACCGTCTGGGTCGACAAGGTGCCGCACGAGACCCGCATGCCGGCAGCATCGGCGGGCAAGGGCATCACCGTCGATATCGAAGGGCGCAGCGTGCAGCTCAAGCCCGGCCAGACCTACGATCCCGCCAATGGCACGGTCATCGATGCGCACTGACCGCCGCCGCCAGCGGGGCGCGGCGCTGTTGCTGCTGCTGAGCGTGTCCAGCGTCGCCTTTGCCGCCGTGCTGATCGGCGTCTTCGGCCGGGGCGACCACGAACGCCGACGCCAGCAGCAGACACTGGTGCGCATGGCCGCCGCGACGGACGCGCTGACGGGCTTTGCCGCCACCCACGGCCGGCTTCCGCGCCCGGCCGTCTCGGCCACCGACGGCCGCGAAACGGACGAGGCCTGTGCCGACGAGGCCGCATGCAGCGGTTTCCTGCCGTGGGTGACCCTGGGCATCGACGGCACCGACAGCTGGGGCAAGCGCCTGCGTTACAGCGTCACGCCCCTGTACACGACGGCGCCCATCGTGCGTCTTTCCTCGGTGCCGACGAAACGGCTGCTGTCGCGCGACGGCAATGGCGCGCTGCGTTACGTGGTCGGCCAGGAAACCTGCACCCTGGCCACGGATTGCGCACCGGCCGTCGTGTTCTCCCAGGGCCGCGACAATCTCGGCACGGGCGCCGACGGCCGGCCCCAGGCCAATGGCGCCCGTGCCAATATCGACGAACTCGGCAACGACGAGGGGGTGCTGGAATTCGTCCAGCGCCCCGCCAGCGCCGATCCGCGCGCACCGGGCGGGCCGTTCGACGACGTGGTGGTCGCGCTGCCGCTGCAAAGGCTGTACGACAGGATGGCCGCGGCCAGGACGCTGCCATGACCGCCATGCATGCCCCCCGCGCACGCCTGGAAGGCTTTACCCTGGTCGAAGTGGCCGTCGTGCTGATCGTCGTCGGGCTCTTGATCGGCGGCCTGATCTCGCCCATCTCGACCCAGCTGGAACAGCGCCGCATCGCCGACACGCGCCGGGCAATGGAAGAGGCGCGCGAAGCGCTGATGGGTTTTGCCGTGCTGAACGGTTACCTGCCCTGCCCCGCCGCGTCCGCCGCCAGCGGCCTGGAAGACCGGGCCGGCGACGACTGTACGGGCGGGCGCCGCATCGGCTTCCTGCCATGGGCCACCTTGGGCGTGAACCGGCTCGACAGCTGGGGCCACCTCTACCTGTACAGCGTCTCGCCCGGCTTCACGGACAGTGCGACGCGCTTCCGGCTCAATACGCCGCGCGACATCACGATCGCCACCCGCGACGCCGCCGGCAACCTGGTGGCGGCCACGGCACCGGGCGATATTCCCGCCGTGCTGCTGTCGTCCGGGCGCAACGGCTACGGCGGTTTCAGCGAGCTGGGCATCCGGACCGCCCCGGCCCCCGCCAATCATGCCGACGAGCGTGCCAACACCATCACGGACGGGTCAGCCTTCGTCGGACGCGACGCCAGCGACAATCCCGCCACCCCGGGCGGGCCATACGACGATATCGTACTGTGGCTTTCGCCCAACATCCTGTTCAACCGGATGGTGGCAGCGCAACGCCTGCCATGAGGGACGGGTCGCGCATGCCCCGCTGGGGCACCTTGCGTGCCGTGCGCGCCATCGCTGCCGCCACCGTGCTGGAGGCGTGGCGCAGCCAGCTGCCGTGGCTGCTGGCCGGGCTGGCGGCCGTTGCCGCGGCGCTGGCTGTGTTCCTGCATGGCGTGGCGCTGGTCGAGGCCGGCCCGACCCGGCTGGCACTGCTGGCGGCCCTGCTGCGCCTGGCCACGGCCGGCATCGTCGCCACGCTGGCCGTGGCCGGTACGGTACGCGAAGCCCAGGACAAGCAGGCTGAGCAGCTGCTGACCCTGCCCATTGCCCGCGCCGCCTGGCTGTGCGGCCGCCTGGCCGGCTTCGGCGCCGTTGCCCTGCTGCCGGCGCTGCTGGCGCTGGCCATCCTGCTGCCCGCGACGACCTCCCTTTGGCCGGCCCTGCTGTGGGCCGCGACACTGCTGTGCGAGCTGTGGATCGTCGCCGCTTTCGCCACCTTCTGCGCGCTGGGACTGGGCAACGTGGCACCGGCCCTTTGCGCCACGTTCGGTTTCTACGCACTGGCGCGCAGCCTGACGGCCCTGCAGCTGCTGGGTGACACGACCGCCCGTGACGCAGGCACGCGCCTGCTGGCGCTTGCCACGGACGTCGTGGCCTGGCTGTTGCCGCGGCTGGATGGCTTCGCCCGCACCGAGTGGCTGCTGTACGGCACCGGTACGCCGTCGGACCTGGGAGCCGTGCTGGTCCAGACCGTCCTGGCGCTGCTGCTGCTGCTGGCCGCCAGCCTGTTCGACTTGTACCGCAGGCAATTCTGATGGCACTGCGGCCCGCTCCCCGATGGATCGGTCTCCTGCTGGCCGGCGCGCTGGCCGCGCACATCGGCTGGCAGGCCATCCGGCCCGCTGCCCGGCCCGTCGCGGCCGCCCTGCCGCCAGCGCCACCTCCGCCCCTGTTGCGCCTTGCCAGCCTGGGCGACGATGCCGCCCTGGCCCGGGTGCTGATGCTGTCGCTGCAGGCATGGGACGAACAGGCCGGCGCCAGTCAACCGCTGCATGCCCTCGACTACGGCCGCGTGGTTGGCTGGCTGCGGGGCGCGCTGCTGCTGGACCCGCGCAGCCAGTATCCGCTGGCCGCGGCAACGGGGGTGTACGGCGCCGTGCCCGATCCGGCCCGGCTGCGCATCATGCTCGATTTCGTCGAGCAGGCCTTTGCTGCCGACCCGGCCCGGCGCTGGCCGTGGATGGTGCAGGCGGCCCTGCTGGCCCGGCACCGGCTGCACGACTTGCCGCGGGCGCAGCGCTACGCCCGGGCCGTGCGGACGCTGGCGCCGCAGGCGCCGCCATGGGCCCGGGAACTGGAAATCTTCGTGCTGCAGGATATGGGTGAGCTGGAGGCGGCGCGCACCGTCGCGGGGGCGCTGCTGCAGGGCGGCGACGTGCGCGATCCGGCCGAACTGCGCTTCCTGCAACGCCGGCTGGAAGCGCTGGAGCGGCAGCGATGACCCGCCACACTGTTTCTGCTGCGCAATCGCCTGCCGCCTAGTAAGATACGTGGAATCTGCAAAATGGAGTTCTTACATGTCACGACCCCAACTTCGCACCAAGGCAGGTGCCGGCTTCACCCTGGTGGAAATCGCCATCGTCCTGGTCATCATCGGACTGCTGCTGGGCGGGGTGTTGAAGGGGCAGAGCCTGATCGACAACGCCAAGGTGAAGAACGTGATCCAGCAATCGACGTCGCTGCAGGCGGCCGTCAATGCCTACCAGGATAAATTCCGCGCCCTGCCCGGCGACGACGCCCAGGCCATCGCCCACGTGCCCGGCGCCAGCGGCAACGGCAACGGCGACGGCCAGATCGCCGAATACCAGCTGGCACCCCAGCACCTGGCGCTGGGCGGCTTCATCACGGGCTCGTTCAACGGCACCACCGACTTCATGACGAGCGCCCAGGGCGGCGCCGTCTACGTCTTCAACGACGTCGTCGGCAACCGGGGTGGCAACGGCATCCGCTTCGACAACCTGCCCGACACCTTCTCCGAGCAGCTCGACTCCAAGCTCGACGACGGCAAGGCCGACAGCGGCGCCGTGCGCGCCACCGGCCCCTACACGAACAACGGCACCATCATCACCCGCACGGCGGTCTTCTTCTGATGCCGGCGCCCCTGTCCGGCCGCCGCCGTATCTACCTGATGCGCCACGGCAGCGTCACCTACTTCGATGCCGCCGGCAAGCCCTTCCTGCCCGAGACGGTGCCCCTGAACGAGGACGGCCGCGCCCAGGCCGCCAGCGCCGGCCGGGCCTTCGCCACCCAGGGCCTGCGCTTCGACCGGGTCGTCGTGTCGGGCCTGCCCCGCACCGTCGAGACGGCGCAGCGGGTACTGGCCGAGACGGGCCAGGCCATCGACATCGAACAATGGCCGGAGCTGGTGGAAATTCGCGGCGGCCGGCTGTCCGCCATTGCCGACGCCGACCTGCACGAGGCCTTCACGGGCGCCTTCGACGGCCTGGTGGCCGAACACAAACGCTTCCTCGGCGGCGAATCCGTGGCCGAGCTGATAGACCGCGTGTTTCCCGCGCTGGCGCGCCTGCGCGCCGATCCGGCCTGGGACACGGTGCTGCTGGTGCTGCACGGGGGCGTCAATCGCGCCATCCTGTCGTATGCGCTGACGGGGCAGCGCCTGTTCCTGGGCAACCTGGCGCAGGCGCCCGGCTGCATCAACGCCCTCGACGTGGGCAGCGCGCCGGCCGACTGGGTGGTGCGCTTCTCGAACTTCGCGCCGCCGGCGCCGCTGCACCCGGACACGCGCAGCACGACGATGGAGCAGTTGCTGGCGCAGTACCTGAAGTCGCGCAGGAGCGCCTAGGAAGGCCGGCGCCGGTGAGAATGTGTGTATTTTGCAAGCCTGCCGCCGTGGTATGTTGCCGGTTCATTCAACCACCTGCCGCCAGGCACCGCGAGCGCCATGACCTTCACCGAATCGATTACCACCTGCTTCAACAAATACGCCACCTTCGACGGCGTCGCCACCCGCTCGGAATACTGGTGGTTCGTGCTGGCCTGCTGGATTGCGTCCCTGCTCGTCGGCATGGTCAGCAACAATCTTGCCATCGTCGTCAACCTGGCCACGATCGTGCCGTCGCTGGCGGCCGGCTGCCGCCGCCTGCATGATACGGGCCGCAGCGGCTGGTGGCAGCTGCTCGGACTGGTGCCCGTGATCGGCTGGATCGTGCTGATCGTGTTCATGGTCCAGGAAGGCAAGCCGAACCGCTACGACGTCACGGCGGCCCAGGCCTGAACGCTGCCGAAAAATAAATAGCACGCCCGTTCGCTCTTCCGGCACTTCCGCGCTAGAATCCTGAGACAACAATTCACAGGAGACTGCATGTTCGAGGAATTCATGGGCACCAAGCCCGTGTCGGAGCGGCACCGCTTCGACACGGCCGCGCTGGACCGGTGGCTGCGCGCGCACGTGGACGGCTACCCCGCCGCTGGCGAGCTCACCGCCACCCAGTTCAAGGGCGGCCAGTCCAACCCCACCTTCAAGCTGGCCATCGGCGAGGCCCGCTACGTGCTGCGCACCAAGCCGGCGCCGGCCGCCAAGCTGCTGCCGTCGGCCCACGCCGTGGACCGCGAATACCGCGTGATGGACGCGCTGAACAAGGCCGGCTTCCCGGCGCCCCGCCAGTACGCGCTGTGCCTGGACGAGGACGTCATCGGCCGCGCCTTCTACGTGATGGAGTTCGTCGAGGGCCGCGTGCTGTGGGACCAGGCGCTGCCCGGCATGACGCCGGCCGAGCGGGCCGCCATCTACGACGAGCAGAACCGGGTCATCGCCCAGCTGCACACGTTCGACTACGCCGCCATCGGCCTGGCCGACTACGGCAAGCCCGGCAATTATTTCGGCCGCCAGATCGAACGGTGGAGCAAGCAGTACGTGGCCTCGCAGACGGAAACCATCGACGCGATGGACCAGCTGATTGCCTGGCTGCCCGCGCATATTCCACCGGGCGACGACACGGCCATCGTCCATGGCGACTACCGGCTCGACAACATGATCTTCCACCCCACCGAGCCGCGCATCCTGGCCGTGCTGGACTGGGAACTGTCGACCCTGGGCCACCCCTTCGCCGACTTCAGCTACCACTGCATGAGCTGGCACATCGAGCCGGGCCAGTTCCGCGGCATCGCCGGTCTGGACCTTGCCGCGCTGGGCATCCCGTCGCAGCAGGAATACATCGCCCGCTACGCCGAGCGCACGGGCCGCACGATCCGCCTGCAGGACTTCAACTTCTACCTGGCCTTCAATATGTTCCGCCTGGCCAGCATCATGCAGGGCATCATGAAGCGCTATGTGGACGGCACCGCCGCCAGCGCCCAGGCCTTGGAGTCGGGCAAGATGGCGCGGCCGATGGCCGAACTGGCCTGGGCCTACGCCCAGGGCAAATCAATCGCTTAAGGGGACGGCATGGACTTCGAGTATTCCGCACGCTGCACCGAACTGCAGGCCAGGCTGCTGGCCTTCATGGACCAGCACATCTACCCCCGTGAAAACGCCTTCTACGCCGAGGTCGACGAGAACGGCCGCGCCCAGGGCAACCGCTGGCTGCCCACCGCGCTGATCGAGGAACTGAAACCGCTGGCGCGCGCACAGGGTTTGTGGAACCTGTTCCTGCCCCGCTCGCCCCGCGCCCCGGAAGGCCTGTCGAACCTGGACTACGCGCCCCTGTGCGAGATCATGGGCCGGGTGCCGTGGGCGCCGGAGGTGTTCAACTGCGCCGCGCCCGACACGGGCAATATGGAAACCCTGGAGCGCTATGCCAGCGAGGCGCACAAGGCCGAATGGCTCGAACCCCTGCTGCGCGGCGAGATCCGCTCGGCGTTCGCGATGACGGAGCCCGGCGTGGCCTCGTCGGACGCCACCAATATCGGCACGGCCATCGTCCGGAATGGCGACGACTACGTCATCGACGGCCACAAATGGTGGATCTCCGGCGCGGGCGACCCGCGCTGCAAGCTCTTCATCGTCATGGGCAAGACGGACCCGGACGCTCCGCGCCACCAGCAGCAGTCGATGATCCTCGTCCCCGCCGACACGCCGGGCATCACCATCGTGCGTCCGCTGCCCGTGTTCGGCTACGACGACGCGCCCCACGGCCACTGCGAGATCCGCTTCGAGAACGTGCGCGTGCCGGCGGCGAACCTGTTGCTGGGCGAAGGGCGGGGTTTCGAGATCGCCCAGGGCCGCCTGGGACCGGGCCGCATCCACCACTGCATGCGCGCCATCGGCGTGGCCGAACGGGCGCTGGAGCTGATGTGCCGCCGCTTGAACGCGCGCGTGGCCTTCGGCAAGCGCCTGTCCGAACAGGGCGTGTGGCGCGAGCGCATCGCCGAGGCCCGCATCCGCATCGACACGGCACGCCTGTTGACCCTGAAGGCGGCGTGGCTGATGGACACAGTCGGCAACAAGTCGGCCCAAGCCGAGATCGCGATGATCAAAGTGCTGGCACCCAACGTGGCGCAGGACGTGCTGGACTGGGCCATCCAGGCCCACGGCGCGGCCGGCGTGTCGGGCGACTTCCCGCTGGCCTACCAGTGGGCCGCCAACCGCACCCTGCGCCTGGCCGACGGCCCGGACGAAGTGCACCGCAATGCTATTGCCAAGCTGGAGCTGGGGAGGCATGGCGTTTGAGCCAAATAGTGGCATGCCCGCACCACGCAGCCTCCGCTGGCTTACCTCTTCGGTGTCAGCACCAGCAGCCGGCCGCTCGGACCGTCTTCCAGCAGCCAGAGCGCACCATCCGGCCCGGTGCGCACGGCGCGGATGCGTTCGCCCATGTCCCAATGGTCCGCCTTGGTCGCGTTCTCGCCGTCGAGGGCGATGCGGTCCAGTGACTTGCCCGACAGACCGGTGATGAAGAGGGAATTTTTCCACTTCGGGAACAGGTCCGCATCGTAGTAAGCGAGGCCACCTGGCGAAATGGCAGGATTCCACGACACCTTCGGAGCCTCGAAGCCGTCGCCAGGCGCGTGGTCGGGGATATCCCGGCCGTCATAGTGGCTGCCGTTCGATGCCCTCGGCCAGCCATAGTTGAGGCCTGGCTTGATCAGGTTGATCTCGTCGCCATGGCGCGGGCCCATCTCCATTTCCCACAGGCGCCCCTGCCTGTCGAAGGCGATGCCCAGCAGGTTGCGGTGGCCATACGACCAGACGGCTGCATGAAAGCCCTTGGCCGCGAGCGGATTGCCGGCGGCCGGCGTGCCGTCGAGGTTCAGGCGCAGCACCTTGCCCAAGGTCGACCTGGGGTCCTGCGCCGGATCGAGCAGCTGGCGGTCGCCGCTGGTGAAGAAGAGATACTTGCCATCCGGCGAGAAGCTGATCCGGCCCGAATAGTGTCCGCCCGTCGATGCATCCTGGCCGCGGAAAATGGCCCTTGTATCCTTGAGCGTGCCGCCTGCCTGATCCAGCGTCGCGCTGGCGAGCACGACCCGGCTGTCGCCACCGGGGCCCGCCTCGGAGTAGCTGAAGTAGAGCCGCTTGCTGGCCGCGAAATCGGGAGCGGGCACGATGTCCATGAGCGCGCCCTGGCCCTTGCTGCTGACGGCGGGGGTACCGGACACTGTCCGCCTGGTACCGGTTGCGGGATCGAGCAGGGTCATCGTGCCCTCCTTTTGTGACACCAGCACATTACCGTTCGGCAGAAATGCCATGGCCCAGGGGCTCTTGAATGTGCCGACCGGCTTGGCCTCGAAAGGCAGGCCGCCGGTCGCGGAAGCAGTGGCCGGCGCGGCCGCGGCCGCTGGGGCAGCGGCGGACGCGAACAGGGCCAGCGAGAAAGTGGTGGCAAGGCCGAGCGTGCTCAAATTCATGTTTTCCAGATCTCCATTCGAGGATTGATGCCGGGTTATCGGAGCGGACGGTATACCGCCGCGCCGGTGCAGCACGCGGATGCCTCCAGCACGGTGGCTTCGACGGCACCCAACGCCCGGACCGGCCGCACGCCGGGCATATACGCGACGACCGGGTCGAGGGAAGTGTAGAGCAAAACTCGTATCGCAGACGCTGCGCTGGTCGCGGCAGCCCGCGCTTTGCCTCAGGCGTGCGGCGGCCCACGGGGCACGCGACAGCGCCGCGACTCGTACGGATTGCCCGCTCGAACCCGGGCGTTCGAGCGTGATCCCGACTGAATGCCACCAGCGACCGTTCGCTGCGGGTCCGACTCCGGACGCGCAGCGGCCCGCCTTGGGGTTCGATCCCTTACGCGCCCAGCGCCAGCCACACCCCGGCCAGCGAAATGGCGGCGCCGCTGCCGCGCAGCCACGCGCCCCGTGCCGGGGCAAAGCGGCCCAGCCACAGGCCGGCGCCGTGCAGCGCGGCGCTGGCGGCGATGAAGCCGGCCGCGTAGGTCCACGCGCTGCCCGCCTGCGGCATCTCGAGGCCGTGGGCGAAGCCGTGGAACAGGGCGAAGGCGCCGACGATGGCCGCCGCCGGCAGCGCCGCCATGTTGACGGCAAAGCCGATCAGCACACCGAGGATCAGCACGGACGTGACGATGCCGGCCTCCACCAGCGGCAGGCCCACGCCCGCCATGCCCAGCGCGCCGCCGACGGCGAGGAACGCGACGAAGCTGGCCGGCAGCAGCCAGCGGGCCTGGCCGCCCAGCTGCCTTGCCCACAGGCCCACGGCCAGCATCGCCAGCACGTGGTCGAGCCCCGTCAACGGGTGCAGCAGGCCAGCCAGCGCCCCTTCGGGGTGCCCGGGGTGGGCCATTGCCGCGCCGCTCCAGGCCAGCAGGGCCAGGGTGGCCGCGCCGCGTGCGGCAGGGGAAGAATTGAACGTCATGCTTGCTCCTTGTGAAATGAATAAGTAAGTGTCTCGGCCATCAGCGCCAGGTCGTACCCGTGCCGGCCGACAGCAGCGCGGCCACCTGGGCGCGGCTGATGTGGTAACCGATAAAGACCAGCTGCG
Organism: Pseudoduganella buxea; assembly: GCF_009720835.1. Lineage (GTDB taxonomy): Bacteria > Pseudomonadota > Gammaproteobacteria > Burkholderiales > Burkholderiaceae_D > Rugamonas > Rugamonas buxea. Next base: position 35,592 of record NZ_WNKZ01000050.1, read on the forward strand.
AGCGGCGTGCTGCGTTGCCGGCGGCCGCGTCCGGGCTGACCGCCACGCGCGTGCGCACGCCCTGCACCAGCACCGAGCGATCCTGCACGCGCACGTGGCCCTTGCAGCGCAGGACCGGCTGGGCCTTGGCCACGTCCACCAGCGCCGCCGTCAGGGGCTCGACCTCTTGCTCCGCATCGCTGCGCAGCACGAACGACAACCATCCCGGGTCCTGCTCATGGAAATGCTTGTGGGTGGCCAGGCCGTGGCTGTGCGCCGCCAGGCCGGAATGGGCGTGGCCGTTCAGCCGGTACTGGCTGGCCAGCGGCGTCGCATTCGCATCGGGCAGCGGCGCGAACGTGTGGCCATGGTCAGTGCGCGTGCCCTGGTGCAGCCGCAGTCCCAGCGCGAGGCGGATGTCCAGCTGCGCGTTGTAGGCCAGTTCCAGGAAACGCACGTTCGGCGCGCGCCGGCGCACGCGCGTCTCGGCCTCCAGCAGCGCCGCTTCGTCCAGGCCGTCGATCTTGTTCAGCACCACCACGTCGGCAAATTCCAGCTGCTGGTCGAACATGGTGGCCGCGGCATCGGCTTCGGCGCCGTGCTCGAAGGCGCCGGACAGCAGCAGCGGCGTATCGACCACGGCCAGCGTGGCGTCCAGCACGAAATCCGCCGCCAGGTCCGCGCCCTGCAGCAGGGCCATTGCCGCCGTCGGCAGCGCAAGGCCGGACGTTTCGATCAGCACATGGTCGACATTGGCCCGGCGCCGCGCCAGCGCCTGCATGGCCGGCACGAAGCGCGTGTCGTCGCCATAGGCGATCAGGCCGTGGGCGAAATCCTCGATCTGCACGTGGGCGTCGCCCTCGCTGGCTGCGCGCACCAGGGCGCCGTCGACGGAAATCTCGCCGAACTCGTTGATCATCAGGGCCAGCCGGCGCGTCTGGCGCCGCTCGATCAGGCCGCGCAGCAAGGTGGTCTTGCCGGCGCCGAGGAAGCCCGTGACGATGGTGACGGGGATGGGAGCGGCGGCCGTCATGCCGCGCCTCCCTCCAGCTGGCGCAGCACGTCATCGGCATCGGCGACGGTGGCCGGATAGTCCAGCTGCGGACGCGCGACGACGAACAGGGCGATGCCCAGCTCGCGCGCCGCCGCCACCTTGGCGCGGTAGCCGCCGGCGTCGCCGGAATCCTTCGTGACGACGGTATCGATGCCCCAGTCGCGCCACAGGGCCAGGTTGAAGCCGGCCGAGAACGGCCCCTGCATGGCGCAGATGCGCTCGCGGGGAATGCCTTGCGCGATGGTGCGCTCGATCAGTGCCGGTTCGGCCGTCTGGCGCACGAACCATTCGCGCTCACCTGCGCCGGGCGTGCCGAGGAAGGTGGCCACGTCCTTCGAACCCGTCGCCAGGAAGATGCGCCGGCCATGCGCGACGGCCCGTTCGGCCGCTTCCGCCATCGAGGCGCACAAGGTGCCGTCGGCGGGTGCGAAACTGGCGGGGCGCTGGTAGCGCAGGTAGGGAATGCCCAGTTCGCGCGACAGGCCGATCAGCTGCTCGGACATGGCGCTGGCATACGGATGGGTTGCGTCGACCAGCACGCGCGCGCCGTTGGCCTGCAGTGCCTGGCGTCGCGCTTCCACGCCCTGGCGGCCGGCCCACACGGTCGCGCCGGGGCAGTCCTGGCGGGCAATCGCCCCGCCGTGGTCGCTGGCGGCCGATACCACGACGGGCATGGCCGCTTTCGCCGCCAGGCTGGCCGCCAGCGCATTGCCGTCGCCCGTGCCGGAGAAGACCCAGGCCGCGCCTTGCGGCAGCGCGATGTCCTGCGCCGCGCCCGGCGCCTGGGTCCAGTCGTTGTAGCCACGGGGCGTGTAGATCCAGCCCCGCTTGCGCGCCGTGAAGCGGTTGCCGATGACGAGGGAGGTCAGCATGTCGAACTTCAGGCCGGGCAGCTCGTCCAGCCGGTGGATCGCCACCTGCTGGTCCGGCCGGTAGGCATTGCGCACGACGCCGCACAGGGTCGATGGCGCCTTCGACTCCAGCATCAGTTCCAGCACGCGGTAGACGCCCTGCTGCCGGCTGGCGCTCTGCACGTTGTACATGACGCAGGCCAGGTCGGCCTGGGCGATATGGCGGGCCCGGTGCTCGATCCACTCCCATGGGCACAGCAGGTCGGAGAGGCTCAAGGTGGCGAAATCGTGCGACAGCGGAGAGCCCAGCAGCGAGGCGCAGGCGTTGGCCGACGTAATGCCCGGCACCACGTTGACGTCGTACGTATCGTCCTCGCGCATTTCCTCGAAGGCCAGCGCGGCCATCGCATAGATGCCGATATCGCCGCTCGACACCAGGGCCACCGTGCGGCCCGCGCGGGCGTGTTCGATCGCCAGCAGGGCCCGTTCCCGTTCCTGCGTCAGCGGCGGCGAATGGATTTCCTTGCCCTCGATATGGGGCGCGATCCACCGCAGGTACAGCTCATACGCCACGATCACGGCACTGCCGCGCAGGGCCGCCACGGCCCGCGGCGCGATCAGGTCCTCGAAGCCGGGTCCCACCGAGACCAGATTCAGCACACCACTCATTGTTGTTCCATCCTGTTCAGTTCAAATTGGTCACGGACGATGGCCACGGCCACGCCGTCCATCGCCGTTTTCGGTACCACCAGCGCGCCGCGCGGCGAAGCGAGCAAGGCGCACGGCTCGCACACGCCATCGACGCCCACGTTCTGCCGCACCCAGTCGGACGGGCGCGTGACCCAGCCGCGCGCGGCCAGCGTAGCGCGCGCGAACACGCGCAGCGGCACGCCGTGCTGGCCCGCAAACGCCAGCAACCCCGGCTCGTCCGCCTTCAAATCCACCGTCGCCAGCTCGCGCACGTCGGCCATGCCGAACGGCCCCGCCAGTGCCAGGGCGTGGCGCACGGCGGCTTCGATGCGATCGGCCGGCACGCCCTTGCGGCAGCCGATGCCCACCGTCAGCGGCTTGACGGCCTCGGTGGCCGTCGTCACCACCGGCACGGCGCCGACGGCGTTGGCGACCCGGCCGGCCAGCGCATTCGCACCGCCCTCATGGCCGCCCAGCAGCGCGATGGCGTGGCGCGCGCCCTCGTCGATCACGACCAGGGCAGGGTCGCTGCGCTTGTCGTTCGTCAGGCCGTCGAGAAAACGCACGGCGATGCCGGTGGCGCCGATCAGCACCCACTGCGCATGCATCGGCCAGCGCGCGGCGAATTGCGCTTTCTGCGGCGTTGCCGCATCCAGCCAGGGCCGGTACACGGTACCGCCGAGCGATTCCTGCAAGCGCGCGGCGAGTGCCTCGCCTTCGGCGCGCACCAGCCAGATGCCCGGTTCGCCGTTCAAGCAACGTCCTTCTGCTTGGCCACGACACGGAACAGGTGCGTGAAGTCCTTCGAGTACAGGCTCGACTCGGCGGCGATGCTCCGGTCCAGCGCGGCGCCGACCAGCATCATCGTCGTCAGGTTCCACGCGCCCCGCCTGGTTTCCTCCAGCACCGTGCCCAGGGTGCCCTGGTAGACGCGCTGCTCGGGCCAGCTGGCCCGGTGCACCAGGCTCACGGGCGTCTCGGGCGGGTAGTGCTGCAGCAGGTCCGTGACGATCTTCTTCAGGTGCGGGCCGGACAGGAAGATGCACATCGTGGCGCGGTGCTCGGCCAGCCGGGCGATCGATTCCAGCTCCGGCACGGCCGATGCGCGGCCCGATACCCGCGTCAGGATGACGCTTTGCGACACTTCCGGCTTGGTCAGCTCGGCGCTGATGGCCGCCGCCGCCGCCGTGAACGAGGACACGCCCGGCACCACTTCATAGGCGATGCCCAGGGCGTCGAGCCGGCGCATCTGCTCGGCCGTGGCCCCGTAGATGGCAGGGTCGCCCGAATGCAGGCGCACCACGTCGATGCCGGCGTCGCGGGCGCGCACGTAGCAGGCCTGCTGCTGCTCCAGGTCCAGCTGGGCCGTATCGATCAGTTCCGCGCCCGGCTTGCAATGCTCCAGCATGGCCACGGGCACCAGCGAGCCGGCATACAGCACCATGCTCACCTCCCCCAGCAGGCGGGCGCCGCGCAGGGTGATCAGGTCGGCGGCGCCGGGGCCGGCACCGATGAAATACACCTTCATGTCAACGTTCCTTTCGTGCGGTGCGGCGCACCAGCAGGGTGGCCAGGTAGCCCATCGCATCGTCCGCCACCAGGGCCCCGACATCGTCGGACAGCAGTTCGCCGGGCAGGCCGATGCGGCGCGCGAAGGCGCAGTGGCGGGCGATATCCATGTCGCGCAGCAGGTCCAGTACCCATGGCAGGCGTGCGCCCACCTTCATCAAGACGACGATGTCGTGGGTCTCGATCTCGCGCCGCAGTTCTTCCGGCGTGTCCGGGCATGGCAGGATCAGTACGCGCTCCTTGCCTTCGCCCAGCGGCCAGGCCAGCGCGGCGGCCGCAGCGGCGTAGCTGGTCACACCGGGGAAGGTGCGCTGGGGCAGCTCCGGAATCCGCGCACGCAGCGCCGCCAGCACGTAGCCGTAGGTGGAATACGTCAGCGAATCACCGATGGTCAGGTACGCCACGTTACGCCCCGCGCGCAGTTCCGCCGCAATCGTGTCGGCCAGCGCCGCGTAATGCTCGCTCAGCACATCGCGGTCCGGGTCCATATTGAATTCGATCTCGCGCAGCTGCTCGGGCTTGGGGGCGAAGCCCGTGCCGGCCAGGCATTGCAGCGCCACCGAGTCGGCCACGCCGCGGGCGCGCGGCGCGTACACCAGGTCCGCCTGGCGCAACGCCTCCAGCGCGGCGATCGGCAGGTAGCCGGCCGGGCCCGGGCCGACGCCCACGCCCCAGAAGGTGCCAAGACCAGTCATTGCCCGGCCCCCAGGAGATTGCCGGCCAGGTCGAACAGCCGTACTTCCAGCTTGCGCACCGACGGCGCGCGCGCGTGCGCCAGCGCGCCAATGCGCCGTTCGACTTCGCGCCAGAATGCCCCGGCGCCGGGTTCCTGCTTCAGTATGTCCATTGCTGCTTCCACCGTATTTGCCTCGTCGATTTGCCGCACCATGTGCGGCCCATAACCCCACTGCCCTGCCACCCGCGCCACGCCCCCCATCGCCATCGTGCTTTTCGACGAGTGGGTGTCCCAGTGCCCGTCCAGCACCTTGGCCAGCTTGCCCGGGTGGCCTGCCAGCCACAGTTCGTCCAGCATGCGGCCCTCTTCCCGCAAGGCCCGCTCCGTGAAATCGAGCGCGTCGCCGAGAAAATTGGCAATCTGCACCGTGCGCTTCTCCGGCAGGCCCAGCGCGTCGCGCGCGAACTCGCGCCCGATCTTCCCCGGCAGGTAAGCCACCTTCGGCTGCCCGCCCGCCAGCGCCACCCGCACGTACACTTCGACGGAGGCGATCCACGTCGCCAGCGACATCGGTTCGACGATGCCGGACGTGCCCAGGATCGAAATGCCGCCGACGATGCCCAGGCGCGGGTTGAAGGTCTTGCGGGCGATGACTTCACCTTCCTCGCAGCCGATGGTCAGGTCGATGCCGGCGCCCTCCCCCAGCAGTTCGGCCACCACGGCGCGCATCATCTGGCGCGGCACCGGGTTGATGGCGGGCTCGCCGACCGCCACGCGCAGGCCCGGCGCGGTGGCCGTGCCGACGCCGCGCCCGGCGAAAAAACGCACCTGGCCCACGTCGTTGCGCCGCACTTGCGCGAAGATGGTGGCGCCGTGCGTGTTGTCCGGATCGTCGCCGCCGTCCTTCAGCACTTCGGCCCTGGCCTGGGCGCCCTGCCGCTCCACCCGCTGGATCGGCACGGCCAGGTAGTGCACGCCGTCCGGCAGGTCGATATCGACCGAGTCGTGCCGTTCCCCCCGCAGCAGCAGGAGCAGCGCCGCCTTGACGGCAGCTGTCGCGCAACTGCCCGTGGTGCGGCCCCGCCGCAGGCCGTTCATGGCCGGCACGGCCAGGTCGACGGCAATCCGTTCAGCCGGCTCCACTGGCGGCGAGCCCGTTCAGCGCGTCGATCAGGAGGCCGTTGACGACGCTGGCCGCCCATGGCGAGCCGCCGCGCGTGCCGCTGTTGGTGATGCGGGGCACCTGCAGGCAGCGGCGCAGTTCGTCCTTGCTCTCGCGCGTGCCGACGAAGCCGACGGGCAGGCCGATCACCAGCTGCGGGCGCCAGCCATGGTCGCGGATCAGCCGCACCGCCTCGACGATGGCCGTGGGCGCGTCGCCGATGGCCACGACGACGTCGTTGCCGAACTTTTCCCAGCCGCGCCGGATGCCCGCGGCCGCGCGCGTGATGCCGTGCTGTTCCGCCATCAGGTGGGTTTCCCGGTCATGCACGCCGCACCACGTGTCGATGCCCAGTTCCTCCAGCAGCGCGCGCTTCAGGCCCGTCTGCACCATCGTCACGTCCGTCACCACGCGCTTGCAGCGCAGCAGCGCGCGGATGCCGCTGTCGATGACGCCGGGCGAGAAGTACAGGTCGTCCACGGCATCGAAGTCGCCGGACGTATGGACGATGCGCTGCAGGACGGTGAGCTGCTCCGGCGGGAAGGCCGACCAGTCGCGCCCGGCCGCGATGATGCGAAAGCTCTCCGCCTCGATCGGGTGCGGCACGTACTTGCCATACGCCGCCGGCGCCGGCACGGGCGCCGCTTGTGCCGACAGGCCCCGCACGGCCAGGTGGTGGGCGCGCTGCGGCTCGCCCACCTGCTGCTCGAAGCCGACGATCTGCACGCGGTACTTGCACAGCGAGCAGTTCATCGCCGCCCGCCCCGCCACGGCTTCGCGGGCCCGGTCGATCAGCACGTCCGCCACCAGCGGATGGGCGCCGAAGTACTTCGCCTTCAGCACTTCCAGCCCCGGTTCGCGCTCGCACAGCGCGTCCGCCGCCGCATAGATGCGCTTGACCAGCACGCCGTCGAACAGGAAGAAGGGCAGCACGACGATGCGCTCGTAGCCGAGGCGGGCCGCGCGGCGCAGGCCGTCCGCCACCAGCGGCTGCGCCGTGCCGGAGTAGCAGACATAGGCTGCGCCGAAGCCCATGCCCTCTTCCAGCATGCGCGCCAGCTTGGCCACCTCGCCGTTCGCGTCCGGGTCCGTGGTGCCGCGTCCGACGACGACGAGGCAGGTATCCTGCCGGCGTACCGTGCGGGGCGACGTGCCTTCGGCCTCGACGATGCGTTCCTGGGCCAGCTGCAGCAGCTTCGGGTCCAGGCTCATCGGCGCACCGAAGTGGAAGTCCTTGTCCGGAAAATCGCGCGCCAGTGCCAGCATCTCGACGGGCATGTCGTTCTTCGCATGGCGCGCCGCCAGCAGCACGGCCGGCACCAGCGCCACCTGGTCCGCCCCTTCGGCAACGCAAGCCTGGGCCGCTTCGCCGATGGTGGGCGTGGAGAACTCCAGGTAGCCGTGCGTGACGACGTCCTGCGATGCGCGCTCCTTGATCAGCATCACCAGCGACTCGAACTCGCGTACGGCGTCCGGATCGCGGCTGCCGTGGCCGGCGATGACGATGCCGGAGCGCGCGCTGGTCGAAAGCAGCGCGTTCATGGCGCCGGCTCGATCTGGCTGGCCATCGGCGCCAGAGTGCGGACCAGCATGATGCTCATGTCCGAGCAGCGGTGCCCGGCGCACTCGGCCAGCGTGCCGTGCCACTCCGCTTCGCCGCGCGTCAGGTTCTCCCACACCTCGGTCGGATGGTCGGGCGAAATGCCCTGTTCCATCAGGTAGGCGGCGATATGCCAGGGCATGAACGAGCGGGCTTCGTCCCACGGGCAGGGAATCACGATGGCGTTGCGGCCGTCCTGCAGCACGTGCACCAGGTGGCGCTTGAACGGTGCCAGGTCGCCCCGGCGGTGGAAGGTGATGAAGGTGGTCTCGTCGAAGCACACGCGGGCGCGCGAAGCGAGGATCTGCGCCGACGAGATGCCCGGCAGCGATTCGACCGGGTGACCACAGGCCCGCTCGACCCGTTCCAGGTACTGGAAGCCGCTGAAGTGGATGTCGCCCATGAGGACCACGGCGCAGCGCTTGCCGGCGTGGTGCTCCAGCGCCACATTGTCCAGCTGGGCCACCTGGTCGCGGTAATTCATGTTGATGACGGTGGCGCCGGCGGGAATCAGGGCGCGCACGACGTCCAGCACGGCATCGAAACCGGCCACGACGTCCGCCTCGCGGATCAGTTGCGCACCGCGCTGGGTCAGGTAGCCGGTGTCGCCCGGTCCCGCCCCTATACATACGATCATTGCATCTCCATTGCGTTCTCTAGGGCATTGGTCAATTCGCTGACAGGCGGGCGCGGATGGTCAGCGCAAGCTTGTCGCCGTTCAGTTGTTCCAGCGCCAGGCACTCGGCGCCCAGTGCCTGCGCCAGTTGCGCTGCCCGGCCCAGGCGCAGGTAGCCGTTTTCCGTGTCGATGACGAGGGCCGGCACGCGGCGCTCGGCCAGTTGTGCCGCCAGCGCCAGCGTTTCGCGCCAGGGATCGCCGCCCGCCTGGACGGGCACGTTGGCCCGGCCGTCGGTCAGCAGCACCAGCAGCGGCGGCAGCATGCCGGCGGCGCGCGCCAACGTCTCCATCGCCAGTTGCAGCGCGTGGGGCAGCGGCGTGCGCCCGCCCGTC
>NZ_WNKZ01000051.1 GCF_009720835.1 Pseudoduganella buxea
GGCACGGGCGGCGCAGCCGGGGGCGGCTCGGGCGATTGTAGCGCAGGGGCCGGTTCGGCCGCGCCGCCTTGCTCAGCAGCATCGCCATCGGCCGGGGGCATGGTGCCGCCGGATTCGGCCGGCGCGGCTGCCTGGTCGGACGACGCAGATGCCGGTTCGGGAGCGCTTTTCTTGCGCGGCGGCGGCACCGGTTCGCTCGCCCGCTCGGGCACGGGTTCAGGCTCCGCCTTGGGCGCCGGGGCCGGCACCTCGATGCGCTGGGGCAGCGCCAGCCGCAACTGCGCGCTGACGGTGGCGGGCGCCTGCGGCGCATCGAAGCGCATGCCGATGCGCGCCGCCAGCCAGTCGATCGTCAGGTAATGCAGGGCCACGGTGGCCGCGCCCAGCACCAGGACGCGGCGATAGCGGGACAGGAAGGAAGACGTCATGCTGCTAGTGTAACGTCTGTTGCCCCAGACTGCGCTCGCAGCCCGGGCTGGTGTGCCTGCTACCCGGCCAGGCTCAAGGCAGCAGGCGGCGTGGCAGGTCGATGGTAAACGCGCAGCCCACGCCCGGGAAGTTCTCGACGGTAAGGCGGCCGTCGTCGGCGCTGATGCTCTGCCGGGCAATTGCCAGTCCCAGGCCCAATCCCGACTTGTCCTCGCCGCGCTGGGTGAACGGCGAGAACATCTTCTCCGCATTGCCGCTTGGGAGCCCGCCGCAATGGTCCCGCACTTCGATCAGGATGCGCTCACCTGCTACACGGGTCGTCAACGAAACCCGCGTGTGCGGACGGGTGAACTTCAAGGCATTGTTCAACACGTTTGCCAGTGCGGCAAGCAGCGCGTCGCGGTTCCCTTCCAGGCCCAGTGCCGGGTCGACCGGTGGCACCGCCAGTTCATTGCCGCGCCGGTCTGCTTCCAGTTGCGCCGCTTCACGCGCTTCGTCGATAAAGGCCGCCAATGAGAATATCCGGTCCGGATCCTGCAACGTCCCCCTGCTGCGCACTTCGTCGAGCGAATCGGCGATGAGCCGCTTCATGGCCTCGTGGCTGCGTTTCAGCACGGCGCCGGTCGCGCCCGTCATTGACAGCGCGCCTGCTTCCATCGCCTTTGCCGCCATCATCGCGACGCTCAGCGAATTGCGCAGTTCATGCATCGTGAAGCCGAGGCGTTCGTTCACATCCGCCGACTGTTGCTTCGCGATAAACGCGTCGCGCTGGGCGCTGAATTCCGTGACGGCATCGGCGATGGCATCGTCCAGGCAACGGTTCAAGGTGCGGAATTCGTCAACGGTGAACGGCGCGTCCCGCTCGACCGCAAGGTCGGTGATGGCCTGGCAGAGATCGCCATAATCGTGTACCACCTGATCGACCGTGTAGTGCAGGGCCAGCAGTGCACTGCCATGAGCGGCCGCACTGACTCCCATTTCCGACAATTTGGCATGATCGCCTCCGGAGGCGCCGGATATCGCCACGCCCGCGCCGGACCCCGCATCCTGTTCCGCTTCCAGTGTCCGGGTCAGTTGAGAAAGAAACATCGGGATGCCATTGCGCAACTGGCTTTCGGTGGCATTGCGCCGGGGTCGTTTTGCCACTTTGGCGGTACAACGTTTGATCAGCTCATCGGCATTATTTGCCAAGAAGTCGTGCATCATAGGGAGCCTCACAAGAAGGTAATCAGGAACCAGGCTAACGAGATGGAGACGCGACGATGGCTTGCCACGACGGAAAGGGGCATCAGCCATACAGGGCGGCATCGGGCGCACCCGGAACCACGGTGCGCTTCCTTGCCGCATCCGTCAACCGGTATCGGCGGGCTGGTGCGGCGGTTGCCCCACCGCCAGGCCAGGCCGATGGCGGGCACAGCCCTAAAGGTGCCCGGCGACGGCCCGAAACTCCCCACGGTTCGGCAAGCCCGACACGCCGGTTGCGGTCCCGGTCAGGGGACAAGGCACTCAGGGCAACAAATGTTGCGTCGAGTGGCGGAATCCTGATGTTCCATGACAACGAACCATCGGTGAGGAACCGGGCCGTTCGCTGCACCTTGAACGAACTGACAACTTTTTCGCAGTGACGCCCGGAATCTGCTACGCTAAGCGTCGCCCCACCGCCTATCCCAGCGGGACGTTAGGAGACAATGATGAGCACACCGCAAATGCCGAATATCCCCGGCGCCGCCGCCATGACGGACACGCTGGACTTCGTGAAAAACCTGTGGGGCAGCATGGGCGTGCCCGGCATGTCGCTGCCCGGCCTGGCCACGCCCACGCTGTCCGTGGACGACCTGGACAAGAAGATCAGCGACCTGAAGGCCGTCGAATCGTGGCTGAACCTGAACGCGGCCATGCTGCGCAGCAGTATCCAGGCGCTGGAAGTGCAGCGCCACACGATCGCCACCTTGAAGACGATGGGCCAGACCATGGCCGAGGCGATGCAGCAGTCGGCGCGCCAGGACAAGTCCCTGTTCGAAGCCAATCCCTACGCCGCCGCCTTCTTCCCTCAATCCGACCCCAAGGCTGCCAAGCCGGAGGCGGCGAAAACGCCGGCACCGGCACCGAAGCCGGCCGAGGACGCGAAAGCCGCCAAGCCCGACGCGGCCGCCGCCGCCGCGGCCCAGATGGCCAACCCGGCCGCGTGGTGGAATATGCTGCAGGAGCAGTTCAAGCAGGCCGTGACGTCGGCCATGGTGGCCGACCCGGCCGGCAAGGTGTCGCCGACAGCGCCGGTGCCCACGAGCCAGGACAACACGGCCGGCCAGGCCGGCGGCACGCCGGACGCCGCACTCGATGGCGACAAGGGCATCGGCGCGGCACGCCGGGCTGCGGCGGCCAAGAAGGCCGGGCCGAAGCCGAAGGAATAAACCGCAACAGACACTCGCACGGGAGGTTCGCCATGGCGCTGCTGCTGTACGGCCATCCATTTTCCTCGTACACGCAGAAGGTGCTGGTCGCGCTGTACGAAAACGCCACGCCTCACGAATTTCGCAGCCTGGCACCGGAGTATCCGCAGCATGGGGCCGAATGGCTGCAACGCTGGCCGCTGCGCACGTTTCCCCTGCTGGTGGACGGCGGGCGCGATGTGGTGGAAGCGTCCATCATCATCGAATACCTGCAACTGACGGCGCCGGGCCCCGTGCGCCTGCTGCCGGCCGACCCGATGGCGGCACTCGACGTGCGTTTTCTCGACCGCTTCTTCGACCTGCACGTCATGGCGCCGATGCAGGAGGCGGTGGCCGGTGCGCTGACGCGCGATGCGGACAAGCAGCGCGAGGCCATGGCCTGCGCCGTCGAGAAACTGGACCGGGCCTACGCGTGGATCGACGGCCACCTGGCCGGGCGCGAATGGGCTGCCGGCGACGCTTTCACCCTGGCCGATTGTGCCGCCGCGCCGGCGCTGTTCTACGCCGACTGGACTCATCCCATCGCCGAACGGCATGCCGCCTTGCGCACCTACCGCGCCCGGCTGCTGGCAAGGCCGTCGTTCGCCCGCGCGGTCGATGAAGCACGGCCCTACCGCGAGCTGTTCCCGCTGGGGGCGCCCGACCGGGATTGACCGGGCGCGCGCTTACGACACCGGCTTACTTGTCGAGAATGACGATCGGCTGGTTCTTCTCCACCACGTAGGTTGCCAGTTCGGAGCAGACCTCCGCGCCCGTATTCTTCGCCGAGTGCACGGCACCGGCGGGAATGTAGAGCGATTCGCCGGCCTTCAGGCGGATGATCTTGCCGTCCATTTCATAGTCGATCGAACCATTGAGCACATAGGCGATTTCCGCGCCCGGGTGCGAGTGCTTCGGGAACGAGGCGCCCGGCTTGAAGTCGACGCGCACCTGGATGGCTTCGCGCTTGCTGTCGAATTCGCTGCGCACGGTTTCCGTGCGGGCGATGCCTTTCGCGTCGAATTTCGCGCGCGGCAAGGTGGCGGCCGATTGCGCCATGACGGGCACGGCGACGAATGCCAGCGACAGCGCGGCGGCGGTGATGCGAAGAGTGGATTTCATTGGTTTCTCCTGTGTTGGTGGCTCGATGCCAAAAGTCCTGCAAATATCGATAACGGACAACCGGTAGTGTCGATTGCGCCGCTTACTTCGTTTACACTGCGCGTTTTGCGTCCTACCCCGGAGTCCATGCCGTGAGCAGCACCGAACCGCCAAGCAGCAAGCCCATTCGCCTCCTCCTCGTCGACGACCATCCGATGATCCTGGCGGGCCTGGCCGATACCATTGCCAGCCAGCCCGGCATGGAGGTGGTTGGCGAGCTCGAAGACGGCGCCGGCGTTGCCGAAGCCTTTCGCACGCTGCGTCCGGACATCACGATCATGGACATCGCCATGCCCGTCGTGGACGGGCTGCAGGCGCTGGCGGCCCTGCGCCGGCTGGACGGCGAAGCGCGCGTGGTCATGCTGACGACCCTGCAGGGCGACCACCAGATGCGGCGCGCCATCGAACTGGGCGCGGCCGGCTTCCTGATGAAGCACAGCCTGCGCAAGGACCTGATCGATGCCATCCTCGCCGTGCATGCGGGGCGGCGATGGATTCCCGCCGACGTGGCCCGCACCCTGGTCGAGCACCTGGGCCAGCCCAGGCTGAGCGAGCGCGAGGTGGAGGTGCTGCGCAGCGCCGCCGCCGGCAACGGCAACAAGCAGATCGGCGTCCACCTGGGTATCGCCGAGGACACCGTCAAGGCCCATATCCGCACGATCCTGGCCAAGCTCGATGCCCAGGACCGCACCCACGCCGTTGCCATCGCGGCGAAGCGGGGCATCATCACGCTGTAACGCCGGCGGGCCGGATCAGCCCTTCAGGAACGCCAGCAGGTCGCTGTTGACGCGGTCCTTGTGGGTGTCCGTCAGGCCGTGCGGCGCGCCCGGATACACCAGCAGCCTGGCATGCTTGACGATGGCCGCGGCGGCGCGTCCGGAAGCGTCGATCGGCACGATCTGGTCGTCGTCGCCGTGGATGATCAGGGTCGGCTTGTCGAACTTCTTCAGGTCGGCGCGGAAGTCCGTTTCGGAAAACGCCTTGATCGAGTCGTAGGTGTTCTTGTGGCCGGCCATCATGCCCTGCATCCACCAGCCGTCGATCAGGCCCTGCGACACTTTCGCGCCGGGGCGGTTGAAACCGAAGAACGGGCCGGCCGCGATGTCCTTGTAGAGCTGCGAGCGGTTGGCGATCGAACCGGCGCGGATGCCGTCGAACACCTCGCGCGGCAGGCCGCCCGGGTTGTCCGCCGTCTTGAGCATCAGCGGCGGCACGGCCGACACCAGCACCAGGCCGGCCGTGCGTTTCGTGCCGTGGCGGCCGACATAGCGCGCCACTTCACCGCCGCCGGTGGAAAAGCCCACCAGGACCGCGTTCTTCAGGTCCAGCGCTTCGATCAGCTGGGCCAGATCGTCGGCGTAGTGGTCCATGTCGTTGCCGTCCCAGGGCTGGCTGGAGCGGCCATGGCCACGGCGGTCGTGGGCGATGCAGCGGTAGCCTTGGTCGGCCAGGAAGATCATCTGCGATTCCCAGCTGTCCGAATTCAGGGGCCAGCCATGGCTGAAGACGACCGGCTTGCCGTCGCGCGGCCCCCAGTCCTTGTAGTACAGGGTGACGCCGTCGCGCGTCGTCAGGTTGGCGATCGGACGTGCCGGGCGCGCTGACGCGGCGCCGGCGCCGAGCGGCACGGCGGCGGCGGCCACGGTGGCGGCGCCCAGCAGTACATTGCGGCGGCGCTGGTCCGGATTGCTGGCTTGGGTCATGCTTTCCTCGTCTAGGGTCAATGGCGTTCGTGTTGAACAGGTGGGCCACAGCGTAACGGGGAACGCCGTGGCCGCCATCGTCACGAGGAGTGCGGCGGTGCTAGCTCGTTCGAGCTAGGGGAAGCTATGCCGCTTCGGCATGGGGCCGGCGGCGCTGGCGCAGCCGCAGGAACAGGGCCGCCGTGCGGCGGCCGGGATAGGCCCGCTCGGCCGGAATATCGAGCTGCATGACCGTGCCCTGGCCGGGTGTCGAGAGCAGGGTGCAGGTCGCGCCGATGGCCCTGGCGCGCTCGCCGATGCCGACGATGCCGTAGTGCTTGCGCTGCTGTGCCTTGTCGCCGGCGGCCGCCATGCCGCAGCCGTCGTCGCGCACCAGCACGGCCAGGCCGTCGGGGCGGTAGTCGATCACCAGTTCCACCCGGCCCGCCCGCGCATGGCGCGCGGCGTTGAACAGCGCTTCGCGCGCGATGACCCGCACTTCGTCGCGCACGCGGGGGCACAGCAGGCGCGGCTTGCCGTTCACGGTGGCCGTGAAGCGCTGCTGCAGCAGCACGCTGCCGAACTGGCTGAGCGCCTCGCTCAGTTCCTCGGGCTCCTGGGCGGTGCGCAGGTCGGCGATGCAGTCGCGCCCTTCGGCCATCAGTTCGTCGGCCAGTTCCAGGGTCTGCTCGATCCTGTCCCGTTCCTCGGCACCGAGCGGCAGGCGGCGGGCCTGCTGCTCGAACAGCATGATCAGGCCCTGCACGCTTTGCAGCAGCGTGTCGTGCAGGCCGCGGGCGATGCGTTCGCGCTCGGCCAAGCGCTCCTTCATCCGGTCGCGCATATGCGCCGTCAGCCGCCGCACGCGCAGCAGGTACAGCGCGGCCAGCAGCACGCCACCGAGCAGCACGGCCAGGGCCGTGAACCATCCCGTCTCGACGAAACGCGGCGGCACCTCCAGCGCCATCGTGGCGCCCGATTCGTTCCACACGCCGTCCTCGTTGGCGGCGATGACGCGGAAGCGATAGGCGCCTGGAGGCAGGTTGGTGTACACCGCCTCGCGGCGCGTGCCGGCTTCCTGCCAGCGCTGGTCGAAGCCCTCAAGCCGGTAGCGAAAGCGCACTCGTTCGGGAATGGCCAGGCCGAGTGCCGTATAGGCGATACGCAGGTCGCGCTCGCCGATGGGCAGGCGCACGCTGGCCTGGGCGGGAAAATCGAGCTCGCCCGCATGCAGCGAAAGCACCTGCACGGGCGGCGCCAGGGCATTGCGCGACAAGGCAGCCGGATCGAGGCTGGCCACTTCGCTGGCGGTGGCGAACCACAAGCGCCCGTCGCTTCCCTGCGCCATCGACGGCAAGGGGCGCAACTGCTCGGCGCTGCCCACCAGGCCATCGAGAGCATCGAAGCGTTCCAGCGGCAGCTGCCATCCGGGCTCGCGCAGCAGGCGTTCGACATGCGCTGCATCGATGCGGCTGATGCCGTCTGAGCCGTACAGCCACAGCTCGCCCGTGCGGGTGCGGACCAGGCCGGAGATGCCGCGCAGGCGCTGCCCACCGGCCGCGCCGACGCCGTGCCAGCGGGCGCCGTCGTACCAGGCCAGCCCGTCCTGGCCACCGGCCCACAGGCGCGCGCCGTCCACCAGCAGTACCTGCACGTTGCCCAGGCGCAGACCGTCGGCCTCGCCGAAGACCCGTACGCGCCCGTCCCCGATCATGGCGATCCGGTTGCGATCGAAACCGCCCCACACCCGCCCGGCCGCATCCGTCGTCAGCGACAAGGCCAGGCCGTCCGGCATGCCGGGCAGGCCGCCATCCTTGTGCCACGTGCCATCCTCGATCCGGAACAAGCCGCGGCGCGAGATCGACGCCCACATGCGGCCCTTGCCGTCGATCGTCATGGCCTGCGCGGCATTGCCGGCCAGCTCCGGTGGGTGCGGCAGCCGGGTTACCCTGCCAGCTGCATTGCGGTGCCAGCGTTCGGTGGCGCCGGCCAGCCACAGGCCGCCGTCGGCGGCGCGGCAGGCGGCCGTGAGGTCCAGTCGACCCAGCGTCTGCCGCAGGCCTGCGCTATCGTATCTTCCCAGGGGCCGGCGCTGGTCGCCGATGATGACGCCTTCGTGGCCGTCGACCACGATACCGGGCCGGTCGAACGCGGTATCGACGGGCACCGCCTGCAGGCGCGTACGCCGCAGGCGGTCCAGGCCGGCCGACGTGCCGATCCACAGGTTGCCCTCGCGGTCCTCGAATGCCGTCTGCGGCAAGGGCCCGCTCATGCCGTGCGCCCGGGTCAGCTGCTGCGCGTTCGCGGCGCTGCCGGTGTACGGGGCCTGGCGGCGTTCCAGCGCGTCCAGCTTCAGGACCCACATGGTGCCGGTGCGATCGAACAGGGCGCCGTTGCCGCCCAGTTCCGCGCGCGGACGTGGGTTGCCGGCTGGCGCGGCGGGGAGCACACGGTATTGCTTGTCGATGCCGTCCGAGCCCCACAGCGTGCCATCCGGCGCTTCGGCCATCGCCATCAGGTCGATATGGGGCCAGGCACGCCGGTAGCGGGCCTGGCCGGGATCGCGAAAGTAGATGCCGCCCTGGACCGACACCCACTGGCGGCCGTCGCGGCCGAACAGGATCTGCCGCGTCGCCGTTTCCGGCAGCCCTTCGGCCTTGCCGATGCGGCGGAAGACCGTCGCGCCGGGGGCCAGGTAACCCAGGCCGGTACTGGTGGCCACCCACACGCCGCCGTCCGGCCCTTCCGTCATCGTCATCACGGAGCCCCGCGGCAGGCCGTCCGCTTCCGTGAACAGCTGCCTGCGCCCGGCCGAGAAGACACTGATGCCGCCGAAGCGCCCGCCCACCCACAGGCGCCCGTCGCGCGTGGTCAGCAGTCCCAGGGTATTGTTCGCGTGGAGGCGGTGGCCCTGCACGCTGTCCATGCGCTGAAAGTCGACGCCGTCGAAGCGGAACAGGCCGTGGGGAGAGCTGATCCACAGCCAGCCGTCCCGGGTTTGCGTGAACTGGACGACGTCGGCGGGCGCGCCGCGCTGGCCGTTCCACGAAGTATGGGCATAGCCGGACAGCGCGGGGGTGCCGGCAAGGGCCGTGAACGACAGCACCAGCATGAGCAGGGCGGCGCCGTGTCGCAGCAAGGCGGTTCCGCCGCCGGCGCAGCGGCGGCGCAGCGGCGCCGCGTGGTCTTGGTCGATTCTGGTGTCCATGAGACGTGCTTGGGCATCCGGCATGCCGGTGGTGCTTGCCCTGGGTTGGTGAAGGCGGCCATGGCTGGCGCCTGGCCCGTGGGGCGTGAGCTATTGCCAAGTATACATGAGCCCGGCATGGACGGGCAGGGATTGCCCTAGGCGTCCGCCTGTGCCGCCCCTTCGTCCACCGGTTCCACTGCTTCAGCCTCGCCTTCGGCCGGCACCCGCCCGGGAATCAGCACCTGCAGCTGCTCGACCAGCTGGGCGAAGCGCTGCTGCCCGGCGGCCAGTTCGTCCACGTGCATCAGTACCCCGTTTGCCTCGATCATCAGCGCTTCGTCGTAGCCGTGCAGCTGCATGTGGTTGATCAGCATCTGGGCGGAGTTGAACAGGATACGCATATTGTCCGGCAGCCGTTCGCGCGCCTCGCGCATCCATTCGACGGCTTCGGCCAGCTTGCCCGTCTTCCACAGCAGCACGCCCTTGTTCATCATCTCGGCGGCCTCGCGGCGCGCTTCGGCGATCAGCGCCATGCCTTCCTCGCCCATGCGCGCCTTGTCGAAGATCTTCTGCACTTCGTCCAGCAGCACGGGGTTGTCGTGGTTATTGCGGATAACGTGGCACAACAGCTCCACGGGTGCGTCCTTGACGCCGACGGCGAACAGCAGGGTCGCCATCTCGATGCAGGTCGCCGTCTGCGGGCGCTTGCGTTCCTTTTCCAGCATGGCTTCCAGTTCGTCGCCGGACTTGCGGGCGCGCCGGAAGTCACCACTCTCGTGGTACACCAGGCCTTCTGTGATCTTGCTGCGCAGGGCCACCAGCTCGCCGGGGAAGTCGCGCTGGGCCGTCGCCAGCAGGCGCAGGGCTTCCTTGATGTCGCCCTTCTGGCCGCACACGCGCGCCATGCCCAGGTAGGCGTCGACAGTGCGGTTGATGGAGTACTCGCCGATGGCGATGCACTTGCGGAAGGCGTGTTCGGCCTGGGGGATGTTCCCGATGCGCAGCGCCGTGTTGCCCAGGCTGCGCTGGCGCTGCACGGAGTTGGGCGACAGCTTGGCCGCCTTGGCCAGCACCTCGCAGGCATCTTCATGGCGGCCCAGCAGCCCGAGTGCGCCGGCCAGCTGGTCGTAGGCGTCGATGTAGTAGCGGTTTTCGCCGATCACGCCCTGGAACATCTGGCGTGCCGCCTCGTGGTCGCCATTGGCCAGGCGGATCTTGCCCAGGCCCGTGCGGGCCCAGTTGTATTCGCGCTCTTCCAGCAGCCGCTCGTAGACGGTGCGCGCCTTGTCCGGCTCACCGGCCTTCAGCAGCAACGTCGCCTTCATGCGCATCAGGTCGATCTCGTGCACCTTGTGGCGCGCCACCTGGGCGTCGCACAGCCGCGCCGCGCGCAGGTAGTCCTTCTCGATATAGGCCGCGTCGATCTCGCGGAACACCTGCTTCTTGTGCCACACGCGGTTCAGCCGCGTCAGCAGCACGCCTTCCGTGATGGGCTTGATGATGTAGGCGTCGGGCTGGTGCTCGGCCGCGCCCATGACGGATTCGACGCTTTTTTCCGCCGACACCATCAGCCAAACGCTGCTGGGGATCATCAGGTTGCGCACGCGCGCTTCCTCCAGCACCTGCTGGCCGTTCTTGCCTTCGCCCAGGTTGAAGTCGCACAGCACCACGTCGTAGTGGGTACGCAGCAGCAGGGTCATGGCTTCGCCGCCGGACGAGGCCTGATCGATATGGCGGGCGCCGATATTGCGCAGCGACTCGCGCAGCAGCTGGCGGATGCCGACGAAGTCGTCGACGATCAGGTAGCGCTTCTCGCCCCAGTCGACGTCGGCGATTTCCGCCGTCGGTGCGCCGCTGGCGGTGATGTAGGTGGTCGTCATGGCAGGGTCAGGACGAAGCGCCCGCCGCCCAGCGGGCCGCCGTTTTCCAGCCGGATGGTGCCGCCCACCTGCCGGCGCTTGTGCATGCGCGCCACTTCGCTGGCGAAGAACAGGCCCAGGCCACTGCTGTTGGTGAGGAAGTTGACGCCCTGCCCCACCAGTGCGCCCGCCTCCAGCATCGACGGCGGAAAGCCCATGCCGTTGTCGGCCACGGACAGTTCCAGCATGCCGTCACGCTCGGCGATGGCAAGGCGGATGCGGTCGCGCGTGTAGCGCACGGCGTTGTTGACGGCATGGGCCAGCACGCCGATGACGAGGTCCTCATCGAAGGTCCACAGCAGTTCGGGCGGTGCTTCCACCTCCAGCGTGATCTGCTTCGATTCAAGCAGGATGCGCACCTGGCTGACCACCTGCTGCACCAGGTCGCGCACGGGTACCGTGTTCGGCTCGAACGGGTAGGTGGGCTTGCCCACTTCCTTGTACAGCGCCAGCAGCTGCATCAGGTTGTCCGACAGGCGCCGGGTCTGGTACAGCATGTGCGCCATCTGCGGGTAGGCCGGGTCGGCCTGCTGTTCCGGCCTGGCCTGGTCGAGCAGGTTCTCCAGCGTGCCGCCCAGGACGCTGATGGAGTTCTTCATGTCATGGACGGTCGAAGCCAGAAACATGAACAGCTCGGGGGAGCCGGTGTGATCGTCCATCCTGGAATTCTCCAACGCGGTTTCAGTGGAGCAGATTATATTAGATGCCGTACGGCAACAACCGACTGAATGCCGTCTACCCCCTGCAAAATCAAGGTTTTGGCAGGATTGCGACAGTCTGGGCGCGATTTCGTTTGCGCTCTTTCAACAAAAACCGGGCCGGGTCCAGGGCCGCCACCAGGCTCGCTTCCAGGGGTGGCGCTTCGTCTTCCAGCTGGCAGGCCAGCAATTCGGCCGCCAGCGGCGCCCAGATCAGCCCGCGCGACGCATACCCCAGCAGCGCGTGCAGGTTCGGCTGGCGATCGACGTCGCGCAGCCGTTCCGGCTGACCGGCCGCGTCGAAGTCCGGCAAGGGCCCTACCAGCGGCAGCCGGTCCGGCGCCATGCAGCGCAGACCGACGCGCCCTTCCAGCGGCAGGCCGGCCGGCACCCGCGCCTCGCCCAGGATTTCCACTGCCCGCGCCAGGTTTTCCTGCTGGCTGGCGGCGCGCAGGGCACGGTCGGCATCCTTGTCGTAGGTGGCGCCGACGCTGACGATGCCGTCCACCGGCGGCGTCATGTAGGCCTCGCGGCAGACCACCAGCGGCAGCGCCGCGAAGCGCTGCGCCGCCACGTGGGTGACCTGGCCGCGCATCGTGTACAGGGGCAGCGGCGCCGTCTGCGGCAGGTGCAGCGCGCCGGCGCCGTTGGCGACGATGACACGGGCCGCGCTGGCCAAGGTGCGCCCGTTCGCATCGAGCGCATGCCAGGCGTCGCCGCGTCGCTCCAGCCGCAGCGCCTCGGCATGGAACACACGGTGCAGCCGGGTACCGCAGGCGTCCAGCGAGGCGCGGCAGATCGAGGCCGGATTGGCCCAGCCGCCCTGCCCGAACAGCCAGGCGCCGTGCGGCGTGCTGGAACCCAGCAGGTTCGCGGCGGCTGCGGCGTCGATCCAGCGCACGAACTCCTCGGGATAGCGCCACTGGGCCGCCACCTCCTGCTGCAAGGCGGCGTGTTCGGCATCGCGCGCCAGTTGCAGCACGCCGCACTGCGCGCCCAGCATCGGCACGCCACCCGGCGACAGCCCGCCCAAGCGCTGCCAATGGCGCAGCGCGTACAGGTACGCCGCGCGGGTCAGCCGCGTGGGAATATTGTCGTCGCGCGACAGCAGCGGCATGAAGATGCCGGCGCGGTTGCCGGAAGCCTCCGAGGCCGCTTCGGCGTGCCGCTCGATCACCGTCACTTGCCAACCCCGCGCGCACAGGCGCTCGCAGGCCGCGCTGCCGGCCAGGCCGGCGCCGATGACGATGGCGCTGCGCACGGGTGGCGCGGGACGGGGCGGCTGCGGCTTGCGGCTGGTGTAGCGGGCCTGCAGCCAGCCATTTTGCGCCGCCGTGTCGTCCCACGAAAAGCCGGCGGCGCGCAGGGCCCGGCGCCAGGCATCGTCGCCATCCACGGCCGTCAGCCGCGCATCGGGCACGGCCAGCCTGGCCAGCGCGCGCAGCGACGATACCGGCGCCGGCACGAAGAAGGCGTCGACCCGCGCCGCCAGCTCGCCGATGCCCGCATCGACGTCGCCCAGCAGGATGTCGAACGTGGTGCGCCCGCCATCGAGCACGAGGCGGTGCAGGCCCGGCACGGCCGTCGGCCACGCAGCGCGCAGGCCGGCGTCCTCGATGGCTTCGGCCGGCGGCAAGGTCGCCAGCACGGCGATGTAATGCAAGGTGCGGCCCCCGGCACGCGCCGCGGCCAGGCGCTCGCCGCGACCGAAACCGGTGTCGAGGATGACGTGACGCGAATCAGGCAAGGCGCGCGCACTCCTGCTGGCGGAAGCACGCGGCATCGTGGTCGTTGACCAGGCCGACGCCCTGCATGTAGGCGTAGATGATGGTGGAGCCGACGAACTTGAAGCCCCGCCTGGCCAGGTCCTTCGACAGCCGGTCCGACAGGGCGGTCCTGGCCGGCCGGTCGCCCGGCGCGGCGATATGGTTGCACAGGGGCTTGCCGTCCACATAGGCCCACAGGAAGCTGTCCAGGGTCTGGCCTTCGCCCCTCAGGCGCAGGTAGGCCTGGGCATTGGTGATGGCG
Organism: Pseudoduganella buxea; assembly: GCF_009720835.1. Classification (GTDB taxonomy): domain Bacteria; phylum Pseudomonadota; class Gammaproteobacteria; order Burkholderiales; family Burkholderiaceae_D; genus Rugamonas; species Rugamonas buxea. Next base: position 13,537 of record NZ_WNKZ01000051.1, read on the forward strand.
GCCGCCACCTTCAGGCGATTGCGCACGATGCCGGGATCGGCCAGCAGCGCGGCCACCTTGTCCGGGCCGTAGGCGGCGATTGTCCCCGCATCCCAGCGGTCGAAGGCGGCGCGGTAGGTCTCACGCTTGTTCAGGACGGTCTCCCAAGAAAGGCCGGCCTGGGCGCCTTCCAGGTTCAACATCTCGAACAGGCGCAGCTCGTCGTGGCAGGGCACGCCCCATTCCTCGTCGTGGTAGGCGATATAGCGGGGATTGGCCGGATTGGCCCAGCTGCAGCGGCAAGGTGGCGAGGGCGTGGTGGGCATGGTCGTGCGCGGCGTTCGGGAATTTCGCAGTATAAGTGAAGCCACGGCGTGCGGCCATCGCGACGCCGAAAACCGGAGCACAAGCGCATGACCAACCCCGATTTCCCTGACAACGGCACCGACACGCCCTGCACGCCCGAGGCGCCTGACCACGCGCCCGCCACACGCGAGCCCAGCGGCGCCGCGTGGGTGCACCGCATCCCCGGCAGCCGCGCCACCCAGGACCTGGCGCCGTCGTTTCGCACGGCCGTGGAAGCCTTCCTGGCCGCGATGGCGGCCGCCACCATCCGCGTGCGCATCGCCGCCACCCTGCGCTCCCGCGAGCGCGCCTACCTGATGCACTGGAGCTGGAAGATCGCCCGCGGCAAGGTCGAGCCGGAAGACGTGCCGCCGATGACAGGCGTGCCGATCGACTGGGTCCATCCGGCGCCGAAAGACAGCATCCGGGCGGCGCAGGCAATGGTGGCGGCCTTCGGCATGAGCGGCCTGCGCGCCGCGCCGTCGCTGGACTCGCTGCACCAGGACGGCCGTGCCATCGACATGACGATCTCGTGGCGCGGCGTCGCCACCATCCGCGACGCGGCCGGCAAGGAAGTCGTGCTGGACCGCCTGCCCCGCACGGGCATGAACCCGCAACTGATCGGCGTCGGGGCCACCTACGGCGTCATCAAGTCCGTCGGGGGCAGCAACGACAAACTCCATTGGTCGGCGACGGGGCGCAAGACGCGGGGGTGAGGCCGGGCTGACCCCGTCCGACATGGTTCGATATTCACAGGTCGAAACTGTCGAGCCGCCGGCTGAGCAGCTTGGGAGCGTAATATGAGGCATCTGCTTGCACTACTCGCTTCGACCTTCATGACGACCACCGCGCTGGCTGCGCCGCCGCTGCCCCGCGAGGTGCGTGACTTCATCAAGCATGCCGATCTCTGCGAGCGCCTTGCGGGCAAGTGGGACAGTTCCCTGCCGCCGGAGCGCCGGCGCTCCATCGAACGGGGTGTCGACCGCCATTGCGCGACCGCACAGCGCCAGCATGGAAAGCTGGCGCGCAAGTATGCCGGTAACGCGCGCGTACGAAAAATCATCGAGCAGCACGCATACGATGCTGTCCGCCACTTCGACCCCGATCCCGTGCGCTGACAGGTCAGTTTTTACCCATGGACGAGTGCTAGAATCGGCCGGTCAGCAACCCGCCGCCGGCTCCCCATGACCACCCCACCCCGCCCCCTCGCCATCGACCATATCTCCGCCGGCGCCGACGCCTTTCACAACGAAGACATGATCGCCGTCTTCGAGCACGATGGCGTGACCGATATCGTGGTGCTCGATGGTGCCACCTCGGTTGCGGAGCACAACTATATCGATGCGGCGGCTGGCGACGTGGTGTGGTTTGTCAGGCAGTTCTGCCGCCGGCTGGAACCGCTGCTGCACCGCGAGCGCAGCCAGGCCGACAGCGTCAAGGCGGCACTGGCCGACCTGCGACGGGCTTTCGTGGAGCGCACCGGCGGCGGCGACGTTCCCCTCCATGCCTGGCCCATCGCCGCAATGAGCTGGCTGCGCATCGTCGCCACCGGCCCCGCGCTTGCCTTGCAGGCCTACTGTGTGGGCGACTGCAAGACACTGCTGTACCGCGAAGGCAGCGGCGTGGTGGACCTGGACCCGTACGTGAATCCCCAGGAAGGCATCCTGCTGGCCGAAATCGAGCGCCTGACGCAGGCTGGCGTGGACGCCACCGCGCGCAAGGCCCACCTGCTGCCGATGCTGCGCGCGCGCCGCGAGCAGCAGAACACGATGGTGGCGCCGGCCATCCTGTGCCTCGACCCGCGCGGTGACCTGGCTGCGCGCACGTTCGCGCTGGCGCTGGGCCCAGGCGATGTCGTCCTCGGCATGACGGACGGTTTCTACCGCATCGTCGATCCCTACCGCTTGCAGTCGGCCGGTGCCATGGCGCGGCGCTGCATCACCGAAGGCGTGGCCGCCGTGCTGGCCGACCTGCGCCATTTCGAGGCGGACCGGCAGCGTGCCGACAGCGGCGCCGTCAAGCGGGCCGACGATGCGTCGGCCGTGGTGTGCAAGGTATTGGGCTGAGCAGCAGCTGAGCAGCAGCAGCGCAGTTGGTGAGCAGAATTTGGGCGGAAGCGCGCAGGCCGCGCGGCGCCAGTTGCGCTACCATGGACGTCCCCACTTCGCAGGAGAGCTCCCATGCAATTCGAAGCAAAACTGGAATGGCAGCGTAATGGCCAGGCCTTCCTCGACCAGAAATACAGCCGCGCCCACGAATGGATCTTCGATGGCGGCCTGCGCGTGCCGGCATCGTCGTCGCCGCTGTCGGTGCCGCTGCCGATGTCGGTGGCCGACAATATCGATCCGGAAGAAGCGCTGGTAGCGGCCGCATCGAGCTGCCATATGCTGTTTTTCCTGTCGCTGGCGGCAAAACGGGGCCATACGGTGGAAAGCTATTCCGACAGTGCAGTCGGCCTGCTGGGCAAGAATGCCGACGGGCGCATGGCGTTGACCAATATCACGCTGCGTCCGCAGATCGTCTTCGGTGGCGAGCGTTGGCCGGACGAGGACGAAATCGCCGCCATCCACCACGAGGCGCACGAGAAGTGCTACGTCGCCAATTCGCTGAAGACGGAAATCACGATCGAACCGGCCATCGAACCGGACGGCAGCGAGGAATTGCCGGAGCAATCGCTAGGCTGACGAAGAGAAAAAGCGGGCGACGAAAAAAAGCCGGGCAAGGTGCCCGGCGAGGTCGTCGATGGCTTGCGCCGTGGCGCCAGCCTTATTTGACCGGTTTATTGGCCGGATTGGCCGGATCGCTCGGCGCGTCCGTATTGCCGCTGGTTTCCTGGGCCTTCTTCACCTTGTCCTTCGATTCCGGCATCATGGCGCTGCTGCCGGTCTTGCCCGTGCTGCTGGCGCCGGCTGCCGTCGTGCCGCCTTTCAGGCTCGCTTCCAGTTGCTGCACATGGCCCATGTGCTGGTCGATGGTCGGCTGCAGTTTCGCGGCCAGGCCCTTGACGTCCGCGTCCTTCGCATTCGACTGCGCCTTCGTTACGATGGTCTTGGCTTCCTTGTGGCTTTTCACGCCGGCCTGCTGCAGGTACGCCATATCGAATTTCTCACCGGACATACCTTCCAGCTTCTTCGCCATGGCCTTGTGCTTCGCGTCCAGCTCAGCCGGCAGTGCCACGCCCTTGGCCTGTGCCACGGCCTTCACTTCGTCCAGGCCCTTGGTGTGATCGTCGACCATTTGCTGCGCGAAGGTCTTGACCTGGGCATTCTGCGATTTTTGCAATGCCAGCTTGCCCGCTTCGACTTCGGCCATATTGGCCATCGCCATGTCCTTCAACGATTTCTCATCGGCTTTCGCCAGCGACTGTGCATGAGCCGAACCGATGCTCATCAGGACCGCCAGCAGCGGCACGCCCAGAAAACTCTTCCACATCTTTGCCTTGTTCATCTGATTCTCCTGTGGGTTATCTACCGAAAAGGCCGCTTTCAGGAACCGTTATTTTGTTTTCATGGTTGGAAATGCATTTTACGTTGTATACAACGTAAGAGACGCACTCCACGCGCACGCGGCGGCAGGATTGCAACAGGCACCGGGTGGCACCATGAAAAACGGCCCCCGGCCAGCCTTGGCGGCTGTCCGGGGGCCGTAGCGGCGACACACTTACAGCTGCTTGCCGGCCTGCGCCAGGCGCATGCGCATGACGTCGTTGGCGGCCGGGCCCGGCGCGAACATATAGTCCTCGTCGCTGATGGCACGGCCACTGTTGGCATCGATCAGGATCTGCGTGGCCGGCTCGCCCGTTTCACGGTTCACCACCAGCAGGCTGGCACCTTCCGGCGCCAGGTGTTCATTACCCCAGGCTATAAATGCCAGCAGCACCGGCTTGAAGGCGCGGCCTTCCGCCGTCAGCAGGTATTCATAGCGGGGTGGCCGTGCGCTGTACTGGCGCTTTTCCATCAGGCCACTGGCCACCAGCCCCGCCAGGCGCCGGGTCAGCATATTCGGCGCAATCTTCAGGCTCTTCTCGAACTCGTCGAAACGGGTCAGACCATAGAATGCGTCGCGCAGGATCAGGATGCTCCACCATTCGCCAACCTTGCCGAGGCTGCGCGCGATCGGGCAAGGCATCAGGCCAAAATCGGTATGTTTCATTCTTCCTCCTGTTGTTGCATATCAGTAAATCAGGTAGCTGACAATAAAGTCAGGTTATAACCTGAAAAGAGTCGTCGAAAACTCTCGAATAGTCACGATTCGATTGGATTGCATCGTGTCTGTATTATGTTGCAGTGCCAGATCGCGTGCTTTTGCCGGAGGCGACAGGGGTTTTGCCGGAGGCGAAAATAGATAAATATTTTTAAATGCGGGCATAATAGACAGCAAATTCATATGCAGCCGTACCGCCATGTACCTGACCAGCGACGCAACCGTGCGCAATATCCTGATCGTCGACGACTCTGCATTCGAGCAGCGCATGCTGGTCGACCTGCTGAGCGAACTGCCGTATCGCGTATCGGTGGCGTTCAACGGCGAGCAGGGCTACCAGCTGGCACTGTCGCAGCGCCCCGACCTGATCCTGCTGGACGTGCGCATGCCGAATATGGACGGCTATGCCTGCTGCCGCCTGCTCAAGGCCAATCCGGCCACGCGCGACATTCCCATCATCTTCGTCAGCGGCATCGACTCGGCCGAGGACCGCATCACGGGCCTGTCCATCGGCGGCGTCGACTTCGTCTCCAAGCCGTTCACGCCGGGCGAACTGGCAGCACGCATCCACGTGCACCTGAACCTGATGCGGCGCGACCCGGCGCCATCCATCGATGCGGCCGGGCCGGCCGATCCGGAACTGGTCACCGTGCAGGCAGCCATGCGCCTGATCGCCGATAACCTGGGCGCCCTGCCCACCCTGGCCGAAATCGCCCGCAGCGTCGGCACGTACCGCGAAAAACTGAGCCAGCTGTTCCGCGCCCATACGGGCAAGACCGTGTTCGCCTTCATCCGCGAGGAGCGCATCGCGCGCGGCCTGCAGCTGCTGCGCGAAACGGAGATGGATATCCAGGACATCGCCCTGCTGCTGGGCTTCAAGAGCGCCGGTAACTTCGCCACGGCGTTTCGTGAAAAAATGGGCATCACGCCCAGTGCCTACCGCCATTCGCAGCCGGAAGACAGTAATTCATAGACCTTCAGGTCTAGAAAAAATCGCCGCAGATAAAGGCCACGGCCACTTGTTTCGAAAATAAGTATACATCTTGGTCTAGTTTGCTTATGCTGTCCAAAACACGAGGACAGCATGAGCAATCGAACCGACACGCCAAAACCGACCAGCGCCGAGCTGGAACTGCTGCAGGCCCTGTGGCCGCTGGGTGCCGCCACGGCGCGCCAGCTGCACGAAACCCTGCGCGAAACCCGGCCCGACCTGGCCTACGGCGCCGTGCTGCGCCTGATGCAGGTCATGCACGGCAAGGGCCTGTTGATCCGCGACGACAGTCAGCGCTCCCACATCTATGCACCGGCCCATCCGCGAGACGCGCTGCAGACCAACCTCCTGCAGGACCTGCTGCACCGCGCTTTCGCCGGCTCGGCCAAGGCGCTCGTGCTGGCGGCGCTGAAGACGGGCATCTCGCGCAAGGAGCGCGAGGAAATCGAGCGGATGCTCAGGGAGAGCGACGATGACCGGCACTAAACGGCGGGAGGCACGGGCATGAACGCATGGGTCGAAGCGGTGGGCTGGACACTGGTGCACTTCCTGTGGCAGGGCGCCCTGGTCGGGGCCGTCACGGCCGCCGTGCTGCAGTCGATGCGGGGCGCGCGGCCGCGGCAGCGTTACCTGGTGGCCTGTGCCGGCCTGCTGGTGTGCGCCCTGTGGCCGGCGCTGCAATTGTTCGAGCGGATGCACGAACTGGGACCCGTGTATGCCACGCCAAGCGCGGCGGCACTCCGGGAGGCGCCCATGTCGCACGCGCTGGCACTGGGACAGTACCTGGACTGGATCGTCGCCGCATGGCTGCTGGGCGCCGCCGCCCTGGCCCTGCGCACCGTGACCGGCCTTGCCTGGATCAGCCGGGCCGCGCGCGATGGCCGGCGCGATGCCGCCTGGCAGGCGCGCCTGGAGGAACTGGCGCGGGCGATGGGCATCGTGCGCACGGTGCGGCTGCGCATCGTCGACGGCATCGCCGGCCCGGTCACGGCACTGTGGTGGCGACCCGTCGTGCTGGTTCCGGCCGCGCTGGTGTCGGGCATGCCGCCGGATCTGCTGCAAGCGCTGCTGGCGCACGAACTGGCCCATATCCGGCGGCACGACTATCTCGTCAACCTGCTGCAGGCCACCGTCGAGACGCTGCTGTTCTACCACCCGGCCGTGTGGTGGATTTCACGCCGCATCCGCCACGAACGCGAGCTGATCGCCGACGATATCGCCGCGCACCACGCGGGCGGCCCGCGCCGGCTGGCACGCGCCCTTTCCGAGCTGGAGAAACGCCAGTTCACCCACCCCGAACCGGCCCTTGCGGCCAATGGAGGAGACACGATGGAACGCATTACCCGACTGCTGCGCCCCACCCCTCGCCCTGGCCTGCGCGCCAGCCTTGCCGCGGCACTGCCCGCCCTGGCCCTGGCCGGCGCCTGCCTGGCCGGGCTGGCCCACGCGAATGGCGCCGCGCCCAACCTCGACGGGGCGGTGGAAAAGCCGGACAAGCGCGCCGTGGTCGACTTCGGCTCCTGCAAGAAGCCGGTCTGGCCCCAAGCCTCGCTGGCGGCGCAGAACACGGGCACCGTCACCCTGCGCTTCCTGGTCGACAAGGACGGTGCCGTGGCCGATTCGCGCGTGCACAAGTCGAGCGGCCATCCGGCGCTGGACGAGGCAGCCCGCGAAGGCATCGCCAAGTGCCACTTCAAGCCCGCCGTGGCGAAGAATCAGCCCGTCAAGTCCTGGGTCATGATGCAGTACGTCTGGATGCTCGAATGAAGCGCGGACCGCTGTTGCTGACCAATGCCCTGCTCTCCGTGCTGGCGCTGCTGGGCGCCGCCACGGCCCACGCGGCGGACCTGCCGGCCTACCCCTTCGTTTCCACGTCCGGCAAGGCGCAGGCCTGGCTGCCGCCCGATATCGGCGAGCTGCGCTTCGAGACGGGCGCCCAGCACACGGATGCCGGCGTGGCCGGCGCCACGCTGGCCGAGCTGTCGGCCGCCATTGCGCAGGTACTGGCGGAACACGGCATCCCGGACGCGGACATCGACAGTTCCGACCTGGCCATGAAGACGGTGGAGCTGAGCAAGCCAGCCGCGGACGGCGCCATCCGTGCCCACGCGGTGGCGCGCCACTACGCGGTGCGGGTGCGCGACCTGGCCCGCTGGCCCGGCCTCGTGGCGGCGATGCTGGCGCGCGATCACGTCGACAGCATCAGCGCCTCGTTCGACCGCACCAACAGCGCCCAGCTGGACCGCGACCTGATGGCGCAGGCGGCGCAGGATGCCCGCGCCAACGGCGCCTTGCTGGCGCAGTCGTTCGGGCGCCAGCTGGGACCGGCCACGGCGATCGCGCGCGGTCCGCTGGAGCGGGTATCGGCACCCTTCGTGGCAACACAGCCCGGCCATTCGCGCTCAGCCCAGGCCGCACCGGCAGCGGGCAGCTATGCGGTGCCGCCCTCGATTCCGTTCGCCCAGTCGGTGACTGCGATCTTCCGGCTGCAGTAGGTCACCGCAGCTTCTTCAGGCGGCGGCGCGCATCTGCCGCCCCCACCACCACCACGACACCACGGCATTGACCCAATACGCCGCATACAGCACGGCCGTCAGGTGCAGCCCCCGGCTGGCATACAGCGGCACCGAAATCGTATTCACCAGCAGCCAGACCGGCCACGTCTCGATGCGCCGCGCCATCAGCAGGAACTGGGCGATGACGGAAAAGGCCAGTACGGCCGAGTCGATGAACGGGGCGTAGGCGTCCGTGAACTGGCGCAGCATCAGGCCGTAGGCGACGGTGGCAGCAATGCCGGCGGCGGCCATCGCCAGCAGCGAGCGCACGCTGGCCGACGTGATCGGCAGCGGCTTGCCACCGGCGCCGCGCAGCCACTGCACCCAGCCGGTGATGCAGGTGAGGATGAAGAAGACCTGCAGGGCGACGTCCGCATACAGGCGCACTTCGTAGAACAGCACGGCGAACAGGGCGCAGCCGATGATGCCGAGCCACCAGGAGTGGACGTTGTTGCGCCCCGCAAGCACGATCGACACGGCCATGATGGCGTTGGCGGCAATTTCCAGTGGCGTCACGGGGGCGTCCTAGTGAGGTGGGACCGCCATTGTCACGGATGGGCGGGCAACTGGCAATCAAGTGGATGATTGCGCGATCATTTATGCGAATGCCAATGGTATAGTGGATTTTTCACGTCCGCGACCTGCCATGTCCCTGCGCCTCCCGTTGTCCATTCTCGCGCTGGCCGCCTTGTCAGGCTGCCAGGTCGCTCCCCAGGCACCGTGGCAGCCCGACCGGGGCGACGGCAGCTACCGCAATCCCATCCTGCATGCGGATTACTCCGACCCCGATGCGATCCGCGTGGGCGAGCGTTACTACATGACGGCGTCGAGCTTCAATTACGTGCCCGGCCTGCCGCTGCTGGAGTCGACCGACATGGTCAACTGGAAGCTGGTCGGCCATGCCCTGCCGCGGCTCGTGCCCGAGGCGGCGTTCGCAGCGCCCGAGTACGGCAAGGGCGTGTGGGCGCCCTGCCTGCGCTGGCACGACGGCAAATTCTGGATCTTCTATCCCGACCCGGACCACGGTGTCTACGTCATCACGGCCGAAAAATTCGCCGGTCCGTGGAGCGTACCGCACCTGCTTTTGCCCGGCAAGGGCATCATCGACCCGACCCCGCTGTGGGACGACGACGGCAATGCGTATCTGCTGCACGCGTGGGCAAAGAGCCGGGCCGGCATCAACAATATCCTCACCCTGCGCAAGATGGCCCCAAGCGGGGGCACCCTGCTCGACACGAAGGGCACGGACATCATCGACGGCAACCGCCTGCCCGGCTACAGGACCCTGGAAGGGCCGAAGTTTTACAAGTCCAATGGCTGGTACTACGTGTTCGCGCCCGCCGGCGGCGTGGCCGAGGGCTGGCAGAGCGTGTTCCGATCCCGCGCGATCACGGGGCCGTACGAGGAACGCATCGTGATGGACCAGGGCGGCAGCGCCGTCAACGGCCCGCACCAGGGCGCGTGGGTGCAGGCGCCGGACGGCAAGGACTGGTTCTTCCACTTCCAGGACAAGAAGGCCTATGGGCGCATCGTCCACCTGCAGCCGATGCGCTGGACCGACGGCTGGCCCGTCATCGGTGCCGACGGCGTCCGCCCCGGCGTCGGCCAGCCGGTCGCGTCGCATGCGAAGCCGGTCGCGGGCGGCACCATTGCCGCGCCACCGGCGGGCGACGAATTCGACGCCCTCACCCTCGGCCTGCAGTGGCAATGGAATGTCAATCCGAAGCCGGAATGGGCGTCGCTGGCGGCGCGCCCCGGCGTGCTGCGGCTGGCGACGCAGGCCGTGCCCGCCGCGCGCGACTATGTGCGGGCGGCACCCATCCTGTCGCAGAAAGTGCCGGCGCCCGCGTTCACGGTACAGACCCACGTCGCCCTGGACGGGGCCCGGGACGGCGACCGTGCCGGCCTGATCGTCGACGGCATGCAGTATGCGTGGCTTGGCCTGCGCAAAAGCGGGACGGCGATGCAACTGGTCTACACGGAGTGCGCGCCGTTCGTGATGCGCTGCACCGAATCGGGCGAGGTGCTGCTGGCCGACAGCCCGTCGGCCATGCACCTGCGGCTGGACTGGAAGGATGGCGCGGCCGTGCAGTTTTCGTACAGCGTGGACGGCAGGACGTTCACGCCGGCGCCGCGCGTATTTCAAGCGACGCAAGGACGCTGGGTGGGGGCCACGCTTGGCTTGTTCAGCGTCGGGGAACGCGCCGGCGGCTACGCCGATATCGACTACTTCCGAATTACGCCCTAGGGTTACGCCGTAGGCGCCAGGCACTGCAGCACCGCCAGCAACCCGCCGATATCGGCGCCGCTGTCCTGTCGCAAGGTGCACGGTGCCAGCTCCCGTACCGCGAAGTCATGCCGCACCGCCAGCGCGCGCACGTAAGCGGGCGTGTGCGCATAGCGTCCCGACTCGCGCAGCGCGAATCCGGTCGATCCCTCCTTCAGCGCCTCCACCGAAAACACGAACAGCCCGCCAGCGCGCAAGGCGTCGCGGGCGGCACCGAACACGCCATCGAGTTCGCCCACATACACCAGCACGTCGGCCGCCGCCAGCACATCCCATTGCGCGCGCGCCGGTTGCAGGAAGGCCGTCAGCTCGGCGCAATGGAGCTCATCGTAGACACCCGGCTCGCGCGCCTGCGCCAGCATCGCGGCCGACAGGTCGACGCCTTCCAGCCGCCGCGCCAGGGGCCGCAGCAGCGGTCCACACAGGCCCGTGCCGCAGCCCAGGTCGAGGATGTCGAGCGCGGCGTCGCCGGCCGGGAGGTGCCGCGCCAGCGCGTCCACCAGCAGCGCCGGCGTGCGGTACCGCAGCACGTCGACCAGGTGGCGGTCGAACTTGTGCGCGTACTGGTCGAACAGCGCTGCGACATAACCAGGCGGGGACGCCTGCGGGGCCGGCGCGGCACCGAGCGCGGCCAGCATATAGTCCACCGTCTCCCCATCCGCACCGAACTCGCGCGCCAACCGGTAAGCGTGCACGGCTTCTTCCTTGCGGCCCAGGGCGCGCAAGGTGTTCGCCATGCCCAGCTGGGCGCGGGCGTAGCCGGGACGGGCCGCCAGCGCCCGGTCGTAGCTGGCCACTGCCGCGTCGAACTCGCGCAGCCGCAGCAGCAGGCCGCCACGGCCGCACCACGCTTCGGCATGGCCTGGCTTCAGGCGCACGGTACGCTCGAACGCCTCCAGCGCGTCGTCGACCTGGCCCAGCGCCTGCAATGCCAGCGCCGCGCCATACAGGGCTTCCGGGTAAGCCGGTACCAGCGCCAGCGCGCGACCGTAGCTGTCCAGCGCATCGGCGGGCCGATCGAGCCGGCGCAGCGCATTGCCCCGGTTGCACCAGGCCATGGCGTAGTCCGGCTGCAGCGCCAGCGCCCGTTCATAGCTGGCCAGCGCATCCGTTTCCCGGCCCAGGTCCTGCAGCACCGCGCCCAGGTTGCAGTGGGCGATGGCCTTGCCGGGGTCGACGGCGATGGCGCGCCCGATCAGGTCGAGCGCGGCCTTGGGCGCCTTGCCCTGGCGCGCCGCCACGCCGGACAGGTGCAGCGCATCGAAATTGACGGGGTCCAGCCGCAGCACGGCGGCGTACAGCGCATCGGCCTGGGCCAGCTCGCCGCGCTGGTGGTGCGCGACGGCCTGCCGCAACAGGCCGGGAATATCGGGAACGGTCATGGCGCGTATTGGATCACATATCTGTCACATGCTGGTAAACGGCCTGTCATATTGGATGGGCACAATACGTCTCGCTCAGTGGAGAGGGCAACACCTGGCGGCGCAAGCTGCCACTACCGGCGCCGGCGGTCGGGAAATATACCGGCACCAAATTCCCCTTCTTATCGTCGCGTGCGCTGCCGGATTTGTAACGGCAGGCGCACAGGCGGCGACAATTCGTGACTTTTACCCTGATACGCGGTGCTAAACTTTACGAAGCATCAAACACGTGCGCCGGGCCAATGGCGCTCTTTTGTGTAATCCGGCTTGCTCATTCGCGTAGCGGATCGATGAAGGAGGAAAACCATGAAGAATTATGTTGTCCTGAGAAGCAGCCCCGACGCCAGCCGTGGCGTCCAGCCCGGCCACGCCGGCACGAGATTGCTGGAAACCCTGCGACCGGCGGCCAAGCCGGAAATCACGGTCGAACGCATGTCCGAGCGCGAGCTGGCCGAAGTGCGGGCCGAGCCGGAAGTTCGCCTCGTCGCGCCGGCGATGCCGACCCGCCTGATCCAGCCCTTCGACAGCAGCGCCGGCCCGGCTGCGGCGGACAGCTGGGGCGTGTCCGCCGTCGGCGCCGACAGGAGCCGTTTCAGCGGCGCGGGCGTGACGGTCTGCGTGCTCGACACGGGCATCGACGCCACCCATGCCGCCTTCAACGGCATGAACCTGGTGACACAGGACTTCAGCGGCGACGGCATCGACGACGTCGTCGGCCACGGCACCCACTGCGCCGGCACCATCTTCGGGCGCGACGTGGGCCAGCGCATCGGCATCGCGCGTGGCGTGCAGAAGGCACTGATCGGCAAGGTGCTGGGCAATGACGGCAGCGGCAGTTCCGACATGCTCTTCAACGGCATGACGTGGGCCCTGCAGCAGAAGGCCGACATCATCTCGATGTCGCTGGGCTTCGATTTCCCCGGCATGGTCGAACAGCTGGTGGGCGGCGGCATGCCCGTCGCGCTGGCGACGTCGCAGGCGCTGGAAGCCTACCGGGGCAACCTGCGCATGTTCGACGCCATCATGGCAATGCTGGACGCGCAGGGCGCCATGGGCATCGAGCCGCTGGTGGTGGCGGCGGCCGGCAACGAAAGCCGGCGCGACGAAAACCCGGACTTCCGCATCGCCGTCTCGCTGCCGGCGGCGGCCAACGACGTCGTCTCCGTTGCCGCCATCGGCCGCAGGAACAACAAGCTGTTCGTGGCCGACTTTTCCAACAATATGGCCCGCATCAGCGCCCCGGGCGTGGATATCACGTCGGCCTTCCCCGGCGGCGGCCTGCGCACCTGGAGCGGCACCAGCATGGCCTGCCCGCACGTGGCCGGCGTGGCGGCCCTTTGGTGGGAAGCGCTGCAGAGCGAAGGCCAGCAGGCCGACGCACGCACCGTGGCGGCACGCCTGTCGGCCAGCGCGCGCCGCGACGTGTTCGGCCCGGACATCGAGGCCATCGATATCGGCGACGGCTTCCTGACGTCGCCGGAATAGCCGGTATCGGTCAGGCCAGGGCGGCGTCCATTCCAGTGGGCGCCGCCAGTCCCGCCTGCAGTACGAACGGATAGATGCCGCGCCGGTGGCCGTCGTCGAAGCCCAGGCTGACGGCGTAATGGCCGACCGGCTCGATTGCCGTCAGCCGCGTCGTGGTGGCGGCGGCCACATCGCCTCCCGACCGCCGCAACGCCCCGCAGCCGGCGCTGATGGCGCCGATCTGCACGTCGGCGTGGCCCAGCGTGATGCCGTAGTCGCTCTCCAGGATCAGGAAGGTGTCACGCCCGGCCAGGTCCTCGCCGCGCAGGCGCTCGCCCACCTGGGGCGGCAGGTAGGTCACTTCGAACGATACGGGCGCGTTGTCGAGGTAGCGCACGCGCCGGATCTCGCTGACCTGGGCGCCCGCCTCTAGGCCCAGCCGCTCGGCTACCTGGGCCGCGGCAGGCAGCAGCACGTGGCTGACGACCTGGTTGACGATGCGGTGGCCGCCCCGCGCCATCGCTTCGCCGAAGCCCTCCAGCCGCGCCAGCTCCTGGCTGGGCCGGGCGCCGGCGACGAACGTGCCCTTGCCCGCCACCTTGACGATCAGGCCCTCGTTGCGCAGATCATCCAGCGCCTGGCGCACGGTGATGCGGCTGACGGCGAAGATGGCGCCGATCTCGCTTTCGGCCGGCAGCCGCGCCGCCGGGGCGTAGGTGCCGTCATTGATGCGCTCGCGCAGGCGTTCGCGCACCTGGGAGTACAGCGGTATTGCAGAGTGTTCGAGGGCGCGGAAGGTCATGTGGTGTCCTGGCATGTCCTGTCATGACAAGCCATGACGTTGCAAGGATGGTATCGACGCGGCCCCGGCCTTGGAACGAATGGTTTTGTGCCTGCTGATGCGCGCGGCACCTGATGCGGCGCGCGCATATCGATATGCGCGAAGGAGAAAACGCCGGCGGGGCGGCTTCGTTTATGATGGCGTCCTCGCAGCTCCGGCCCGAACGCCACGCAAACGGAAATACCATGGAAAGCCACACCGACAGGAAGAAAATACGCTGGACCCCGCGGCCCCGCGCCCGCCCGGGCTTGCACGTGAAGACGGAGAAGCTGCCGTTCCAGCGTCCCGTCATCCCCCACGCCGAATTCACGGCCAGCGCCATCATGGCGGCCGAGCGCATCGACGTGCGGGCCATCTCGGCCTTCGAGATCATCGCCAAGTCGCCGTTCACGGTAAAGCTGGGCCAGGGCGGCATCGCCGCCATCTTCCGCTACGGCGCCGTGGTGCTGTTCAACGCCTCGCCGCAGGAAAAGGCCCGGCTGCTCGACACCCTCGCCGCCCATGCCTCGGGCGCGGGCGATATCAATGCCGAGGAAGTGTCGACGATCCAGGTCAGCCCGGACGAGGAAGAAGGACCGTCCGGCCCGTGCATCAAGATCAAGAACGCCGACCGCCTGCGCCTGCAGCTGATCGCCGAGGTGATGGCGAAAGCCACCATGCTGTCGTTCCAGGAACGGCGCGCCGCGCGCGACTTCGACCTGAGCGAACCGCTGGCGCGCGACCTGGCCGAAGACGGCCGCTTTTCCGCCAAGCCGGCCGAGCTGCTCAAGGCGGTGGGCAATATGCTGCTGGCGGAGAACCGCTTGAATGGCCGTGCCGGCGTGCTCGATCGCCCCGACCTGCTGTGGGATAACCCCGGCCTGTCCGGCCTGTACGCCCGCCTGGAAGGCGATTACGAACTGCACGACCGCGCCGCGGCGCTGGACCGCAAGCTGACCACGCTGTCGCACACGTCGGAAACCCTGGTGGAGACGATGCGCTACCACAGTTCCCATCGGCTGGAAGTGGCCATCCTGCTGCTGATCTTTACTGAGCTGTGCCTCGGCCTGTACGGCCACTTCGGGCACTGACTCGTCACTGAGCCGCCACTGCAGGGCGGTGTCGAAAATATATTTTTCGTCTGCTGCATCCAAAGCCGGTGCCCCGGCGTAGTGATCGTATCAACGTTGCGCCGGCAGCATCGGCGCCGCTGTTGAGCAATCACTCAACCATTCAGGAGGCACCACCATGACCGTTTCCAAGCTGATCCTTTCCCTGCCCGTCACCCTGGCACTGGCCGCCTGCGGCGGTAGCAACAACCACCATGACGATATCGTGCAGGTGCCGACGCCGGTACCCACCACGCCGGCCGTCACGCCGGGCGACGTGTTCGTGCTGACGGCCGGCGGCAAGCTGGTGTCCTTCGACCGCGCCACGCCGGGCACCCTGCGCACCAGCGTCGCCATCACGGGACTGCAGGGCGGCGACAGCCTGGTGGGCATCGATTTCCGCCCGGCCGACGGCATGCTGTACGGCGTGGGCAGCGGCGGGCGGCTCTACACGATCGACATGACGACGGGCGCGGCGACGTTGAAATCGACCCTGACGGCCGACACGGCCGACACCACCCAGCCCTTCACGGCGCTGGCCGGCACGGACTTCGGCGTCGACTTCAACCCCGTGGCGGACCGGCTGCGCATCGTCGGCAACACGGGCCAGAGCCTGCGCATCAACGTCGACACGGGCCTGGTGACCACGGACGGCGCCATCAACGGCGGTGCCGCCAACAGCGCCATCACGGCGTCGGCCTATACCAACTCCTTCGCCGGCACGGGCAGCACGACCCTGTACGGCATCGATACCGTCAATGACACGCTGTATACCCAGAACCCGCCGAACAACGGCACGCTGGCCACGCCGGTGGCGCTGGGCATCGATGCCGGCAGCGCCAACGGCTTCGATATCGACGGCCGCAGCAATGCCGCCTACCTGCTGGCGACCGCTGGCGGCGTGCGCAATCTCTACACGGTGAACCTGGCGGCGACATCTGGCGCGGCCACCCTGGTCGGCGCCCTGGGCGTGACGGAGGACGTGCGCGGCCTGGCCCTGCGCCCCGGCGCGGCGCCGATGGTGTATGGCCTGACGGACGACGCCCGCCTGGTCGCGTTCAAGGCGACGACGCCGAACACCCTGGCCAGCACGGTCGCCATCACGGGCCTGAACAGCGGCGAGACACTGCTGGGCATCGACTTCCGGCCGAAGGACGGGATGATGTATGGCCTGACGTCGGCCGCACGGATCGTCACGATCGACGCCGCCACCGGCGCGGCCACGGCCAAGGCGACCTTGATGGCCGATGCGGCCGATACCAGCGCGCCTTACACGGCCATTACCGGCACGGCATTTGCCGTCGATTTCAACCCCGTGGCGGACCGCCTGCGCGTGATCGGCAACATGGGCCAGAGCCTGCGCATCAATGTCGACACGGGTGCGACGACGACGGACGGCGCCATCAACCGTGCCGGCGGCACCGCGCCGATGGTGGCGGCCGCGGCCTACACCAACAGCGTGACGGGTGCGACGGCGACGATGCTGTTCGACCTGGATAGTGCGTCGGATGTGCTGGCCCTGCAGAATCCGCCGAACGACGGCACCTTGACCAACGTGGGCGCCCTGGGCCTGGACAGCGCCGGCGATGGCGGCTTCGATATCGCGGGCGGCGCCAACGGCTTGGTGCTGGCGGCCCTGCGCACGGCCGCGGGCGGTGCCAGCACCCTGTACCGGATCGACCTGGCCACGGGCGCGGCGACGCCGGTCAACGGCGCGGCCGACCCGAAACTGTCGGCCATCGGCAGCGGCACCGCGCTGCGCGACATCGCCATCAAGTAAGCAGGCAAGCTAAATTGTCTTGACGGCCCGGCCGATGAACAGGATCGGGCCCGTCGGCCGGCCGATCGGCGAACCCTGTTCGGGCTCCAAGGTGATCTCGAACAGCTGGTTCGGCTGCAGCGGCGGCAGCTTGTCCAGCTTCACCTCGAACGGCCGGCCCGGCGTGACGAGGCCCAGCGACACGGGCCCCTTCCAGCCGTCCGCCTTGGTCCACAGCTGCAGGGCCTTTTGCGGCGGCACGGCCGTCTGCACCAGCTGCTCCAGGCGCAGGGTACGGCTGTCGCTGACCTTGACGATCCAGCCCGGCGCCATGCTTTGCGGCTGGGCCAGCACCACCATATAGGTAGGCGGCGCATCCACGCGCACGCCTATCACCACGGCCATGATGGCGGCGGCGGTCAGGCCGCCGGCAGCCAGGGCGCGCCACAAATTCAGTCCATTCCACCACGGCGTCGCCGGGCGCGCGGGCGGTGCCGTGCTGCGTTCGATGCGGGCCCACAGCGCCGCCGAAGGCGTCACGGGTTCGGCCAGGCCGGCCAGCGGCAGCAGCCGTTCTTCCCAATAGCGCACGGCGGCGCGCAGCGCCTCGTCGTGCACCAGGGCCTGTTCGACTTCGCGGCGGCGCGCGGCGGACAGGGTGCCCAACACATACTCGCCGGCCAGTTCGTGGGGATCGTGGGGATCGCGGATCGGGTTCATACCATGCACTCCCGCAGCGCCGTCAGGCCCCGCTTGATCCAGGCCTTGACGGTGCCCAGCGGCGACTTCAGGCGCTCGGCGATTTCGGAATGGCTGCAGCCGTCGACATAGGCATACAGGATGCTGTTGCGCTTGGCCGCGTCGAGCTGGGTCAGGCAGTCATGCAGCCGGCCCAGGTTGTCGCGCAGCTCGAAGGCGTCCGCCATTGGCTGCTGCAGCGCCGCTTCGGCGTCGATGGCGTCCAGTGCATCCTCGCTGGCATGGACCTGGCGCGCGCC
The DNA here is from genome assembly GCF_009720835.1 of Pseudoduganella buxea. GTDB lineage: Bacteria > Pseudomonadota > Gammaproteobacteria > Burkholderiales > Burkholderiaceae_D > Rugamonas > Rugamonas buxea. Next base: position 31,468 of record NZ_WNKZ01000051.1, read on the forward strand.
ATTGCGGACCGCGTCGAGGGCGCCATGCCGCACGATGCTGTAGATCCAGCCGCGGCCTGCGCCGCGCGCGGCGTCAAAACTGCCGGCGCGGGTCCAGATGTTGACGAAGGCATCATGCACCACGTCCTCGGCGGCCTGCCGCTCGCGCACGATGCGCAGCGCCACGCCCAGCAAACGCGGGCTTTCCTGCAGATACAGCGACTGCAGGGCATGCCGGTCGCCGCGCGCACAGGCGCGCAGCGCGGCTTCGTAGTCGAATGGGTCGGTAGCAGTCGTCACGGGCAGCGCGTTGGGTGGAGGGCCGGTACCATGTCCCGGGCGTGCCACCGATTATATAGACCAATCGCCTTCCTAGGACGTCACCGTGTAATTGACGATCACCAGCAGCTCGCGCAGTGCCGGCGCCAGGGCCGTGCCGAGAGTGACCGGCGTATCGAGCGCGAAGCCGGCCGCCGTGGAAGCGAGCAGGCCGGCCAGCTCCGGTTCGGCGGCGGGATTGAGCGTCACCGGCGTGCCGGCCACCGTGATCACGTGGTTCGCTGGAGCGCCGTCGACCTTGGCGATCAGGCGCACCGCGCTCAAGGCCAGCGCATGGCCGGCCGTGAAGTACGGCAGGTCCTGGGCCGACAGGGTCAGGTCGGCGCTGCCCACCGTTGTCAGGCGATGCCACACGTCGGGGCGGTCGCGCCGCAGGTCGAAGGCCTGGAACAGGCCGGTGCGCCCCGTCTTCAGGGCCAGCGTGTTCAGGCGAACGCGCAAGGTATTCGCCGCCAGCGTGCGCAGGCTTCCGCCGCCGTCGCGCGCCGTGTACTGGAAGCCCAGCACGACGTCGGAGATGGTGCCGTAGTCGAACGGACGCAAGGTCGGGGGCAGTTCCAGCACGTATGTGCCGATCACGCCGCTGCCCTCGAACGGCAGGTAGCGGTCGTCGTCGAAGTTGAGCCCGAACAGGCCACTGTCCTCCTGGCCCCGGCTGGTGGCGATCGACTGGATGGCGCCCACGTTATAGCGGAATCGGCTGTCACCGGCCGGGTCTTCCGAATAGGCCGTGACGTCGTCCGCCGCGCCCGCACGCCGGCCCGTCTCGACGCGGATGCGGTTCGACGTCTGCGTCACTTTCAGCGGCACGCCCGTGTACGGCCCGGCCACGCAAGGCACCGTGACCTGCAGCGCCTTGATGCGGCGGAAGTAGTGGCCAGGATGCTCCAGGTCGAACACGGCTTCCGGCACCTGGATGGTGCAGCGTCCCGACATGCGCAACTCCGTCAGCGCGGTGGGATCGAGCCGCGCCAGCGACAACTGCGAGACCAGTTCCCGTTCGCGTACATTGCGCGCCAGCCAGGCGGCGCTCATGCGCCGCAGGTCGGCATTGAGCTGGTCCGCAGCCAGCAGCCCCTGGCGCGCATCGTTCCACTGGCCGGGGCGGATGAACACATCGATGCTTCCCAGCTCGAACTGGAAGCAGCGCTCGGCCGCGCGCGCCGCCTCGAAGGCCAGGTTGTACATCTGCCTGGACAGGCCGCGCAACTGGCCGGCACTCCAGTCGAACAGTTCGCGGCTGGTGAACTTGGCGCGCAGGTAGGCTTCCTCGGCGGCGCCTTGCTGGCGGCGCACGCCATGCACCCGCAGTTGTTCGACGGCGATGTCGCGGCGGATATTGGCCAGCCTGATTTCGATGTCGGCCCGCTCCATTTCACGCTGGGCCGCGCGCGCCGAATTCTGCCAGTCCTCGTGGCGCACCTGGTAGCTGCCCTGGTGGTCCAGCATGGCGCCGGCCTTTTCCAGTGTCGCGCCCAGCGCGCCCACCGCGCCGACGACGAAGTCGCGCGCGCTGGACGAATAATCGCGTCCGCCCGTCTGCGCGTTGACGGTGGGCGAGCCGCCGAAACCGGCCGCCCCCAGCATGAAGCTGGGCACCAGCGACAGGCCGCCAGCCGCGGCGTAACCGATCGCCACCACGGCCTGCAGTGCCGTGGCAATGCCGTACGAGACCACCGCCGCCGTTTCCCAGCCGTTCATGTACGGACGGCCAAAGTAGAAGGCCTGGTTCTCCGCATGGCCCTGGCGCGCCTTCTGCGCGCTGGCGATGGTCTCGATTGCCGCATCGCGTTCCAGCTCCAGCGCGCGTACCTGTTCGGCCAGCAGCCGGCCTTCGTGTTCCGCCTTCAGCCGCTGCAGCCCCTCGTTGTCGCGCGCCGCCAGGGCCTGCTCCAGCCGGCCCGCGAACGACGCCGCCACGTCGGCCAGCTCGATGGCCTGGCGCAGCATGACGCGGAAGCGATACGGCGGACGCGGCGCGCTCAGCGCATCCAGGATGGCCGAGATCGACAGGCCGGAGGCAGCCGCCTGCAGCAGCGCTTCCACCGACAGCGGTGGTGCGAACAGCGACAGCTCCCGCTCGACGCCGTCGATATTGCGGCTGTTGCGCAGGTTGAACTGGCGCTCCGCCAGCGTGTCCCACAGTTCGAACAGCTTGTCGCTGGGGGGAATGCAGAAGTACAGGCTTTCCAGGCTGAGCGGCAGCGGCGGCAGTTCGGCGCCGCCGTGCGGCAGCACGGACGGATCGGGCAGCAGGTTTTCCAGCTTCGCCAGGGCATTGCCGAACAGGTCGAGCCGTTCCGCCAGCTGGTTGTAATTCTCGGGCGGCACGGGGACGGCCGGCGGCACCACGCGGGGCCGGGCTCCCAGCAGCCGTTCCGCGCGCGAATAGTCGAGCGAGGCCATGACCAGGTCTTCCAGCTGGTCGCGCCGGAAGTAGGCGTCGCCACGGCGGATGAACAGGCGTGCCGTCAGCTCGACGATGGCCTGCTGGAACGCCACGGTGCGCGAGCGCGCCACAAGGTAGGGCTTGAACGGCGCACGCCGCCATTCCAGTACCGCATTGGCCAGTTCCGTTTCGATGACGCCGTTCGGATCGTGGGCAATCCGGCCAAGGATGGTATCGATCAGCTGCAGGCCGTACTCCGCGGCGCCGCGCTGGAAGAAGGGCTTGGTGTTCCAGTAGCGCTGCGGGGCCGGATCGTTCGACGAACCGCGTGGATCGAAGATATAGCGCAGCCACGTCTCGGCGGCGTCGTAGCCTTCCACGTCGTCGGCCTCCATCATGCGCGTTGCGATCAGGTGCGGCGCATGATAGGTCAGCTCCCAGTTGATGTCCGAGTATGCGCTGGCGCGGTCGAACTCCAGTTCCTCGCGCGGGAACGGCGGCAGGATCACCGGCGCCGGCGCGTGGCCATTCAGCGCGTCCTCGAACACGAAGCCACCCTGGTGCAGCTGCGTGCTGCGCGCCAGCAGGGCCGGTATGCCGCCCCGGAAGAACTGCTGGCGCAAGTGGCAGGCCAGTGGATGATGGAAGTTGCGTACCACGATGCCGTAGCGGGTACCCCGGTAGCTGTTGAACTCCTGGACGATGCGCTTGTACTCCGGATCGTCCAGCAGGTCGGCAATGACGGCATCCTTGTCGGCCTGGGTGGGCGCGGCCGCCAGCAGCTGCAGGTACTTGATCGTCAGCAGGAAGACGTCGACCACCAGCTGGCGCACGTCGGAAAAGGTCTTGGCGGTGGTGCGCTCGCCTGTCTCGGGATCGAGCTCGCCGTAGAAACCGGGAATCAGGATGAAGCCGCGCCGGTTGTCCTCGTAGAAGAAGGGCATCAGGGTGCCGAAGATCAGGATGGTGAAGTCGCGCGAGTGCTTGCCCGTGGCGCCGGCCAGCAGGGCCGACAGCAGCCGGTCCAGCTCCGAAGCCTGGTACGGATAGGTGACGCGGAACGCGGCCGGCGTCTGGCCGACGGTGCGGCCGAACAGCAGCTGGAAGCCGCTGCCCCCGAACACGCTGGCGTAGGCCAGTTCGTCGTCCGCATCGAGTTCCTGTTCCTGCAGGCGCTGGCCGCGCGGCGCCGTATCCTTGAACAGCGGCAGAAGGCGGATCAGGTCCCCCGTGCCGGCGCGCGCTTCCGGATAGCCCTTGCAGCCGGTCAGCAGGAAGCTGCCGACGTGACGCAGGTAGGGCCAGATGTCGGCGTGGTAGACGCTGACGGAGAACCGTTCGGGGTCGGGCGAGACGCCCAGCACGATGGTCTTGCGGTCGAGCGGCGTGACGTCCTTGGGGGTCGGAATGGGCGTGTCGGCGACGCGGCGCGGCAGCCACTTCTTGCCCGTGTACTCGCTGACGGCCAGGCTGATTTCCGTCCAGCGCAGCGGTCTTGGCAAGGGCTGCGTGGCGGCGCCGCTGGGCTGCGGGAACGGCAGGCTCTGGGTTTCGTCGCCCTTCTCCGTGAACGTGGCCCAGGCCAGGTACAGCCGGTTGTTGCGGAAGAAGGCAATCAGGTGCTCGCCCGTGATATCGAGGTCGATCTTGCGCCACGGCGTCCAGCTGCGTTCGCGCTGCAGCATGCGGTGGTAGTAGCCGCGCGGGTCGCCGCCCTTGGTGGCCGCGAACACGTGCAGGTTCTGCAGGTCGAAGTCGTAGCACGTCGCCAGTACGTCGAGGAAGGCGATGTCGTCCAGCCGGTCCAGGTAGCCCTCGAACGCTGCCTCGACGTTTTCCTCGGTGACGTCGTTTTCCATCAGGTGCCGTTCGAAATCGGCGAAGGCTTCCGTCTTGTCGTCGCGCCATTCGGGGCGCAGGTAGTACTGGGCATCGACGAAGACCTTGCGGCCCACCTCCCACACGCGGTAGTTCTTCATCGAGTCCCACCAGCGCCAGTCGGGATCGTTGTCCAGGTCGGCGACGGCGGCCGGCTCCAGTCCTTCGATGCAGCGGCGCAGGAACAGCTGCACCGTGCCGTGCGCGTGCACCAGCCGCGACGACGGCATCCTGGCGGACCACTCGGTATCGGTCAGCAGGTAATCGTACAGGTCGGCCTTCGTCGGCAGTGCCGGATGGGTCGTCAGCACCTGCGTGACCAGCGCGTCGCGCTTGCGTTCACGCAGCGGGTCCATCAGCGTCTTGAGCACGCCGAACCAGTCGGCCGGATCGTGGCGGGTGCGCAGCACGCGGCGCGCGGCGGCGGCATCGGTGGGGCCAAGATTCTCGGCGCAGAAGGTGAAGGCCTCGGTCACGTCCGTGCCCAGCGCATGCACGGCCAGCAGCGCCCTTTCGTCGGCAAGCCAGGTGCCGGGATGCCGGTAGTCGGCCAGCGTGCGGCCGAAGTGGGCCGACACATCGCCCAGCAGGCCGCGCGGCCAGCCCGTCAGGATGGCCAGCCGGTCCAGCAGCGGCGCCGGCGCGGGCCCCGCGCCCAGCGCCAGGTCGAATACGGCCGCCACCGTGACGGTCACGCCTGGCTGGCCGGGCATGTCCACCGCGGGGAAGCGCCGTGCCAGCGCGAACACGTCCACCAGGTCGAGCCAGCTGTCGAGGGCAATGACGGCGCCGCCCGTCTCGAACGGCAAGGTGTCGAGGGCCAGCCAGCCCAATCCCGGCCCCTTCGCCAGCAGGAACGCCAGCAGTTCCGGCACCGGATCGAAAGGGGTAGCCAGCCCGGCCACGGCATGCGCCAGCCGCAGCGCGCGGTACAGGTTCGGCGTGCCTGCCGGCGTGATGGCGACGGCCGGGTTGGCGATGTCGCCCGTCGTCAGCAGGCCCGTCAGCGCTGTCGGCACAGCGGCGATGGCCAGGCGCACGCCGGCGAGCAGCACGTCGGCCAGCGCCCGCTCGGTGGCCGTCACGGCTTGCAGCGCCACGGCCGCGGCATCCAGTGCAGCTGCCATGCGGGCGTGATCGGCCAGGCCCTGCATCAGTTGCTGCAGCAATGCCTGGCGTTGCGGCTCGGCGCCCAACGCGGCCACCAGAGCGTCGATGGCGGCCTTGATGGCAGCGGCGTTGGGCAGGGCCGCCAGCAGGTCGTCGATCACGTTCTTGGCCGCCGCGCCCATGGCGGCGGTGGGCGGCTCGGCCCGGACCAGGTCCGTCAGCCGGGCCATGGCGCCGGCATCGAGCGCGGGCCAGCGTTGCAGCAGCAGCTCCAGCGCGGGAATCTGCTCCAGCGCCGTGACGCCGGCGTCGTACGGCGACGCATGCTCCGCCTGGGCCTGCGTCAGCGCGGTGCGCAGCGCCAGCAGCGCGGTCGTGATGGCGCTGTCGGCCAGGTCCCATTCGGCCAGGTTGGCGGCGCGCCGGGCCAGCCGGTATTCCAGTTCGACCAGCGGCACGGCCGCCGCATCCACGCGCCGCGCCGTCTCCACCAGCGCGGCCAGTTCCGCCGCGCCGGCCAGCGGGTCGGCCCCGGACAGCCGTTCCAGCATCAGGTAATCCGGCATGCCCAGTCCCAGCGCGCGCGCCAGGCCGATCCGGCCGAAAGCAGCGGCCAGCGCCGCGGCGCTCAGCACCGGATCGGGGCCCAGCAGCGCGGCCGTGCCGAGGTGCGCCACCAGCAGGTCCATGTCGGACGTGCCGACGCCGAAGGCCAAGGCCAGGTCCTCGGCCACGGCCGCCAGCCGCAGCGCGGGGCCGCCGGCCTTGCCGAAGTCGTACGCCAGCGCCGCCTTGCTGCCGGTATCCGTCAGCCCCGCGCCCTGGTACTCATGGTGGCGCTCCTGGGTCAGCACGGCGTACCACGGCCCTCCCTCGTACAGCGCTGCCACCGACAGCAGGGCAGGGCGGGCGCCGCCGGCGGGGCGTTCCTCGTTCATGCCGCGAGTGGCGCGCAGCGACCAGCCGTGCCAGCGCGGCGTCCACAGGTGCACGCTGTTGGCCTGGCGCCGGTCGAACGAGGCCACGTCGCTCACATTGTCCGCGCTGGAGGCGGCGCCATTGCCCAGGATACTCATGTAGCCGGCCGTGGTGGGGTAGAACGGATCGAGCGCCGACGTGGCCCCGTTGTAGGCCGTCGTCCAATGGCCGGCGAACAGGGTGCCCCAGCGGCTTTCCAGGCCGACGCGCGTGTCGCGCTGTGCGATGGCGCCGGCGCCCGTGTCCAGCGCCAGCGTGCCCTCTACCTGGAACAGCGCCTTGACGCCGTCACCCAGGTCCTCGCTGCCCTTGAACCCGATCACGGAGCGGTTGTTCGACAGGCGGGCGAGGGAGCCCGCCGGGCCGTGGACAGTTTCGGCTGATGCGTTCAGGCGGCCGTAGAGCTGGACCTGCGCGTGGGCGCCGGCGGTGGTTGCCAGCAGTAGCGCGGCGCACAGGGGAATGGTGGTCTTCATGCCGATAGTGTGCGCGGCGCGGGGCCTGGCCGGCATCCCCCATCCGTGGGCGCCCGCGGTCTCGCGGCGGCGGGGCGCGGCCGGGGCTTAGCTGATATCATGCTGGCCTTTTCCAGCAAAGACAGCGGCCATGGACGAATCGAACGAACACCACGAAGAACACGAGGGCGAGGATGCCCTGATCCAGGAAGCCCGCGTCTGGCAGGGCCAGGGCTGGACGGCAAGAGTCATCAAGAACGAGGATGACGAAGGCTGGGCCGTTGCCATGATCAAGGACGGCGAGCCGGAACCGGCGCTGGTCGGTCCCTGGACCATGGGCCGCGACAAGAAGAACCCGAAGCCGCTCGATATCTCGGCCTTCCACACCCTCGTCAAGACGGCCAACGAAGTGCTGCGCCGCCATGAGCAGCAACTGCACGCGCGCCTGCACAAATCGCTGCGGGTCAACACGAACGACGGCGCCGTCACTGTCAAGCTCGACATCGTGCCGGACGAAGACGATGCCTACGCCATCCTGACTGCCGTCGACCAGTTCGGCGAAGAGCTGGCCTCGGTACGGGTGCGGCCCGACTTCAAGCTCACGCCCGGCAGCGCTGAAAGCTGGATCGAAGGCGGCTTCAGGAAGCCCTAGATTTACGGCGGACCACTGTTGCATTTCGGTTCCCCGCGCTGGCTTGTGCCGGTGTAGCCTGATATATTGCCCGGATGCATTAATTTCAGGGAATATCGATGGAAGTCCGTCTCCGCCGTCTCGAAGCTGTCCAGTCCATGCTGCTGGAAATCGGGCAGCTTTCCACCAGCTGTACCGATATCGGCCAGTTCCTGCGTGCCGTGCACGGGGCGCTGGGCCGCATCATGTACGCGGCCAATTTCTACGTGGCGCTCAACGAATTGGACGGCGATCCGCACGAGGTGCGTTTCGTGTACTACGTCGACGAGATGGACGAGTCGCCGGACCCGGACGAAGTGAGCCTGCTCGCTTCGCCGGACGAGTCGCCCACGGCCTGGGTCATCATGAACCGGCAGCAGCTGGTGATGACGGCCGCCGAGCACCATTCGCGCCAGCGCGACGGTGACCTGATCGGCCAGGGCACGGTCGCCGAACACTGGATGGGCTGTCCGCTGCTGGACCAGGACGGCCAGGCGCTGGGCGCCATTGCCATCCAGACCTATGACACCGGCCACACCTTCAGCGAAGAAGACCAGGCCCTGTTCGCCCTGATCGCCAACCACGTTTCGTCCGCCCTGCAAGGCTTGCAGAGCATGGACCGGCTGGAACGGGCCGTGCGCGAGCGCACGCTGCGCCTGGAGCACGAAGTGGCCGAACGCAGCCGCGCCGAGAAGCTGCAGCGGGCGCTGTACGAAATCGCCAGCCTGTCCGCGTCGGCCTCCGACACGGGCGTGCTGCCGGGGCGCCTGCACGAAATCATCAGTGGCCTGATCACGGCCCGTAACTTCCTGCTGGCGCTGTATCACCCGGACACGGACGAAATCAGCATCCCGTATTTTGTCGACGAAAAGCATGCCGAGGCGCCCGTCAAGCGCTTCCGCTACGGCCTGGGCATGAGCTCCTACGTGCTGCGCCACAAGCGCGCCGAGCTGCTCGACGCAACACGTTACGCCGCGCTGGCCGGCGCCGGCGAGATCGACGAGCCGCTGGGCAGCGAGGACATCGCCAGCTGGATGGGCGCGCCGATGCTGCTGGGCGAGCAGGCCTATGGCGTCATCATCGTGCAAAGTTACGACGACTCCGTGCTGTACACCCAGGCCGACCTGGATATCCTGGCCTTCATGGCCAGCCATGTTGCCGTGGCGCTGGCGCGCATGCAGTCGGACCGCGCCATCCACCGCGCCAAGGCCTCGCTGGAAGAGCAGAACGCGGCCCTGAACAGCGCGCTCACGCGGCTGCAGGAAGCGCAGACGGAACTGGTGCGGCAGGAAAAGCTGGCGTCGCTGGGCCGGCTCGTGGCGGGCGTCGCGCACGAAATCAATACGCCGCTGGGCATCTGCGTGACGGCCACCAGCCACCTGGTGCAGGAACTGAAGCTGGTCAAGGAAGACCTGGCCGCCGGCCAGCTGGACGAAGAGGGCCTGAACGGTTTCTTCGACACCATCGACCAGTCGCTGCGCATCATGACTACCAATACGCAGCGGGCGGCCGCACTGGTGCGCAGCTTCAAGCAGGTGGCGGTGGACCAGTCCTCGGACAATATCCGCAACTTCAACCTGGCCAAGTACGTGGCCGAAGTGCTGCTGTCGCTGCAGCCGAAACTGAAGGGCAAGCCGATCAGGATCGACGTCAACTGCCCGAACGATATCCAGATGGAGAGCTTCCCCGGCGCCGTGTCGCAGATCGTCACGAACATGGTGGTGAACTCGCTGGTGCACGGCTTCGACGAAGACCAGGGCGGCACCATCCGCATCACGGGCAGGCTCGAAGGCGAGCATGTGCTGTTCGACTACAGCGACGACGGCATCGGCATGGACCAGGAAACCCTGGGCCAGCTGTTCGATCCCTTCTTCACGACGAAGCGGGGCAGCGGCGGCAGCGGCCTGGGCGCGCACATCCTGTACAACCTCGTCACCGGCCCGCTGGGCGGCACCATCAAGGTCAACAGCGCGCCCGGCATGGGCCTGCACTACCAGCTGCGCTTCCCGCGCGACCAGCGCAAAGGTAAGGAAAAAGCAGAGGAAAAAGCACAGGAAAAGGCAGACGTGCAGGCGTGAGCTACGGCCATCCGCGGGGCGGATGGCCGGTCAATCCTCAGTCACGCGGGAGAAGGTGAAACGCGAAGCTGCACCGAGCGGGACGCCGGTGGTGCCGGACAGCGCGTCCGCCGGCGGCCCATGCCGACTTAGTCCGGGAAGCGCTCGTTGATCGCCAGGGCCTGGTCGATGTTCTGGATCAGGAGTTCGACGAATTGCGGATCGAGGTGGTGGCCCGCCACTTCGCGCAGGTGTTCCGTGACCTGTTCGACGGGCCAGGCGTCCTTGTAGCAGCGCTTGTGCATCAACGCGTCGAAGACGTCGGCGACGGCGACGATGCGGGCATACAGGTGGATGTCCTCGCCCTTCAGGCCTTGCGGATAGCCGCTGCCGTCGTACTTCTCGTGGTGCTGGTGGGCGATGACGGCGGCCGCCTTCAGGATCGGGCGCTGCGAGCCGTCCAGGATCGACAGGCCGACGGCCGGGTGCTGCTTCATGATTTCCCATTCTGCCGCATCGAGCTTGCCGGGCTTGAGCAGCACGGAATCGGGGGTGGCGATCTTGCCGATATCGTGCATCGGCGCGGCGTGCTTGAGTACCGCCGTTTCGTCGTCCGGCAGGCCGGCCGCCTTGGCCAGGATGTGGCACACCTCGGCCATGCGGCGCACGTGGTTGCCCGCCTCGTTCGAGCGCGATTCGACGACGTCGCCCAGGCGCAGGATCAATTCGGCCTGGGTGTCCGTGATTTCCTGGTTCAGCAGGATATTGTCGAAGGCGATGGCCACGCCGCTGCAGAAGATCTCCAGCAGCTTGGTGTCGATCTCGTTGATTTCCTCGACGCCCTTGAGCACCAGCAGCGAGGCCTTGCCGCTGTTATTGTTCGGGAAGTAGCCCACGTAGGTATCGCCTTCCAGCCGCGAGATGCGGTTGCTCTTGGCCGCGTCCAGCTGGGCCAGCAGCGAAGGCGTCAGCAGCGAATCCTCGTCCTCGCCGATCTGGGCCAGCACTTCGTACGCGCTTTCGCCCGTGATGGCCGTGGCCGCGCGCAGGCGCAGCAGCATGCTCGTTTCCAGCCGCAGTAGCGCTACCACCTGCTGCAGCAGGCCGTTGGCGAAATCCTTCAGGTTGCGTTGCTGGAACAGGTGGGCGGACGCGGCGATGACCCGTTCCAGGCCCTCGCGGTAATGCATCTGCTGCTGGCGCGCTTCCTCGACCTTCATGATGTCGCGGTAGGCGCGCAGCGCGGCAAAGGTGGTGGTGAACAGCTTGGTGCGGTCCAGCTCCGTCTTTTCCTTGTAGTCGTTGATGTCGTAGTTGACGATCACCCGTTCCTCCGGCGCCTGGCCGGGCTGGCCCGTGCGCAGCACGATGCGGGTGAACTGGTTGTTCAGGTCCTCGCGCATCCACCGTGCCACTTCCAGGCCGCTGTCCTCGCGCTCCATCACCACGTCCAGGAAGACCAGGGCGATGTCCTTTTCGCGCGCCAGCACTTCCTTCGCTTCGGCGCCGCTGTACGCGTGCACGAAGGTCAGGGCGCGGCCATCCAGGCGGAAACGGTTCAAGGTCAGCTTGGTGATATCGTGGATATCGGGCTCGTCGTCGACCAGCAGGACTTTCCAGGGAGGCAGCTTGGGCGAGGCTGAAGACAAAAAAGACATAAGGGCTAATTCCGCAAATTGACGCGATCGGGGCTGCAATGGCTTATTTTTGCCGCGCATTTTCCAGGCGCGGTATTTTTTGATTGTAGCCCCGCATTCCCTTATTAACAACGGGCAATAAGAGTTTCGCCACGGCTTTACAACACTCTTCAGTACCGTTTTTGGCAGCGCTCGCACCAGAATGTGCGCCGCTTCGTCTTGCCCAGGTGGGCCTTGTGGAAGGCAATATTGCAGCGCGGGCAAATCCGCTTCGTGTGCGCCAGCCAGTGCTGCTTCAGCACATAGGCTTTTTTCCATTCGAGGAATTGGAAGCTGTATTGCCGGGCTTCCTTGACCAGTTCCCGCAATTTGGTGGCCGGCAGGGCGCCGACGGTCGATTCGGGATGCACCCTTATTCGGAACAGCACTTCATTCTTGATAATGTTGCCGACGCCGGAAAACACGGTCTGGTCCAGCAAGGCATCGCACACGAGCGTATCGGGCATGGCCCGCAGCTTCTTCAGCGCGGCGGCCGGTTTCCACTCGTCGGCCATCACATCGGCCTGCCACTCGTAGGCGTCGTCCAGTTCGCCCTCGACGGGCTTGATCGAGCAGGTGTAGAAGTTGAGTTCGCCGCCTTCCTCGAAAGCGAGCGACATGCGCGGCGTCGCGCCGTCCTTGCGTTCGTCGATGCGATAACTGCCGAACATGAGGAAATGCACACGCAAGCTGAACAGGGGCAATTCGATCAGGAAATGCTTGCCCCACGTCCGTACGGACAGGATCGGCTGTCCGGGCAACTCGTCATACGGCACCGTCGAACTGTTGCCGTGTGCCTCGGCAATGGTACGGCCTTCGAACGGCTTGGCTAATTCCTTCAAGATAACGAGCGACGGACCTTCCGGCATACTGTGCTCCGCAATAATGACGATAAGACAGTCTGCCCGTGAACGGCCCTGGCGGGCAGTGCGCGCACGCACACAAAAAGTTGCTGTAAAACCGGTGCCGGACTCCAGTTTTACGGCGGATCGACCCGTTTCAAGGCAACCAACCGGGCGAAAAAAAAGGCGCTGTGCCCCGGTCGCAAGGAACTTGTTGGCTCGACCATTGTCATACCGTAAGTTGGCATGAACCAAGACGGAGGTGGGCATGGAAATCGACGAGTACCAGTGCGTACGGACGCAGTGCCTGGC
>NZ_WNKZ01000052.1 GCF_009720835.1 Pseudoduganella buxea
CGCCCTGCGCCACCTGCTTGATCGCTGCAATCTTGAATTCCTCTGTGTACCGCTTACCGCTCATATCTTCTCCTTGTGCCCGACATTATGGCTCAGGAGTGTCTACGATAGTCGTGGCGATTCAGTGCTCTAAAAATGGGGGGATTACCGGGTGTCTTCAAATTCAATGTTGGAAGGTGCGCTTTGACCTTCGGGTTGCGTCTGTCGGACTGGATCATGTCGATGTTCTGCTCGCCTGTAAGCTTGCTGGCGTAGAAGCGCTCAATCATCTCTACGGATGTGCGGGCATTTCGGGCAAGCGTCAGCAGGTCGATCTTGTCGCCGTCGAGCAGCCTGAACATGATGCTGGTATGCCGCAAGCTGTAGATCGTGCGTGCTTCACCTTGCGGGCCTTTCTTGAAGTCCAGATCGTCCAGCAGATAATTGAACTGGTGTTGAAGTTCGCGTAACGCGGTGTCGCGATTCGGATATTGGGGCATGAACACGTAGTCATCCGGCTCCGCGAGGCCGTCAGCGGCATAGATGGATTTCAGTTGCTCGTAGACCGTGACCGCTTCTGCCATCGTTACGATTGGGCCGTCCTTGTTCTTGCTCTTTGGCAGTGACAGGCGCAAGTAGGTCTGGTCGGAACGCACAATTTCCACGTGCTTGTGCTGCATGTTTTTCAAGTCAGTAGGGCGGATGAAGCTGTTGACCATGAACTGAATCATCTTCGGCAAATCAGACGTAAATTTTAATGTGCGTGGAGGCCCGGTTTCAGTCGCCTGCACCTTAACAGCCGTGCCTGCAAGCTTGGTTGCTTCGACAATCAGTGCGCGATACTGGGCGTCAGGAAACCATCCACGCGGCTCGTCTTTTTTCTTTATGGTCGGGAAATTCGGCACCGCAAGAAGTAGCTGGCGATGTAGCGCATATTCCATCACCTTGTAGACGATGCCCAGATGTCGCTGAATCGAAGATGGCGAAAGATCAATCCCGATTTTTCCGACGAAGTCTTGCAGGGTAGCGAACGATATAGTGGCGAGTTCCAAGGCACCAAACTCGGGCAGGATGCGCTTGTTGAGCATATAGATGTCGTTGTCGTGCGCCATCTTGGAAAGTTCTCCACGCTCGACCCTCGACTTCTGCGCCTCAAGCATCTTGCCTGCGCATATATCGAAGCGTGTTCCTTGGGTGAGGGCCTTGCCGGTGGCCTGCGCGTGAAGGATGCGGTTATAGGTCGCCTTGGCGAATTCGATCGCTTCCTGCTTGTCAGTGGTTTTTGTGCTCAGCTTGACCGTCTTGCCACTCTCGAAGCACCTGACTTGCCAAAACGGGCTTGCTTCGATCCGGTATATTTTAAGCTTGTCTGGATACCCGCGCACAGACGTGAGACTGTCTGGGATCGGCACAGTGCGCGTTGATTTGCTGGAGGGAGAAGTGCTTGGGTCTGGAGCTGATTGCGTCACTGTCGCGATTCCGAAATACTAGGCCAGCTGCGCCGATATCAAAGGAAAACGGGCGTGCGAAACCAAACTAAAGTACTACACAGGATACTGTAGTACTTTCGGGAAAGCAACAATTAAGTAAGTTGTTGATTTTGCAGAAGAATTTGGTCGGGGTGAGAGGATTCGAACCTCCGGCCTCTACGTCCCGAACGTAGCGCTCTACCGGGCTAAGCTACACCCCGACTGGTAGGAGGCATTATTAAACCAGAACTTTTCCGGTTTTTCAACTGCTCGGCCGGGCCCTGTGGGCGCCTGCGTCAAGTACTTGTTGCAAGTGCCTGTTTTTACTATTATCCGCAGTCCGGCTGTCATCCCGATAGCCTGGCCACGCCCGAAGGAAGCCCATGCCCGTCACCATTTATCACAACAATGCCTGCAGCAATTCGCGCGGCGCGCTGGCGCTGATCCGCGCGGCGGGGATCGAGCCGGTGGTGATCGATTACGTGAAGACGCCGCCCGCCCGTGCGGCGCTGGCGGACATGATCGCCCGGGCCGGGCTGACGGTGCGGGGCGCCATGCGGGACAAGGGCGAGGTTTATGAGGCGTTGGGGCTGGCCGATCCGGCGCTGGGAGACGACGTGCTGCTGGACGCGATGATGGCCCATCCGGCCCTGATCAATCGGCCCTTCGTCGTGACGGACAAGGGCGTGCGCCTGTGCCGGCCGCCTGCCCTCGTCGCGGAGATTTTATGACGCCATGACGTCGCAACGTCATGAGGCGGGCCGCGCAGCCGGTTGAGGGGTGCGCGACCCGTGCCGTTCAGGGCTGCGCCTGCAGGCTGACCTTGACGGGGCTACGCGCGCGCTTGGCGGCATCGGCGACGTAGGCCTTCCACTGGTCGGCGCTGGTGATTTCGCCGGCGCGGCTCCAGGCGCCGCCGGCCCAGTAGCGCAGCGCCTGGCCCGGTTTGACGGGGGCCAGCACCAGCACATTGAGCGGGTCCTCGGCGAAGCCTTGCGCCGTCGGCAGCACGATGGCCGTGCCGAAGGCGCCCTTGCTGGCCTGCTCGATCCACTGCAGCAGCACGCCGTCCTTGGCGTCGCGGTGCACGGCGATCTTCGGCTGCTCGCCCTTGTCGCTAGGCGTCTTGTTCAGGCCCACCGCGGCCGTCAGGGTGGCCTTGTCCTTGAACTCGAAGGTGCTGTCGATCCGGTCCAGGTAGTGGCCCGCGTCGACCGTGAAGCGCTTCACTTCCGTCACGGGCGTGCCGGCCGCATCCCAGGCGTCGTAGCGCAGCTCGAAGATGGCACGCACGGGGCCGTTCGCCAATACCTTCCAGCCGGCGTAGTTCACGCTGGTGTGGAGCTGCTTGCCGTCCCAGATGCCGGTGCCGCCGGCGCCGCGCGACTTGCCGACGTTGTACAGGTCCATGCCTTCACCTTCGTCGTGGTGATAGTGGTCGTGCCCCTTGTTGTACCAGCGGTCGACGATGGGGTAGGGCACGCGCTTGAACCACAGGTCCAGGCCACTGGTCTGCAGCACTTCCTTGCCGCTGCCCGGTGGCGCCGGCGCCATCAGGGCCGGGCCGTAGGTGCGGTGCGCAACCTTGTCGTTCTCCCACGCGAAGTCGTCAAGCCGCTCCTGCACGTAGCGCGCGGTGGCCTGCACGGGGAAGGGCTGCGTCACGCCATCCGTCGTCTCGATGGTGTAGGTGGCGCTCTTCTCGCCGGCTTTGAAGCTGTGCTGGAAAATCAGTTCGCCATAGGCCGCGCCGACGTTCTGCGGGTCCTTGGCCAGCGGGGCCACGTTGGTGACCTGGTAGGGCACGGCGCGGCCGCCGGCATCCTTGACGGCCAGGCGCTGGATCAGCGCGCCGGGCAGGGCGCGGTTCACGTCGGCCCACGGAATCGTCACCGTTTCCGAAGCGCGCGCCATGTCCAGGTCGTGCGCCAGGGTCACGCGCAGGCTTGCGGCGTGGGCCGCCGCCTGCAGCAGCAGGGGCGCCAGCGCGGCGGCCAGCAGGGCAGGGCGCGCGGTAGTGAAGCGTCGTTGCAATGTCATCACAGGCCTTTCAATGGTGTTCGCGGTAGTCGGTCTGCCCCGCGCCTTTCGGCTGGTAGTGATAGGTGCGGACCTTGTACTCGATGTTCACGTTCGGGTTCTTGATCAGGCGGAGCATCTCGGCGCCGGCCATCAGCATCGGTCCATAGCCGTGCAGCGCATGCACGCTGGTCGGGCGATGGTAGTAATACACCTGGTCGCCCGCCAGGGTCGTGCCCACGCAGGTGCCTTCGACCTGGCCCTGTGCATTGATCTTCGACGACAGCCCCGCCCAACCCGCCTGCGCCACCGAGCCATATACCGTAGGGCTGATCCAGCCCTGGTTGATGGCGTGGGCGATGGCGTAGACGAACATGGCGCTGGCCGACGTCTCCAGGTAGGAGTCGTTCCGGTCGATCATCTGGTGCCACAGGCCCGTGCCGGACTGGCGCTCGGCGATGCCCTTCAGGTTCGCGCGCAGCTGGTTCAGCACCTTGTCGTAGCCGGGATGGTCCTTCGGCAGCACGTCCAGCAGGTCGCTCATGGCCAGCACGGCCCAGCCGTTGGCGCGCGACCAGTAGAAGCGCGGCGCGTCCGGCACGTGTGCATGCCAGCCGTGAGTGTAGATGCCCAGTTCGGGGTTGAACAGGTACTTGCTCATATTGAGCACATTGTTGACTGCATCGTCGTAGTACTTGCGCTGGCCCGTCATGCGGCCCATCTCGGCCAGCGCCGGAATGCTCATGTACATATCGTCGCCCCACAGCGAAACGGCCTGCGGGCGCTTGCGCGCCATGGTGCCGTCGGCCAGGCGGAACTGCTTGTTGGCGACCCAGTCGCTGCAGGTGGCGATCATCTGCGACAGGTCCGGGCCGATCTTCGCGGCGCGGGCACGCATCAGCGCGGCGCACATCGAGCCGGCGTCGTCCAGCGCGCGCGGGTCGAGGAAGCGCGAGAAGCTGTTGGCGCGCTCCAGGTGGAACTTCTGTTCCTGGGCGCGGAAGTAGGGCAGCTTGTCGCCGAAGAACTGCAGATGGCGCTGTGTCATCGCCGTGAAGCTCTTGTCGCCGGTGGCCTGGGCCGCCAGCAGCAGGCCGGAATGGACCACACCCATTTCGTAGACGAGGATGCCGTAGTCGCCGGCCGCTTCCTCGAAGACGGCATCGGCCACCGGCGTCTTGAAGTCCGTGATGGGCGCGCCCGTCTTGCGGTTCACGACCCGCGTCGGCGTCGCCTTGTCCATGTAGGCGCGGATGCGGTGCAGCGCATCGGTGATCTCGGCCGCCACGGGCATCTTGTACGGCACCGGGTAGGTGCCCTCGGAAGGGTCCTTCAGGTTCTTGTTGTCGGGGTTCCTGAAAGGGCCCTCGGCCTGGGCGCTGCCCAGCAGCGTGCAGCAAACCAGGGCGGCCAGCACTCGTGTCGTCTTCTTCACCTTGTCTCCGTCGCGCAGCAGGTGCGCCTGTATGGTGGATCGTTGTTGGATTGGTCAGACCATTCTAAAGTGGTCCGGCCAGTTGCGCAAGGCGGGCTGACCGCTTACGCGCGAACCGTGGACGCTTTATAATCTTGCCGATTAAACAAGTGGAGGGGCTGCGGCCATGTCGAAGACGAAGTTCCATTGGCTGCCGGCGCGGCACGATTTCGACGGCACCACCTGGCTGCATGCTTATGGCTACTTCGATGGCCTTTCCTGCGAAGTGGAATACAACGATGCCGACGGCACGTCTTCCCTGTTCCTGATCGACTGCAACGCATGGCCGCCGGCGGAAACCGATATGTCCGCGCTGCGGCCCGATGTCGGCGGCGGCGCGCTGGTGCTGGTCGGGGTCGAAGGGGAGCGCCAGTACTGGCGGCGCCTGCTGGAAGCATCCGACCATGGCGACCGCGACCTGTTCCAGTACGAAGTCCGGCTGGGTAGCGTCTTCACGTCCTTCGGGCCGCCCTTGCGGGGCGACTTCCATGCGCTGGACTGCGTCGTCGCCGGCGGCATTCTGTACGGCCTGCACCGCCCGGACGGCCAGGACGGGCGCTGCGTCAGCCGTGTCAGCGCGGAGGCGGCCGACACCATCTTCGCGCCGGAAGGCAGGGTGGTGCTGACGGGGATGGGTCCGGGCCGCATACTGATCGCCGTGCACGACCCGCACATGACGTCACTGAAGCAGGCGCGCTGCTGGCTGTGGGACGAGCGCCGGGCCACGCCACTGTCCGGTCCCCACCGCTTGCCCGCCATTCCAATCCAGGTGGACAGCGCGCTGGCCTGGCTGGGCGGCGACGACATCCTGTTCTGTTCCGTCACCGAGGCGCCGCACCCGAACAATATGGCCGGCCATGAGCGCACCTTGCACCTGCACCAGTTCAATTTCGTCACCGGCGCGCACCGGCAGGCGCCGCTGCCGCTGTTCGGCAGCACGATGCGATTCGATGCACGCATGTTCAAGAAGCAGCCGAAGCAGATGGTGACGGTGCAAAGCTTCGAGGGCGAGGTCACCATCTGCCGGGGCGGCGGCGATTGGTGGATCCTGAACTACCGCACGCAAAGGATCGGCAAGCGCACCGTCTGCTGGCTGTGGGACCAGGCCAGCGGCGCCGTGGTGAAGATCGCGTCGACCGACCTGCCGGGTCAGGACGTGCTGGCGGTGCTGTACTCGCGCGGGCTGGATGGTTATCTGGTATCGGTGCCCCACGCCATCCACCGGCTCGCCGGTCTGGAAGACATCGTCGCGGCCAGGGGCGACGCGGCGTTGCACTGGGCATAAAGCGTTTGTGCGGCCCCCTTCGGCGGGCGCGCTTTCTCTATAATCGCGGGACCGGCGCACTGCGGAGCGCCCCCACGATCCAGACGAAAAAGGCAGCAATCATGACAGTATCGACCGACGGCATGGCAGGCGAGGCAGGCGACGGCGCAACCGCCGCGGGCAAGGCCGGCCAGAGCGCCAACCTGCAGCGCCTGTTCGACGATACCCGCCGCCGCCTGGTGGAGACGGGCACGCGCAACCGCCTGGTGCACGTCAACCGCGCCAACACGCGCGGCAATGTCATCGCCATCGTCAACGAGCGCTCGAACGATACCCATGCCTGGCTGGCCGGCGGCAAGGCAATGCGCCTGCGCGCCATCGGCCGCGATGCGGAGCAGGAAGGCGACGCCGCCGACAGCGTGCGGCTGGCCGACGCGGGCGAGGAAGGCTTCGAGCCGGAACGCTTCCGCGACGGCTGGCTGGAAACCCGCCTGGGGCCGGACGCGCTGCAAAAGCGCCTGCTGAAGATCGCCCGCGAAGCCCGCACGGCCGAGGAAGAATCGGGCGTGAACGTGCTGTACCTGGCGTTGGGCTTCCTGACGTGGCTGGAGAACAAGCCCGGCACGCCGGTCCGCGAGGCGCCGCTGGTCCTGCTGCCGGTGGAGCTGGCGCGCAATCCCCGCACGTCCACCTACGACCTGCGCCTGCGCGACGAGGACGTCGTCACCAACCTGCCGCTGCAGCAGCGCCTGAAGGAGGACTTCGGCATCGTGCTGCCCGAACTGGAGATCGACGAGGGGTGGACCCCGGCTGCCTACTTCGCCCAGGTGGAAGCGGTGGTGGCCGCCCAGGGCGGCTGGCACGTCGACCGGGACGCCATGCAGCTGGGCTTTTTCTCGTTTTCCAAGCTGCTGATGTACCGCGACCTGGCACCGGATGCGTGGCCCGATGGCGCCATCGCCGGCCATGCTTTGACGCGCGGCCTGCTGTTCGAAGGCTTCACGCCGGCCCCGCCGCTGCTGGCGCCGGGCGAGCGGCTCGACGACGTGCTGCCGCCGGCGCGCATCTTCCATGTCGTCGATGCCGATGCATCGCAGGCAGTCGTCATCGAGGAAGCGCGGCTGGGCCGCAATCTGGTGGTGCAGGGCCCGCCCGGCACGGGCAAGTCGCAGACCATCACGAACATCATCGCCGCGGCCGTGCGCGAGGGGAAGCGCGTGCTGTTCGTGGCCGAGAAGATGGCGGCGCTGTCGGTGGTGCACGAGCGCCTCGTCAAGGTGGGCCTGCGCGACGTGTGCCTGGAGCTCCATTCGCGCAACGCCAACAAGAAGGCCGTACTGGCCGAACTGGCGCGCACCCTGAACGCGGCAGGTGACGTGCCGGCCGCCCCCGGCGCACCGGAAGCGCTGGCGCAGTCGCTGGCCTCCTTGAACGCCATCGCCGAGGCGCTGCATCAGCCCATCGGCGTCTCCGGCGAGACGGCATATACCGTGCTGGCGCAGCAGGCCCGCTTCATCGGCCAGGGGGTCCCGCCCCCGGTCATCGACGGCGCCGCCGTGGCCGCACTGCCGCCGCAGGAGCTGGATCTTTTGCTGGCACTGGTGACGCGCTACGGCGCCGTGCTGGCAGCCGAAGGACCGCCCGCCGTTCACCCGTTCGCCGGCACCGGCAACCTCGATCTGCAGCCGGTCGAGCTGACGCGCCTCGGCCCCCTGATGGAAACGGCGGCCCGGGCGTCGGACGCCCTGGCGACTGCCCTGCAGGCGGCGGCGACCGCACTGGACGTGGCGGTGCCCATCACGCGCCACGCCGGCACGCCGCTGGCCGCCACCCTGGCGCTGCTGCGCGGCTTGCCGCAGGATGGCCAGCCTGCCGCCGCCAGGATGCTGGTCGCAAGCGACCTGCCTCGACTGCGCGAGACCTTGGTGGCCGGTGCCGCATGGCGCACCGCGCGCGACGCTGCCGCGGCCTCGTTCATCGATGCGGCGTTCGCGGCCGCCACGCCGCTGCACCTGCGCGCGCCGCTGGTGGCGGGCACGCAGTCGTTCTTCACGCGCTGGGGCGGGGCCTACCGGGGCGCCTCGCGCGAACTGGCCGGGCTGCTGCGCGCGCCGCTGCCCAAGAGCGCCGGGGAGCGCCTGGCATTGGTCGACATCCTGATTGACGTGGCAGCGCGCCGCGAACGGTGGCAGCTGGATCAGTCCTTCTGCGCGACGACGCTGGGCGAATCCTGGCGCGGCGAACAGACCGATTTCGCCCGGTTGCTGGGCTATGCCAACTGGTGCATGGCGGCCCTGGCCGCGCCGTTGCGCATTCCCGTCGAACGCATGCTGCAGGTGGCGGCCCATTCCTCGCAGGTCGATGCGCTGTTGATCGCCATTGCCACGGCTGAAAGGGGCGCGGCGCCGCTGGACGAAGTACTCGATACGCTTGACGTGCAGCTGCCGGCCGATCATGACCTGGCCTTCGTCGCCGGCTGGCTGCGCGGCGCCGCCGGCAGCCTGCCCCGCTACGGCGGCTGGGTCGCGCTGCAGAAGAACCATGCGGCCCTGCAGGGTGCCGTGCCGGAGATCGCCGGGCGGATGCGCGACGGCGCGCTGGCCGCGGAAGCGGCCGCCACCGAGATCCGCTTCGCCCGCGCCGAGCAACTGTGGAACGCGGCGCGCGCGGCCTCGCCCGTGCTGCGCGAGCTGGGCGCCCGGGACCGGCATGCGCTGGTGGCGCAATTCGTCGCGCTGGAGCGCCAGCGCCTGAAGGAGAACGTCGCCACCATTGTGACCGGCCACCTGGCGCAGGTGCCGCAGGGCGCGATGGGCGACATGAAGACGGTGCGGGGCGAGATCGGCAAGAAGCGGGGCCATATGGCGCTGCGCAAGCTGTTCTCCAGCGCCGGCGGGGCCCTGCAGCGCATCAAGCCGGTCATGCTGATGAGCCCCATCTCCGTGGCCCAGTTCGTGCCGCCGGGCGCGCTGGAGTTCGACCTGCTGATCATCGACGAAGCGTCGCAGGTGCGGCCCGAGGATGCGCTGGGCGCCATTGCGCGGGCACGCCAGATCGTCGTCGTGGGCGACCAGAAGCAGTTGCCGCCGTCGTCATTCTTCGACCGTTTGCTGAGCGACGAGGCGGAGGACGAAGCGCCGGAAGAGCCGGAAGGCGAGGAGCTGCTGGGCAGCGCGGCCAAGGTGGGCATGCTGGAAAGTGTGCTGAGCCTGTGCGAGGCACGGGGCCTGTCGGGCCGCATGCTGCAGTGGCACTACCGCTCGCGCGACCCTTCCCTGATCCGCGTGTCGAATGCGGAGTTCTACGGCGATGACCTGATCCTGCCGCCGTCGCCGCTGGAAAAGAATCCGGCCTATGGCCTGTGCTTCACGCGCGTGGCCGGTGTCTACGACAAGGGTGGCAAGCGCGATAACCGCATCGAGGGCGACGCCATCGTGGCGCGCGTGGCCGAGCACGCGCGCCGCCATCCGGACACGTCGCTGGGCATCGTCACCTTCTCGTCGGCCCAGCGCAACCTGATCACGGAGCTGCTCGAGCTGCACCGCCGCGCCGATCCCGTGCTGGACGCCTTCCTGCGCGAGGGAAAAAGCGAGGACCTGTTCGTCAAGAATATCGAGAACGTGCAGGGCGACGAGCGTGACGTCATCCTCGTCAGCGTCGGCTATGGGCCCACGGTGGCCGGCGGTCGCCTGGCCAGCATGTCCTTCGGCCCCGTCAATGCCGACGGCGGCGAGCGCCGCCTGAACGTGCTGTTCACGCGGGCCCGCCTGCGCTGCGAGGTGTTCGCCTCGTTCGACCCGGCCGACATCGACCCGGCCCGCACCAGCCGCGCCGGCCCGCGCATCCTGAAGCGCTTCCTGGAAGCGGCGGCCAACCGGGCCGGCGTGCATGCCAGCGCCGGCCACGCCGCGCCCACCCCCTTGGAAGAGGACGTGGCCGACGTCATTCGCGGCCTGGGCTACGTGGTTGACCAGCAGGTCGGCTCGAAGGGTTTCCATATCGACCTGGGCGTGCGCCACCCGGACCTGCCGGATGCCTATCTGCTCGCGGTCGAATGCGACGGCCCCACGTGGCGCGATGCGCGCTGGGCCCGCGAGCGCGAACGCCTGCGCCAGGAAGTGCTGGCGCACCTGGGCTGGCGCCTGCACCGCATCTGGAGCACGGACTGGTTCTATCGCCGGGCCGGCGAAGTCGAGCGGCTGCGCCTTGCGCTGGAAGCGGCGCGGCACGCGGCGGGCGAGGCGGTGCGTATTGCCGGTGCCAATACCGGTTCGGGCACGACGATCCCCGTGGCCGACGTGGAACCGGATGCCGCGGTGATCGACGTGGCGCCGGCGGCCGCGCCCCGGATGCCCCTGTACCAGCGCTGCATCCTGCCGGTGGAGGAGGGCGATCCGGCCGAGCTGCCGTGGTACCGCCTGACGGAACTGGTGACGCGCATCGTCGCCGAAGAGGGGCCGATCCACGTCGAGGAAGCGGCGCGGCGGGTGGCGGCCGCCTACGGCAAGGACAAGGCAGGCGCGCGCATCGTCACCGCGACGCGCACGGCGCTGGAAAATGCCGGCCTGCTGTCGGACGGCACCTTCTGGTACACCCAGGCGCAGGCCGACGCGCCGCCCGTGCGCGACCGCTCGCAGGAAAGCGGCGCCACTGTCAAGGCGGCCAGTATCTCGATGCTGGAAATCCGCGCCGCGCTGCGGCTGGCGAGGGAGGAAAACGGCGGCGGGTCGGACGCGGACATGATCCGCTGCGCCGCCCGGCTGCTGGGCTTCAAGCGCGTGGGGCCGGAGCTCAATGAGCGGCTGGCCGCCGGGTTGGCAGAGGGGGACTGAAAAACGGGGCGTCTAGCCCCGCGAGAACGTGCGCGTGACGCGTTCGAGGTGGGCCCGCATCGCATGGCGCGCGCCGGCCGGGTCGCGCGCGGCGATGGCTTCGAGGATCTTGCGGTGATCCGGCAGCGTTTCCAGGCGCAGTTCCTCGGTCTGGTAATGCTCCTTCAGCTTGTGCCACAGGGTGCCGCGGTTGCTCCACAGGTATTCGATGACGCCGACGAAGGCCGTGTTGCCGGTGGCGCGGGCAATGGCCAGGTGGAAGTTGCGGTCGGCCTGCTCGTTGCTGGCGCGGTCCTCGTGGTGGCGTTCCATTTCTTCCACGGCGCGCAGGATCGCGTCGACCTGGGCACCGGTGGCCACCTTGGCCGCGATGGCGGCGATTTCCGACTCGATCAGGCGGCGCGCGGCCAGCACCTCGAACGGACCGGGGCCCGTTTCCGGCACTTCGGCCGGCAAGGGCTGTTCGCACACGTAGACGCCGGAGCCGCCCCGTACTTCGACGACGCCGCCCAGCTCCAGCGCGATCAGCGCTTCGCGCAGCGAGGCGCGGCTGACGCACAGCTTGGCCGACAGCTCGCGTTCGGCCGGCAGGCGCGCGCCCGGGGCGATGCGTTCTTCCTGGATCAACTGCTGCACGCGCTCGGCGACCACGCGGTACAGCCGCGGTTCGGGCGTGCCTGGCTCGCCGGCGGTCTTTTTCATCGCGCGGCTCAGTGGTTGCGATCGACGGCGAAGCGGGCCAGCTGCAGCAGCGAATCCTTGTAGCGGCTGTCCGGCATGGCGGCGATGGCGTCGATGGCGCGCTGCGCCGCCACCTGCGCCTCGCGGCGCGTGTAGTCGAGCGCGCCGCCCGTCGTGATGGCGGCCAGGATGGTGTCGAAATGCTGCTCGTCGCCGGACTCGATGCAGGCGCGCACCAGCTGGCGCTGTTCTTCCGTGCCGTGTTCCATCAGGTAGATCAGCGGCATCGTCGGCTTGCCTTCGCGCAGGTCGTCGCCCACGTTCTTGCCGATTTCGCTGGCATCCCCGGCGTAATCGAGCACGTCGTCGATCAGCTGGAAGGCCGTGCCCAGCGAGCGGCCGTATTCGCCGGCGGCGGCGATGGCCTCGTCGTCGGCACCGGCGATCAGCGCGCCCAGTTCGGCGGCCGCCTCGAACAGCTTGGCCGTCTTCGAGCGGATCACCTGCAGGTAGCTTTCCTGCGACACGTCCGGATCGTGCATGTTCAACAGCTGCAGCACTTCGCCTTCGGCGATGACGTTGGTGGCGTCGGACAGGATCTGCATCACGCGCATATTGTCCAGGCCCACCATCATCTGGAAGGCGCGCGAGTACAGGAAGTCGCCCACCAGCACGGACGCGGCATTGCCGAACAGGGCGTTGGCCGTGGCGCGGCCGCGGCGCAGCGACGATTCGTCGACGACGTCGTCATGCAGCAGGGTCGCGGTGTGGATGAACTCCACGACGGCGGCCAGCTCATGGTGGGCACTGCCCTTATAGGAATAGGCATTCGCCACCAGCAGCACCAGCACCGGACGGATGCGCTTGCCGCCGGCGCTGATGATGTATTCCGCGATCTGGTTGACCAGGGCCACTTCCGAATGCAGGCGCTGGCGGATGACGCCGTTGACGGCATCCATGTCGGCGGCGATGGTGCTGATAATGTTATTCTGGTTGGCTGGTGGGGTGGACAAGGCAGGCCTGCGTTGGACGGATTGAGTTGTCGCGAATTATACGACATGCGGCTCCCACGTTGCCGACATACCACGAGCGGATGCCTTTGTGAATACTTTTTGACGTCAATTTCCCGGCCATGTATAATCACAGGTTCCCCGGCCTCCGCCCGGTGCTTTTTCACGAGGCAGCAGGTGTCGAGGGAGGGAATTTTCTTAACATTTGATGAGGTTTCAAATCATGTACGCGGTCATAAAAACCGGTGGCAAGCAATACAAAGTTGTCGCTGGCGAAAAACTCAAAGTAGAACAGATACCTGCAGACATTGGTTCCGAACTCACCATCGATCAAGTCCTCGCCGTCGGCGCGGGCGACAGCATCAAGTTTGGTGCTCCACTGGTTGAAGGTGCAACGGTTCTGGTGAAAGTGGTTTCCCAAGGTCGTCACGACAAGGTCAAGATCTTCAAGATGCGCCGCCGTAAGCACTACCAGAAGCACCAGGGCCATCGTCAGAACTACACCGAAATCCAAATCGTTTCGATCAACGGCTAATCGCTGTTATCTGAATTTAGCTTATCTAGGAGCACTAAATGGCACACAAAAAAGGTGGCGGTACTACCCGCAACGGCCGCGATTCCGAATCAAAACGCCTGGGCGTTAAGGTTTACGGCGGTCAAACGATCAATGCAGGCGGCATCATCATTCGCCAGCGCGGCACCCCAGTGCGCGCCGGCGAAGGCGTGGGCACCGGCAAGGACCACACCCTGTTCGCCCTGGTGGACGGCGTTGTCAAGTTCGTCGTCAAAGGCGCTGGCAACAACAAGTTCGTCACCGTCGTTCCAGCTGCGCAGTAATCAGCGGAATCACGCACGGGGCAGCGGCGCTTGCCGTTGTTCCGGCTGAATGCAGGGTCGCTGCGGCTCGTTCCGGCGACCGGCATTCGGAAATTCAAGGGCTCTGCCGACGGTGGAGCCTTTTTGTTTGGCGCTGTCCTCGTTAAGTGTTGACCATGCCTCCGGCATGCGCCTTCAGCACTTACCGAGTACAGAGCCCTCTTTTTCAGGCGGTACATTATGAAGTTCATCGACGAAGCACGCATTGAAGTCATCGCCGGCAACGGCGGCAATGGCTGCGCCTCTTTCTGCCGTGAGAAATTCCGGCCATTCGGCGGCCCCGACGGCGGCGACGGCGGCAAGGGCGGCTCGATCTGGGCCGTGGCAGACCGTAACGTCAACACCCTGGTCGACTATCGCTATTCGAAAATGCACCGCGCCAAGGACGGCGAGTCGGGCCGCGGTTCGGACTGCTACGGCAAGGGCGCCGACGACGTGTCGCTGCGCGTGCCGGTCGGCACCCTGATCATCGACGAAGTGTCCGGCGAAATCATCGCCGACATGACCGAGCACGGCCAGATAGAACTGCTGGCCAAGGGCGGCGAGGGCGGCTGGGGCAATATCCACTTCAAGACGTCGACCAACCGCGCCCCGCGCCAGAAAACCGAGGGCAAGGAAGGCGAACGCCGCGAACTGCGCCTGGAGCTGAAGGTGCTGGCCGACGTCGGCCTGCTGGGCATGCCCAATGCCGGCAAGTCGACCTTCATCACGGCCGTGTCGAACGCCCGTCCGAAGATCGCCGACTATCCGTTCACGACCCTGCACCCGAACCTGGGCGTGGTGCGCGTGTCGCACGAGAAGAGCTTCGTCATCGCCGACATTCCCGGCCTGATCGAAGGCGCCGCCGAAGGTGCCGGCCTGGGTCACCAGTTCCTGCGCCACCTGTCGCGTACGGGCCTGCTGCTGCATATCGTCGACCTGGCGCCGTTCGAAGCCACGGTCGATCCCGTCAAGGAAGCCAAGGCCCTCGTCAAGGAACTGGAGAAGTACGACCAGGACCTGCTGGACAAGCCGCGCTGGCTGGTGCTGAACAAGGTCGACGTGATTCCGGCCGAGGAGCGCACCAAGCGCGTCAAGGACTTCCTGAAGAAGTTCGGCTGGAAGGGTCCCGTGTTCGAGATCTCCGCGCTGTCGCATGAAGGCACGCAGGAACTGGTCACGGCCATCTACCAGCACCTGGAGCAGAAGCGCCACACGGCGCAGCGCGCCGAGGAAACCCAGATGACCGAGGAAGCCCGTGGCATCTCGTCGATCGATCCGGATGACCCGCGCTTCAAGGTTCTCGATTAAAATCGCAGTACCTGTGACGTTGCCGGACTTGCCACACGCAAGCCTGGTAACGTCAGCGGCAAAGTCCGGCGACCGGCCTGGCGATCAAATCCCTCATTCAACAAGAGATTGGCCGCACTTTCCATGAGTTCCCCTCACGCTTACCCCTCCCTGATCCAGAAAGCCAACCGCCTGATCGTCAAGGTCGGCTCCTCGCTCGTCACCAATGACGGCCGTGGCCTCGATCATGCCGCCATCGCCCGCTGGGCCGCGCAGATCGCCGCCCTGCGCGCAATGGGCAAGCAGGTGGTGCTGGTCAGCTCCGGCGCCATCGCCGAAGGCATGCTGCGCCTGGGCTTCGAGCACCGTCCCACCGATATCCACGAACTGCAGGCCTGCGCCGCCGTGGGCCAGATGGGCCTTGCACAAATCTACGAAACGAGCTTTCGCGCGCATGGCCTTGGCACGGCCCAGGTGCTGCTGACGCACGCCGACCTGGCCGACCGCGAACGCTACCTGAATGCCCGCTCCACCCTGACGACCCTGCTGGGCCTGGGCATCGTCCCCATCATCAACGAGAACGATACCGTCGTCACCGATGAAATCAAGTTCGGCGACAACGACACGCTGGGCGCGCTGGTGGCCAACCTGATCGAGGCGGACGCACTGATCATCCTGACGGACCAGCGCGGCTTGTTCTCCGCGGACCCGCGCAAGGACCCGGCGGCCTACCTGATCGAACGGGCCAGCGCGGGCGATCCGGCGCTTGAAGCGATGGCCGGCGGCGCCGGTTCCAGCCTTGGGCGGGGCGGCATGCTGACGAAGATCCTGGCCGCCAAGCGGGCCGCCCGCTCCGGCGCGCACACGGTGATCGCCTTCGGGCGCGAGCCGGACGTGCTGACGCGCCTGGGCAGCGGCGAAGCCATCGGCACCGAGCTGCAGGCGCAGACGGGCCACCTGACGGCGCGCAAGCAGTGGATGACGGACCACCTGCACACGGCAGGCCAGGTCGTCATCGACGCCGGCGCGGTGGAGAAGATTTCGCGCGAAGGCAAGTCGCTGCTGCCGATCGGCGCCATCGAAGTGCGCGGCGAATTCGGCCGCGGCGCCGTCATCACCTGCGTCAGCCAGGCCGGCGTACCCGTCGCCCGCGGCCTGACCAACTACACCAGCGGCGAAGCCCGCCGTATCCTGCGCAAGCCGTCGGCCGACATCGAAGCCATCCTCGGCTTCGTCGAAGGCCCCGAGCTGATCCACCGCGACAATATGGTGTTGCTCTAAGCCTCGACGGGTTCCGTCGCTACTGCCCCGCTCGTGTCAACATGGACACCGACACCGCAGCAATACGGCTGGGCTCGTGTCTAAGTCCATGTTGACACGGACTCGGCAGTAGACGGTCACACGACAGCCGGGGCCGGGGTCTTGGCCTTGTACTCGCACAGGTCGGCGATCATGCAGTTCCAGCACTGGGGCTTGCGGGCGATGCAGGTGTAGCGGCCGTGCAGGATCAGCCAGTGGTGGGCGTCCTGCAGGAATTCCTTCGGCACGAATTTCAGGAGCTTCTGCTCGACGATGTCGACGTTCTTGCCCGGCGCGATGCCGGTGCGGTTCGACACGCGGAAGATGTGCGTGTCCACCGCGATGGTGGGGTCGCCGAAGGCCGTGTTCAGCACCACGTTGGCCGTCTTGCGGCCCACGCCGGGCAGCGATTCGAGCGCCGCGCGGTCATGCGGCACTTCGCCGCCGTACTGCTCCTGCAGGATCTGGCACGTTGCCATCACGTTCTTCGCCTTGGTGCGGTACAGGCCGATGGTCTGGATATACGTGGTCAGTTCGTCGATGCCCAGCGCGAGGATTTTCGCCGGCGTGTTGGCCACCGGGTAGAGCTTGCGCGTGGCCTTGTTGACGCCCACGTCGGTGGCCTGGGCCGACAGCAGCACGGCGATCAGGAGTTCGAACGGCGTCGTGTATTCCAGTTCCGTGGTGGGGTGGGGATTGGCTTCGCGCAGGCGGCGAAAGATTTCGTGGCGTTTGGCTGCGTTCATTGGTCTCGCGGTGGGTCGTCTTTATCGCTGGCGGCGGCCTTGGCCGCTTCGGCCTTCAGGCGCGCCCGTTCCATTGCGGCGGCGATGATGGCGCGCTTGCGTTCCTTTTCCGCCAGTTCGGCCGCGTTGTCGGGCGTCAGGCGCGTTACCGCTTCCATCTTGGCCTGCGCCTTGGCGGCCAGGCGCGCATCGTTTTCCTCGCGTTCGCGCTTCAGGCGCTCGTTGCGGAAGTCATGGCGCGCGCGGGCGGCGTCGGCATCGTGCTGGCTCCACGCATCCCAGCCCGTCGTTTCCGTGACGGGGTACATGACGATGCAGTCGACCGGGCAGGGCTTGACGCACAGGTCGCAACCCGTGCACAGCTCGGGAATGATGGCGTGCATCTGCTTGGCCGCGCCGGCGATGGCGTCCACCGGGCAGGCCTGGATGCACAAGGTACAGCCGATGCACAAGGCTTCATCGATGAAAGCCACGGCGCGCGGGCGCTCCAGGCCGTTGATGGGGTTGAGGGGAATGACGGCGTGGCCCGTCACGCGCGACAGGCGCAGGATGCCTTCCTGCCCGCCCGGTGGGCACTGGTTGATGGGGGCGTCGCCCGCCGCGATGGCTTCGGCGTACGGGCGGCAGCCGGCATAACCGCACTTGGTGCATTGCGTCTGCGGCAGCACGTCTTCGATGCGGTCGGCGAGGGTGTGTGGTTCGGTCACGGGTCGAGGCGGTACGGAAAAGCCACATTATCCTTCATCGGCACGGTCGTGCAGCGAAAACCCCGGACGCCAGGCGGGGGATGGCCGCACCGCTGAATGCGTCTGGCGTTCGATCTGCGCTTGTGCGAGCATATTGCATGATCGAAGCTAGCCCCAAGCGTGGCCGCAAGCGCTCCGAACGCCGGTGGTGGCGCCATGCCGTCGCCGTGGCCGCCCTGTGCGCGACGGGCATGGCCGAAGCGCAGACGTCGCGCACGATCCGCGTGGCCGGCGAGGAATGGCCGCCGTTCCTGGCCCGCTCCCTGCCGGACGACGGCCTGACGGGCTCGCAGCTGCGCGCGGTACTGGACCGGCTGGGCTATACCGCCAGCATCGACTACTATCCGTGGCGCCGGGCCATGGAGCTGGGCATGCACGATCCCCGCTATGCCGGCTTCATGCCCGTGCTGCGTACGCCCGAGCGCGAGAAGTTCTGTCATTTTTCCACCACGCTGGGCCGCACTTCCTATGTGCTGGCCTACCTGCGCGAGCGGCCCGTGCGCGCCAGGAGCCTGGCCGATTTGCGCGATACGCGCATCGGCACCGTCTCCGGTTATTCGTACAGCGCCGACTTCGATACGATGGCGGCGACGCGCGCGCTCGACGTCGAGGAAGCCGTCAACGACGAAACCAACCTGAGAAAACTGCTGTTCCGGCGCTTTCCCGTCATCGTCATCGACAGCCAGGTGCTGCGCTTCCTGCTGGCGAAGGACGCGTTCACGCAGGCCGACCGGGAACGCATCGCCACCAGCGACGGCCTGTTCGCCGAGCGCACGATGCACCTGTGCTTCCGCCGCACGACGGTCGGGCAGGTCCAGCAGCAGGCCTTCGACAACGCCGCGCGGGAAGTGGATCTGAACCGGCTGGAGAAGGAGTACTGGCGCCGCATCGGCGTGGGCGGATAAAAAAATGCCGCCCGAAGGCGGCATCTTGCGTAACGTGAGTCAGCCGCAGCAAATCA
This sequence comes from Pseudoduganella buxea, assembly GCF_009720835.1. Taxonomy (GTDB): domain Bacteria; phylum Pseudomonadota; class Gammaproteobacteria; order Burkholderiales; family Burkholderiaceae_D; genus Rugamonas; species Rugamonas buxea. The sequence continues at coordinate 18,626 of NZ_WNKZ01000052.1, forward strand.
GGCGTGCTGCCGGATGAAGTCCGTGATCTTCGGGCACACGATCTCGCGCCAGCGCCGGCCGGAGAAGATGCCGTAGTGGCCGGCCTGCGGCACGACGAAGTCTTCCTGCATATTGGCCGGAATACCGGAGCACAGGTCGTGCGCGGCCTGGGTCTGGCCGGCGCCGGAGATGTCGTCCAGTTCACCTTCGACCGTCAGCAGCGCCACATTGGTGATGTCCTGCGGACGCACCAGCTGGCCGCCCACTTCCCACGTGCCCTTGGGCAGGCGGAATTCCTGGAACACGGTCTTGATGGTGTCGAGGTAGTACTCGGCCGGCATGTCCAGCACGGCGTTGTATTCGTCGTAGAACTTGCGGTGGCTGTCGGCCGGCTCGTCGTCGCCGCGCACCAGGTGCATGTAGAACTCGCGGTGCGACTGGGCGTGACGGCCCGGGTTCATGGCGATGAAGCCGGCATGCTGGAGGAAGCCCGGGTAGACCTTGCGGCCAAAGCCCGCGTAGTTCGGCGGCACCGGATAGATCACGGTGTTCTCGAACCACGAGAACGGCTTCTCGGTGGCCAGGTTGTTGACGGCCGTGGGCGACTTGCGCGGGTCGATCGGGCCGCCCATCATCGTCATCGTCTTCGGCAGCTTCGGGTCCTTGTTGGTCGCCATCAGCGAGATCGCGGCCAGCACGGGCACCGTGGGCTGGCAGACGGAAATGACGTGCACGTCCGGGCCCAGGTGGCGGATGAAGTCCTGCACGTAGAAGATGTAGTCGTCCAGGTGGAAGGCGCCTTCGGACAGCGGCACCATGCGCGCATCGGTCCAGTCGGTGATGAAGACGTCATGGTCGGCCAGCAGGCCGCGCACGGTATCGCGCAGCAGGGTCGAGTGGTGGCCAGACAGCGGAGCGACCAGCAGCACGGTGGGCTGGGCCAGCGCGCGGGTTTCCGATTCGGGCAGGTTCTTGCGGAAGTGCAGCAGGCGGCAGAAGGACTTCGTCACCTCGACATGTTCGAGGATGCCGACCGGTTTGCCGTTGACGGTCACCGTGTCGATGCCGAAGGCCGGCTTTTCGTAGTCCTTGCCCAGGCGGTACAGCAGCTCGTAGCCGGCGGCGATCCGTTGGGAGAAGGGCGTGTGCGCCAGCGGCGACACCGGATTGCTGAATAGTTTGGATGACGCCTCGGCCCACTGCATCAGCGGGTTCAGGAAGGTGCGTTGCATCTCATGGAGTTGATAAAGCATAGGTGATCCTGGGTCGTAAGGCACCGCTGGGCGGGCTGCGGTGCGGAGTTCATGAGCCCATTATAGGCCGTTTTTTCTTGGCGTAAAGAATTATTCCAAAGACGACAGATAGACCGATAAAGCACGGGATTCACCCTAAGTATTACGATAATAGTGTTTCCAAAACAAAAAAAGCAGCGTTTCCGCTGCTTTCTTGTAGGACGTTTCCGAGCGTGAAGTCGGATCAGTCAAACACGGGCGATTCCACACCCAGCACCTTGTGCAGTTTCGGCGACGTCGTCGTGTACTGCATGTGGATCTTCTTGTCGGGGAAGATGTAGGGTGCCGCGCCGAAGGCCGCCAGGGCCGCTTCGTGGAAGCCCGACAGGATCAGCTTCTTCTTGCCAGGGTAGGTATTGATGTCGCCCACGGCGAAGATGCCCGGCACATTCGTCTCGAACTTTTCCGTGTTGACGACCTTGAGCTGCTTGCGCTCGATGTCCAGGCCCCACTCGGCGATCGGGCCCAGCTTCGGCGACAGGCCGTAGAACACCAGCAGCATGTCCAGCGGCACGCGGCGGGTGACGCCGTCGGCGCCCGTCACGCGCAGGTCGGACAGCTTGCCGTCCTTTTCCTCGTAGCCGGAGACCTGGCCGATAATGAGCTGCATCTCGAAGTCTTCGCACAGCTGCTTCATCTTCGCGACGGAGGCGGGCGCGGCGCGGAAGTCCTCGCGGCGGTGCAGCAGCACGACCGATTCGGCCTTGCCGACGAAGTTCAGGGCCCAGTCCAGCGCGGAGTCGCCGCCGCCGCAGATGACGAGGTTCTTGCCTTCGAACTGGGCCGGGTCCTTGACGCGGTAGAACACCTGCGAGCCGTCGAAGGCTTCCAGGCCGTCGACCTTCATCGTGCGCGGCTGGAAGGAGCCGACGCCGGCGGCGATGAAGATGGTCTTCGTGACCAGCTTCGTGCCCAGGCTGGTTTCAACGTCGAAACGGCCGTCTTCGCGCTTTTGCACGAGCGTGACTTCCTGGCCCAGGTGGAAGGTGGCGCCGAACGGCTCGATCTGCTTGAGCAGGCCGTCCGTCAGTTCCTGGCCCGTGCAGGAAGGAATCGCGGGAATATCGTAGATCGGCTTGTCCGGATACAGTTCCACGCATTGGCCGCCGACGGCGGCGAGCGAGTCGATGACGTGGGCCTTGATTTCCAGCAGGCCCAGTTCGAAGACCTGGAACAGGCCGACGGGGCCGGCGCCGATGATGACGGCGTCGGTTTCGAATTGTCCGCCTGGCGGAGTGCTGACGATATTCATAACGATTTTCTATCCTGTGATTTCAAATGCGGCAGGCCCGGCCAGGGCCGGGATCAAAAAACCAGCGCTGCCGGGCGCAGTGACGAACATTTTGCGCAAGACGCCTGCCCGCCAGGGCAGAGCGGACGCGCATGCCGGCCACGCCGGGCGTGGGGCGGCATGCGGCGATCGGGCTCAGCGGACCAGCAGGTGCGCTTTTTCCTTGACGTCCTTGAACTGCTCGGCTTCCGGCAAGGCTGGCTTGGTCTTCGTGATCGAAGGCCAGTTGCGCGACAGGTCCGCGTTGATCTTGATGTATTGCTGCTGGTCGGACGGCACGTCTTCTTCGGCGAAGATGGCGTTGACCGGGCATTCGGCCACGCACACGGCGCAGTCGATGCACTCATCCGGGTCGATCGCCAGGAAATTCGGGCCTTCACGGAAACAATCTACCGGGCAAACATCGACGCAGTCCGTGTAACGGCAGCTGATGCAAGATTCGGTGACAACGTGGGTCATAGCGGTCCTATTAATGTTGGTGCGCCGGACGGGGCGGGAATTTCGCGCATGCCGCGATGCCCATGGGGTCTCATCCAGCAAAAGCACTGTATTTTAGGGCAATTCGCTCTTTCTCACAATTCAGGCTTAGACACAATACAAATAAGCAAATGCGGCGTGTGGGTGGCGTCAAGCGGCCAGGATGCGCGCCAGCAGCGCTTCCCACGGCCGGCTGGCGGCGCTGCCGTCCTGCACGAACGAGATGCTGTGCCGGTGGCCGTCCGCATCGACGGCGATGGTCCAGCGCTGCAGGTCGGCGCCCACCGCGTTGGCCGCCGGCGGCGCGGCGTCGAAGAAATGGTTGGCGGCCAGGGCCGCCTCCAGTGCCGGCCCGGCCGGATTGGCCGCCGTGTCCACTTCGTGATATTGCGTGGTGCAGGCGAAGCCGCCGGCACCCAGGGCCGTGATCTTCATCGTGTCCTCCTGCCGGCTGTGCCGGCGCGTGGTGGGGCCGGGCTTATTTGGCGGCCGTCAGTTCCTCGGTGGTGGCCGGTTCCGGGTGCCAGCGTTCGCCCCCGTAGTGCCGGCACCAGCTGGCCAGGGCCTGGCGTTCCTCCTCCAGCACGCCTTCCAGGTCGAAATACTGGGCGTGGGTCATCGTGCCGCAGCAGGCGCGCCGGTCCTGCAGGGCGCCTGGTGCGTCCTGCACGGCCGGGGCGATGCCGGCGGCAAGCGCCTCGGCCAGCGTCGCCGTGCCGGCCGCGAGCACCTCGCGCACGGTGAAGCGGTCGCGGATGCATTCCAGGTAGCTGGCCGGCTTACCGTCGGCGCTGGCCAGGTGCAGCATCCGGTTGGCCACGTCGGCATAGCTGGCGTTGCGGTCCGGCGCGGCCAGCAGCGCGCGCAGGGTCAGCCCGCACAGGTAGGCACCGACCCGGTGCAGCACGACGGCGTCGTCTTCCAGCGCGGGGCGGCGCTCGAAGGCGAACAGGTCGGCCAGGATGTCGTACACGGCGCCCGTGAACACCTGGGAAATGGCATGCACTTCGGTGCCGGCCTCGGACAGCTTCAGGTCGTTGTCGGCATTGCGCAGCCCGTTCGGCCGGCCCAGCGCGCTGCCGAACTGCTCGGCCATGTCGGCCAGGAAGGTCTTGTCGTGCAGGTCGGCGCGGGTCTGGGCGATGACGGCTTCGGCCTGGTCCAGCTGCGACAGGGCCAGGAAGATGGCCGTCAGGTCGCCGAAGGCCTCGTGCAGGCCGCCCGTCTGCGGCGGCGCCGACGACAGGATCCAGCGCGGTTTCAGGCCATCGAGTACGGCGTGGCCCGTTTCATGGGCCACGATGTCGAAGGAGCGGCACGTGAACATGTGGCCGGCGCCGTCGTCCGCCTCGAAGTCGCCGAACTTCAGGGCCCGCTCGTTGCGGCTGTAATACGCGTTCATCACATTGGGCAGGCCGTGCGGGAAGATCACCAGGGGCTCGGTGTTGCTGGCGCTGTTCCAGGCCCACGGCACCAGGCCCGCATCCTGGGCCGCCAGCACGCGCTGGAACATCGTCAGGGTCTGGCGCACGACGGCGAAGGTGTGCACGGCATCGAACTGGTCGGTATCGGGCGGCACGATGAAGTCGCCGAAGGCATTCGGGCTGACGGGGGCGATGCCCGGCTGGCCCGAGGCGATGCGGGCGTCGCGCGGGCCTTCCAGCACGACCCCGGGCAGGAAGGCCTTGCGCGTGCCCATTTCCAGCACGGACGGGTCCTGCTTCCACATCAGCACGCGCGCGCCGGTGGGGGCCGCCTGCAGCCGCTGCGGCAGGCCGGCCGTCTTCAGGCGCGGCGCGCCCGGCTGCAGGGTTGCCGCCAGCACCTTGCGGTGCACGCGGTATGAGGCCGACGGGGTCGGCACGAAACCCACCGGCAATACCGCCGGCAATCTGGCTCTGTCGTTCATCGTGTTCTCCTGGAGGGGGATGAGCCCATCGTCCCGCCGCGCGCGCTTAGCATGTTTGATCCAGCGCAAAGTTGCGCGCGGCGTTTTGCCGTTCGCACTCGGCCGCCGGAGGGTGTGACTTGCTGTCGTACAATGGAAATCTCGACCCTGGAGATGCGCGTGACCCCCAGCACCATTCAAATCGCCGGCGCGGCCCTGTTCGCCATCGCCATCCTGCATACCTTCAGCGCCGGCCTGTTCGAGCGCATCGCCCACCGCTTTCCCGCCCACGCCGGCATCTGGCACCTGCTGGGCGAGGTGGAGGTGGTGTTCGGCTTCTGGGCCCTGGTGCTGGTGGTGTTCATCGGCGCCACGTCCGGCACCGGCCAGGCCGTGGCCTATGTGGACAGCCGCAATTTCACGGAGCCCCTGTTCGTCTTCGTCATCATGGTGATCGCCGCCACCCGGCCCATCCTGCAGACCACGAAGGGAGTCGTGGCGCTGCTGGCGCGCGCCGTGCCGCTGCCCGGCAGCATGGGCTTCGTCGTCGTCGTGCTGTCCGTCGTGCCGCTGCTGGGCTCGTTCATCACGGAACCGGCCGCGATGACGCTGGGCGCCCTGATCCTGGCCGAGCGGCTGTACGCGGGCGGCATTTCCGAACGGCTGAAATACGCCGCCATCGGCGTGCTGTTCGTCAACGTCTCGATCGGCGGCACCCTGACGCCGTATGCGGCGCCGCCCGTGCTGATGGTGGCGGCCAAGTGGGGCTGGGACCTGCAGTTCATGCTGGGCCAGATCGGCTGGAAGGCGGCCGTGGCCGTGCTGGTCAACGCCGTCGGTCTGGTCCTGCTGTTCGCCCGCGAGCTGACGGTACACCGGCCTGTTTCCGCGCCCGCAGAGGAACGGGTGCCGCTGCCGCTGGTGCTGGTGCACGTGGCCTTCCTGGCCGGCGTCGTCGTGTTTTCCCACCACCCGGCCGTCTTCATGGGGCTGTTCCTGTTCTTCCTCGGGGTAGCCCATGCGTACGAGCGCTTCCAGGACCGGCTGATCCTGCGCGAAGGCTTGATGGTGGCGTTCTTCCTGGCCGGCCTGGTGGTGCTGGGCGGGCAGCAGGGCTGGTGGCTCCAGCCAGTGCTGATGAGCCTTAGCAGCGAGGCCGTGTTCTACGGTGCCACGGCGCTGACGGCCATTACCGACAACGCCGCGCTCACTTACCTGGGCTCGCTGGTGGAAGGCCTGACGGACGAATTCAAGTATGCGCTGGTGACGGGCGCCGTCACGGGCGGCGGGCTGACGGTGATCGCCAACGCGCCCAACCCGGCCGGCATGTCGATCCTGAAGAACCACTTCCGGCTGGAGACGGTTTCCGCGCTGGGGCTGCTGGTGGCGGCCCTGCCGCCCACTCTTGTTGCCGTGGCCGCCTTCCGCCTGCTGTAGGGCTGTGGCATCATTGCGCCTTTTGCCCACAGCATGATCAATATTATTCAGGAACACAATCTGGAACCGGCGGCGGCCCGCGCGGCGGCCGAGCAGGTGGCGGAAAAGCTGGCCCGTGAGTTCGATCTCACCTGCAACTGGCAGGGCGACGTGCTGCGTTTCGAGCGCAGCGGCGTCGAGGGCGAGCTGACCCTGGCGCCGCGCCAGGCGCAGATGCAGATCAAGCTGGGGTTCCTGTATGGCGCCTTTGCCCCGGCCATCCAGAGCAAGGTGGAAGAAAAGATGCGCAAGGTGTTCGGCGCGGCGTGATGTGCCGATGCGCCGGGCGCAAGAAAGGCCGGGACGCTTGCGCGTTCCCGGCCTTTTTCGCTGGGGGCTGGCTCAGCCCTTCAGGTCCGCGATCAGGTCGATGTACTGTTGCTGCGCATCTTCCTGCGACGTGCCTTTCAGCGCGGCCCAGGCGTCGAACTTGGCACGGTTGACGAAGTCCGTCATGCCGGGGCGCTCGCCCGTGGCGTCGCCGCTGGAACCCTGCTTGAACAGGGCGTAGATCTTCAGCAGCGTCATATTGTCCGGGCGTTCCGGCAGGTTCTTCGAATCGGCCATGGCCTGGTCGAATTGTTCTTGCAGACTCATCGTGGTCCTCGTTTGGTTGGCGATGCGCCATCATACAAAATCCGCCCCGGCGCACCGGCGGAAAACTGTAGAGGACTTGTTCCAAACTGCAATACGGCCCCAACGTAAAACGGCGGTTCAGGACCCGCGCGCTGCGAGTCCTGAACCGCCGTTCCGGTTCTGCCTGGTGCGTACTACGTGCTTATTTCTTCTTGGTCGGGTTGACGGCCGCCTTCAAGGTCGCGCCAGCCGAGAACTTCGGGGTCTTCGACGCCGCGATCTTGATCGCTTCGCCGGTTGCCGGATTGCGGCCTTTACGGGCAGCGCGCTTGGCGACGGAGAACGTGCCGAAACCGGTGATGCCGACCGTGTCGCCCTTTTTCAGACGTTCGGTAACGATGGCAATCAGGGTGTTCACTGCATCGTTGGCGGCGGCACCGGACATTTCGGTACGTTTCGCAAATTCAGCAATCAGTTCGCCTTTTTTCATTACTACCTCCTTCGTTAATAGAGGGCGCAGATTAGCATAATATTTGCCGAAAGTAATGCTTTCTCGTTGAACAAACCCATATGGCGCCTGGGCTCCCCCGAAATGGGGCACGCGCGGGGTCCGCGGCGGCCATGCTGCACTGCACGGTAGCGGCAAGCGGGGCGCGGCATGGGCGCAACCCGGTGCTAATATGAAGCCGCGAGAGGCCCGCTTGCAAGAGCGGGCCCCCGAAAAGCGGGCAGGAACGGCTGAACGCCAAGGCTGATCACGAAGCCGAACAAGATGGCGAGCCGCGCGAACTGGCTGGGAAGCGGCCTATTGGAAGGCGGGGACACGATCATGACTTTTTCCGATGAAACCCTGATGGCGTATGCCGATGGCGCACTGGACGCAACGACGCGCCACGCCGTCGAAGCCGCCTGTGCCAGGGATGCCACCTTGGCGCGCCGCGTCGAGCAGTGCAAGATGCGCCGTGCGAACTTCGCCGGCTTCGCGCCGGGCGAGGAAGCGCTGGGCCAGCGCGTGCGGCCCCTGCGGCAGGCCACCGTGGTCAGCCTGGACGTGGTGCGGGCGCGCCGTGAAGCCACGCAGCAGGCCGCGCGCAAGGCCGGCCGCGAACGGCGCTGGTCCTGGCGCGAATGGGGTGCGCTGGCCGGCGTGCTGATGCTGGGTGTCGTGGCCGGCAAGTTCGGCCTGTCCTACCTGCAGGAAGACGATGTGCGCGCCGACCTCGTGGCAAGCCGCGACGGCACCCTGGTGGCGCAGGGCCGCCTGGCCACGGCGCTGGAACAGCAGCCGTCGGCGGCGCGCGGCGCGGGCCCGGCCGCCGCGGTCGGCACCATCCGCATCGCCATGTCCTTCGTGTCCACGGACGGCGCCTACTGCCGCAGCTTCGCCAGCGGCAGCGGCAGCCACCAGATCGACGGCCTGGCCTGCAAGACGGGGCAGGAGTGGCGCATTCCCGTGCTGGTGCAGAATCCCCGGCCCGCATTGGCCGGCAACGAGCGCGCCGCCATCGTCGACGCGATGCCGTCCCAGGTCGAACTGTCGATCGAGCAGCGCATGTCCGGCGAGGCGCTCGATGGCCGGGCCGAGCAGGCCGCCATGCAGAAGGCCTGGCAGCGCTGACATTGCACTCGCCCCCATAAGAGAAAAGGCAGCGCGAGGCTGCCTTTCGTTCGTCATGCCGCCCAGGCGGGTGGCTTACTTCTTCTTGTCGTCGTCCTCGTCGTCGTCCGAACCGAGGGCAGCCTGGCCCACGTAGACAACGCCCTTGCCGGCCGCGACGCCCACGTCCACCGCCGTCGATGCCACCGCCACCCCGGCGCCGACCACGGCACCGGTGACGGCCACGACGGCGCAGCCGGACAGCATGCCGGCTGCCAGGACGATTGCGGCCAGCACGCGCATTACACGCCCAGCAGCTCGACGTCGAAGATCAGCGTGGCGTTCGGCGGGATCACGCCGCCGGCGCCGCGAGCGCCGTAGCCCAGTTCGGCCGGGATGGTCAAGGTGCGGGTGCCGCCCACTTTCATGCCCTGCACGCCTTCATCCCAGCCGCGGATGACCATGCCGGCGCCCAGCGCGAACTCGAACGGATCGTTGCGGTCCTTGCTGGAGTCGAATTTCGCACCCTTGCTGCCGTCGTCGTTGCGCAGCCAGCCGGTGTAGTGCACCGTCACGTTCTGGCCGGCTTTCGCTTCGGCGCCTTCGCCGACCTTGACGTCGTCGTACTGCAGGCCGGATGGGGTGGTGGTGATGGACATGAAGGTTCCTTTTGTTTGGTCAGTCGGGCTGACGATTGTAGTGCATGGCAGGCCAAAGCGCCATGCGGCGACGCGCCGTTAATACCCTGGCAATGACGACGCGCGGTGGAGCGATGACGATATGGAAAGGTCGTTGTTTTTCGAGTGCAACCAGGACTTAATCGGCCCTTAAACGCAGTTGCCGTAAGTAATTACCCCGGGCTTTGCTCTTAAAATAGAGCTTTCCGAACCTCCCGGGCGAACCTCATGTTTTGCAGCTTCCGTCGCATCGCCGTTTCCGCCTGCCTGCTGGCCGCCGCGCAGGCGCACGCTTCCGTCGCGCAATCGAACGCCGCGCAGTCCAATGTGGTCGTCGTCCTCAACTCGCGCGACGCCACCGTCCAGCTGCTGGACCAGGCCACCTACAAGAGCCTGCAGACCATCGCCGTCGGCAAGGAACCGCACCACCTGATGCCCACGCCGGACAACAAGTCGCTGATCGTGGCCAGCTCGATGGGCAACGAACTGCTGTTCCTCGATCCGAAGTCGGGCCAGGTGCAGCGCCGCATCAAGGACATCGTCGACCCGTACCAGATCGGCTTCACGCCGGACCAGAAGTGGTTCGTCGCCACGGCGCTGCGGCTCGATCACGTCGACCTGTACCGCTTCAACGGCAAGGACTTCACCCTGGCCAAGCGCCTGCCGCTGGCCAAGCTGCCCAGCCACGTGGCCTTCGACGCGAAGAGCACGATGGCCTTCGTGACCCAGCAGGGCAGCGACCAGGTCAGCGCCATCGACCTGGCCACGCAGACTGTCAAGTGGACCATGCCCGTCGGCAAACTCCCGGCGGGGATCGCGATGACGCCGGACGACAAGTACCTGCTGGTGGGCATCATGGGCAGCGACTACGTGGAAGTGATCGACTGGCGCACGCAGAAGACCGTCAAGCGCATCAAGGCCGGCGCCGGCACGCACAACTTCCGCGCCCAGGGCGACAGCCGTTACACCTATGTGTCGAACCGGGTCGCTAACTCGATCAACATCATCGACCAGAAGACCCTGGAAAACGTCGGCCAGATCAATGTGCCGGGCGGTCCGGACTGCATGGAAATCACGGCCGACGGCAAGACCATGTGGGTCACCCTGCGCTGGATCAAGAAGGTGGCCGTCATCGACCTGGCCAGCCGCAAGGTGGTCAAGTACATTCCCGTGGGCCGCTCGCCGCACGGCGTGTACTTCGCCAACGCTTCCGCGCGGATGTAAGGTGCGCCCGCCCGGCATCCTCGCTGCGCTGGCGCTGCTGGGCGCCGCGGCGCCGGCCTGGCCGGCGGCCCGATGCACCGGCACGATCTACCTGACCTTCGATACGGGCAGCCAGTCGCAGGCCGAGCTGGTCGCCGCCACCTTGAAACGCCACGCCATCCGCGCCACGTTCTTCCTCGCCAACGAGAAGACCGTGCGGGGCGACCATGCGCTCGACCCTTCCTGGGCGCCGTATTGGAAGGCGAGGGTTGCCGAGGGCCATGCCTTCGGTTCCCACACCTTCGACCACGTGTATTACGTCAGGGACGGCGCCGGCGGCGGCATCGTCGTCAAGCCCCAGTTCGGCAAGGAGGCGGGTCAGCGCCGCGCATGGAGCGCGGCGCAATACTGCGACGAAATCCGGCGTGTCGACACCCGCTTCCACGAGCTGACTGGCAATCACCTCGATCCCTTCTGGCGCGCTCCCGGCGGACGTACTTCTGCGCGTACAATAGCGGCCGCGCGCGGCTGCGGTTACGCGCACGCAGGCTGGGCCCCGGCCGGCTTTTCCGGCGATGAGCTTTCCAGCAGCGCCTTTCCGAATGCTGTATTGTTGAAGAAGGCACTGGACGGCCTGCGCGACGGCGATATCTTCATGGCCCACATGGGTATCTGGTCGCGCCGCGACCCGTGGGCGCCGGCCAACCTGGAGCCCTTGATCGCCGGCCTGGAAAAGAAGGGCTTCTGTTTTGCCACCCTGCGCGAGCATCCCGGCTTTGCCGGGGACCGACCCAACAACGTAGCGAAATAAAAACAAGATGATTCATCTGCTGACCGACTGGTTTGCACAGGCGCAGGGCTGGCTGTTCCAGGCCCTGATCGAACCGGCCATGTTCCAGGCCGGCCTGGCCGATTTTCTCGACGATGCCTTCGAGGGCACGGAATGGCTGCTGATCGGCCTGTGCGAGCTGGTGCTGATCTTCCTCGTGCTGCGGCCGATGGAGGCGCTGCTGCCGGTGCATCCCCTGTCCGACCGGCGCGCCCGCTGGAACGATTTCCTGTACACCTTCCTGCACCGGCTGGGCCTGTTCCCCGTGCTGGTGTTCTTCACGGTGGACCCCCTGATGGACGGCGTGGCCGGCTGGCTGCGGCTGGAGAACGTGCGCCCGTTCAACCTGGAGAACCTGGTGCCGGACATGGGCCCGCTGCTCAGCTTCGCCCTCTACTTCGTCGTGCTGGACTTCTTCGATTACTGGTATCACCGCGCCCAGCACGGCCTGGGCTGGTGGTGGGGCCTGCACAGCCTGCACCACAGCCAGCAGGACATGAACCTGTGGAGCGACGACCGCAACCACCTGCTGGACGACCTGCTGCGCGACGTCTACCTGGCCCTGATCGCGCTGGCCATCGGCGTGCCGCCGGGCCAGTACGTGCTGCTGGTGTCGCTGTCGCGCGTCCTGCAAAGCCTGCAACACGCCAATGTGCGCCTCCATTTCGGCCGCATCGGCGAGCGGCTGCTGGTGTCGCCCCGCTACCACCGCATGCACCATGCGATCGGCATCGGCCATGAATCGCAGGGCAAGGGCAGCCTGGGCGGCTGCAATTTCGCCGTGCAGCTGCCCGTGTGGGACATCCTGTTCGGTACCGCCAACTTCACGCCGGCGTTTGCCCGCACGGGCGTGCGCGACCAGATGCCGCGCCCCCGCGCCGACGGCAGCACGCAGCCGGGCCGCGACTACGGCCGCGGCTTCTGGCTTCAGCAGTGGCTGGGGGTGAAGCGGATGGTCGAATTCGCCAGGCGGAGGGCCGGCTGATGCGCGCCGTCGCCAATGCCTACGGGCGCGCCGTGCTGTCGCAGCTGCACGGACGCATGCTGATCCTGTCGGCCGTGCCGCTGCTGCTGTCGCTGCTGCTGTGGGGCGTCGTGCTGTACTTCGGCCTGCAGCCGCTGATGGACTGGCTGCACGCCAGCTTCGTCGACTACGACATCTTCCGCAGCACCAGCAGCTGGCTCGATTCGATCGGCCTGGGCTTCCTGAAGTCGCTGGTGGTGCCGTTCTTCGCGCTGCTGCTGCTGTTGCCGCTGATGATCCTGACGGCGCTGCTGTTCATGAACGTGGCCGCCATGCCCGTCATCGTGCGCCACGTATCGAGCCGCCACTATCCGAAACTGGAGATGAAGCGGGGCGGCAGCCTGCTGGGCGGCCTGGGCGCGGCCGTGTCCTCGTTCATGGTCTTCATCGTCATCTGGCTGGCCACCTTGCCCCTGTATATCCTGCCGCCGCTGGCGATGGTGTCGTCGGCCTGCCTGTGGGGCTGGCTGACGAGCCGCGTGATGTCCTACGACGCGCTGGCCGACCACGCCAGCGTGGAAGAGCGCCACACCATCCAGCGCGAACGGCGCTGGGAGCTGCTGGTCATCGGCCTCGTCTCGGGGGCGGCCGGCGCCTTGCCGCCGCTGCTGATGGCCGGCGGTGCCGTGCTGGCGGTGGTGTTCCTGCCCCTGTTCCTGGCCCTGATGATGTGGCTGTACGTGCTGATCTTCATCTTCACGGCCCTGTGGTTCCAGTACTACTGCCTGGAGGCGCTGGCGCAGCTGCGCGCGCGCACGGCGGCCAATCCCATCGAGGTGAACGCATGAAGGTAAACCAATGAACATCGGACTGATCGTCATCGGCGACGAAATCCTGTCGGGCAAGCGGGTCGACCAGCACTTCCCGAAAGTGGTGCAGATCCTGGCGGCGCGCGGCCTGCAATTGTCGTGGGCCGAGTACCTGGGCGACGAGCCGGAGCGCATCGCGGCCACCCTGAAGCGCACCTTCGCCACGCATGACATCGTGTTTTCCTGCGGCGGCATCGGCGCCACGCCGGACGACCACACGCGCCAGGCCGCGGCCGCCGCGCTGGGCCGGCCGCTGGTGCTGCATGAAGAGGGCCGGCGCAATATCGAGCAGCGCATCGTGCAGATGGCGCGCGAGGCGGGCAACGAAGCCGACCTGGGCGCGCCGGAAAACCTGCAACGCCTGAAGATGGCCGAGTTCGCGCAAGGCGCGGAACTGATTCCGAACCCGTACAACAACGTGGCCGGCTTCGCGTTGGGCACCCATTACTTCGTGCCGGGCTTTCCCGTGATGGCCTGGCCGATGATCGAATGGGTGCTCGACACGCACCATGCCGACCTGTTCAACCGCACGCCGCGGGCGGAGCGGGCCGTGCTGGTCTACGAGGCGGCCGAATCGGCGCTGACGCCGCTGATGGTGGCGCTGGAATCGGCCTGGCCCGGCATCAAGATATTCAGCCTGCCCAGCGTGGGCAATGCCACCACGCGCCGCCATATCGAACTGGGCGTGAAGGGCGCGCCGGACCAGGTGGCGGCCGCTTTCGACGCGCTGTGCGCCGGGCTGGATCGGCTGCGCGCCGAGTATGTGCGGGTGCAGCAATGACGTGCCCCGGCCAAGGGCCCGGCGCGTATCGATGACAGGGCCGTGACACACCCATGACGGGGTGTTGACAGGTCAACCAACTGTGGCCGCGCCACGTTGTTTTTTTGCGAAAATAGCAGGCACGCGTCAAATAATCGCCCAGTTCGGCTGTGCGCGTCGGGCCGATGTGGTGCAATGGCAATACGCCGTACGTCTCGGCCCGGTGCCGCAATGCACCACGCAGTGAACCCAACCAAGCACGCAGCAACGATGTAACAAACGTTCTCACGGGATTTTGTCACACACGCAGCACGAATACTGAAGCAGCAAGCACACTACGCAGCAAGAACCCACCTATGTCTTCCCAAACCGACCACGAGAGCCAGAGCCTGGACGACGAACAACCGGCGACGCCGCCGCCCTCCGAACCCCGCAAGAGCAAGCGATCGCGCAACGCCTTCATCGTCCTGATGCTGGTGCTGCTGTCGCTGTTCATCTGGTGGGCGATCCAGGAGATGCGCAGCTCGACGATGCAGGCGCGCTACTTCAGCGGCCTCGTCAAGGAGCTCAACTACAAGGTCGAGCCCGGCCCCAGCAAGGCCATCCGCTTCCCCCACGACAGCCCGTACGACGAGCGGCTCGGCTATGCCAACCTGCCCGACTACCTGGCGCGGCTGAAGCAGCGCGACTACGAAGTGGCTTCGCAGTCGCGCTTCTCGCCGAAGATGATGCAGCTCTCCGACATGGGCGTGTTCACCACCTTCCGCGAGAAGACCCGCACGGGCCTGACCATCTACGACTGCCGCGCCCAGCCCCTGTTCACGGCCAGCTACCCGGAACGGATCTACCCGGGCTTCGAGCAGGCGCCCACGGCCCTGATCCACAGCCTGCTGTTCATCGAGAACCGCGAGCTGCTGGACAACAAATACCCGACGAGGAACCCGGCCGTCGAATGGGACCGCCTGTCCAAGGCCATCCTGGAAAAATCCGTCAGCGCCGTCGGCCTGGCCAGCAGCCGCGCCGCCGGCGGCAGCACCCTGGCCACGCAGATCGAGAAGTACCGCCATTCGCCGGAAGGGCGGACCGGCTCGATGAAGGACAAGCTGCAGCAGATGGTGTCGGCCACGTTGCGCGCCTACCAGCAGGGCCCCGACACGACGGCCGTGCGCCGCCAGATCGTGGTCGACTACCTGAACACGGTGCCGCTGTCGGCCAAGCCGGGCTATGGCGAAGTGAACGGCATCGGCGACGGCATGTGGGTCTGGTATGGCCGTGACTTCAACGAAGTCAACGACCTGCTGTCGGGCCGCATGGACAAGCCGGGCAGCGCGCTGGCGTTCAAGGAAGCGCTGTCGCTGCTGATCGCCCAGCGCCGCCCCAGCCACTACCTGGGCGCGGGCGGCGAGGACCTGGAAATCCTCGCCAACAGCCACCTGCGCGTGCTGGCGCAGGCCGGCATCATCACGCCGGCGCTGCGCGACGCGGCGCTGAAGGAAAAGCTGCACCCGGCCCAGGGCAACGGCCTGCAATCGGCGCCGCCGATGAACTACGTGACGAAAAAGGCGTCGAACGCCGTGCGCGTGCACCTGGCCAACCTGCTGGGCGACAACCGCATGTACAACCTGGACCGCCTCGACCTGTCGGTCGTCAGCACGCTCGACGCCAATGCACAGAAGGCCGTGACGTCGATGCTGCACCAGTTGCGCGAAGCGGAGAGCGCGCAGCAGGCCGGCCTGACGGGCAAGGGCATGCTGGGCAACGGCGACCCCGCCAACGTGGTCTACAGCTTCACCTTGCTGGAGAAGGGCGACAAGGTCAATTACCTGCGCGTGCAGACGGATAACTACGACCAGCCCCTCGACATCAACGAAGGCGCCAAGCTGGACCTGGGCTCGACGGCCAAGCTGCGCACCCTGGTGACCTACCTGGACATCATCGAGCAGCTGCATAAAAAATACGGCGGCATGAGCGCGGCCGAACTGCAGAAGATCACCGTCGATCCGAAGGACCGCCTGAGCACGTGGGGCATCGAATACCTGGCGATGACGCCGATGGAAGGGCGCGACCTGACGGCCATGCTGAACGCGGCGATGGAGCGCAAGTACTCGGGCAATCCGGGCGAAGGCTTCTTCACGGGCGGCGGCCTGCATTACTTCGGCAACTTCTCGAAGGAAGACAACGGCCGCATCCTGTCCGTGCGCGAAGGCCTGCGCCGCTCGACCAACCTGCTGTTCGTGCGCCTGATGCGCGACGTCGTGCGCTACTACTCGTTCCAGATGCCCGGTTCCTCGGCCAGCCTGCTGGCCGATGCCGACGACCCACGCCGGGCCCAGTACCTGGCACGCTTCGCCGACAAGGAAGGCAAGGAATTTCTGTACCGCTTCTACGCCAAGTACAAGGGCAAGCCGAAGGGCCAGCTCGATCGCATCCTGGTCGACAGCGTGCGCCCGACGCCGCTGCGCCTGGCCAATATCCACCGCACTTTGTTCCCCAACGCGTCGCTGGGCGAATTCGCCATGTTCGTCAACGGTAACCTGACGACGCAAAGCGAAGTGCCACAAGAGCGCCTGGAGAAGATGTACGAGCAGTACGCGATGGACAAGTGGAACCTGGCCGACCGCGGCTACCTGGCCAATGTCCACCCGCTGGAACTGTGGCTGGTGGCCTACCTGCGCCAGAACGAAGGTGCTACCTTGAGCCAGGTGGTGGCCGCGTCCGAGAAGGAGCGCCAGGAAGTCTACCAGTGGCTGTTCAAGACGCACCGCAAGCACGCCCAGGACCGCCGCATCGCCGGCCTGCTGGAAATGGAAGCGTTCATGGAAATCCACCGCCAGTGGAAGAAGATGGGCTACCCCTTCGATTCGCTGGTGCCGTCGTACGCGACCACCCTGGGCGCGTCGGCCGACCGGCCCGCCGCGCTGGCCGAGATGATGGGCATTATCGTCAACGGCGGCGTCAGGAAGCCGACCCAGCGCATCGAGTCGCTGCACTTCGCCGCCGGCACGCCGTATGACACGACGGTGGCCCGCGCCAAGCAGGTGACGTCGGAACGTGTACTGGCGCCGGAAGTGGCACGGGTCGTGGCTGACGAAATCCGCGGCGTCGTCTCGGACGGTACCGCCAAGCGCGCCAAGACGGCCTTCACGGCAGCCGACGGCAGCAATATCGCCGTGGGCGGCAAGACGGGCACGGGCGACCAGCGCTTCGACGTGTATGCCGGCGGCGGGCGCCTGATCGAATCCCGCTACGTGAACCGTTCGGCCACCTTCGTCTTCAATATCGGCGAGCGCTTCTTCGGCAGCATGACGGCCTACGTGCACGGCCCGGACTCGAAGAACTACGACTTCACCAGCGCCTTGCCGGTGCAGCTGCTGACGGTGCTGGCCCCCAGCCTGATGCCGCTGATCGAGCCGAACCAGAAGGCCGTCGTACCCACCGACTCCGCCGTCGCCGCCGCCGCCGCGGCGCTGGGCGCGCCCGTCAAGGCTTGCGGAGGCTGATTCCCCGGCGACTCAGGAAGCGCGGCCTTGGCCGCCCTTTTTTTGTTCGATTGCAATCGCTGACCACCGTGGGGTGCTCCTGTAGCGCCCACTACGCGCGCCGCTTGCGCCGCTGGGCCGCCGCAGCACGGGCCTCTTCGTTCAATGCCGCTGTCCGTTCCCTCAGCATCTGGTCACCATTGTTGCCGAAATAAGTGCGCCGGAACTTCGCCAGTCCGATGCCATTCAACAGGAACTCATTGACGCCGTCCGATGCTAGGCCTGCCATCGAATCGTGGACCCAGTAGTCGAAAAATTCGTAAATTGCCGCAGATTGTGGCTGAATCGATATTGATTCGATAACAGTCAGCAGATCACGTTCTGGCGACTTTTCATCTCTAAGGAGGGGAAAGCCACGTGTATTCAGCCATGCTTTCCACCGCTGCAAGATGGCCCCGAGATCGTTCGCAATCTGGTCGTTTTTTCCGACATCTTGTCGGTCCAATAAGGCCAGAATACGGCGGGCAGCGAGAGTATTGGGCGCTGTCAGCAGTCCCAATACTCCCTTGCCGAGAGATTGAAAAGGCTGATCCAAATACGTGTCAAACTCCTCATCACCTTTCATGCAATCCTCCATATAGACGCACGCGGCGGCCAGAATGGCTATGAAATGCTGCTGCGAATCTTGTAAGAACTCTTTTTCTTTCGTCGTTCTTTGAAAGAACGGTCGCATGTAGTAAGGCTGGGCGGAAGGATGAGTGTACGGTTCACGTCTTGCCTGGTGACGATAGGTTAAATAGTGTCCCATGTGTGCCCGTGTCATCTCTTCGACTGGGCCGCGCGCGACGCTGGCAGCCTTCATGTATGCATCAAACGCATCCCTCCCTGCTTGATTTGGTATAAGCGCAGTTTTGATATCCATTTTTAATTCGGAAAGTGACCGGAACGGTACCCCCGCAGCAAGCGCAGCGCAATACATTTCAAAACCAGGAATTCTGGCGAGGGCTTCCGACTTACCTTGCGATGTTTCGCTGTAGCCGCCACCTACATCCGAGTGTGCGCCGGGATAGACGTATTCCTTGACGTTGGGCGGGTATTTTCCGTCGATTCGCACTGAGTCAAGGGGGAACGTGGAACGTACCTCATGGGCGGCCACAATGTGGAGACAGCTCTCCACTCCCGGATGGATTTGCATATTATTCGAAGCCCAGGATTGGCGCCCCTCTACCCCGAGTAGCCCGCTGGAAAAACCTCCTGCAAGTCCGACTGAGGCTACGGTATCGAAAATTCCGAGAAATTCTACCCTGATTGGGATGCCAGCGAAACTATAGCCACCATCAGCCTTCTCGCAAATCGCGTACAGCCAGTTTACAAAGGCTCGTGCTTCCGCAGCCCCACGGGAGAATCCAAATACTGACAAATTGATCTGATCGAGCCGCGGCCGATTTTTCCGTTGATTAGCGACCAATTTTTTTACTTCTTCGACCCAATATTTCCCAAAGGCGTGCTCGCGCAACGCTGCGAAACTGCTAAACCCGCCAATATTCTGAGCTATTTTTCCAGCGAGGTCACTCGGAATCACATCCTTATCGCTGATGAAATTGCTTACTGCGTTGAAAACTCTCGTAATCCCCCAGATTAGTCGAGGTTCGCCATTCCACGAGGCACCCGTCCCCAGTTTTCCACCGGAATCATTAATCTCCGGGAACGGTGTTCCGACGCCCGGAATATAATATTGAAAATAACGGTCTGTACCTTCCGTTACCTTGGTTTTGTACACATGAAATAGGCGAACGACATTGCTGTGTTTTTGTTTTTTTGGTTGATTGCGGACGCTGATATAATCCAGCATTTCATTATTTCCCGTGCCGTCGAAAAATATGCCAGCAAAAACTTGTCCGGAACATGCCAGCTTTTGCGAAACGTTTGTCCGCGCGGATAACGCCTTCGCTCTAAGCATGTTTTCTCTGGCAGTCAACGGCCTCAATACGGATCGCGTCTTGCTCAGTTCTGGGTTATGCGCAAATTCGATATTAGCATTCAACTGAGCCTCCTCCGCGTTTTGCTGCCTCAGCCATCGACTCTTTGGTGCTGGATGCTTTCCAAGGCGCCAAGTCATCCTTCGTCATGGGATAGAATGGATGCTGAGGAGAGCAAGGTGAAACAACTATCTTTATTTTTTCTCTGTAGAAGTGAACTTGCAGGCGGCCAGGAACCTTGTATTCAGGAATAGGTATCGCAATTTCCGCCGATGGAGATGCTGGCGTGGTTTCCTCTGTAAAGCCGTCATATTTCCACCATATTTTAACGGCTAAGCCGGGCCGCCAGACCGTTGGGATAGCAACGCAGCAGGTTTCTGCGCCCCCGCTCTCAGAGTCGACATTGGGACCCATAACTCCATTTACATAAAATTCCGAAATAGAGATATCTGTAGTATGGTTATATCCAGTGATACTGACGGCTGTAGTTCGTTCTCCGCAGCCGACCATCAGGAGGCTCGCAATCAGTGTCAAGCAGAAATTTTTGATGGAACTTAATATTCGGGTTCGGCTCGTGATTTTATGGTTCATATATCTCAGTACGATGAATGGGGGCGAACATGAATCCTTGCGTCGCTGGTTGAAGGGTGCGCATACAGTTATCAACCTCTTCCAGTACATCAAGGTGTGCGAACTTCCATGATTCAAGATGGCGCTTGATAGCATTTTTAACAATCAATTGTACCCCCTCCGCGACGGGCTGTTTCGGCCATTGACTGTTTCGTCCCAGAGGCTTCCCAAGGGGCCAGATCCTCTTTCGACATTGGATAAAACGGGTGGTATGGCGAGCAAGGTGATACTACAATCTTGATCCTATCCTTGTAGAAATGTATCTGGAGTTTGTCTGGGGTCTTGTATTCCGGTATTGGAACGGAGATTTCAGCGGGTGGTGGTGGAGGTATCAGGTCTGCAATCATTCCATCATATTCCCACCAGATCTTCGCAGTCAAACCCGGTCGCCAAATGTTTGGAAGCAAAATGCAACAGGTTTCGGCTCCGCCGCCGCCGTCCGCACTTGCGTTTGGCCCCATGACCCCATCTACATACAGCCCGGCGATTGAGAGATCCTTCATGTGGTTGTAAGCTGTGATACTTACTGCTGTTCTATTATCCCTGCACCCGCTCAAAAATGTAGTAGCGATCGAGAATAAAAACAACGTAGCGATCGATTTTTTTCTAAACGGTATCATAGGTTTCAAGTGTGTAGTTCATTAAATTATGATTCATGTTCGGAAGTCTGCAGCAGTACGTGATGTCGATGGAATCCATGGGTCGATACATGCTATAGAATTCCGCGTTCGACAAGATATTCGCCCAAACCATTCTCGGGCCAAGATTTTTCCTTTAGTATGGAAAAGAGCCCACTATCGATATTGCTTGCACCATCGCTCAATAATGACGCCACGGCGAGCGAGAACACGTCAGCTGGACATTTCACGCCAAATTTCAATGCGATATCGTGTGAATCCGCCACCAGTGCATAGCGCCGCGAGCAACTGATTTTCTCGGGAACGATATCCGGAATCGACTCGAGAATCATGGCCAGCATCGCGTCCGGATGCGAAAGTTGGAGGAGCTGGTCGAGCTGTGAAGTGTTCAGCGTGATACCGATACTAGCGTTGCTTCGGAGGCTTACCGGACAGCGGCTTAGTCGTGCTGTCCTGTCATAATAAACCCAGTCGGCCAGGGGAGAGCTGATGCTTGCCCACTGATCGGCATCCAGAATCGACGGCAGCGCCGCCAGCACCCTTGTGTCGGCGAAGCGCAGCAGCAGCTGCTGATGATCGATGACGTTCACCATGTGCAGCCCTTGCCATGCTCCCCGCAATTCATGAAGCGATATCCTGCTGGCGGCGAAGCTCAGCATTGGGCGTCCCTGGCAATGCCTGAGGAGCACGGTGAGTTGCTGCTGCAACGTAGCGTCGAGGGTAAGGGGCACGAGCCATGGCGCGGCCTTTTCCAGACCCTCGAACTGAGCAGAGGCAAAGCAGTTGATGCCGGACCTTGCATAAGGCGTCGTATCGCAGGTCGGGTAGTCGAATGCGCCATCCACCAGGGCTGCCCACGTCATTTCCGGTGAATTCAGCATTAAGGTGGACAGTTCCTGTACCGCGTTCTTGACGACTACGTCATCGACCGTGAAGTAGAGCGGGTCCCTCATGCCACCACCGCGGCAAGTGGCGAGCCCGACCGAAGCGCCTTGATCAGGCATTCGACGCAAACCGGTGCACCGGTTGGCAGTCGGGGCATCGGGTAGTCCAGTGAGTCCGGTGCATCGAAGCTTTTCTTGCCCGCGTTGATGGTGATCTTACCGGGGCCTTGAACTGTAATATTCCCGCCCTCGATCGTGATGTTTGCGCCGCCCGCCGTCGATAAACTGATACGCTTGGCTGCTGCCCAATCGACATGCGCGTTGGCACTGACGATCGTCACCTCATCCCTTGCCTGGATGCTCAGCGTATCGGATTGCGCCTGCATGTCCAGCTCATCTTTGGCAGTGATCAGTTGCAAGCCCAGGCCGCCATCTGCGGGCGCCATCGCGCCGCCCAGGATACCGATCGCCTGGCCAGTGTGCATGCGGAACTGTCCGCCGGCCACGAATTGCGTATCCTGGCCACTCATCAGTGTGATTGCTTCGCCATTGGCCAATTGCACACTGTGACCCGCCGTGACCCCCAGACCGCCTTTGGCCGATAGTGCAATAAGCGGATCAGTCGAGTGTGGAAGTTTTCCTCCGCCCGGATCGGTTGATTTTTCCGAAGCGTCGGCTTTTGCAGCATCGAGCGATTCGGCATCGACCATCCCGGATACGGCCTTGAGCATCGCGGCCAACGGCGCAGCTTGTTCGTCAATGACGCTCGCGTCGGCGTTGATCGTTCCCACATGCATTGCCAGCGCAACTGTTTTATGGGTGATTGCTGCGTCGCTGAACGTTTTCGCTATTTGTGTGGCCTGCTTCAGCAGGGCGATACCTGCGGCATTGTCCCCGGCAGGATCACGTCCTTGCGCTGCGTGCGTCATTCGGTAACTCGACACCAACAATCCAGCGCCCCCCCGAACCGCGCCGTACGCATCCGTGCGCAGTTCAACGCCTTGACCACGCAGGCTGCCGCGATAGTTGTCCGCGCTGTGGATCAGGTGACCCAGGTTCAGCTCACTGGCCGCATGACTGGATTTGAGCTGAATACGGCCTTGCGCGTCGGTGTCATCGAAGACCAGTTGGTTATAGCCGGTGCCACCGAATTCCTTGGTCCGCACGCCCCACTGGGCGGCACCATTGCGGTGACCGTTGCTGTCGGCGGAAGCGCCGTGCCACACCGGGCTGTTTCCCGAGGCCAGATTGCCTTGTCCGGAAGTGGCATGGTCATGGGCCGGCGCGAAGCTGTCCATGCTGCCATCATCTCCAGCTCGGCCGCCTGGCGTGGGTACGACGCCACCTTCGCCTCGGCCATTGTAGAGTGCCCCCACGATGATCGGACGATCGATGTCGTTCTCGAGGAATTGCACAAGCACTTCCTGGCCAATGCGGGGCAGGAACTGGCTGCCCATGCCTCCGCCAGCCGAACGCTGTGCGACACGCACCCAGCAACTGGCATTTTCGTCCTGCCAGTGAAAGCGGATGCGTACACGGCCGAGTGCATCGCAAAACAATTCGTCGGCACCCTGCGCGCTGGTGTCGCCGTTCGCCCCAACAACGAGGGCGGTCTGGCTGCCGTGCGCGACCGGCCGTGGATGGCTGCGTAGCGCTCCGTGGCTGTCGATAAAGGCCGGTCGCCATGGCACCGCTGCTGCGATCGCGTCGAGACAGTTCGCGTAACCCGTAGCGCGTGCCTGGGTCAGGACGGCATCAACGAATTCCGGGACGTCATCAGGCAGCAACTCTTCCAATAATTCCGGGATCGCGCCCAGGATCTCGGCGACTGCATCCCTGGCGTCGGACGGCAGATTATTAATGCCGATACTGAAAACCCGTATGGCCACGTAGGCAGCGCCGTTGGCACTGCTCGCCAGGGGGCTATCGACCAGAGCGAATCGCTTACCCGGGCGCAGCGAGCGTACCGTCGAGCGCATGGACCAAGTGGCGCCGGCAACCTCGACGCTTCAGCGTGGAGCGTTGCGTAGTGTTCGGCATGGCCGGCATGGGCGAACGAATAATGCCCTGGTGCTTCGTAATGTTCCAGCATCGGCAGGGACTTGCGACTGGATTGCGTTGTTGCCACGCTGGCCTTGACGATTTTCTTCGACTTGTAGTCATAGCTGAGCATGGCGCTTTCGCTGGGGATCAAACGGCGCGTGTTTGAGATGGCCTGGATCGCGTCGCTTTCCTCGCTGGAGCGCGCGGCATGGAATCGGATGCCACCCTTGCTTGCACTGGAGGTGTCTTCCGCGATTGCCGCACGGTCCACGCTGTCCGAGAACAACACCATGCAATGGTCCTCCTCGACGTCTTCGAAATACCACCCCAAGCCTTCTTCCGTCAGCAGGCGCGTGACGAAATCGAGGTCGCTCTCGCGGTACTGGCAGCAATAATCTCGCGAGCCTGCGTTAGTGAGAAAGGCATCAACGTCGTCACTCCACCGCCAACGAGCCAGCGGCAGATAGGACGCGAAGACTGAATCGATAATCTCCCGGACGTTGCTGTTTTCCCATGCGCGGCTGTTGCGTACTTCGCCCAACTGCCATAGCCAGGGTGACAGACGCAATCGGTAGCGGGCGAAGCCGCCATCGCTTCCCAGTACGGCTACCGCGGATATATAACCGCGGAAGCTCGCCCGCGTACCGTCAGCCAAACTTGCCAGTAATTGCGCGGGCTTGCCGATCAGGATGGATGGTTCGATGTGGGCGCTCAGGGACAAGGCAATAACATCGCGATACCCGACCTGCTGCATTCGCTCGTCAGCCACGAATGCTTCGACCAGAAGATTATCGCGAGCAGCTAAACCGGACTGCTCGCTGATGGTCAGTTTGAATCGCCACGAGTTTCCTAGACACTCGCGAGCCGCTTGAAATACTGCTTTTCATACTCGACCGGCGACAAGTCATTGCTGAAGCTGTGCCGGCGCTTCGGATTGTAGAACATCTCGATGTAAT
>NZ_WNKZ01000053.1 GCF_009720835.1 Pseudoduganella buxea
GGCCTGCGTGCTGGCGCGGGTGCTGCAGCGGGGCGGGCGCCGGCGCGGGCGCGCTGCCTGAGCTGGCCCGGACCTGGAGGCTGCAAGGTCCGGGCCTGGTGCGGGAAGGCTTGCTTACCTACGGCGGCGACGCGCGGCCCAGCCGGCCACGCCCAGGCCTGCCAGCAGCATCGCGTAGGTGGCCGGTTCCGGCACCGGCGACACCTGCACCGTCAGCACCACGTCGCGCAGGGCGATCGAGGCAAAGGACTGGTGCCAGACCACGCCGCCGTTGCTGAAACCCTCTTGTCCCGGGTCCACCTGCTGTTCCAGGGAGCTGTTCAGCAGCAGCGAAAAATCGCCAGCGTAGGGGACGCCGGCTGTCAGCGACAGTTGCTGTTCGCCGTGCAGGTCCCGGATCACCTGGCTGCCCAGTTGGGCTGTCGGCTCACCCTGGCCGATGGACCAGGCGTGCGACAGAGTCGTCGTGGCGCGGCCGGCCATGCCCTCGCCCCACGGGACGCCGGCACGGATGAAGCCGGTCGCCGTTCCCGTCAAGGTCAGCGACGTGATGCGGTATCCGGCCTGCACGTCGAACGCGAACTTCGTATCCACCCAGTTTGCATCGAACGCGCCTATGTCGTGATCGGACTCGACTTCCCACGGCCAACCCAGGGTCGCATCCATTCCCACCAGGCCGATGCGCGTCGTTCCGCCGCTGCTGGACAGCAGGGTCATTTGGGAATCTTCCCAGAAGCGGTCGGTGACGGTAACGCCGAAACCTGCGGTATTGATTTCCGTGGCCGCCTGAGCGGCAGAACCGCTGATAGCCGCCAAGCCAACAAACAGTGTCGCCAATGCGCTGGGCATGATATTTCCTTTGCTTATTTGTAGTCAGATGAGTGCGGCGTGTTTCGCCGGCGCGATTCTATCGCGGCGGTGCGGCAGCAAATATCACCAAACATCACAAGAGGAAAATATAGTTTCGACAACCGACGCCTTTTGGGACGAGACACGGTTTGCCGCAGGGAGGGGGAGAAATGCTTCTACTGGTGCCTCGAGCCGGAATCGAACCGGCACGACTTTCGTCGAGTGATTTTAAGTCACTTGTGTCTACCAGTTTCACCATCGAGGCACAGCCCAGCATTATGACATGTCTGGAAGTTACTTTCCAGAGTAAGCGATTCTCGTCGGATCGAGCACTTCGGTGACCCGGCCGGTCCGCCGCCCGCCGTTGGTTCCCGGCGCCGATTGGTGTAGCATGCGGGACGGCACGCCCAGGGCGTGCCGCTTGCTTTATCGAGGACAGACTTATGCAAATCAAGATCAACGACATGCTGCGCGCCTATATCGAACCGCTGACAGAGGCGGAGCATGCGGCGCTGGAGCGCAGCCTGCTGGCCGAAGGGTGCCGCGATGCGCTGGTGCTGTGGGATGACATCCTGGTCGACGGCCACAACCGCTATGCCATCTGCCAGCAGCACGGCATTCCGTTCAAGGTGATCCAGAACACGACGTTCAAGAGCATGGAAGACGTGATGCTGTGGATGATCGACAATCATCTGGGCCGGCGCAGCGTGTCCGACTTCCAGCGCGGCGTGCTGGCCCTGCGCAAGAAGGACATCCTGGCCCAGCGGGCCGAGGAGGACGCGGCGCGCATGAAGGCCGAGGATGCCGCCATCGCGCCCCCCGATTCCGACGCCGACGCGGCCGCGCCGAAGGTGCGCACGTCGCGCGAGGACATCGCCCGCGCCGCGCGACTGTCGACCAATACCATCAGCCAGATCGAGAAGATCCAGAAGACGGCGACGCCGGAACTGGTCGAAGCGGTGCGCGCCGGCACCATCTCGATCAACGCGGCGGCCACCGTCGCCAGCCTGGCGCCCGAGGACCAGGTCAACGCCGTGGCCGGCGGCAAGAAGTTCCTGCAGCAGGCCGCCAAGGAAATCCGCGAGCAGCGCGCCGCCTCGCGCCCTGTCAAGCCGGCCAAGCCGGCACCGTGGGAGGACGGCGGGGAAACGCCCTCGCTGCCGGACCAGCCGCTGACGGAAGTGGAACACCTGCGCGCGGAAGTGGCGCAGCTGAAGGACCGCAACGCCGCCCTCCGCGCGGAGAATGCCGAACTGCGCGCCCGCATCGACCAGCTGGTCGACGCATCCTGACCCATCGTTGTTTTCTAAAAGGAGCCTGCAATGCCGAGAATGTCATCCGCGCTGGCGCTGTCCGCCATCCTGGCAACCGCTGTTCCCCTGACTGCCGCCGCCGAACCGGTCGTGGCCGCGGCCGCCAGTGACGGCAAGCTGTCCGCCGCCGACGTGGCGCGACTGCAGGCGGCGGCGCGGCGGGTGACGATCCTGCGCGACAAGTGGGGCATCGCCCACGTCTATGGCAAGACGGATGCCGATGCCGTGTTCGGCATGCTGTTCGCCCAGGCCGAGGACGACTTCAACCGCGTCGAGCGCAACTTCATCACGGCGCTGGGCCGCACGGCCGAGGTCGACGGAGAAAAGGCGCTGTACGAGGATTTGCGGATGAAGCTGTTCATCCGGCCGGACAGCCTGCAGGCCCAGTACAAGGCCAGCCCGGCCTGGCTGAAGAAGCTGATGGTGGCGTGGGCAGATGGCCTGAACTGGTATCTGCACACCCATCCGGATGTCAAGCCGGCTCTGCTGACGCATTTCGAGCCGTGGATGGCGCTCAGTTTTTCCGAGGGCAGCATCGGCGGCGATATCGAGGAAATCGACGCCAGGGAGTTGCAGCGCTTCTACGAAGGCCAGCCCCGGCTGGCCCAGGCGGGCGGTACCGCGCCCGTGCCGCGCGAACCGGGCGGCTCGAACGGCTTCGCCATCGGCCCCAGCCTGACCAAAAGCGGCCATGCGCTCCTGATGATCAATCCCCACACGTCGTTCTATTTCCGGCCGGAGATCCACGTCAACAGCGACGAGGGCCTGAATGCCTACGGCGCCGTCACGTGGGGCCAGTTCTTCGTCTACCAGGGCTTCAATGACCGGCTGGGCTGGATGCACACGTCGGGCGGTGGCGACGTCATCGACGAATTCCTGGAAACGGTGACGGAACGGGACGGCAAGTATTTCTACGACTACGGCGGCGCGCAGCGCCCCGTGCGCGAGCTGGCCATCCGGCTGCCGTACAAGACGGCCACGGGCATGGCCGAGCGCACCGTCACCGCTTACTTCACCCACCACGGCCCCGTCGTGCGCCGCGAGGGCGGCAAGTGGGTGTCGGTGGCGCTGATGAACGAGCCCCTGAAGGCTTTGCAGCAGTCCTACCTGCGCACGAAGGCGCGCAGCTACCAGGCCTTCTGGAAGACGATGGAGCTGCGCACGAATTCATCGAACAACACCGTGTATGCGGATGCGGACGGCAATATCGCCTACTTCCACGGCAACTTCATCCCCGTGCGCGACCGCCGCTTCGACTACACGCAGCCGGTGGACGGCAGCAATCCCGCCACTGACTGGAAGGGCCTGCATGCGGTGAAGGACACCATTCACCTGTTCAACCCGAAGAACGGCTGGATCCAGAACACCAACAACTGGCCGTTCTCGGCGGCCGGCCCGTACAGCCCGCGCGTGCAGGATTACCCGGCCTATATGTCGATGAACCCGGAGAATGCCCGGGGCATCCACGCCGTGCGCGTCCTGGAGAACAAGAAGGACTTCACCCTGGAGAGCCTGATCGCCAGCGCCTACGACAGCCAGCTGACGGCCTTCGAACCCCTGCTGCCGCTGCTGCTGCGGGCCTATGACGAGACGCCGGCCAGCGACCTGCAGAAGTCGCGCCTGACCGAACAGATCAGCTTGCTCCGGGATTGGGACATGCGCTACTCGCTGCGCTCCGTGCCGACGTCGCTGGCGATCTACTGGCTGCAACACCTGGTGCGGGTGCACGGCCCGGCGGCGAAGGAACAGCGCATCGCCGTGCTGGACTACCTGGCCACGCAGGTCACGCCACGCCAGCGCCTGGAAGCACTGGTGCAGGCGTCGAACCGGCTCGATGGCGACTTCGGCACGTGGAAGACGCCGTGGGGCGAGATCAACCGCTTCCAACGGTTGACGGGCGACATCAAGCAGCCCTTCGATGACAGCAAGCCCAGTATTCCGGTGCCGTATGCGTCGGGAAACTGGGGCGCGCTGGCGGCCTACGGCATGACGTCGCAGCAGACCACGCGCCGCATCTATGGCGAGCGGGGCAACAGCTTCGTCGCCGCCGTCGAGTTCGGTCCCCGCATCCGCGCGAAAAGCATCCTGGCCGGCGGCCAGAGCGGCAATCCCGCCTCGCCCCATTTCGCCGACCAGGCGGAAATGTATGCCCGGGGCGAGTTCAAGGAGGTGCTGTTCTACAAGGACGACGTGCTGAAGAACCTGGAGCGGCAGTACCATCCTGGGCAATAAAGCGGGTAGGGCGGGCGCCGCCGTTGCGGCCGCGCCAAAGTCGCTGTCAAAACGCTACCATCCTGTCGTCCGGCAGGCGCACAATGGCCTCATGCGCACGCAAGGCGGGAGGATGCCATGGCCACCGATGACAGCATACTGGGCAAACCCGATGGCGTGCCCGGCGACGGCAGCGTCGAACTCGTCAAGCTGGAGGAATTCATCTTCGTGCGCGAACTGTACGAAGTGTTCTTGCTGCTGGACCATATCTCCGGACGCTGGGACAAGGAGCTGCGGGGCCAGGGCTCGGCGCCGCACGAAGTCATCCGCACCATCTGCGAGATCGGCCTGGCGCCCGCCGCCGATCCGGCAGTGCGCCTGAAACAGGCCGTCGACCTGATGTGCGCCAAGGACATGCTCAACGCCGTGGCCCGGCCCGCCACGGGCATGACGGTGGCCTTCACGATCCTCGTCGTCGGCGAGGAGAACCGCCGCAAGCCCATCAATCGCCTGCGCCGCCTGTGGCGCGACCTGTTCTACAGCAAGACGACGACGCCGGACGACACGATGCCGCCGCGGCGGGGAACCGGCGGCCTGATGTGGGATAAACCTACTCGCGTGACCCTGGCGCGCTACGCCTACCCGGGCCTGATCGGGGTGGCCATCAAATTCAATTTCCGAATGGCCGTGCTCGTCACTTTCCTGCTGCTGGCGCTGGTGCTGACGTGCGCACTTTCCTGGCACGTGGCGGCCGGCAATGTCATCCTGGAACACCTGGACAACGTACGCAATCGCACGGTCGAGCTGCGCAAGGATATCAGCGAGGCCGAACTGGCCTATGCCGCCGACGAGCGCATACGCCGGGCGGGCGCCGAGACGGTCGGGGTGGCGGCGCCGGCCGTCATCAGTTTCTGCACGCTCAAGGACGCGATGGACCAGCCCGCTTACCGCAGCACCGAGGAATACCAGCTGTGCGAGCGTGCCAAGAACCTGCGCGAGGAGCGCCGCGCCGTGCGCCTGAATTTGCGTCAGTGGCTGGCGCCGTGGAAAACCATCTACGGGCTGTTTCCCGCGCCCGTCGAGCCCCCGGATCCGCGTCCGCCGGAGCGCGACGTGGCCCGCCGCGCGGCCGGCGAGGAACTGGAGCGCGTGAGCCGCCGCGGCACGGAAGAGAAGGCCCGCATCGTCACCCTGGTGGTGGGCACGGCCGTGCTGCCGCTGGCCTACGGCATCCTGGGAGCGGGCGCGGCCGTCGTACGGCGCCTGTGGGAGCGCATGCGCGAAAGCATGCTGTCGCCCCGCGATTCGACGCTGGCGCTGCTGCAACTGGCGCTGGGCGGCACCATCGGCGCCTGCATTGCCCTGTTCATCAATCCGTCCGGCCCGGCCTCGGCCGACGACCAGGGCGTGCTGGGCAGCTGGGCCCTGAGCGGCTCGGCGCTGTCGTTCATCGCCGGGTTCGGCGTGGAAGGGGTGTTCCGGGCGCTGGAGGCCTTCGTGCACCGCGTCTTCGGCAACCACGACCCGCAACCGAAGCCGCCCGGGCCGGGCGGCGCTTCTTGATCGGCTGAGCCCGTGTCCACCTCGGGGGCGCAGTCGGGGTTTCAAGGAGCATGGCTCCTTGCCGACGCAGCGGGCAATGGCTTGCAAGCCATGCCTCCTTCCTGTCCACCTCGGGGTCAGACCCCGACAAAGACACAGACACAGCCATTGTTAGCGGCAGGGTCCGTGTCTATGTCCGGGGCGCAGTCGGGGTTTCAAGGAGCAAGGCTCCTTGCCGACGTAGCGGGCAATGGCTTGCAAGCCATTGCCTCCTTACTGTCCACCCTTGAGGCGCAGTCGGGGTTTCAAGGAGCAAGGCTCCTTGCCGACGTAGCGGGCAATGGCTTGCAAGCCATTGCCTCCTTCCTGACCCCACGGTGGACACGAGCACGGCAGTAATGCCGGGCGGAGGCTAGACGGCGGCCAGCGCGTTCTGCAAATCGCGCCGCAGGTCCTCGATGTGCTCGATGCCGACGGACAGGCGGATCAGGCCGTCGCCGATGCCCAGCTGGGCGCGCTGCTCGGGCGGGATGGTGGCGTGCGTCATCAGGGCCGGGTGCTCGATCAGGCTTTCCACGCCGCCCAGGCTTTCGGCCAGCGCGAACACTTCACACCGTTCCAGGAAGCGGCGGGCGCCGGCCAGGTCCGTGTCGAGGTCGATCGAGATGATGCCGCCGAAGCCCGTCATCTGGCGCCGCGCCAGCTCGTGCTGCGGGTGCGAGGCCAGGCCAGGGTAGTAGACCTTGCGCACCTTCGGCTCGCGCTCCAGCCATTGCGCCAGTTCCAGTGCGCTGGCGCAGTGGCGCTCCATGCGGATGGCCAGCGTCTTCACGCCGCGCAGCGCCAGGAAGCTGTCGAAGGGGCCGAGGATGGCGCCGACGGAATTCTGCAGGAAGCCCAGCTGCTCGCGCCAGCCGGCTTGCCGTTCCTCGCCGCCGACGACGGCGATGCCGCCGATGATGTCCGAGTGGCCGTTCAGGTACTTCGTTGCCGAGTGCACGACGATGTCGAAGCCCAGTTCCAGCGGGCGCTGCACCAGCGGGCTGGCGAAAGTGTTGTCGGCCACGGCGATGATATTGCGCTGGCGGCAGATCAGCGCGATGGTGCGCAGGTCGGCCAGTTTCAGCATCGGGTTGGTGGGCGTCTCGATCCACACCATCTTCGTTTCCGGGCGCAGCGCCGCCAGCAGGTTTTCCGGATTGGTCAGGTCGGCGTAGCTGAACTGGTGGCCGGCGCTGCGCCGGCGCACGCGCTCGAATAGGCGGTAGGTGCCGCCATACATGTCGTCGCCGGCGACGATATGCGAGCCCGCGTCCAGCAGTTCCAGCACCGTGGAGATGGCGGCCAGGCCGGAGGCGAAGGCATAGGCCTGGGCACCGCCTTCCAGGTCCGCCACGCAGCGCTCCAGCGCCCAGCGGGTGGGATTGTGCGAGCGGCCGTAGTCCAGGCCCTTGTGCACGCCAGGGCTTTGCTGGACGAAGGTGGAGGTGGCGTAGATCGGCGGCATGATGGCGCCGGTCGACGGGTCGGGGGCCTGGCCCGCGTGGATGACGCGGGTGGCGAGGTGGGTTTGTTTGTCGTCTTGCATCAGCTCAGAGTCCTGCGCAGGTGGTTGAGAAGGTCGAAGCGGGTGATCAGCCCGTAGAAGGTACGTTCGTCGGCGACGACGGCCGTCAGGCCCCGGTCCAGGGTGCTGCGCAGCGCCTGGACGTCGGCATCGGGTCGCAGGGTTTCCAGGCGCGACGTCATCGTGTCGCCCACCAGGCTGGCGAAGTGCCGGCCCTGGTTTTCCACCTTCAGCAGCAGGTCCGATTCGTCGATGATGCCGACCAGCCGGTCACCGTCGATGACGGGCAGCTGGGCCAGGTCGGCCGAGCGCATGCGGTTGAAGGCCACCAGCAGCGTGTCGGTGGGGGCCACGCTGACCACTTCGCCGGCATCGTGGCGCCGGCCGATCAGGTCGCGCAGGTCGCCCGTGCGCTCGCGCTGCAGCAGGCCCTGGTCGACCATCCAGCCGTCGTTGTACACCTTCGACAGGTAGCGCGTGCCGGTGTCGCATACGAACGTGGCGACGCGCTTGGGCGTGGTCTGTTCGCGGCAGTATTTCAGGGCCGCCGCCAGCAGGGTGCCGGTGGACGAGCCGCCCAGGATGCCTTCGGCCCGCACCAGCGCGCGGGCGCTGTCGAAGCTTTCCTGGTCCGTGATGGTGTAGGCGTGGCGCACGCCGGAGAAATCGGCAATCGACGGCAGGAAGTCCTCGCCGATGCCTTCGACGGCCCACGAGCCGCTCGTCTCGGCCACCTTGCCGGTGTGGACGTACTCCGTCAGGATCGAGCCCTGCGGGTCGGCCAGCACGAATTCGAGCTTCGGGTTGACGCGGGCGAAGTAGCGCGTCAGGCCCGACAAGGTGCCGCTGGAGCCGACGCCGACGACGATCGCGTCCAGGTCATGGCCCGACTGCTCCCACAGTTCCGGGCCCGTGGTGGTTTCATGGGCCAGCGGATTGGCCGGATTGTTGAACTGGTCCGCGAAGAAGGCACCGGGCATGTCCGCGGCGATGCGGGCCGCTACATCCTGGTAATACTCCGGGTGGCCCTTGCCGACGTCCGAACGGGTGATATGGATCCGCGCACCCAGCGCTTTCAGGTGCAGGATTTTCTCCGTCGCCATCTTGTCGGGCACGACGAGCACGACCTGGTAGCCCTTGATGCGGCCCACCAGGGCCAGGCCCAGGCCCGTGTTGCCGGCCGTGGCCTCGACGATGGTGCCGCCCGGCTTCAGGCGGCCGTCGCGTTCGGCCGCTTCGATGATGGACAGGCCGATGCGGTCCTTGATCGAGCCGCCGGGGTTCTGCGATTCGAGCTTCAGGAACAGCTGGCAGGGGCCCGTGGCGAGGCGGGTGACTTCGATCAGCGGCGTATTGCCGATCAGGCCCATTAGTCCGCCTTGCGCTGCAGGGGTAGTGCTTTGCATACAGTCTCCTTGTGTGGACGGACCGGGTCGATTGTGTCGTCCCGGCCGAGGCGCGCATTGTCGGATAAGCAAGCTCGCGCTCGAAGGAATGTTTTCGGATTTACTTATGTTAGAAACGCAGAAAACCGGTGCTGCATGTTGCAATAATAGTATGCGCCGAATCGGGCCTTGCTGTCACGTCCGGGCTGGCGCCACCTGTTCCCGAATACGCCGCCGATTTATAATGCGCGTGTTCAACCATTTTTTCAGGTCAGCAGTGGCAAAACTCTATTTTCGATACTCGGCAATGAACGCGGGTAAATCGACCGCGATGTTGCAGGTCGCCCATAATTACGAAGAGCAGGGCCAGCAGGTGCGCCTGTTTACGGCCGCCATCGACGACCGCTTCGGCGTCGGCAAGATCACGTCGCGGCTGGGCCTGCAGCGCGACGTCGAGACCTTCGACGCCAACACGAACTTCCTCGCGCTGGAGCGGGTGGCCTGCGTGCTTGTCGACGAGGCCCAGTTCCTCTCCATCGCCCAGGTGCAGCAGTTGCACCAGCTGGCCCAGGTCCAGGGCATGCCGGTGATCTGCTACGGCCTGCGCACGGATTTCCGCGGCGAACCCTTCCCCGGCTCGGCCTACCTGCTGGCGCTGGCCGACGATATCGAGGAACTGAAGAATATCTGCAGTTGCGGCAAGAAGGCGACGATGAACGTGCGGGTCGACGAAAACGGTCGCCGCATCCGCCAGGGCGAGCAGATCAGCATTGGCGGCAACGAGCGCTATCGCCAGGCCTGCGGGCGCTGCTTCTACACGACCTGAGCCGCGCGCCGCGACCGCCTGCATGCGATTTTCCTGCGGTGCCGTCGCACCCGCCTGGCTGTGCCGCCATGACGACGCCTTGCTGTACCTGGCGCCGGCGCTGGCGCTGGCCCTTGTCATCCGGGCACTGGCGCGCCGCCATCCCGCCTTCTTCGTCTTCACGCTGGCCGGCACCGTGTGCCACGAGCTGACCCACTTCCTCGTCGGCTTCGTCACGGCCGCGCGCCCCGGGTCGTTCACCGTCATGCCCCGGCGCGCCCCCGGCGGCTGGGAGCTCGGTGCCGTCACCCTGGGCCGCGTGCGCTGGTACAACGCCGCGCCGGCGGCACTGGCACCATTGCTGCTCGTGCTGCTGCCGTGGTGGGTGGCCGCGTGGCGCACGGACCCCGGCTGGCATTTCCAAGCGATTGACATCGCACTGGCCTTCCTCGTCGCGCCGCAGTTCCTGGCGTGCTGGCCGTCCCGCGCCGACTGGCTCGTCGCCCGGCGCTCCTGGCCGGCGCTGGTGCTTGGCGTTTCGATATGGCTTATTTACGACTATTTACACGGCAATCGCCTGCGTTCATTCGCCGCTTTAATTCACGCTTAAGCGGGCGCGCCGACACTCTTCGGATCGACAGGCCTTTGCGGCAATCCTCCTGTAGAATAAGGCGAAACGCAGCACCAGACCTGACGATTCATTAGCAAGTAGTTGTTGTAAATGCCTGGCCTGATAGCCTGATAGCTTGATGATCAGGCGGCACGATTCAAATACCGTTTCAAACTAGTCCCGGAGTTCGCCGATGAAGAAGCAAATGCTGTTGGCCGCCATGTCGCTGGCACTGATGTCCGCTTATGCGGGCGCCGCCCCTGCGGTGGCCACACCCGTTGACAAGGCACCCGAGGCCCTCAAGCCGGCCGCCCAGCAAGGCCAGGCAGCCAGCCTGGCGTCGCGCGTGCTGTCCCGCGCCCACTACAAGGCCACGCCGCTGGACGACGCCATGTCGGAGAAGATCTTCGACCGCTATTTCAAGTCGCTGGATGCGGAGAAGCTGTTCTTCGTGCAGGCCGACCTGGACCAGTTCGCCGGCGCCCGGTCGAAGCTGGACGACGCCATCATGGGCGAGAAGCTGGACCTGCCGTTTTCCATCTACAACGTCTACCAGCAGCGCTTCAACGAGCGCATCGCCTATGCCCGCGAACTGCTCAAGACCAGGCCCGATTTCACGCTGGATGAAAGCTACCAGTACGACCGCGAAAAGGCCGACTGGGCCAAGAGCGACGCCGAGGTCAAGGACCTGTGGCGCAAGCGTGTCAAGAACGACTGGCTGCGCCTGAAGCTGGCCGGCAAGGACGACAAGGCCATCCGCGAAACGCTGGACAAGCGCTACGAGAACTACCTGAGCCGTTCGCGCAAGCTCAACAGTGAAGACGTGTTCCAGATATTCATGAACGCGTATGCGATGTCGATCGAGCCGCATACCAACTACCTGGGCCCGCGCGCGTCGGACAATTTCGATATCCAGATGCGCCTGTCGCTCGAAGGCATCGGCGCCGTGCTGCAGACGCGCGACGAATACACGGTCATCCGCGAAATCGTCGCCGGCAGCCCGGCCGGCATGTCCGGCAAGCTGAAGGTGGGCGACCGCATCATGGCCGTGGGCCAGAACGAAAGCGGCCCGCTGACGGACGTGCTGGGCTGGCGTATCGACGACGTCGTGCAGCAGATCCGCGGCGCCAAGGATTCCACCGTGCGCCTGCAGGTGCTGCCGGCCGACGCCGGGCCGGACGGCAAGCCCGTGACGATCGCGCTGGTGCGCAAGAAGATCAGCATGGAAGAGCAGTCCGCCAAGAAGACCATCATGGAAGTGCGTGACGGCGGCGTCAAGCGCCGCATCGGCGTCATCTCGCTGCCCACGTTCTACATGGACTTCGAAGCCCGCCGCAAGGGCGACAAGGACTACAAGAGCGCCACGCGCGACGTCGCCCGCCTGCTTGGCGAACTGAAGAAGGACAAGGTCGACAATGTGCTGCTGGACCTGCGCAACAACGGCGGCGGCTCGCTGACGGAAGCGGTGGAGCTGACGGGCCTCTTCATCGACCGCGGTCCCGTCGTGCAGCAGCGCAGCGCGGACGGCAAGGTCGAGGTGGAAAGCGATACCCTGCCGGGCCTGGCCTGGGACGGACCCGTCGGCGTCCTGATCAACCGGGGCTCGGCCTCGGCATCGGAAATCGTCGCCGCGGCGCTGCAGGATTACGGCCGCGGCATCATCATCGGCGAGCCCAGCTTCGGCAAGGGCACCGTGCAGACCCTGCTGAACCTAGACCGTTTCGCCCAGGCCGACAAGGCCCGCCTGGGCGAGCTGAAGATGACGATCGCGCAGTTCTTCCGCATCAATGGCGGAACAACCCAGCTGCGCGGCGTGACGCCGGACATCAAGCTGCCCACTATCGCCGACGCGGAGAACTTCGGCGAATCGAGCTACGACAACGCGCTGCCGTACACGGTCATCAAGCCGGCCGTCTACATCCCGGCCGGTGAAGTGAAGGACATCGTACCGCTGCTGCAGAAGCGCTACGAGGCGCGGGTGGCCAAGGACAAGGACTTCCAGTACCTGGTCGACGACATTAACTACGTCAAGAAGCAGCGCAAGGAAAACCTGATCTCGCTGAACGAGGTGGCGCGCCGCAAGGAGCGCGAGCAGCAGGAGCAGCGCGCCAAGCTGCGCGAAGCCCGCCTGGCGGCCGCGCCGTCGCCGGACGATCCGATCCTCGTGCCCGATCCGAAGGAAGCGCTGAACAAGGCCGTGTCGGCCAAGCCGGCCGGCGCCAAGGCGGCCAAGCAGGCTGCCGCCGTGAAGGGCACCAGCCGCACTGACGACGGCCTGCAGGGCGACGAACGCTCGCTGGCGGCCGAGCTGGAAGCGGAAAAGGCAGCCAAGAACGCCAAGGACGTGCTGCTGAATGAAGCGGTGCATATCCTGGCGGACGAAGTAGGGTTGCTCAAGACGGATACCCGCCTGGCATCGCGCGTGCTGCCTTATACGCCGGATCGTTGAGCGGGCAGCCAACGTGCCGCATTAACGTCTGATCATCAGGGAGCTCGGAGGACCGCAAGGTCCTCCTTTTTTTGTCCCCACGCCCCAGTTATATGTCGGAGCAATATCTAGTATCACTACAATAAACTTGCACGATATGGCGCGGCGCAGCATAATTCACCTGTCTCCTCTATTCTCCTCCAAGGAAATAGATTCAGCCCACCGGTCTCCGGTGGGCTTTTTTTTTGGTCGTCTGGCGCCGCCGGTCGGTGTATCGTGCGCAAGGGCGTGCCCGTGGCCGATAAGATAAGTGCTGTAGTCGAGTTTCAAGCGCCACCGCCTGGCGCGTACCGAGGACTCAACCAGTCCCGATGCTGCGCCGCACCCACGAAGGAGTGAGCATGACGGAAATACCCGTGATCGAAATGAACGACGGCCACCGCATTCCCCAGCTGGGGCTGGGGGTCTGGCAGGACAACGACGACGAAGCTAGTGCCGCCGTGCAATGCGCGCTGGCGGCCGGCTACCGCCTGGTCGACACGGCGTCGGCCTACCAGAACGAAGCCGGTGTCGGCGCCGGTGTACGGGCGTCGGGCATCGACCGCGCGGAGGTCTTCGTCACGACGAAGATCTGGAACGCCGACCAGGGCCACCAGGCCGCCAAGGACGCGCTGCACGCCAGCCTGGACCGCCTGAAGATGGACTATGTCGACCTGCTGCTGATCCACTGGCCGGCACCGTGGCGCGAGCTGTACGTCGACACGTGGCGTGCGCTGATCGAATTGCGCCAGCAGGGCCTGGCCCGCTCCATCGGCGTGTCGAACTTCCGCCCGGCCGAGCTGCAGCGGCTGTACGCGGAAACCCACCAGCTGCCGGCCGTGAACCAGATCGAACTGCACCCGTGGCTGCAGCAGGGCGAGCTGCGTACCGCCAACGCCGCGCTGGGCGTGCGCACCCAGGCCTGGAGCCCGCTGGGGCAGGGCAAGGTGCTGCTGGACCCGCAGATCGCCGACCTGGCGGCCAAGTACGGTCGCGAGCCGGCCCAGATCATCCTGCGCTGGCACGTGCAGAACGGCGTGCTGGTGATCCCGAAGTCGTCCAATCCCGAGCGTATCCGCGCCAACGCCCAGGTCTTCGATTTCACCCTGGACGAAGACGACATGGCGGCCCTGGCGGAACTGGACCGGGGCGAGCGCATCGGGCCGGACCCGGACCACTTCGGCTGAAGGCAAGGCTGTATAGTTTCGAGTTCGAGATCAAGGCAGGCACCCGCCTGCCGCATCAACGCGACACCGTCGTCAACGAAATGAAGAAAAACCTGTCGCTTCACGAACAATCGAATGATCCGGCCGCGGGTGTCCTGCTCGACGCCGCGCAACAGGACTCGCTGCTGTCCTTCGCCAGGGAACTGGCGGATGCCGCGGGTGCCGCCATCCTGCCGCACTTCCGTGCGGAACTGATCGTCGAGGACAAGTCCGCGGGCGGCGCCGTGTTCGACCCCGTCACCGTGGCCGACCGCGCCGCCGAACGGGCGATGCGCGACCTGATCGCTGCCCGCTATCCCGACCATGGCATCGTTGGCGAAGAGGAGTCCAGCGTCACCGGCAGCAGCGCCCTGCGATGGGTGCTCGACCCGATCGACGGCACGCGTGCTTTCGTAACGGGGCTGCCGATCTGGGGCACGCTGATCGCGCTGAACGATGGTCGCCGCCCGGTGCTGGGCGTGATCGACCAGCCCTTCACGCGCGAGCGCTTCGTCGGCACGCCATCTGGCGCATGGTGTAACGACAAGCCCATTCGCACCCGTGCCTGCACCGACCTGGCGCAGGCACGCGTGATGCTGACGGTGCCGGCAGCTGGCGCGAAGGTGTCCGAGCAGATGGTATTCGACGCCATCGCCACGGGTGCCCAGATGGTACGCTTCGGCGGCGACTGCTACGCCTACGGCCTGCTGGCCCACGGCCTGGTCGACCTGGTGCTCGAAGCGCACCTCGACATCCACGACGTGCAGGCCCTGATCCCCGTGGTCGAAGGTGCGGGCGGCGTGATCACGACGTGGGAGGGCGGCGACCCACAGCACGGCGGCTCGGTCGTCGCCTGCGGCGACCCGGCACTGCACCGCAAGCTGCTGACCTTGATCGCGGGCTTGCGCGCCGCTTGAGTGTCGTTAAACGGCGGGCCAAGCTGTCGGGGTATCTGCCCTCGAACCGGGAGTTTGACCTTGTGCTTTCGTGCTTCCTCGCACGGAGTCCGCTGCAGCTCTGACCATCGGCATGCAGTGCTCGACCTCGGCGTCGGGCAAGACCGCTGCGACGGCGCGCCCGCCCTCGAACGGCCCTGGCGACAGCTGTATGGGCGGCTGTCTTCATCCGAACGCTGCGTGCCTTTGCTGCATTGCAACCGTCCCCTGAGATGGCTTCCCGATCGCATGCTTGCAAACCCGACCCTTGCTACATGGTTACCACTCCACCTTCACGGTCAGCGGCCGCAGCTGCCGTCAACCGCAGGGCAGCGCCAGAGTACAGCCCCTGAGGCATGGTTCAGCGATTTTTCTCGTAACCCGTCACACAGCGCAGGTCTGGTCCGTCTTGTATGGGTAGTAGAAATTTCCTGCCAGCCCCGGCCCCATTTTGAAAGGATCGAATATGATGAATCGCGCGAATTGGTTTGCTGTCTCTCCCGACGGGGCAAAAGCAATCGGCGTCCTGCATCACTATGTTGTCAACGATACCAATCTGCCCAGCACTCTCATCCACCTGGTATTCCTCCGTGTATCGCAGATCAACGGATGTGCTCACTGCATCGATATTCACAATCGCGATCTGATTGCGGAAGGCGTGTCAGTCGACAAGGCTGTGCTGGTTTCGGTCTGGCATGAAGCCCAGCATCTTTTCACGGAACGGGAGCGCGCCGCGCTTGCTTGGTCGGAAGAAGTCACGCGTGTGAGCGAAACGCACGCATCGGACGAAGCCTATGGCGCCGCACTTGCCGTATTTGGCGAGAAGG
This sequence comes from Pseudoduganella buxea, assembly GCF_009720835.1. Classification (GTDB taxonomy): domain Bacteria; phylum Pseudomonadota; class Gammaproteobacteria; order Burkholderiales; family Burkholderiaceae_D; genus Rugamonas; species Rugamonas buxea. Next base: position 15,717 of record NZ_WNKZ01000053.1, read on the forward strand.
ACCTTGTTGACTTGACCTTGACTATTGCGGCCATGAACGCGATCAATCGTCTTGGCGTCAGCTTCCGCCTGAAGCCTCGTGCGAAGGTTTGACGATCGGTAGCGCGGCTGCTGCAACGGCCGCTCGGGCCGAACGCAGACCTTCATCAAGTCCCAGTCGAGCGTCCACCGGTGGCAATCCTGATCATCGCAAATGCCGCGCGTCAGCGATCCTGTCGTGCTTTCCGCGGAACGTCGTTGGCGTACAGGGGTAGTCATCTGCTAAGCTTGCAAGCCCTGCAACCTCGTAACGGCCGCACGTGAACCGCAAGCTCCCGCAACGCAAGCTCGTCATCGCAATCCTGGCCGGCGCCGGCGTGTTCGGTGCCGGCGCCGCCTTCCTGTTCTGGCCCCGCACGGCACCCGTCACCTCCGCGCCCGCCACGGCCGTGCTGACCCCGCGCCAGGCCGTCACGCCCCGCTTCTGGACGGCGAGGGTGCAGCCGCTGGCCGGCACCGGTATCGCCGGCCTTGCCGACGGTGCTGCCGCCGCCAGCCGCTTCGGCGATCCGTTCGGCGTGGCTGTCGACCCGCGCGGCAATGTGTATGTGGCCGATGGCGGCGACAACAACCGCATCCGCCGCATCGGCACGGACGGCGCCGTCACGACCTTGGCCGGCGGCCGCGAAGGCTTCGCCGACGGCAAGGGCGCGGCGGCGGCCTTCCACACGCCGTCCGCGCTGGCGCTGGACCACCTGGGCAACCTGTTTGTGGCCGACACGGGCAACCACGCCATCCGGAAGATCGCGCCGGACGGCAGCGTCACCACCCTGGCCGGCGGCGGCCAGCCCGGTTACGCCGATGGCCAGGGCCGCGCGGCCCGTTTCAACGGCCCCGTCGGGATCGCCGTGGACGACGCCGGCGTCGTCTATGTGGCCGACACCTATAACGACCGCATCCGCCGCATCGACGCCGCCGGCAACGTGACGACGGTGGCCGGCGCCGGCGCGCCGGGCAACGAGGACGGCGCCGCCCTGGCGGCCCGCTTCGATACTCCCGGCGGCATCGCCGTCGCGCGCGACGGCACGCTGTTCGTCGCGGACACGGGCAACCACGCGATCCGCCGCATCGGCAAGGACGGCGCCGTGACGACGGTGGCGGTACCTGCGGAGCATGAGCGGCGGCCCGCGTTGCGCCGGCCGGGCGGCATTGCCGCAACGCGTGACGGCTACCTGTACGTCACCAGCAGCAATGGCCGCATCCTGCAGGTGGCGCCGGACGGTGAGTACCGGCCCCTGGCCGATGCCGCGCCGGACGATTACGGCAGCGACGGCACGGTGCAGCTGTACGCGCCGCGCGGGTTGGCCGTGCAGCGCGACGGCGCCCTGGTCGTGGCCGATGCGCTGGCCTTCCGCCTCGTGCGGCTGGTGCCGGATGGCGGCACGGGCAAGCGGGCCGTCCCTGCTGCGACGCCGGTGGCACCGGTGCCGCAGCAGATGCGCTGGCCCGTGCTGCCGCAGGACGGGCCGCACGAGGTGGTGGGACTGATGGGCGAAGTGCGGGGCAGCTTCGACGGCGAAAGCCGCGACCATTTCCATATGGGCCTGGACGTGCGCGCCGACGTGGGCGCGCCCGTGGTGGCCGCGCAGGACGCCAAGGTGACGGACCCGTTCGCGAACTGGGGCTATGGGACGCTGTCCGAAGGCATCGCCGTCGGCACGCTGTCGTATATCCACATGAAGGTGGGGCGCGACCGCAAGGATGCGCCCCTGGACGGGCGCTTCCACCTCGTGCTGAACGGGCGCGGCAAGCCGGAGCGGGTGCGGGTGCCGCGCGGCACGCGCTTTGCTGCCGGCGACCGGCTCGGCACCATCAACCCGATGGCCCACGTGCACCTGGACTACTACCCGGCCGGCGGCGTCGTCAATCCCCTGACCCTGCCGTTCAAGGGCCTGGTTGACACGGTCGCGCCGCGCGTGCAGAGCATCCTGCTGGTGGCCGACGGCGGCCGGCGCCTGTCGGGCCAGCGGGGCGACGCGGCCGCGGGCGAAAAGAAAGGGAAGAAGGGCAAGAAGGCCAGGGCCGCGGCCGCACCGGTGCCGCCACGCAGGGTCAAGGTGCCGCGCAGCGTGGGCAAGGTCGACATCATCGTCGATGCCTACGACCAGATGGACGGCAACCTGGCGCGGCGCCGGCTGGGCCTCTACAAGCTGGGTTACCAGCTGCTGCGCGCGGACGGCACGGCGGTGCCGGGGTACGAACAGCCCCGCATCACGCAGGTCTACGACCGGCTGCCGCGCAACCAGGAAGCGGTCAAGCTGGTGTACGCGGCCAGCAGCGGCATCACCGTCTACGGCAGCAAGGCCACCCATTTCGCCTATGCCTTGAACAATACGCTGGCCGGCGGCCAGGTCAGCCCCGGCACGTGGGACGTGTCAGGCATTGCGCCGGGCGACTATACCCTGCGTATCTTCGCCGCCGATTACGCCGGCAACGTGGCCATCGACGGGCGCGACCTGGCCATCACCGTGGAATAGGTCGCGCGTTCAGCCGGCCACGGCGTCGCCCGGGGCCGGCACCAGCAACAGCAGCTTGCCTTCCAGGGCCTCGAACACGAGCGGCGCCGTCAGGTGCAGCACTTCGCCATCCACGGCCGCTTTCAGGCGCCGGCGCGCGTAGACGGGCGTGCGCACCGTCATGCGATGGAAGCCGAAGGCCACCAGGTCGTCCGCATCGGCCAGCCGGCCCAGCGCACCGCGTATCGCCAGCAGCAGCATGCCCAGGCGCCCCACGGCCTTCGGCGCCAGCGCTGCCAGTTCGCCGTCGGCCACGTCGGGCGTGACAACGGACAGGCCCACCTGTTCCATCTGCAGCCGGTTATTGCCGACGAAAAGCGTCGACGTCTTGATGTGCCGTGTGCGGCCTTCCGCTTCCAGCGTCAGGCGCAGGCGACGGTGCGGCAGGACCAAGGTCTTCAGGGCCGACAGGGCCGCCACGACGCGGCTGCGGCCATACTGGTGCTTGTCATGCTCGCGCTCTTCCAGCAGTTTCGGATACAGCCCGATGCTGGCATTGACGAGGAAGATATGGCCGTTGACGGTACCGATCTGCACCGGCTGGACGGAGGCGTGCAGCAGCGCGTGCACCGCCTTTGTGAGGTCCTGGGGAATGCCGTGGGTACGGCCGAAATAATTGAAGGTGCCCTGGGGCAGGGCGCCGAACGGGCAGCGATGGGCCACGGCCTGCTGGGCCACGGTATTGATGGTGCCGTCGCCGCCGGCCGCCACCAGGATGCCGCCGGCATCGCGCGCGCGGCCGGCCTGGCGGCGCGCATGTTCTTCCAGCGTGGCGGCGTCCTCCACCACTTCGAGCTCGAAGCGGCGGCCGGCCGCGTGCAGCACGTCCTCGATGGCTGTGCGGCGCTCCGAGGTCTCGGCGGCGCCGGAGCCGGCATTCAAGACGATAAACAGGGGCGCATCGGGCGCCAGGGTGGGTTCAGGCATGAAGGCTCCGGTGGTTGTGCGATGCACTGTACCACCGGCGCCCGTGCCGTGGCGCTACGGATGAGCAGATCGGGCGATCAGCTGCGCGCGAAGGCCAGCAGGTCGGCGTTGACCTTGTCCTTGTGCGTGTCCGTCAGGCCGTGCGGCGCGCCCGGATAGACGATCAGCTTGGCGTGCTTGACGATGGCCGCCGACGCCTTGCCGGCCGCATCGATCGGCACCACCTGGTCGTCGTCGCCGTGGATGACGAGGGTGGGCTTGTCGAACTTCTTCAGGTCGGCGCGGAAGTCCGTTTCCGAAAAGGCCTTGATGGAGTCCAGCGTGTTCTTGTGGCCGCCCATCATGCCCTGCATCCACCACGACTGGATCAGACCCTGCGACACCTTCGCGCCGGGCCGGTTGAAGCCGTAGAACGGCCCGCCGGGCAGGTCCAGGTAGAGCTGCGAGCGGTTGGCTACCTGGGCGGCGCGGATGCCGTCGAACACTTCCATCGGCAGGCCGCCCGGATTGTCCGCCGTCTTCAGCATCAGCGGCGGCACGGCCGACACGAGGGCTAGCTTGGCGACGCGCTTGGTGCCGTGGCGGCCCACGTAGCGGGCCACTTCGCCGCCGCCCGTGGAGAAGCCCACCAGGATGGCATCCTTCAGGTCGAGCGCTTCGATCAGCTGGGCCAAATCGTCGGCATAGTGATCCATGTCGTTGCCGTCCCAGGGCTGGCTGGAGCGGCCGTGGCCGCGGCGGTCGTGGGCGATGACGCGAAAGCCGTTGGCCGCCAGGTGCAGCATCTGCGATTCCCAGCTGTCCGAATTGAGCGGCCAGCCGTGGCTGAATACGACGGGCTGGCCCTTGCCCCAGTCCTTGTAATACAGCTCGACGCCGTCGCGGGTCGTGATGGTGCTGGCCGTCTTCCTCAGCGGCCCGCCCTTGCCGGCCGGTGCGGCGTTCGCTTCGCCGGCCAGCGGCAGGGCGATGGCGGCCACGGCGGCGGCCAGGCCGGCGCTGCCCAGCAGGGCGGAGCGGCGCGATACGTTGATGTCCTTGTCATTTTGGGTGCTCATGATGTCTTCCTTTTTAGTGAGGGTTTTGGCAAAACGACCGTGCTAAAGTCGTCTGGATGGGTGCATCTTATGGCCCGGCAATGAAGTTGAGAATGGGCAAGCTTGCAAGCCCGCCTTGCAAAAATGCGGATGGCCCGATCGGGTGAAACAACAACAAGACTTATGGCAGACGATTTCGACTGGAACGATATTCCGCTGATCCTGGCGCTGGCGCGCACCGGCAGCATGAGCGCCACGGGGCGGGAACTGGGTGTTGACGCCTCCACCATCAGCCGCAGGGTGGCGGCGGCCGAGAAGGCCCTGGACCTGCGCCTGTTCATCCGCGACAGCACGCGCTACCGGCTCACCGACGCCGGCGCCGTCTTCGTCGCCCACGGCGAGGGCGTCTATGGCAATGTCCAAAGCATGCTGCTGGCATCGACCCGCGAAGCCGACACCATCGCCGGCCCCGTGCGCATCAGCGCCATCGACTTCCTGTTCGACCACTGGCTGGTGCGCCACGTGCCGGCCCTGAACGCGCTGCACCCGGCGCTGGACGTGCACCTGCTGGCGGAAAGCCGCAACGTGTCGTTCACCCGCCGCGAGGCCGATTTCGCGCTGCGCCTGGCGCCGCCGGAAGACGACGCGGCCGTGTTGATGCGCAAGCTGGGCGAGATCGGCTGGGCCGTGTACGCGGCGCCGAAGTTCGCCCACGTGCCGCGCGCCGGATGGGGCAGCCAGCCGTGGCTCGCCTTCGAGGAGACGATGGCCCACGTGCCGGAAATGCGCTGGCTGGCCAGGCTGGAGCCTCGCGTGCGCGTGCCCCTGCGCGTGAACAGCCTGTCGACGATGGTCAACGCTTGCCGGGCCGGCGCCGGCATGGCCCTGCTGCCTTGCATCATGGGCGAGGACGACGGCTTGCGCCGGCTGTCCGGCGCCGAGGTGTACCGGGAGCTGTGGCTGCTCAGTCACCGCGACGCCGGCTCGATCGGCCGCTTCAAGGCAGTCGCCGGCTGGCTGTCGCAGGTCTACCTGGACAGCCGCGCGGGCCTGTGCGGCGAGGAACGGCCATGAAGATCCTCGTCACGGGCAGCAGCGGCCACCTGGGCGAGGCGCTGGTGCGGGTGCTGGCCGCCGCCGGCCACCAGCCGGTGGGCCTCGACTGCAGGCCGGCGCCGTTCACGACCGTCACGGCCTCGCTCGAGGATGCGGGCGCCATGCGCGCGGCCATGCGCGGCGTGGCCGGGGTGATCCACGCGGCCACGCTGCACAAGCCCCATATCGGCACGCACACGCGCAGCCAGTTCGTCACCACGAATGTGCAGGGCACGCTCAACGTGCTGGAGGCGGCCGTGGCCGAAGGCGTCGGCAGCTTCGTCATGACGAGCAGCACGAGCGTCTTCGGCGCCGCGCTGACGCCACCCCCAGGAGCGCCGGCCGCATGGGTGGACGAGACGCTCGCGCCCGTGCCGAAGAATATCTACGGCGTCACCAAGCTGGCGGCCGAGAACCTGTGCGAACTGTTCGCCCGCACGGAGAAGCTGGCCGTGGTGGTGCTGCGCACGGCGCGCTTCTTTCCGGAGGCCGACGACGACGCGGCGCTGCGGGGGCGGTATGCCGACGCCAATATCAAGGTCAACGAGCTGCTGAACCGGCGCGCCGACATCGAGGATATCGTCGAGGCCCACATGCTGGCTCTGGAACGGGCAAGCCGCATCGGTTTCGGGCGCTACATCGTCAGCGCCACCACGCCGTTCCGGCGCGAGGATGTCGCGCTGCTGCGCACCGACGCCCAGGCAGTGCTGCACCGGCGCGCGCCGCTGGCCATGGCCGAATACGCCCGGCGCGGCTGGACCCCGTTCGCCACCCTGGACCGGGTCTACGACAACACGCAGGCCCGCCAGGCGCTGGGCTGGCAGCCGCGCCACGACTTCCACGCCGTGCTGGCCCGCCTGGCGCAGTTGCCCGAGGACGCCGACATCCGCAGCCCGCTGGCGAAAATCATCGGCAGCAAGGGCTATCACGACGGTGGCGGCAGCTACCCGTTCCTATAAAGAAGCTCGCCACGCATATCGCTACCGTGCCGCACGCAACTACGGTAGAATCGTTTGGAACGATCGTGCTATTTCAAGGCGACGCAACCATGGAGACGATATGGACCTGAATTATTCAGCGCAGGACGAGGCCTTCCGGGCCGAGGTGCGCGCCTTTGTCGATGCCGAACTGCCGCCGGAACTGCAGCGCAAGGTGCGCAGCCACCTCCGGCTGTCGAAGGACGATTTCGTGCGCTGGCACCGCATCGTGGCAAAGCAGGGATGGGCCGCGCCGGCATGGCCGGTCGAATTCGGCGGGCCGGGCTGGAACGCCACGCAGCGCCATATCTGGGAAGAGGAATGCGCCCGCGCAGGCACGCCGCCGATTCTGCCGTTCGGGATCAATATGGTGGCACCCGTCATCATGGCCTTCGGTGACGACGCCCAGAAGGCCCACTACCTGCCGCGCATCCTGAACTGCGACGACTGGTGGTGCCAGGGCTACTCCGAGCCGGGCGCCGGCTCCGACCTGGCGTCGCTGAAGACCACCGCCGAACGCCAGGGCGACCATTACATCGTCAACGGCCAGAAGACGTGGACCACCCTGGGCCAGTATGCCGACATGATCTTCTGCCTGGTGCGCACGGATACGTCGGTGCGCAAGCAGGAAGGCATTTCCTTCCTGCTGATCGACATGAAGACACCGGGCATTACGGTGCGGCCCATCATCATGCTGGACGAGGAACACGAGGTTAACGAGGTCTTCTTCGACAACGTCAAGGTCCCGGTTGCGAACCTGATCGGCAAGGAAAACAAGGGCTGGACCTATGCCAAGTACCTGCTGGGCCACGAGCGCACGGGCATCGCCGCCGTGGGCCGCTCCAAGCGCGAACTGGATTTCCTGAAGAAGCTGGCCCTGCGCGAACAGAAGAACGGCAAGCCCTTGCTGCACGACCCCATGTTCGCGGCCAAGGTGGCGCATCTGGAAATCGAGCTGATGGCGCTGGAAGTGACGGTGCTGCGCACCATCGCGCAGGAGCACCAGGGCCCCGGCCCGCAGGCCTCCGTGCTGAAGGTGAAGGGCACGGAAATCCAGCAGCTGCTCACCGAACTGATGGTCGAGGCGCTGGGGCCGAATGCGCTGCCTTTCGACCCGGCCTTCCTGGAGGGCGCCGCCGAGCATGCCGCCGGTGGCGACGACGAGGGCGCGCCGCTGGCGGCGTACTACTTCAACTACCGCAAGACATCGATCTACGGTGGGTCCAACGAAATCCAGAAGAACATCATCACCGCGATGATCCTGGGCTTGTAAGGAGACGGCAATGGATTTCAGCTACAAGGAAGAACAACAGGCATTCGCCGACGCACTGCGCCGCTGGGTCGAACGCGACTACACGTTCGAGAAGCGCCGCGCCATCGTGCATTCCGAAGCGGGCGTGTCGCCCGAGGCATGGGCCACGCTGGTCGAACTGGGCATGACGGCGCTGCCCGTGCCGGAAGCACAGGGCGGCTTCGACGGCACGGCCGTGGACATGCTGGTGGTGATGCAGGAGCTGGGCCGCGGGCTCGTCGTCGAACCGTATTTCGCCACCGTGCTGGGCGCGAAATTCCTGGCCCTGGCCGGCGGCCAGGAGGCCCTGCTGGAGCGGGTCGCGGCCGGCGACCTGAAGCTGGCCTGCGCGCTGGCCGAACAGCAGTCGCGCCACGACCTCTCGGCCATCGGCGCGGTGGCCACGGGCGGCCTTGAAAATGCCGCCGTCAGCGGCGTCAAGACCGTCGTGCTGCACGGCGCCCAGGCCGATGCCTTCATCGTGTCGGCCAAGGTCGATGGCGCCATCGCGCTGTTCCTCGTCGATGCCGACACGGCCGGCGTGGCCGTGCGCGATTACCGCACCATCGACGGCATGCGGGCCGCCACCGTCAGCTTCGACCATGCGCCGGCAACGCCGCTGGGCGCGCCGGGGCAGGCCTGGGAGATCCTCGAGGCGGCCACCGACTACGGCGCCACCCTGTTGTGCGCGGAGGCCATCGGCGCGATGGATGCGCTGTTCGCCGCCACCCTGGACTACCTGAAGACGCGCCAGCAGTTCGGCGCACCGATCGGCAAGTTCCAGGCCCTGCAGCACCGCATGGCCGACATGTTCATCCACCTGGAGCAGGCCCGCTCGATCGCCATGCTGGCCGCCGTCAAGGTGGCTTCCGGCGACGCCGAGGAACGCCGGCGCGTCGTCTCCGCCGCCAAGGCGCGGGTCGGGCAGGCCGCCCAGTTCGTCGGCCAGCAGGCCGTCCAGCTGCACGGCGGCATGGGAGTGACGGACGAGTTGCCGGCCGCCCACCTGTTCAAGCGCCTGACCACCATCGGCCTGACCCTCGGCGACACGGACCATCACGTGCAGCGCTTCATCGCACAGCCGGGCTTCCAGGCCGTCGGCTGACCGGCCGGCCGGCAGCAGGTACAATGCGCCCGGCCGTCCGCCGGGCGGCTTTCGACAACGGAACGCCGCCCGCATGGACAATCCCAACGCCTTCCCGCAAGACCAGGTCGACGCCGTCTACCGCGCCATCCGTGAGCGGCGCGACGTGCGTCACTTCGTGCCCGGTGCCCTGGCGCCCGGCCAGCTGACCCGCTTCCTTGCCGCCGCCCATGCCGGCCCCAGCGTCGGGCTGATGCAGCCGTGGCGCTTCCTCCGCATCCTCGATCCGGCCCGGCGCGCCGCCATCCACGCCCTGGTGGACGAGGAGCGCCGGCGCACGGCCGAGGCCCTCGGCCAGCGGGGCGGGGAGTTCATGCGCCTGAAGGTCGAAGGCATCCTCGCCTGCGCGGAAGTGCTGGTGGTCGGCCTGATCGACGGGCGCGAGAAGTTCATCTTCGGCCGCCGCACCCTCCCCGAGATGGACATGGCGTCGGCCGCCTGCGCCATCCAGAACTTCTGGCTGGCCGCGCGGGCCGAGGGCATCGGCGTGGGCTGGGTGTCGCTGTTCGATCCCGCCCGGCTGCGTGCGCTGTGCGGCATGCCCGATGGCAGCCTGCCGATCGCCGTGCTGTGCGTGGGCCACGTGCAGGAATTCTATCCGGCACCGATGCTGGAACTGGAGAACTGGGACCGGCGCCACCCCTTGCAGGAAATCCTGTTCGAGGACAGCTGGGGTACGCGGCCGGGCGCGAACACGTAAACGTGGCTTCAATACCCGCCCGGCTTGCCCGATAAGCGCCAGGGCGGCGCCGTTGCCTGCCCGGGGTCTCGACGTCCTGCGCGGCGATATGGCGCAGGCCGTTCCTGACGATCAAGGAATCCGTCGCGAATGACGGAAACGGGCGTAGTGGTTCAACAGGTCATTGATCAATTGCTCGCTTGTGTAGCCTGTCACGTCATGATGCTGGCCACCTTCGGAACTATAGGCCATGGCACGGTAGTGCCTGCTCTCCGGCGACGCGTCCTGGGTCTCGGCCCACGCAAAACTGGGAGACCGGTAACTTCGGGCCCGGATAGTGTAGTGAAACACGCCCCGATCGCCGTGTGGCACGTTGAACTCCAGCTGGCCGTCGCGTTGCGTCGACTGGGGAACCAGTCCGCTTTGCATCATTTGTGCGGCGACAGCATCGAGTGCCGGGCGCGCCGTGCCGGCGAGGAACTCCGCGATCTTCCGCTCGTCGTAGAAACCGGTAATGCTGGCCAGGCGTTGCTGCCAGCTCAGGCCTTGTGCCGCTGACGGCGACCCGGCATCGACAGACAGGTCCATTGCCGCTCCCTCTCTCTCCGTCTGCAGGGCGCGCAGCAAGCCGTAACAGATGAACAGCATCACGACGGCAAACGGCAGGGCGCTGGCCAGCGCCGCCGTTTGAAGCGCCTTCAGGCCCCCGGCAAGCAGCAGGACTGCCGCCACGACACCGGCGCAGATGGCCCAGAAGATGCGCTGCCAGACCGGGGGATTGGGGGCCGCGCCGGAAGTGATCATATCGATGACGAGTGCCCCGGAATCGGCTGAAGTCACGAAGAAGGTGATGACGAGCAGCGTCGCGATACCGGACGCGACGATGGAAAACGGCAACTGCTCCAGTACTTCGAACAGCGCCACGGGCATGTTGTCGGCAACAGTCTGCACAATGGGAGCGACGCCGCCCAGGTCGAGCGCAATCGCGGTATTTCCAAAAACCGTCATCCACAGGAACGTAAACAGCACAGGGACCAGCAGGACCCCGGTGACAAACTGGCGGATGGTACGTCCACGCGAGATTCGCGCGATGAACATGCCGACGAACGGCGACCAGGAAATCCACCATCCCCAGTAGAAAAGCGTCCAATCGCCCAGCCACGTATTCGGCTCGTAGGCATACATGCGGAAGGTACGTTGTACCACCGCTCCCAGATAGGCGCCGATATTCTGAACAAACGCTTGAAGCAGGAAAACTGTCGATCCCGCGAAAAGGACAAAGACGAGCAGTGCGATCGCCAGGATAATGTTGAGTTCGGAGAGGCGCTTGACGCCCTTGTCGAGCCCCGTGCCGGCGGAGAGCGTCGCCATGCCGGTAATGCAGGCAATCAGCACGACCTGTACCGTCGTATTCACTGGCAAGCCGAACAGGTGAGCAAAGCCAGCATTCACTTGCAGCACGCCGAAGCCCAGCGAGGTCGCGACGCCGAACATGGTACCCAATGTGGCGAAGATGTCGATGGCGTGCCCGATCGGACCATGAATGCGTTTTCCGATCAGCGGAAACAGGGCCGAGCGCAACGTGAGTGGCAGGCCGCGCCTGAATGCAAAATAGGCGAGGGCCAGTCCGACGACAATATAAATCGCCCACGCATGCATGCCCCAGTGGAAGAACGTCAGAATCATCGCCTGGCGTGCCGCTTCGATCGTGCTGCCCTCGCCGATCGGCGGCCGCGAATAATGCTGGATGGGCTCTGCGACGCCGAAAAATAGCAGGCCGATCCCCATTCCCGCGCTGAACAGCATCGCGAACCAGGAAAGGTAGCTGTATTCCGGCTCGCTGTCGTCGGGGCCAAGCTTGACATCGCCGTAGCGGCTCAACATCAGAAAGATCACGAAGATCAGGAACAGTGCAACGGCCAGGATATAGAACCAGCCGAAATCGTGCACGATCCTGGCCTGGACGGTATCGAACACGCTGCCGGCCCGTTCGGGGAACAAGGCACCAAACAGCACGAACGCAAGAATAAGGGCGGCCGAAATGAAAAACACCGGTGGATTGACTTGCATTCTGGGCCGGCCGATGAGATGGCCGGGCGGCTTTGGATCAGTGACAGTCATTGAATGGCTTTCCTTCGCTGTAGTGGCTTGCGGGGGCAAGCGGTACATTGCACAGCCGAGCGGGCAGGACGCGCGCGCCAGCCGGGCGGAAGTCGAGGCGGAACCTTCGGGTCTTGCTCCGTGGCCGGCCCGGGCGAAGTAATGCCGAGCAGTTGTGCTGGGTGAATCGGTCGAACGCAGCTTAACATCCTGACGTCCAGGTAACGGTCCGATTGGAATGCGCGCCTTATCGCGCCGTCCTGTTTTGAAGGGATAATTGCCGGGCGGCGCTTCGCTGCCGCTTCACTTGGATCCAAACGAGCGCGGGCCTTTGGCGCAAATCCGATGCTGGCAGGGTGGTGGCGTTCGCTCAATCGCGCCGGCGCCGTCTCGTTTTCAGCGAAGCCTTGCTGGACTGTTCAGGCCGGCTTGTCGATAGCCGCCGGACAAGACCCGCTAGGGCAGCGCCTGCTGTGCACGCAGGCCCCAGGCATCGGTCCGAAAGCCGGCGCGGCAAACGGCCACGATCGGGTACAGTGATGCCTGGATATCGAGTGGTCGAGGTGGAGAGCGCCATGCTGCCTTCCCGACTGCCTCGTAGGCGCCTTATTGCCGAACCCCGATCCGCCCATTGCCTGGGCAATGATGCCCCTCCACAACCGGCTGGTGCAATGGTGGCATGACCAGACACGTCGAACAAGGATAAACCATGCGCTCTTACGCTTCCGACAGCCCGCAAGCTGTTTCCCGGCTACTTGCCCTGACCGTCATCAGCGATGGCGGCGGGTCGCCGCCGGAGATTGCAGCCAGTTATCGACTGAGCATCCTCGATGCTGCCGGGATCAAGGAAGACCTGTTCGATCAGGTCCTTCACGAGCTGTCCACCGATCTTCCGACCACCCAGGGTGGCTTGGCCATGGTGGAGACCGAAATGATTGAGAAATGTCTTGCGGAAATTGTTGAGCCAGGCCTGCGTCTGCGTTTGTGGAAAGCCATGTGGCAACTGGTTTATGCGGACGAACAAGTGGCCGATGCCGAAGTGGCGTTACTCCACATGGCCACGAAGGCTTGGGGAATAGACCCGGGGGCCAAAGGCAGCCAGTAGGTGGGCCGTAGCGGCGTCGTTGCATTCTCAATGGGACAGGTTTTCAACGTGTTCTTCACCCTCCAGGGTTGCGCGTATCCGGCGCACGTCGGCGCAGCCGTCGGCGCGAGCCGCCATCACGGCTTCGGCGACCAGCGCTGCCTTGTCCGCGGCAATTTGCACACCACGGTCTGCTGCACCGATATGGACCGCAAGCGCGATCAGGCCCTCCCTTTCCAGGGTTCGCCATTCTTCTGAACTGGCGGCGCCGCGTGTGATCTTGTCGAATATATGCTTCAAGTTGCTCTTCATGTTTCCATCCCATTCGCCAGGTTAGCCTTCAGGCGGCTCCGGTCCCAGCGGCGACACTGGAAGGCCCGTTGCGCGCAGCCGAACCGCCTGTTCATTACGCGGCTGGACCACCGTCGATCATCGAGTTCGATGCGACCTTCGCACATGATTTCGGGACGCCGGTCTTACGTTCAATTTCCTGCCAAGGCCCGCAGGGCAACGCCGGTGATATAGGCGCCGTAAGTGCCAAGTGCATAACCCAAAACGGCCAGCAGTACGCCGACAGGTGCCAGTGCGGGATGGAAGAAGCTCGCCACCACGGGTGCCGACGCTGCTGCCCCGATGTTGGCCTGTGATCCCACCGCCATCATGAACAATGGGGCACGAATCAGCTTGGCCATCAGGATCATCAGTGCGCCGTGGAAGGAAATCCAGAGCAAGCCCAGCAGGAACAGCCACGGCCGGTCAAGCAATGCGCCCAGGTCCATCTGCATGCCGATCGTTGCGACCAGCACGTACAACATGACCGCGCCGATGCGCGATGCGCCGGCACCTTCGTAGGTGCGCGCTTTCGTAAGGCTGAGCAGCAGACCGATGGTCGTGGCTGTTACGACGACCCAGAAAAATCCTGACGTCAGGCTGTAGTCGCGCAGGCGCCACCTGGCGGGCAGGGATTCGACGAAGCTGACGAAGTGCTCGGCAAGAAAATGCGACAGGCCGGTGGCGGCAAAGGCGATCGCAAGAATAACCATCAAGTCCGCCAGGGTGGGGATACGCGCGTGCAGTGCCTGGTATCGATCGATGCTGTCGCGCAGCCGGTTGAGGGCGGCCAGGTCAGCCCCTGTCCAGCGGTCGAATGCCTGGGCGCGGCTGGCGAGGAACAACAATACCGCCGTCCACAGATTGCCCACCAGGACATCGACGGCGACGAACTGGCCGAACATCGTGGCATCCACGTTGAACACTTCGCGCATGGCGGCCTGATTGGCGCCTCCACCGATCCAGGCGCCCGCCACGGTGGTCATGCCGCGCCACGTCTCGCCCGCCACCGTTTCAGGATGGATCACGCGCATCGCCTCGAACGCGACGAGCGCGCCGATCATGACGCCGGCCGTTCCAGTCAGGAACATGATGACCGCCTTCGGGCCAAGCCGGACAATTGCCTTGAAATCGATCGCCACGCACAGCAATACAAGGGAACCCGGCAGCAAATAGTCACGTGCCATCGGATACAGCTGCGACGCGGAGCCGTCGATCACGCCGGCCGTATTCAGCAGCGAAGGCAGCAGGTAGCACAGCAGCAAGGCGGGGACATAGCTGTAGAATTTCTTCCAGAATCCATTTGTTTGCGAAGACGTCCACAGCACGCCGCCAAGGATGGCGGCCAGCATACCGAAGATGACGGCGTCATTCGTAATCATAGGAGAAAGGGGCGACATGGAGGCTCCAAGTAGTGGCGTGAAGGTCAAGGAAAGAGGTCAGGGTTTGTCTCCGGCACAGAGCCGGTTGAGCAATGGTGTGACACCGGTCCCATGCAGGATGAAGCAATAAACCATTGCCGAGATCGATCGTGGCGGTGGTCATCGGCAGGCGTACAACGGTGGGCCCCGACTTTCCTTGGGCAACCTTTGACCCGCGGGGCAGGACAAGCCACCGAATGCTTTCTGCAGTTGTCCGTGACGAAGCAGAGCATGCACGACCCCACGTCTGGGTATGCCCGACGCGCCCTGGCATCAGCCTGCTGCCCCGTCGGCGGAGGAGGGCGCCGCCACCCGCCTCGCGGAAGGATGGCCGGACACGGAGCGCCGGCAGCGCGGCAAACCAGGTGGAACAATGACGCGCCAGGGCCGGCACGTGCCGGCGCCCGCATCGCGGCAATATCCAGTACGGTTGCCAGGGATGCCGCCCCCTGTCATGGGGCGGTGCCCGGGTTGCGCAGTGGTGCGTCGTCGAAGTCCATGGTTTCGGTATCGGGGTCAGACGCCAGCGGCGCGCCGAGGAACTTCAACCAGAGGAAGCCGAGCGTCCCGGCCACGAGCGATCCCAGCAGGATGGCCATCTTCGATGCATTGATCACGCCGGCCGCGCCCGTATAGGCCAGGTTGGTGATAAAAATCGACATGGTGAAGCCGATCCCTCCAAGCAGCCCAGCACCCAGCACATGGCGCCACGACAGGTCCAGCGGCAGCCGGCACAAGCCGAGCAGGACGGCACCGAAGCTGAACAGGAAGATCCCGACGGGTTTTCCCAGGACCAAGCCCAGCAGGATGCCGAGGCTGTTGGCGGACAGCAGCTCCTGGGCCCATCCGGCGCCGATCGCGATCCCCGTGTTGGCCAGGGCGAACACCGGCAGGATCAGGAAGGCGACCGGCTTGTGCAGAACATGCTCGAGCCGGTGCGAGGGCGACGTGACATCGTCCTCGGTACTCGAGTAAGGAATCGCAAACGCCAGCAGCACACCGGCGATGGTTGCGTGGACACCCGACTTGAGCATGAGGAACCACATCAGCGCGCCACCGAGCAGGTAGGGCCACAAGGAAATGTTTCGCAGCACGCGGTTCGTTGCCAGCAGTCCGGCGAACACCGCGAATGCCCCCAGCAGATACAGGAAGGACAGGTCGGCCGTGTAGAACACGGCAATGACGATAATCGCTCCAAGGTCGTCCATCACGGCCAGCGCCGTCAGGAAAACTTTCAGGGATGCCGGCACCCTGCTGCCCAGCAGGGCAAGGACGCCCAGTGCGAACGCAATGTCGGTGGCCATCGGAATGCCGATGCCGGCCTGCGTCGCCGTTCCGCGATTGAACAGGAAATGGATCAATGCCGGAATCACAATGCCGCCCGCGGCAGCCACGATCGGCAGCATGGCGTTCCGAAGGTCGGAGAGCTCACCGTTCCGGACTTCCCGCTAGAGTTCCAGGCCGATAAGCAGGAAAAAGATCGCCATCAAGGCATCGTTGACCCAATGCTCGACAGACATCCCGGCAATATGCCGGTGCCAGAATCCGAGGTACGCCTCGCTCCAAGGCGAATTTGCGAGCGCCAGCGAGACGATGGTACAGGCGATGAGCACGATGCCACCCGATTTGCCTGATTCGGTGAACTGCTTGAAGGTTTTCGACAGTCGCTTTTCGATGCGCAATTTCTTCTCCGTCTCGATGGGCTCGGGCTACGGCCATGGTGTATTGGGGAAAAGCCCGCGAAGGGCAAAGGGCTTGTCCCGGCTGGATATCAACAAGGTGCGGCTTGCCACGCCGTCACGCTAGTATCGGCAGTGGAACGTGGGAAAGAGGGCTGTACTGCTGCGCATGCGCGAGCATGCCGCGAATGCGAAAAGGCGGGGATTGCCTGGAGATGGCAAGGGGACTAGGAGGCACATGAGCAATGGACGCAAAAACGCCGCGTGGCGGCCCGACCATCGCGATTCCTGTCGCACTGAACGTGCGATCACCCAACCCCGATTATACATGCTTTGTAATCGGTCAAGTATTCAAGCGTGTGGGAAACCTGCCTGTCGCACATGCACTGCCCATCGGAGACGGCGATGAAAAGCTGCTGGCCGAATCATGGGGCGCGCGATACCGATGAAATCAACCGGGCCTGCCGCTTGCTGGCGGACGTTCGATCTTGCCGCGTCGCCTGTTCCCGATTGTCCACTGCTGCCATTGCCTGCTCGGTGGCGTGCGCGACCCGCGCAGCGGGCTCATGTACCCGCCGTCTGCTACTCAGGCACGGCGCCCAGCGACACCAGTTTCTGCTCGGCCGTCACGTGCCGTCGCTTCCACCAGAGCACCAGCCCGCTCCACAGCACGACGATCGACAGTACGTCCAACAGGGCCCACAGCAGCTTGAACGGCATGCCGCCGTAGTCGCCGAAGTGCAGCGGCTGCGACAGCATCAGCGTCGACACGTACCACGGCATCTCTGCGCTCGCCGCAACCTGGCCCGTGCGGGCGTCGATCATGACGATCGACAGCAGCTTCGACGTCACCGGCGTGTTGCCGTTCATAAAGGCGATGAAGTGCTGCGGCGTGGCGAAGCCGTTGCCGGGATAGGCCATGAAGCTGAGCGACTTGTCGGGGTGGGCCAGCTGTGCCGCGCGCACGGCCTTGTCCGCCGAGACGGGCCCCGTTACGGGCGGAACATTCGCATACGGGGCCGCCAGCGCGGCCAGCTCGGTGGCCTGCCAGGCCGCGAAGATGGGCCGGTTCAGCGCATTGATCGTGCCGGTCAGCCCTACCACCAGCAGCCACACGAGGGTGACCATGCCCAGCAGGTTGTGCTGGTCGAGCCACTTGAGCCGCGCCGCGCGGCCCCGTCGCACGGTGCCGAAACTGAGCTTCCTCATGTACGGACCGTAGACATAGATGCCCGACACGATCGACGCGCCCAGCAGCAGCCCCATGAAGCCGAGGAACAGCGTGCCGCCCAGGCCCAGGTACATGTCCGTGTGCAGGCGCAGCATCAGGTCCATGAAGCCCTGGCCCAGCGGATACTCGCTGAGGAAGGCGCCGGTGCGCGTGTCGTACGTATAAAAGGCGGTCAGGCCTTCCGAATCGATCTTCTCGGCCATGCGCACGTACAGCAGTTCCGGCTCGTCCGCCTCGGCCACGAGGAACTGCGGCACGTCCCCGGGGCGCCGCGCCTGGGCGTCGGCGACGAGCAGGTCGATATCGGCCTGGCCCGCGAGAGCTGCTTGTCCGGCCGGCAGTTGCGGCGGCTCCGCGCTGGTGCCGGTCAGGTGGCTGATCTCGTGCGAGAAGATCAGCGGCAGCCCGGTCACGCACAGCATCAGCAGGAACAGGGTACTGGCAAGGCTGGTCCATTTGTGGACGGCGTACCAGGCGCGGAAGTCCATCGTCAGAACCTCGCGTGCACGGTCAGCTCGACGCTGCGCTCGGCGCCCATCCAGCAGTTGCGCGCGCCATGGCAGGCGCCCACATAGCGCTTGTCGGCCAGGTTGCTGGCCGTCAGGCCGATGCGCCACGTGCTGTTGATCCGCACCATGGCCGCCGCGTCGAACAGCGTGTATGACGGCACCGTCGCCGTGTTGGCTTCGTCCATCTGGCTGGTGCCGACATGGCGCGCGCCGGCGCTGAGGTCGAGCGTGTCGAGCGGCGTGTAGGTCAGCCACAGCGATGCCTGCTTGTCGGCCACCCAGACGGGCGTCTTGCCGACCAGGGCGGGATCGAGGGCGTTCTTCGTGACTTCCATGTCCAGGCGGGTCAGGCCGAGCGTGAAGTCGAGGCGGTCGGTGACGGCCTGGTTCCACGACAGCTCGACGCCCTTGGACTGCACCTCGCCGTTCTGGGTGTACTGGTTGAACGTGGGCGTGTTGACGACGACGTTCTGCTTGCGGATGTCGAACCAGGCCGCCGTCAGCTGGGTGCGGCCGTCCGGCGACTTGTACTTGATGCCCGCTTCCTTCTGTTTCGCCGTGGTGGGTTTGAAGGCCTGCCCGCTGAGCGAGTCGACGCCCGATGCCGGCTCGAACGACGTCGAGTAGTTCAGGTAGGGCGCCAGGCCGTTGGCGAAGGCGTAGATCGCGGCGGCGCGGCCGCTGGTCTTTTCCTGGGCGACGGACGTGGTCGATGCCGATGGCGCGCCGGCGTAGCTGGAGGCGTTCGCGTCCTCGCTGCGGTAGCGGTCGCGGCGCATGCCGCCGATCACGGTGAGCGCGCCGACCTTCACTTCATCCTGCAGGTAAAGGCCCAGCTGCGACTGGCGGATCGCGTGCCGTTCCGTATAGAAGTCGAAGGGCAGGGCGGCGGCATCGAACAGGAAGTGGTTCGGGTTGGCCAGGTCGATCGACGGTGTATCGGTGCCCAGGGTGTCGCCATAGCTGACGCCGGAGCGCAGCTTCTGGTAGTCGACGCCGGCCAGCAGACGGTGTTGCAGTGCGCCCGCCGCCAGCCGGAACGCCAGCTGGTTGTCGACCACGTAGCCGTGCTGGGTCTCGTCGGTGAAGTAGGCGGCGCGGGTCAAGCTGCGGCCATCGTCCCGCAGGCCGTTGTTGTAGGTATTGCGCTGCAGGCCCTTGGCCTTCGTGTAGCGCAGGTTCTGCAGGAACTTGACGTTGTCGTTGAACGCATGCTCGAACTTCCAGCCGGCCATCGTGACCTCGCGCTGCATGCCCGACCAGCGGGCGTCGCCGGCAAAGGTGTCGGACGGGAGGAAGCCATACGCTGCCTGGCGCACGGTGCCCAGCGCCGGCAGCGGCGTCGATGGAATCAGTGCCGGATCGTCCTGGTAGTACACGTTTACTTGCAGCCGGGTGGCGGGGCTGATGCGCCACGTCACCGACGGCGCGACGAGGCGGCGCTCCTCCTTCGTCGTGGCCTGCTGGCCGTCGCGTTCGCGCGCCAGGGCGACCACGCGGTAGTCGACATCCTTCGACAGGGCGCCGGTGCTGTCGACGCCCATTTCGCGCAGGTCGTTCGTGCCCACGCGGGCGCGGATTTCCGTCTCCTGCCGCGAGCGGGGCAGCTTGGCCGTCTGGTTGACCATGCCGCCGGGCGGCGCGGCGCCGTACAACACGGAGGCGGGGCCCTTCAGGATCTCGACGCTGTCGGTGGCGAACATGTCGACCTGGGGCGCCAGGTTCCACAGGCCGTTGTACTGCAGCGGCAGGCCGTCATAGTAATTGCGGTAGCTCTCGAACCCGCGGATCGTGTACTGGTCGAAGATCGTCACGGTCGGCCGGCTTTCCGGCGTCACGCCGGGCACGTAGCGCAAGGCCTCGTTGACGCTGTCGGCCTGGCGCGCGGCCAGCTGCTCGTTGCCATAGACCTCGTAGCTCATCGGCGCCTCGAGCGGCTTCAGGTCCGACTTCGTGCCCGTGGTCCGGTAGCTGGTGGCGCTGACGATCACCTGCGCGGTCTCGCGGGTGGCGTCCTGGGTCCAGGCGGCGGGCGCGATGGTGCTGAGCACGCACAGGCCGACCAGCCCGCGGCGCGTTTTCGGGGCAAACGACATAAGCAGGGGTTTTCCAGATGAATGATAATGATTCTTATTCATAAATTATCCGGTCGGATGCCGGCCGTGTCAACTCGCTGTCCGGCCGGGCAGGGAAGTCTCGCCCCAACGCAAGCCGCCACCTGGGGACCGGTTGCTGATTTTCTTGCAATTGCCTCTATGCCCCCCTATACTTCGCCCGTAGTTTTGCTTCCGGTATCGACCAGCGCACGCTGGCCGATTTAAATGGGAAGCCGGTGCGCCGCCCTCCGGGCGGCAATGCCGGCGCTGCCCCCGCAACGGTAAGCGAGTCAAAGGAACCGCAGGATGCCACTGTGCTCGATGCATGGGAAGGCGCTGTTCCAGGTCGTCGCAGGACGCCACTCGCCAGCCCGGAAACCAGCCCGAAGCAGTCAGCACGTTGATATCGCGGAGGGCGGTACGGTGGAGAACTGCAAGGGTAGTGCCGCCGCCCGGCGTGCGCGTCTTCCTGCTTCGCGTTTCCTCATCCAGCACCAACCTCCCGATCGCGGCGTTCCATCGACCGTTACCGCACCAGGAGGATCAGCATGTCCGTTACCCCAGTTTCCCTCGGCACCGCCGGGGCATCGGCCCGACCCCTCGCCCTGAAACAACGCCTGCTGCCGGCCCTGGCCGCCGCCGGCCTGGGCGTCATCCTGCTGTTCGGCGCCGGCTTTGCGCCGATGGAGGCGTTGCACAACGCCGCCCACGACAGCCGCCACTCAGCAGGCTTCCCGTGCCATTGAACGGCAACGCGGCACCGGCCGTGGCGGGCGGGCGCGGCATCTTCCAGCGCATCGTTGCCACGGGCGCGGCGGCCGGCATCGTCGCCGGCCTGCTGCTGGTGGGCGTGCAGCATCTGCAGGTGACGCAGATCATCCGTACCGCCGAGACCTACGAAGCGGCGGCAGCGACTATGCCGGCCGCACCGGTGGCGGCGCACGGCCATGCGCAAGCTGGTGAACATAGGCAGGGACAAGCGCACGAGCAAGCGCACGAACAGGCGCACGAACATGAGCAAGAACATGAGCAAGAACATGAGCATGGCGGCTGGCAGCCGGAGGCGGGCCTCGAGCGCAGCTTCTACACGGCCGTGGCCGACGTCAGCATGGCCGTCGGCTACGCGCTGCTGCTGGCCGCGATCCTCACCGTGCGCGATGCGCCCGTGAACTGGCGCAAGGGCCTGCTGTGGGGTGCTGGCGGCTACCTGGTGGTGTTCGTGGCGCCGTCCCTCGGCCTGCCGCCGGAACTGCCGGGCACCACGGCCGCGCCCGTGATGCTGCGCCAGGCGTGGTGGCTCGGCACGGCGCTGGCCACGGCCGTCAGCCTGGCCCTGCTGGTGTGGGCGCGCCATCCGGCACTCAAGCTGGCCGCCTGCGTGCTGCTGTGCGTGCCCCACTTCGTGGGCGCGCCGCAGCCGCCGCTGCATGGCAGCGTGGCGCCCGAGTCGCTGGCGCGCAGCTTCATCGTCGCCTCGGCTATCGCCAATGCCGTGTTCTGGCTGGCCCTGGGCGCCCTGACGGCCGCCTTCCACAAGCGCTTCAACGACTGATGCGCGCGCACGACCGTCATGTCTTCATGTGCGTGGGTCCACGCTGCACGGCCGAGGAGGGCCGGGCCCAGGCCGTGTTCGAGCGCATGGGTGAAATGATCGACGCCCATCCGGACCTGGCCGTCAAGCGCACCCGCACGCACTGCATGGTGGCGTGCAAGTTCGAAGGACCCGTGCTGGTGGTCTACCCGGAAGGCACGTGGTACCAGCGCGTCGACGAAGCGGCTGCCGCGCGCATCGTGGCCGAACACCTCGTCGCCGGGCGTGAAGTGGCGGACCTGGTCTTCCACCGCCTCGGCAGCGGCGACACGTGCGTGCCGGAGCCGAAGTAATGAACGCCATTGTCCTCCTGACGCACGCGTCGAACGACCTGACGGTGCTGCACCAGGCCAGAGGCCAGCTGCCTGCCTGCTTCGGCCCTGTCGCGGGCGTCAACCTGCAGGCGCGCGACGGCATCGACCCCGGCGAGCTGCAAGGTGCCCGCGTCGTCATCGTGCGCGTGCTGGGCCGCCCCGGCGCCGTGCCGGGCTTCGTCGAACTGGTGGAGCAGGCGCGCCGCCAGGGACGGCACCTGGTCGTCGTCAGCGGCACGGGCGAACCCGATCCCGAGCTGGCGGCCCTGTCCACCGTCGCTCCCGCCGTGGCGCAAATGACCTTGGCCTACTTCCAGGCCGGCGGCAGCGCCAACCTGGCGCAGCTGCTGCGCTACCTGTCGGACCACCTGCTGCTGACGGGCCACGGCTTCGAGCCTGCGCAGCCGCTGCCGGAGCACGGCATCCATCACCCGGACCTGGCGCCCGACGCCACGACCGCACAGTGGCTGGCCCTGCGCGACCCGTCCCGGCCCAGCGCCGGCATCGTGTTCTACCGGGCCCACTGGATGAGCGGCAATACTGCCTTTGTCGACGCGCTGCTGGCGGCGCTGGAGGCGCGCGGCATGAACGTGCTGCCCGTGTTCACGTCGTCGCTGCGCGCCGGCGCCGGCGAAGGCCTGCCGGAAGCGCTGCGCTGGTTCGGCAGCGCCGGCCAGCCCCACGTCGATGTCCTCATCAACACGACGTCGTTCGCCATGGGCGAGATCACGCCGGGCGGCCCCACGCCGGCCGGCTGGTCCGTCGGCGTGCTCGAGGCGCTGGGCGCGCCCGTGCTGCAGGCCATCACCAGCGGCATGACGCTGGCGCAGTGGCAGCAGTCGGCGCGGGGCCTGAATCCCCTCGACACGGCCATGAACGTCGTGCTGCCCGAGTTCGACGGGCGCCTGATCACGGTGCCGCTGTCGTTCAAGGAACGCGCGGCCGACTTGCCGGGCGAAGCCGTCGAATACCACCCGCTGGCGGACCGGGTGGCGCGCATCGCCGGCATCGCCGCGCGCCAGGCGCGCCTGCGCCGGGTGCCGAACGAGGCCAAGCGCATCGCCTTCATGTTCACGAACTCCAGCAGCAAGGCCTCGCAGATCGGCAATGCCGTCGGGCTGGACGCGCCCGCCTCGCTGATGCGCATCCTGGCCGCGATGGCCGATGCCGGCTACGACGTCGGCACGCTGCCGGAAGACGGCACGGCCCTGATCCACGACCTGGTGGCGCGCTGTTCCTACGACACCATCCACCTGACCGACGAGCAGCTGGCCCGTGCGGCCGGCCGCGTGCCGGCGGCGCGCTATGCCGAATGGTTCGCCGAACTGCCCCCATCGCTGCAGGAGAAGATGACGGCGCAGTGGGGCGCGCCGCCAGGCGAGGCCTACCTGCACGATGGCCACCTGGCACTGGCCGGCATCGCACTGGGCAAGGTTTTCGTCGCGCTGCAGCCGCCGCGCGGGTACGGCATGGACCCGGATGCCATCTACCACCAGCCCGACCTGCCGCCCACGCACCACTACCTGGCCCTGTACCGCTGGCTGCGCGACGAGTGGGGCGCGGACGCCATCGTCCACGTCGGCAAGCACGGCACGATGGAATGGCTGCCGGGGAAGGGTGTCGGCCTGTCGGAGGATTGCTTCCCCGACGCGCTGCTGGGCGACCTGCCCCTGTTCTACCCCTTCATCATCAACGATCCGGGCGAAGGTTCGCAAGCCAAGCGGCGTGCCCACGCCGTCGTGGTGGACCACCTGACACCGCCGATGACGACGGCCGATACCTACGGCGCGCTGGCCCAGTTGACGCAGCTGGTGGACGAGTACTACCAGGTCGAGGTGCTGGACCCGGCCAAGCTGCCGCTGCTGCAGGAGCAGATCTGGGCGCTGGTGAAGCAGACCAACCTCGATGCCGACCTGCGTATGCGGCTGCTTCACCACGATCACGACCACGACCACGATCATGCGCACGGTCATGGCCACCACGACCACGGCCATCATCACCATGCTCACGGCCACGATCATGATCACGACCACGACCACGATCACGACCACGATCACGATCACGACCACGAACTGCCGGCGGCGCTGGCGGCGATGGGCGGCTCGGACGTGGCCCACCTGATCGAAGACCTGGACGGCTACCTGTGCGAACTGGGTTCGGCGCAGATCCGTGACGGCCTGCACATCCTGGGCCGCTGCCCGGACCACGAGCAGATGCCGGACATGCTGGTGTCGCTGACGCGCCTGCCGAACCTGGACGTGCCGGGCCTGCAGGCCGCCGTCGCTGCGCTGTTCGGCCTGACCCTGGATCTGCTGCTGGACCAGCCTGGCCGGCCTGCCGCCCACCGCACGCTGAACGTCACGCCGGCGCTGGCAAGGCTCAGCGGCCGCGCCGTCGTCTCGCGCGCCAATGCGCTCGACGCCATTGACCTGCTGTGCCGCCGCCTGTTCGTCGAGCTGCGCGAAATGGCCTACGACTCCGGCGCCATTGACGCCGTGCTCGACCGCGTGTTCGGCACGCTCGACGCAACGGACGTGACGGCGCCCCGTCTGCAACCGGCCGTGCGCGCCAAGGTCGGCGTCGTCGGCCAACTGGCCAGGGCGCGCCCCCGCGCGGTCACCCCGCCGGCAAGCGTGGTGCCACCGACCCAGGCGACGCCGCAGGGACCGCAGCGCTTCGCCGCCGTGCGCCGCGTGCTGGAATTCGCCTGCCGCGAGCTGGTGCCGAAGCTGGCCCGGACCACCGATGAGATCGACAACCTGCTGGCCGGCCTGTCCGGCCGCTACGTGCCGGCGGGGCCCAGCGGCTCGCCCACGCGCGGCATGGCCCATATCCTGCCGACGGGGCGCAATTTCTATTCCGTCGATCCCCGCAGCGTGCCGTCGCAATCGGCGTGGCGCGTGGGCCAGCAGCTGGCGCGCGAGGTACTGGAGCGGCACCGGAGCGAGACGGGCGACTATCCGGAAAGCGTGGCCGTCAGCGTATGGGGCACGAGCGCCATGCGCACGCATGGCGACGACGTGGCGCAGATCCTGGCGCTGCTGGGCGCGCGCCCCGTGTGGCGGGCCGAGAGCCGCCAGGTGAGCGGCGTGGAAGTGGTACCCCTGGCGGAGCTGAAGCGGCCCCGCATCGACGTCACCACGCGCATCAGCGGTTTCTTCCGCGACGCCTTCCCCCAGTTGATCGACCTGATCGACGACGCCGTGCGCCAGGTGATCGCGCTGGACGAAGGCCCGGAAGAGAACTTCGTGCGCAAGCACTACCTGGCCGACGTTGCCGACGCCGTCGGGCAGGGGCTGGACCCGCGCGACGCAGCCGAGCGGGCCGGCTACCGCATCTTCGGGGCCAAGCCGGGCAGCTATGGCGCCGGCGTGCTGCCGCTGATCCAGCACCGCAACTGGGAGGGCGACGCCGACTTCGCCGAAGCCTATGTCAACTGGGGCGGCTATGCCTACGCCCGCGGCACCCAGGGCAGCGACCAGCGCGACGCCTTCCGCACCCGGCTGGCCGGCGTGCAGGTGGCCCTGCACAACCAGGACAACCGCGAGCACGACATCTTCGACAGCGACGACTACCTGCAATTCCACGGCGGCATGATCGCCACGATCCGTGCCTTGTCCGGCCAGCAGCCGCGGCATTATTTCGGCGACAGCCATGACCCGGCCCGGGCCCAGGTGCGCGACCTGAAGGAAGAAACCCTGCGCGTGTTCCGCTCGCGCGTCGTCAATCCGAAGTGGCTCGACAGCATCCGCCGCCACGGCTACAAGGGCGGCCTGGAACTGACGGCCACCGTCGACTACCTGTTCGGCTACGACGCCACGGCGCGCGTGATGGACGACTGGATGTACGAGGACGTGGCGCAATCCTACGGCTTCGACCCCGTCATGCAGCAGTTCCTGGCCGAAGCCAACCCGTGGGCGCAGAACGCCATCGCCGAACGCCTGCTGGAAGCGGCGGGACGGGGCATGTGGGCCGAGCCGAAGCCCGAGACCCTCGAGCGGCTGCGCGCGCTGTACCTGGCCAGCGAAGCGGCGCTGGAACAACGCGGCGAAACGGCCCGGCACGGAACTACGCCATGACCACGACTGTCTTTCCATTCGACGCCATCGTCGGCCAGCGGCAATTGCGCGACGCGCTGCTGCTGTGCGCCGTCGATCCTTCCATCGGCGGCGTGCTGGTGCGGGGCGACAAGGGCACGGCCAAGAGCACGGCCGCCCGTGCACTGGCCGATGTCCTGCCGGCCATCGACCGAACGCCCGGTTGCGCCTTCAACTGCGCGCCCGGCCAGCCCTGCGAGCAATGCGCTACCTGCGGCGACGGCGGCGCGCCGCAAGCATCCGCCGTGCCCTTCGTGACCTTGCCGCTCGGTGCGACCGAGGACCGCGTGCTGGGCAGCCTGGATATCGCCACGGCCCTGCAGGGCGGCCGGCGCGCCTTCCAGCCTGGCCTGCTGGCCGGCGCCCACCGGGGCATCCTGTACATCGACGAAGTCAACCTGCTGGCCGACCACCTGGTGGACGTGCTGCTGGACGTGGCGACATCCGGCGTCAACAGCGTGCAGCGCGACGGCCTGGCGCTGTCCCACCCGGCCCGCTTCACCCTGGTGGGCACGATGAACCTGGAGGAGGGCGACCTGCGTCCGCAACTGCTGGACCGCTTCGGCTTGATGGTGGAAGTCACGGCCCCGCGCGAAAAGGCCGAGCGCAGCGAAGTGGTACGGCGCCGGATTGCCTTCGAGGCCGATCCGGCCGCCTTCCACGCCGCGTGGCACGGTGCGCAGCAGGCCTTGCGCGAGCGACTCGCCACGGCGCAGCGCCTGCTTCCGGACGTGCAGCTGGACGATGCGATGCTGGACCTGATCAGCCACCTGTGCTGCGAATTCGACGTGGCCAGCCTGCGTGCCGACATCGTCATGCACAAGGCGGCGCGCGCCATGGCGGCGCTGGACCATCGCACCCGCGTCACGCCGGACGATCTGCGCAGCGCCGCGCAACTGGTGCTGCCGCACCGGCGCCGGCGCAAGCCCTTCGAGCAGCCGGGCCTGGACCAGTCGCGGCTGGACGAACTGCTGGCACCGCCGCCACCACCGCCCCCGGCCGAAGAACAGGGCGACGGCGATGCAGGTGAGGAGCAGGCACCGGAGACGCCTGGAGACGACGCCGCCGGCCAGGTCTTCGCCGCTGCCGCCGCCGGCGCCGCGCCCGAACTGCGGGTCGAGGCGGCAGCGGCGAAGACCTGGC
>NZ_WNKZ01000054.1 GCF_009720835.1 Pseudoduganella buxea
GCCGCGCCGGCCGCCGCCGCCACCGCCCGGGCCACCTGGGCCACCCGGTCCTGCCATTGCACCCGGCCCCTGCTGCGCCGGGCGGTGCGTCAGGTGCCACGCCAGCCAGCCGAGGCCGGCCATAGCCAGGATGGCGATGATGCCGCCGATGATCTTGGCGCGGCGGCTGCGGCGGGGTTGTGCGGGTGGAATGGGCGCTGCTGGCGATGTCATCGCGGGTCCTTGTTGTGCGGTATTCGATGGAAGTAATGACTATTGTCAAACCGACTCTAGCACAGCGAATCGGGCGCACCGATCCCGTTTGCTTAGATTTACGGTTTAGAAACAATACGTTACGGGCGGCGGGCGGCGCGGCAGTACGTATCAGCACCCGTCGTTGCGGGGTTTGAAGGGATGCCGGGGCGCGGCGGGCGACGGCGCTTGCGATACTACGTTACAAAAGGCTCTGTGCCCCGGTCGCAAGGAACTTGTAGGCTCGACCATTGTCATACCGCAAGTTGGCATCAGCCAGGACGGAGGCCGGCATGGAAATCGACGAGTACCAGGCCGTACGGACGCAGTGCCTGGCGTGGCTGGCCAGACTGACCGGGGGAACAGGGCGACGGCTTGCGACGGCTGTTCGAAGGGTGTGCCTCGCTGGCCGACTGTTTCGCGATCATCGAAGAGCGCGGCGCGCGAATGCGCCGTTGCCACGCGCTCGACTGTCGTCACCTGGGCACGCCGCAGCAATTTTTACGGGCTGCATTATTCCCCCGCAGGAAGTTGAATGCTGGGTGGACAGTTCACTGCGACCGGGTGACAGCGCCAAAAAAAATGCGCGCCGCGGGCTACCCCGCGACGCGCATTGCAATCCCACCAAGGGAGAGAGAGAAAGTTAAAAGGCTTACAGCTTCCAGCGCAGCGACAGGCCGATCACGCGGTCGTAGCGGCGGATGTCGCGCGGGTTGCTTGGAATGCCGTGGTAATCGTTATAGGTACGATCCGTCAGGTTTTCCACGTCCAGGGTGATGCCCATGTTGTCGTTGATCTTGTACGACAGCGACGCATCGACCGTCTCGATCGGATCGACGACCAGGTTCAACGGACCCACCGGCGCCTGCAGGGTGCGGTAGTTGAACGTATCGACGAACTTGCTGCGCCAGTTGTAGGCCACGCGGGCCGACCACGGACCGCGCTCGTACAGGCCGACAATATTAAAGGCGTTCTTCGACATGCCGGCGAACGGAGCTTCGACGCCGCCATCCATCAGGTAGCCCTTCATGTACGTGTAGTTCGCTTCCAGGCCGAAGCCGTTCAGCCAGCCCGGCAGGAAGTCATAGAACTGGCGGTAACCAATCTCGACGCCTTCCAGCTGGCCGTCGTTGATGTTGCGAGGACGGTCCATGCGGTACTGCTTGCCGTCGATGGTTTCCAGTGCCAGCGAGCGGATGACGTAATTCTCGAACTTGTGGCGGAACACGGTGCCCGTCAGGCTGCCGGTGGGCGCGAAATACCATTCCAGGGCCACGTCGAAGTTCTTGCCGACGATGGGCTTCAGGTCCGGGTTGCCGCCGTTGCCGCCGTAGATGCCCAGGCCGTCCGGCGTGGCGCCCAGCGACTGGCCGGGGTTGAAGTCGGCGAAGGCAGGACGCTGGATCGACTTGCCGGCATTGATGCGGCCGACCAGGTTGTTGGTCAGGTAGGCCTTCAACGTCATGTTCGGCAGCACGTCCGTGTCCGACGTCTTGCGGTTCACCGCCACCTGCTGGCCGTCGATAAGGCTGAAGCCATTGACGTCCAGCTTGGTCTTGACGACGCGCACGCCGGCCGTGCCTTCGAAGCGCACCGAACCGGCCTCGAAGCCGAAGCGGGTCTTGCCGTAGAAGGCGTTGGTGTCTTCCTTGTTGCTGAACAGCGAGTACGGATCGGGCGCCGTCTGGCCGTCGCGGCCGTACATCTTGCGCACGGCGTCCAGGTTGGCGTGCTGGTAGTTCTCGCAAACGACCAGCCAGCGGTCCATGCCGTAGTCGTTACCCGGCTTCATCGACGGGCACAACAGACCTGGAACCGACGACGGCGCCGGCAGGTTCAGCTCCGGCGTGACAGGCAGGAAGTTGGCGCTTTCGTGCTGGTAGGCCGCCTTGCGCTTGGCCATGCGCACGCCCACGCTCACTTCGCGGAAGAACTTGTCCTCGCCCAGGTCATACGTGGCATCGGCACGCCAGTCGTTCGACTGGCCGCGCGATTCGGACCAGTTGTCGATGAAGTTATTCCACGTGTAGTTCTTCGGGTCCAGCATGTCGTAGCCGGGATAGTCGAAGCGCGCACCGCCGTTGACATAGGTGCTGCCGACGATGGTTCTCGGGTGCGCCAGCAGTTCCATGATCGGCATCTGCTGCTGCCAGTGGCTGGCGATGCGGGAGAACTCCGTCGTCACGCGCAGGTCGGGCGTCACGTCCCAGCGCGCGCCGATGGCGCCCTGGTGGCTTTCCGAATCGTCCTGCGGCGTCTGGTTCGAGCTGAGCGCGAACAGGTTGCCCGTCGACGTGGCCGTATCGACCTGGTTGGTACCGGGGAACAAGGTGTACTGGGGGTTGTACGACGGCAGCAGCAATGTGCCGACGAAGAACTGCGCCTGGCGGTCGTGGTCGATACGGGTCGACCAGCCTTCGGCATACACTTCCACCTCGCGTACGGGGCGCCACTGCGCGGCCCAGTTGGCCGAGTAGCGCTCGCGCTTGCCGCGCGTGTAGGTGTGGCCCAGGTCGACGGGACCCGTCACGTTGGGCGCGGTGTCCGGCAGCACGATGGCCGGCGGCGAATTCCACGTCACCTCGTCCTGGTAGTGACCTTTCTGGTACGACAGGCCCAGCAAGGCGCCGAACTCGCCGTAGCTGCCCTTCCACCGGTTCGAGATCATGCCCGACACGTTCGGGTCCGTGGTGTCGGACTTGTCGCGGTTTTCCAGCCGGCCCGCCATGCTGGCGGAGAAGCCCTTGAAGTCGAACGGGCGCGCCGTGCGCACGTCGATGACGCCGGCCGTGCCGCCTTCGACCATCTCGGCGCCCTGCGTCTTGTAGACGTCGACGCGCTGCAGCATCGTCGTGGGGATGTCCGTCAGGTTCAGGTTGCGGTTGTTCGACGTGTAGACTTCGCGGCCGTTCAGCAAGGTGGTGAGACCGGGCAGGCCGCGGATGACAACGTCGCTGGCCTCGCCGCCGGAGCGGCGGATCTGC
Organism: Pseudoduganella buxea; assembly: GCF_009720835.1. Taxonomy (GTDB): domain Bacteria; phylum Pseudomonadota; class Gammaproteobacteria; order Burkholderiales; family Burkholderiaceae_D; genus Rugamonas; species Rugamonas buxea. The sequence goes on from NZ_WNKZ01000054.1 coordinate 3,216, forward strand.
ACGCCCGTGACACGGCCCAGGATTTCCGCCACGTTCTTGTCCGGGAACTTGCCCGCCTCTTCCGCGACGATCGAGTCGATGACCTCATCCGAGTTCTTCTTGATGGCCTGGGCGCTCTGGGCGGCGCGGCGTACGCCGCTGACCACCACCGCGTTGATCGGCGCCGCTGCCTGTTCCTTCTCGGCGACCGATTGGGCGCTTTGCGCCCAGACCGATGCACTGCTCAAAACGCCGGCGCCGGCAAGGACGGCGACGGACAGCTTCATGTTGAAACGTTGAGATGCGGCATTACGCCGGGGTGCGCTCATGAGGTCTCCAATGGTTATATTTTTTGTAAGTGTCTTGCACTAGCGTCGATGTGTAGTGCTTGGGGGACATCTTAGTGAGCGATTCCAAGCGCAACCAATGATATTTTTGGCCTCTTCGATATCAAAAAACGTATCGCAACGGTGGGAGCGCTAACTTTTCGGCTGACGTAGCTGGCTTCCGGCCCTATGACTAATGGCAGAGCAAGGTTCGGGATACAGGCCACGCCTTGCCCTGTGGCACCGGTTGAGTACCGAACGCTCATGCGTTTTCCGTTGCGAATGTGCCACATTTGCCGTCGAATCAGCCATCGCGCCTATACTGGTTCGATACGACGCCGCCTCCGGAGACCCGGCATGATGGTCGTGACACCTTCAATCGTGGAGCCTTGCCCGCCGCCGGTACTGTCGAACGGCTATGCGATCTGGCATGGCGCCGTGCCCCGCGCGGCCTGCAACGCGACGCTTCAGGCCATCGAAGGTGCCGGCGCTGTCGACGGCCGCGTTCTGCGGCGTGGCCAAGAGCAGCACGACGCCGCCATGCGCGCGTGTACCGAGCACTGCTTGTCGCCTGCCGATGCAGCCGCGGTCACGCAAGCCATGCGCGCCGTCGGCGCGGCGGCGTTGACGGCGGCCGGCGGCGCGCGTGCCCGCTTGGACGGCCCCCTGTTCTGCCGCTACCGCCAAGGAGGCCATTTCCGCGCCCACCGCGACCGCTCACACGACCCCTTCGACGCAGCGACGGTGCGCGCGCGCCGCATCTCCCTGGTCTGCCTGCTCAACGATGGAGACGATACCCACGGCGCGCCTTGCTTCGACGGCGGCGCGCTGGTGCTGTATCCGGAATTCCTGCCCGTCAACGCGCCGCTGCGGGCCGGCTCCATCATCGCCTTTTCTTCCGACCTGCTGCATGAAGTACGCCCCGTGCGCCTCGGCACGCGCTATTCGGCCGTGGCGTGGCTGTACGATGTCCTGACCCGTGAGGAGTCCCACCATGCTGAACCTGCATAGCGATGCGAACGAACGGCTCGACCTGTTCGTCACGAGCGACCTGGCCGGCCAGTTCCGGCCCGAGCTGTTTGCCTTCCTGCGCCCGCTGCACCTGGCCCACCTGGTCGAGGAGTTGTGGGCGCCCTTGTGCGCGGGCGCGAAAACGGTGACGGCCCTCGCCGTCGAGGAGCGCCCGTGGCCGCCCAAGGGCGTCGGCGCGCGGCGCCTGCGCGGCTTCTGCACGGCGCTGCTGGTGGACGGGGGCCAGGCCATCCTGACGCCGCAACTGCTGGCAGCGGACCAGCCGAGCAACCTGGGCCTGGCGGCGGCTTTGACCAGGCTGCTGTTCGCCCACCTGGCCGAACAAGGCGTGACGAGCGCCGGCCTGTGGGTCAACGGCACCTCCCGTTTTGTCGCCAGCATCCTGCACGACGCCGGCTACGCGGCCGGGAACATGCGCGTCGTTGCCGAAGGCTGCGAGTTCGTCCTGTTCTCGGCCGACCTCGATGCCGTACTGAAGAACCTGGCCATCGGCGACGCCCGGCTGGGCGACCTGCTGGCGCTGTCCTTGGACCCGGCCACCATCGCCAAGGTGGGCAGCTATCACCTGGGCCTGAACGCGGGCATCGGGGCCTGGTGGGCCGGCCACGCGGCGCAGGCGGAAATCTACCCGGGCCTGATCGACTGGGCCTCGCTGCCGCCGGGCGGCATCGGCGGCACGCCGGGACCGCCCCGGCCGGAAGACGAGCAACCCATCTTCGGCAGCTGACCGCATGGCTGGGGCCGCCCCGGCGGTCGACGTCTTCATCCGCTCCTACCACCGCGACCGGGCCTGGCTGGCCCTGGCGCTGCGGGCGATCCGGCTTTATCTGCGCGGTCACCGCCGCGTCGTCGTCGTGATGCCGCGTGCGAGCCGGGAACGCATCGGCGGCTTGGCCGGCGAGGCCGCCTTCCACTTCTGCGCCGACGTGGCCGACGACTACCTGGGCCAGCAGCTCACCAAGCTGCATGCGGACTGCTGGACGGATGCGGACGTGATCCTGCACCTCGATTCGGACCAGCTGTTCCTGGCGCCCTGCGACCTGCGCGCGCGCCTGTTCGACGGCAGGCGGCTGCGAGCCGACCATGCGTTGAACCAGCGCCGGCCCGGCAGCGACGGCTGGCTGTGCTGCGCGCCCGGCTTTTTCGGCACCGATTTCGACAGGCTGCGCGGCCTGGACCTGACCGGCCCGCCGCCACTGGCCATGCCCCGTGAGGTGTACGGCGGCTTGCGCGCCTACTGCGAGCGCAGGCACGGCATGACCTTGTACGACTACGCCGCGCGCCTTGGCGCCGACCGCTTCTGCGAATTCTCGCTGCTGCGCGGCTATGCCCTGCTGTTCGTCCCGGATGCCTTGACGTGGAGCGAACACAATCCGCTGCCCGAGTGCCGCACCTTCTGGAGCCGCCGCGACACGCCGGCCGGCATCGCGGCGCAGTTGCCAGCGGCCTTGCAATCGCCATGACGCCGACGTCCGCGCACCTTCCCGTCACGGTCGTCATCTCGACGTACCAGGAAGGCGAGGCGCTGGCCGCCACCGTCGCATCCCTGCTGGCCGCCCAGTGGCTGCCTGCTGAAATAGTGATCGTCGACGACGGCAGCACGGATGGCAGCACGGACCATGACTGGCCCGCGCCCGTGCGCGTGCTGCGCCGGCCCCACGAAGGCATCGCGCCGGCCCGCAATGCCGGCGCACGGTCGGCCACGCAGCCCGCGCTGGTGTTCCTGGACGCGCACTGCGATGTCGATGGCGGCTGGCTGCCGCCGCTGCTGGACGCCATCGATCGCCGCCCCGACGCCGTTGCCGGCCCGGCCGTGCACGACCGGCGCGAACCGGCGCTGGCCGGCTGCGGCGCGCGCCTGGTCGATCCGCTGTTTACCTACCAGTGGTGCCGGCCTGCAGTCGCTGCAGTCCACGAGGTCGGCATCGTGCCGGGCGGCTGCCTGGCGGTACGCACGGAGCGCTTCCTGGCCGAAGGGGGCTTCGGTCCGTTCCGCGAATTCGGGCTGGAAGACGTCGATTTGTCCCTGCGCTGGTGGCGTTCAGGCTTCCCGCTGCTGGGTGTACCGGCGTCACACGTCACGCACCGCTTCCGCGCCACGGCGCCCTACCCGCCGGCCCGGCAAGCGTGGCTGGAGAACGTGCTGGTCACGGCGCTGCGCCACCTGCCCGGCCCCCGCCTGGGGCAATGCGTACGGCGCTGCGGGCAGCTGGCCGGATTCAACGAGGCGATGGCGGCCGTGCTGGCGCGGCTGCCGCGCGGGGACTGCGACGGACTGGCCGGTGGACCCGGATTGGAGGCATATCTCAGAGAGTGGGCGCCGTGGCGTTGACACCAGGGCCGATGGCCTCAGGCGTGCCGGTCCAGGGCCGAAACATCCGCGCCTACCGGCGCCAGGGCCGCATCCTCATGCCGCCAGATCCACGCCGCGGGCAGGAAAACGTTGCCCGCCCGCCGCAGGACGAGGCAGTCGCCTGCCCCGTTCTGCGCGATGACGGCCGCATCGAGCGGGAAACCGCGCCATTCGCGGCAACGTGCCGTTTCGGTGACGATGTCGTTGGCGCTGCGGGCCAGGCGCTTGCGGTCCGACGTGTCGCGGATGGGACACAGCGCCCAGTCGTCGCCGGCGGCATCGACCGTGCCGCCGTTACTGGCCATCATGGCGTTGCGGTAGGCCGCAGGCAGCGTGGCGCCCAGCGCCAGCTCCGTTGCCCGCACGAATTGTTCGCTGACATCGAATGCCATTGCCTGCCCGTCCTCAATCCGGCGACGTGCACAGGCAATGCGTCAGCGCCATGAAGGGCTTGCGCTGGGTCGTCATCTCGTTCAGCCAGTTCAGGTCGCGCGCGGCGTCGGTCGCCACGCCCAGCGGCATGCCGGTGGGGACCAGCGCGACGCCGGCTTCCTTCTGCAGCACCTTGACCATGGCCTTGGCGGCCGAACCGCCGAAGAACTCGACGAGCTTGTCGAACTTGCTGCCTTCGCGCTCGATGTAGACGACGCGCGTGTCGGCGCCCAGCTTGGCGCGGCGCGCGGCGGACTTCAGTGCATCGCCGAAGCTGCCCAGGGTGTCGACCAGGCCCCGTTCCTGCGCCTGCGCGCCCGTCCAGATGCGGCCCTGGGCGACGGCGTCGATCTTCTCCGGCGTCGTCTTGCGGGCCTTGGCCGCCTTGCCGGTGAATTCGCCGTAGATGCTGTTGACGGAAGCCTGCAGCAGCTGGCCGAAGCGGGGGTCCAGCGGGCGGGTCGGATCGCCCGCGCCGCCCAGCCACGTGGTGGTGTGGCCGGCGCTGTGGATGCCCACCTTGTCCATCACCTTTTCCACCGTGGGGAACAGCGCGAACACGCCGATCGAACCGGTGATGGTGGTGGGGTCGGCGATGATTTCGTCGGCCGCCATCGCGATCCAGTAGCCGCCCGAGGCGGCCACATTGCCCATCGAGACGACGACGGGCTTGCCGGCCGCGCGCGTCAGTTCCAGCTCGCGCCGGATCAGTTCCGAACCGAAGGCGCTGCCGCCGGGCGAATCGACGCGCAGCACGATGGCCTTGATATTGTCGTCCTCGCGGGCCAGGCGGATCAGGTTCGACGTCGACAGGCCGCCGATCGAGCCCGGTGCGGCGATGCCGTCGCCGATCTCGCCCACGGCCATGACGACGCCGATGGCGTCGCCCGTCAGCGGCTGGTGCAGGCGCGCCAGGTACTCGTCGAAACCGACCTGGCGGAAGGATTTGCCGTCGGCGTCGGGCATGCCGCGCTGGAGCATCAGTTCTCTTATCTGGTCGCGCGTCTTCAGGCCATCCACCAGCTTGACCTGCTGGGCAAGGCGGGCCAGGTTGCCGCCGTTCGCTTCCAGCAGCTGCGGCAGGGTGTCGATGGCCTGCATGATGCTGCCCTTGGCCATCTTGCGCGCCGTCTCCACTTCCTGCGTGTAGCGGGCCCACAGGTCGTTGTTCAGGTAGGCGTCCGCCTCGCGCGCGGCGTCGGACGGGCCGTTGCCGATGAACGGCTCGGCCGCGCTCTTGAAGGTGCCGACCTTGATCAGGTTGACCGTGATGCCCAGCTTGTCGAGGGCATCGCGGTAGTAGTTGCGGTACTGGCCGAAGCCGTCCAGGATCACGCTGCCCATCGGGTGCACATACACTTCGCTGGCATGCGAGGCCACCTGGTACTGGCGCTGGTTGAAGTTCGAGCCCCACGCCACGACGGTCTTGCCGCTGGCCTTGAAGCGGTCGATGCCGGCCGCCACTTCGCGCAGCATGGCCTGGCCGCCGCCGTCCATCTCGTCCAGCACCAGCACGGCGCCGGCGATCTGCGGGTCGCGCGCGGCGGCGTCGAGCACCTTCAGCACGTCGCGCAACTGGACGAAGCGGCGCCCGTCGTCGTCACCGATATTGGCCAGCTGCGCCAGCTTGGCGCCGCCCGGGGTCTGCTCGACCAGCTGGCCGTTCAGGTTCAGCACCAGCATGGTCTTGTTCCCCAGCGGCTTGACGCCGCCGCCGAAGATGGCGTACAGCAGCGCGATCAGGATGACGAGGAAAATCAGGTTGAGAACGGCGCGGCGGCTGGCATCGATGAAGCGCCAGACGCGCCCAAGGCCGCCGCGCAGGGTGGATGCTACGGATCGGGACATCGGAACTCCTGAATGAGAAAAACGTGAATAAGGGACTGTAACAGCCGAATGTAAAAAATTCTATTGCGCTACGGTCACACTGGCGCGGGCCTGACCCGGTATTGAGATCAGCCAAAGTCCCGCCATCACGAACAGGCCGTTAATGAGCAGCAGTTCGAGGCCCAGCCGGTAGCTGCCGAACAGGGCCGCCTGCTGCCATTCCAGCACCGCGCACAGCATGGGGCCGGCCAGTACGACGACCGGCACCCACCGTTCGCGCACGCCGCGGCTGCTCAGCAGGCCGAAGCCGAACAGGCCGAGCAGCGGCCCATAGGTGTAGCCGGCCAGCTTCAGGATGACACCGATCATGCTGGCGCTGTCGATCCACTTGAACACCATCACGAGCAGCAGGAACAGCGCGCAGAAACCCAGGTGCACGCGGTGGCGCCAGCGCACGCGGCTTGCTTCCGGCAAGCTGCCTCTTTCCCCCGGCCTCTGGATGCCCAGCAGGTCGATGCAGAACGACGACGTCAGCGCCGTGATGGCCCCGTCGGCACTGGGGAACAGCGCGCTCACCAGACCGATGAAGAAGACCAGCTGCACGAAGGCCGGCAGGCGCTCCATGACGACGGCCGGGAACAGCTTGTCGCCGGTGGCGGCGATGCCCGCCTGCGGCGCGTACAGGTGCAGCAGGCCGCCCAGGAACAGGAAAAGCGCCAGCACCAGCACGAGGATGAGGGTCAGCAGCAGCATGTTCTTCTGCGCCCCGGCCAGGGTGCGCACGGAGATATTCTTCTGCATCATCTCCTGGTCCATGCCCGTCATGGCGATCGTGATGAAGGCGCCCGCCACCACCTGCTTCCAGAAGAAGGTAGGGCTGTCGACGTTCCAGTCGAACACCCGCGCCAGCCCGGCCGCCTGCATTTGCGCCAGGCCGCCGGCCACGTCGAGGTCCATCCGGTGCAGCAGGAACCACGTGCACGTGACGAGGCCCGTCAGCATGCCCGCCGTCTGCAGCATGTCGGTCCAGACGATGGTCTTGACGCCACCTTCATAGGTGTACAGCAGGATCATCGCCAGGATCACCAGGTTGGTCGCCCAGAATGGCACGCCCAGCCGGTCGAGGATGGTGGCCTGCAGGATGTTGACGACCAGGTAGAGCCGCGCCGTCGCGCCCAGGGTGCGCGAGACGATGAAGAAGGCGGCGCCGCTCTGGTAGGCGCGCCGTCCCAGCCGCACATCGAGGTAGTGGTAGATCGACGTCAGGCGCAGCCGGTAGTACAGCGGCAGCAGCACGACCGTCACCAGCAGGTAGCCCAGCACATAGCCCAGGGTGATCTGCAGGTAGCCGAAGCCGTCGCGCCCCACCGCGCCGGGCACGCTGATGAACGTCACGCCGGAAAGCGTGGTGCCCACCATGCCGAAAGCCACCAGGCCCCAGTGCGAGCGCTTGTTCCCGATGAAGAAGCTGTCGTTATTGGCGCCGCGCGACGTGAACCAGGCCACGCCCAGCAGCAGGCCGAAATAGGCGAAGATGACGAGAAACAGGAATACGGGCGACATGGGGGCAGCGGCTTTCAAGGCGATAAGTGGAACGGGCTGCAATATACACCGCCCGGCCCGGGGCGCCGTGGTCTAGAATCGCGTGACGCTTCGCAGAGAGGAAAACGCATCATGTACGACGAACCGACCATCGCCTATGCCAGGGAGCAGGAAGCACGCGTGCTGCCGCTGGAATACCGGGTCCACGCGCAGCGGGACGGCCGCGCCGAGGGCCGCGAGGAATGCATGCGCGATTATGCGCGCGTGCTGTACTCCGCCTCGTTCCGGCGCCTGCAGGGCAAGATGCAGCTGCTGGGCGTGGATGCCAACAACTTCAACCGCAACCGGCTGACGCACAGCCTGGAAGTGGCGCAGATCGCCCGCTCGATCGCGGCGGACCTGGGCCTGGGCCGCAGCGTCGTGGCCGAGACCTGCGCGCTGGCCCACGATATCGGCAATCCGCCCTTCGGCCACTACGGCGAGCGCATCCTGGACGAGCTGGGCGCCGGCTGCGGGGGGTTCGAGGGTAACGCACAAGCCTTCCGCATCCTGCGCACCTTGGAAAAGAAACATCACGCCTACGCTGGCCTGAACCTGACGGTGCGCTCGCTGGCAGGCATTACCAAGTATTTCTATACCCGTACCGAGAACCCGCGCAAGTTCCTGTACGACGACGACCACGCCTTCCTGACGGGCGAACTGGCCCGCCATGGCCTGGACATCCGCAAGAGCATCGACGCGCAGATCATGGACCTGTCCGACGAAATCGCCTACGCCGCCCACGACCTGGAAGATGCGCTCAGCTTCGGCATCATCACGTGGGGCGAGATCCTGCACGAGTTCAAGATCAGCAAGAAGTTCGCCGATGCCTACCAGCCGTTCTCGGACATCGCCCACGGCGCCCACGAGGAGGCGCTGAAATCGGAAGCCCAGGCCAGCTCGGAGGAATACTCCATCGTGCTGCGCAAGGAGATGACGTCGCAGATCGTCCATGAGCTGTGCCGCGACATCGCCGTCGTCGATGGCGAGCACGGGCCGGAACTGGGCTACCGCTCGATGGGCGCGCTGGCCACGGGCCTGAAGAACCTGCTGTGGCGCGCCATCCTGCGCAAGAAGGACGTGCAGCTGTACGAGAAGCGGGGCGAGAAGATCATCCGCGGGCTGTTCGAAGTGCTGACGGACCAGGCCTACAACAAGGACAACGTGCTGCTGCCGCCCGAGCTGCGCTGCCTGCACGACTCGCGCGAGCGCCTCGTGATCGACTATATCGCCGGCATGATGGACTCGTCGGCCGCCCAGGAATACGAAAAATACTTCGGCAAGGGCAGCCTGGACAACATCTACTGGAAGGCCAGATGAAGGACTTCGCCCTCGACGCGGAAGACTGCCGCGCCGCCGACGCGGCGGGCTGGCTCACGCCCGCGCAGCAGGCCCTTATCCACCGCAACGGCTGGCTGAAGATGCTGGCGCCGCGCGCCTGCGGCGGCCTGGAACTGCCGCTGCCGGACGTGGTGCGGCTGGAGGAAGCCATCGCCGCGCAGGATGGCAGCGTGGGCTGGGTCGTCACCCTGTGCGCCGGCGCCGGCTGGTTCGCCGGCTTCCTGCCTTCGGCGCTGGCCCGATCGATCCTGTCCACGCCGGGCGTATGCGTGGCCGGCAGCGGCGCACCGACGGGTCACGCCGTGCGTGAAGGCGACGGCTGGCGCATCACGGGCCGGTGGGACTATGCCAGCGGCGCGCCGATGGCCACCCACTTCACCTTGAACGCCGTGCTGCGCGACGATGACGACGATGCCCCGGGCAGCGCGCCGCGCATCCGCGCCTTCATCTTCCCGGCCGAACACGTGACGGTGGAGCCGACCTGGGGCAGCATCGGCCTGCACGCGTCGGCCTCGCACAGCTACCGCATCGACGGCGCCTGGGTCCCGGCGGAATACGCCTTTACCATCGACCCGGCCTGCGCCACGGCGCCCGGACCCTTGTATCGCTTCCCGTTCATGCCGCTCGCCTTCGTCACCTTGGGCGCCAACCTGCTCGGCATGGCACGGCACTTCCTGGCACTGGCGCGGCTCGTGCTGGCCACGCGCCGGCAAAGCGCCGCCGCCCCGCCCCTGCTGGCGTTGCCCCATGTGGCAGCCCGGCTCGATGGGCAGGACGCGGCCGTCGACGCGGTGCGCACGCGCTTCTACCGGCTGCTCGATGCGGCCTGGGGTGCCGCGGCGAACGGGGATACCTTCGACCCGGCGCCCCTGCAGGCCGTGGCGCTGGAACTGGTCGAAACGTGCCGGCACGCGGTGGACACGATCTACCCTTACTGCGGCTTGCAGGCGGCCCACCGGGGCAGCGACTTGAACCGGGTCTGGCGCGATTTTCACACGGCCACGCAGCACGCGCTGCTGCTGCCGGCGGGCTGAAACGCTATACTGCACAGCCAAGGAGGCCATCATGAAACAGCACCGTTACCGCGTAACCCTGGAACACCTGACCGACGCCGCCGGCGCCGGTTCCAGCCACGAGCCGCTGCAGTTTGAAGTGGGCAATCACGACGACATCATCGCCATCGTGCGCCGCATGCGCAGCCGGGGCGACTTCGACGAGCAGTCCGCCACGTCGTTTGCCGTCGGCCTGAAGCTGTTCAGCGAAGTGATGCTGGAACAGAAGGACCACCCCCTGTTTGCCGCCTTCAAGCCGCATTTCCAGCAGTTCATGAAGCAATTGAAGAAGGGCCCGGCCTCTACCGCGCCTGGGGCCGGAGTGACGGACCAGCGCTAGGGAATCGCTGATTTATTGCTGGTGGATGAGATTCGTCTTGAAAAACGTGTCCAGCAAGACGCAAATGCCCTGTCATACCAGGGTATGGCGGGGCATTTGTGGCGCAGCTGGGCGCGTTTTCTCACGGCGAAGATCGCCGCCATGAATAAATCAGCGGTTCCCTACGGACGGCCGGCGAGCACGGCCCGGAAGGTCACTTCCACCAGTTGGGCGGGAAACGCCAGGCGCGAGACGCCGATCAGGTTGCTGGCGCACTGCGGCTGGTCGACGCCGTACATGGCTTTCCGGACCTTGCCCGCCGCGGCGAAGGCCGCGTCCACGTCGAGCACGTACAGGGTTTCCTCGACGACGTCGTCCAGACCTGCGCCGTAGCGGGCCAGCAAGGCCTTGGCATTCAGGTAGGTCTGGTGCAGCTGGGCTTCCATCTGTGAAAAATCGACGGGCTTGCCCGCGGCGTCGACGTCGGCCGGCGCCACCAGCCGGCCTTCGCCGTCATGGCTCAACTGGCCGGAAATATAGATCGTGTCCTTGACCTGGACGGCCTGCACATAACCGTACTGGTCTTCCCACGCTACGCCGAAGTTCTCGACTTTTTTCTCGATTGGCATGCTGTTTCGCCCTCCATGAAAGTGACGGTGCGGCAGGCGCACTGCCCGCCCGATCCGTGGATGATAACGTTGCCGGCCCAGGGCCGCCTCCCTCATGCAGCGCAGGCGGTTTTCTCCCGATGGTTTCCGCAACCGACCGCGTAGGGCGAGCGCCGGCTAGTCGCAGCTGCTGCGGTCGGCCGCGGCGCGGATCTCCGTCCCCTGGTGAAAAGTGTTTTTCCAGCCGTCCCGCTGCAGCACCCAGATGCGCACATACCGGCCATGGAAGACCTTGCGGCCTTCCTCCTGGCTGTGAAACTCGCCGGCGACGATGGCCGTCTTGCCGCCATCGAGCAGCTGGATTTCCGCCGTGTCGTTGTAATAGGTCTGGAAACGGAAATCGCCCCGCTCCAGCGCGGTCAGCAGCTCCGTCTTGCTGCGAACCCTGCCCCGGCTTTCCACGTGACGATAGTAGCGGTCCATCAGGCGCTGCAGGGCCGGAATGTCCCGTTGCACGATGGCGTCGGCCCGCTGCTTTTCGAGCGCCATCAACGCCGACTCGGTCGCACTCCGGGCGGGCGCGTTGCGCGTGGTCGATGACTGCGCTGCGGCGGCGTGGCAGCCCAGAGACTGGACCACGAAGAAAACCAGGACAGCGGCCAGCACTTTCATTACACATCCCCCTCGGCATGGACCTCAAGCACGCTAGCGATCATAGCAGTACCGGCCGCGTCCCGGCAGTCTGCAAGCCGCCCGCATGCGCGCTGGCCCACGCTAGGTCTCACCCAGGCTGTCGAGGATCGCCTTGCGGTAGCTTCGGCTGATGCGCAGGCGTTCGCCGGTGCGCAGCACCGCTTCGTATTCGCCATCGGCACGAAGCTCGAGCGTGGCGATCCGGTCGAGATTGACGATGGCGGAGCGGTGTATGCGGCGAAAGCCGTGCGCGGCCAGCAGGCCATCGAGCTCGGTCAGGCTGCGGCGCAGCATGTGGGCACGCCCGCCCGCATGCAGGGTCGAATAGTAGTCGCTGGCCTCGACCCAATCGATTTCGGCGAACTTCACGACATCGAGCGTGCCGGCGTTCCTGACCAGGAAGCGGCGGCCCATTCCCGATCCCGCCACGCGCGCCTTCACCCGCGCCAGCACCGTGAAGAAGCGCGCGTCACCGAAGGGCTTCAGGATATAGTCGAGCGCGCCCACTTCGAACGCCTTCAGCGCGAACTGGTGATGGGCCGTGACGAAGACGATGGCAAATTCCGGCGCCGAACCGAGGCGCTCGAGCAAGGTGAAGCCGTCGCATTCCGGCATTTCAATGTCGAGGAAGACGAGGTCTGGCCGGCACGCCGGCAGGGCCGCCATGGCTTCCTCGGCACAGCCACACTGGGCCACCACCTCGATGGCAGGGTCCTGCGCCAGCAGCGCCACCAGGTTGCGGCGCGCCAGCGGTTCATCGTCGACGATCACGGCCCGCAAGGCACTCATCTGGCAATCCGGTAAGGCAGCGCGACGGTGGCGAGCACGCCCGCCGTACCGTCGTTTTGCAAGGTCAGGGCCTGGGCGTGCCCATACAGTGCGTGCAGGCGCTGGCGCGTATTGGACAAACCGACGCCGGCCGGCACGGGATCTGCCAGCAGCGGGCCTTCGTTGAATACCTGAAGGGTCAGGACCGCGCCGTCGCTGGCGGCGGCGACCCGCAGCGCGCCACCCTTGCCGCGCTGTGCGATGCCGTGCTGGATGGCGTTTTCCACCAGCGGCTGGAGGATGAACTCGGGCACCTGGGCCGTCATCAGCGCGTCGGGGATGTCGATGCGGCAGCGCAGCCGCGCGCCGAAGCGCATCTGCTGGATGCCCAGGTATTTGCCCAGGAAATCGATCTCTTCCCCCAGCGTGACGAACTGCCCCGTCGTCTGGTCCGTCACGCGGCGCAGCAGGTCGCCCAGCGCGGCCGTCATGTCGACGGCTTCGCCATTGCGCTGTTCCCGGATCAGCGCCGTGATGGCGTTGAGCGCATTGAAGATGAAATGGGGTTCGAGCTGGAGCCTGAGCGCGGCCAGCTGCGATTGTGCCAGCGACTCGGACAGCCGCGCGCTGGCCGCTTGCTGAAACAACAGCCGGGAGCGCGTCTCGAAGGTAATGCTCAGCACGATAACGGCGCCGTAGACCATGACAGTCCCGGGCAGGTTGCCCAGCAGTTTCGATTTGAGCAGCGGCAGCAAGGGGTCCGCTTGCGGGTACGCATAAGGATTCGTCACGTGTTCGAGCAGCGATGTCCAGGCGGCCCAGAGCGCCCAGATCGCCAGGCACGCCGCGCCGTGCACGAGCCACGGCAGCACCGCCCTGGTGGGAATGGGATGGTGCCTCAGGAAGTACAGCGCCACCGGTGTCAGCATGGCCCAAGGTGCCCAGGACACCACGGTGACGCAAAACAGTGTCACCCAGGCGTGCTCCATGCCCATCGCATGCATCGACACCACGGTCTGCAGGCCGTCGAACACCCCGATGGCAAGCCAGGCGACCGATGCAGTTGGCCACCCGTCGCGTATAGAAAAATTCTTGCTCCAAGTCATGGCGCAATCATAGAGGAAACGAACTTGCCTCGGAACACTTTGCAGCGAATGCACGGCCCCGTGCAGCGAGCCGCCTGGCATGGCCGGCAGGGCAATGACACACTGGTTGCCTTGTCAACCAACCGCTACGACCACCATGAATCGACGTGACCTCTTCCGTGCAAGCACCGCCTCGGCCTTGATGGCCGCCCTTCCCCGCATCGGCGACGCAGCCGTGCCTGCGACCGTGGCGCCGGCGCTGGCGCCCCCTGCGCAAGGGCCGATCGACGTGGCTTTCCTGCTGTCGGACGGCGCCGTGCTGATCGATTTCACGGGGCCGTGGGAGGTGTTCCAGAACGTGATGATTCCGGGGCGGGACGACGGGCCCCTGTTCCGCCTGTTCACGGTCGCCGAAACGACGGCGCCCATCAAGGCCGGGGGCAGCATGACGATCACGCCGGAATACACTTTCGCCACGGCGCCGCCGCCCCAGATCGTCGTCATTCCCGCGCAAGGCGGGCCCAGCCCCGCAGCCATCGCCTGGATCAGGGAAGCGGCGCGTACGGCGGCGCTGACGATGTCGGTGTGCACGGGCGCATTCGTGCTTGCGAAAACCGGGCTGTTGTCCGGCAAGCGCGCCACCACTCACCACGGATCCTTCAGGCAGTTCGCCATGGAATTCCCGGATGTCCATTTGGCGCGGGGTGCCCGCTTCGTCGAGTCCGGAAAATTCGCCAGCGCGGGCGGCTTGTCCTCGGGGATCGACCTGGCGCTGCGCGTGGTGGAACGCTACTTCGGTCGCACCGTGGCGCGCAATACGGCCAATGTGCTGGAATACCAGGGCCAGGGCTGGCTCGATCCCATGTCGAACCGGGCCTATGCCCGGCGCCGCACGGCAAGCGGCGCGCATCCGCTGTGCCCCGTCTGCGAGATGGAAGTGGACAAGGCCACGGCCGCCACGTCCACCTACCGGCGTAGGACCTATTATTTCTGCATGGCCGAGCACAAGACGGCGTTCGATGCGGGACCGATGGGCTTCCTGGGCGGTTGAGAACGCCCAGGCGGAGCGTGTTTTCGCGACGCGCACCCGATCGACCGCTCGTGACTTTTGGCGAGATTTTTGAGTGGCAGTAGGTGTTATGCTAAAGGCATCATTTCCGCTACCACCATTTCCCAAGGAACCCAATGCGCGCTTTTTTATCCATGCTCGCAACTGCCGCAGTGCTCGCATCTCCAACTGCCAGCGCTGCTGATACGTGGCAGTTCGGCGACTGGCTTGTCACTTCCCAGACCGCCGGCCAGAGCATCAGTCTTGTTTCCCAATCCCCATCCGCAACCGTGATCTCGCTTGATTCGTTCGCGGCTGCCACCATGGGGCATGCTGGCAACGCGTCGACTTATTTTAACGTCATCATTCCGGAGGGAGTCGTCGCGACGGGGTTCACGATGACGGCGTACCTGAACGGCACCGGCTCCAACTCGTTCGCCGTGATTGCGGACGTAGTTGAAGTAGATATGTCCAACGCGGGCAACCTGCACGCTCCCAATAACCTCGACGGGGCGTTCATCGCAACAGGGTCGATCGTTCCCGTCTTCGCCGCCCCGGAAACCTTCGATCTGAAGGGCCACGTTCGCTTCTCCCTGGGAAGTTACGAGTATGGCGACATCGGGGCCGAAAAGTTCACGCTGACCCTCCAGACCGCCCCGGTGCCGGAACCGCAAACCTGGCTGATGCTCGGTGGTGGCCTGGCGCTGATGGGCGCGGCCGTCGCGCGCAAGCGCCGCCGCTGAAGAAAGCCAGTCACGGCGGGAACCCGGCGCGCGGATGACTTGCGTGGGCGTATCCCGTGGTGACGAAACGGAGTGAAGAAAACGCCGCTGCAAAGCGGCGTTTTTCATGAAAGCCGAGGATGCTTGCCGCCGATCGGAGACAGCTCCGCCCCTGGTGGCGATGGCCAGTGAAAATACGGCGCCGGCCGCGGGCATCTTGCCGGATCGATTGTCAGTGCGCCGCCACCCGCACCCCACTGCCCTTGAGCGCCGCCGGCCGGGGATCGAGCCGGTCCAGCCGGCCGGACAGTGCCGTCAGGCCGAAGGCGGCCAGCACGACCAGGGCGCCGATCCAGCCCGTGTGCACCAGGCCCAGCTCCTCGACGATATGGCCGCCGCCCCAGGCGCCGCCGGCGATGCCCAGGTTGAAGGCGGCGATATTCAGGCCTGAGGCGACATCGACGGCGCGGGGCGCGAAGCGCTCGGCCTGCTGCACGACGTACACCTGCAGGCCCGCCACGTTGCCGAAGGCAACGGCGCCCCAGGCCAGCACGGTCAGCACCACCAGCCACGGGTTCGATGCCGTGAACGACAGCACCAGCAGCACGGCCGCCAGGCCCAGGAAGATGATCTTCAGGGCGCTGACGGGCCCGCGCCGGTCGGCCAGCTTGCCACCCCAGATATTGCCGATGGCGACGGAAATACCGTACACCAGCATCACGGCGCCCACGGCGCTTTCACCGAAGCCGCCCAGGCGTTGCAGGATCGGCGCCAGGTAGGTGAAGGCGATGAAGGAGCCGCCGTAGCCGACGGCCGTCATGGCGTACACCAGCAGCAGGCGCGGCTGGCGCAGCACCTGCAACTGCTGCAATAGCGAGGCGGGCGGCGTGTGACGGATCGACGCGGGCACGAACACCAGGCTGCCGACAAAGGCGAGCACGCCCAGGCTGGAGACAGCCAGGAAGGTTTCGCGCCAGCCGAAATGCTGGCCGATGAAGGTGCCCAGCGGCACGCCGGTGACGAGGGCCACCGTCAGGCCCGTGAACATGATGGCAATCGCACTGGCTGCCTTTTCCTTCGGCACCAGCGATGTGGCAATGGTGGAACCGATCGAGAAGAACACGCCGTGCGCCAGGCCCGTCAGAATGCGGGCGGCCACCAGCGATGTGTAGCCGGGTGCCTGCCAGGCCATCAGGTTGCCGGCGGTGAACAGCACCATCAGGGACAGCAGCAGGATCTTGCGGGGCAGCTTGCCCGTCAGCGCCGTCAAGACGGGCGCGCCGACGGCCACGCCCAGGGCGTACAGGCTGACCAGCAGGCCGGCCGAAGGAAGGGTGACGCCGAGGTCGGCGGCAATGGTGGGCAGCAGGCCGACGATGACGAATTCGGTCGTGCCGATGGCAAACGCGCTGATGGTCAGCGCCAGCAAGGCAAGGGGCATGGCGACTCCTGGTAAAGTGGAAGCCATGC
Organism: Pseudoduganella buxea; assembly: GCF_009720835.1. Lineage (GTDB taxonomy): Bacteria > Pseudomonadota > Gammaproteobacteria > Burkholderiales > Burkholderiaceae_D > Rugamonas > Rugamonas buxea. The sequence goes on from NZ_WNKZ01000054.1 coordinate 19,852, forward strand.
AGTATCCCGGCTTTTATTCCTTCGAAAAAGCCCGGGCTGGACAGAACATATTTGAACTCAATTCAACAATGATGAACAGCGACGCCCTTCAGCAACTGCTGACCCGTGAAATGCCTTACGGTAAATACAAGGGCCGCAAGCTGGCCGACCTGCCGGGTCACTATCTGGGCTGGATGGCCGGTGCCGGCTTTCCGAAAGGCGAGCTGGGCGCGCTGCTGGCGCTGATGTACGAACTCGACCACAACGACTTGCGCGGCCTGCTCGATCCGCTGCGCCAGGGACGGTCCGGGCTGCGCTAGAGCCGCCGGATCGCCAGCTCCGGGTAGCCCGTGGCGAGGTCGAGCTCGCGGGCAAAGGCGTGCCCAGCCAGCAGTGCGATCAACAGCTCGGCGGTGGTGCGGACGATGCAGCCCGGTGCCACGTGTCCGCCCAACACCGCGCCATCGGGCCCCGCAACGCTCATGTGCAGGTGGGCGCCGTCCGGCGAAACGGTGCCGGCCAGGGTCAGGATTTCCAGGTCGCCGGCGAGCTCGGTCGGCAGCGGCCGGCCGGCGTAGCGCAGCCGTGCCACGGAGAGGCTGCCAATGCCCTGCAGGACAAAGGCCGCGCCGGCACCGTGCACCCGCACGGCCGCCTCGATAGCGGCGCGCAGGTCGTCGCCGGGGGCCAATCTCAAGGGTAAGGCTTGCATGGCTGGGATTCTTGAATGGATTCAATCACCTGCAACGGTGACAAATTGTCGGGCCACAACAGCTCTTCAAAATGTGAAATAAAGCCACTGCTGTGTTACTTTCTGGTGGGTGTTTGTCCTACAAACCACCCTCCTTCGCTCTTATAAAAATGCCCAACCGGGGGGCCTAAGATGAGCACTCCTTTACATGACGCGCACCTTGACAAGCGGGTGCCAGGCCAGCAGACCTGCAGGTCGTAAAGGACTGCAATGTCCTCATCATACAAGGAGATCACCATGGCATCATCGAACCAAGGCGGTAATCAGGGCGGCAACAACCAGGGCGGCAACAAGGGGAGCAAGCAGAGCGGCGACACCAGCAATCGCGGGTTCGCCTCGATGGATCCGCAGCGGCAGCGCGAAATCGCCAGCGAAGGCGGCCGTGCCGCACACGCATCCGGCAATGCTCACGAGTTCACGTCCGAGGAAGCCCGTAAAGCCGGCAGCATGAGCCACAAGAACGACGGCAACCGTCAAAGCGGCTCGCAAGGCTCCGGCGGTGGCGGCGGCAACGCGGCCAGCAGCGGCGGCAACACGGGCGGCAGCGGTGGTACCCGCGGCGGTACGCCGGAACAGCACGCCCAGGCCGGTCGGCAAAGCCACAAAAACGACGACAAGCGCTGAGCAAAGGGCAGCGCCCCAAGCCTGATCCCCGGCGTGGACGGGGAACGACAAAGCCGCTCGCGAGAGCGGCTTTTGCTTTGTTCTACCATTGGCTTCGTGTCGACATTCGTGCCTGACCCCGATGTTGACACAGACTCGGCTATGGCCCCGTGAAGGACAGCCGCCGGCCTTCGCGCAGCATGCGTTCGAAATCGGCGGCAGGGACGGGTTGGCTGAACAGGTAGCCTTGCAGCTGGTCGCAGCCCAGCTCGCGCAAGAAGTGCATCTGCTCCATCGTTTCCACCCCTTCGGCGACAATTTCCTGGCGCAGCTGCTGCCCCATCGTGACGATGGCGCGGGCGATGGCGCAGTCGTTCTGCTCGTGCGGCAGGCCGACGACGAAGGCACGGTCGATCTTCAGGGTGCTGATGGGGAATTTCTTCAGGTAGGCCAGGCTGGAATAGCCGGTGCCGAAATCGTCCAGCGCCAGCGCCAGGCCCATCGCCACCAGCTCGTTCATGATGGCGATGACGCTGTCGGCGCCCCGCACCAGCAGGCTTTCCGTGATCTCCAGCATCAGCTGTTCGGGGTGGACCTGGTACTGCTCCAGCACCTGCCCCATCCGCTGCGGCAGGCCGCGGTCGAACTGCCTGGCCGACAGGTTGACGGCCACGGGCGGCATGATGACATTGGCGTCGCGCCACTGGCGGATCTGGCGGCAGGCCTCTTCCACCACCCAGTTGCCCAGTTCCGTGATCAGGCCCGTCTCTTCGGCCACGGGAATGAACACGCCCGGCGACACGAGGCCCCGCACGGGATGGCGCCAGCGCAGCAGCGCCTCGGCGCCGACGATGCGGCCGCTGCGCAGGCTGACCTTGGGCTGGTAGTACAGCATCAGCTCGTCGTTCGCCAGTGCGTCGCGCAGCTCGCTTTCGATGCGCAGGTGTTCCTTGGCGCGCTGGTTCATTTCCTCGCTGAAGAACAGCAGGGCCGGCTCGTGGGTGCGCCCGGCCCGGCTCGACGCCACGTCGGCGCCGCGCAGCAGCGTTTCCGGGTCGGCCGCGTCGTCCGGGTAGACGGCGATGCCCACGTGCGTGCCCACCTGCAGCGAGTGCGGGCCCGTGACGATGGGCGCGGCCAGGCTGTCGATCAGCTTGCGCGCCACCAGCGCGGCATGCTCGCGCTTTTCCACGTGCAACAGGCCGATGGCGAACTTGCCGCCGTCCAGCCGCGCCAGCAGGTCGCCCTCGCGCAAGGTGGCGCGCAGCAGCCGCGCCACTTCCACCAGCAGCGCATTGCCCACTTCATGGCCCAAGGTGTCGCTGATGGAACCGAGGCGCCCCACTTCCACGACGAGCACGGCGCCGTGCGTACGCGTGCGGCGCGCCTCCGTCATGGCCTGGCCCAGCAGCTGGGTCAGCAGGCCCTGGTTCGGCAGGCCAGTCAGTGCGTCGTAGTTCGCCATCTTCTGCATGCGCGCTTCGACGGCCTTGTGGCGGCTGATATCGGAAAACAGCGAGAAGGTATGGCTGATGCGGCCCCGTTCGTCGCGCACGGCGCTGATCGTGACGGACTGGGGGAACAGCTCGCCATTCTTGCGCCGGCCGACGATCTCACCTCGCCATGGCCCCGCGCCCTGCATGGCCGAACGCACCTGGGCGCGCAGGTCGGCGTCGTGCACGCCCGAGCGCAGCAGGTCCGGTGTCTGGCCGATTGCCTCGGCCATCGTGTAGCCCGTGATGCGCGTGAAGGCGCCGTTGATCGACACGATGCGCTCGTTGGCGTCCGTGATCAGGACGCCCTGGTCGCTGTCCTCGATGATGCGGGCGTGCAGGCTGGTTTTTTCCTGCAGCGACAGGCCCTGGTTCACTCGCGCCAGCCGCACCTGCATGCCGCAGGGTTCGCCGCTGTCGTCGCAGGCCAGCGCGATCGACAGCCGTACCCAGATCACTTCGCCCGATTTGCGGCGCCGCCGCACATCCGTCACGGCACTGCCCGATTCCAGCACCAGCTCGGCGATATTGCCGGCCTCGTCGTCGTCCACGTACAGGAACAACACGTGCTGGCCGAGTGCCTCGTCGGCCGTGTAGCCGAACATCTGCTCGGCGCCAGGATTCCAGCCCGTCACGTAGCCGGCCAGGTCCAGCTCCATCGCGGCAGCCGGCGCGGTCGCCGCCGTTTGTGCCATCAGCGCCGCCTCCAGCTGGGCCAGGGTCTGCGCCAATGCCTCGCCCTGCTGGCCGCGCGCGGCCCGCACCAGGCTCAGGCACTGATCGATTTCCGGCTCATGCATCGCGTTTGCCCGTCACGCTCAGCATCCACGCATAGGCGTCGCCCACCAGCGCGTTGAACTCGTCGCCGTCCAGCTGCACCGATTCCAGGCCGGCCGCGACGGCGTCGAACTCGCCCCGCTCGGCCGCTTCCACCAGGGCCAGCAAGGTGCCCAGTTCGCCCGTGCGCTCCAGCAATGCCCGCTGCACGGCATCGGCCAGCGCCAGCGGCGCCAGCACCTGGGGCAGCGGGCTGCCGAACAGCACACCCAGCAGCGAAAACATGCCGGACATGAAGGCCTGCTCCTGGTGCTGCTTGTCCAGGCCCGCCGCACGCGCCAGCAGTTCCATCAGCCGCGCCCGTACGGACACCCGGGCCAGCAGCATCGGCGAGCGCACGTCGCCCTCGCGCGAAGCGAACAGCATCAGGTTCAGCCAGCGGCGCAACTGCTGACGGCCCAGGATCAGGATGGCCTGCGAGAAGCTGGTGACCTTGCGCCCCACGGCCGCGCCGCCGCTGCGCAGGGAATTGACGAGGCGCAGCAGGTGATACGACAAGGTGGGGTCGCGCCGCAGCAGCGCTTCGATTTCATGGGTATCGGCGTCGTTGCTGACCAGCTGCACCAGCTGCAGGGCCAGTGCCCGCGACGCGGCCTGCTGGCCGACCGGCTTCGGCGGTGGCGCCAGTGGCCAGTCGCCGCCGATATAGGCGATGCCGGCCGGAACCGCGGCGGGCAGCGCGGCCTCGGCCTGCAACACGGTGGTGCCCGTCAGGCGCACCCAGCCGGCGCTGCCCAAGGCATCGGCCAGCGCCGCCGGCACGCCCGTGCGGTAGTGGCAGGGCAACTGGCCGGCGAGGGCCGTCAGCGCCGGCGGCAACGCTTCCGGTGCGCCCTGCCCGCCCGTGCACAGCACCAGCGCCGCCGGCTTGCCGAGGCGGTCAGCCAGCAATTGCAGAAAAACGGGACTTGTATTCATCGGGCGGGTTCGGCAGGAAAGAGGCAGGCGCAGCGCGCCGGGAACCCTATGGTACTCCTAAACTGTTGGCAACAGTCAATAGTTTCCAGGCATCACTTGCCTAAATATCGTGCAAATCTTGCGTTGTCGCAAGTGGCACGTGGTGCGGCAAGGATTGGGGCAGATGCAGGCACAATCGGTCGAACAACATGGGGCGGCGCATGCGCTCCAGCCACCAGTTCAGTGCCGCGCCCCCTTCGCCCGTGCGCCACGCCAGATAGAACGTTTCGTCCGGCTTCGGTTCCTCCACCGCCTTTTCCACCAGCAGCCCGGCCGCGATGGCCGCGCGGGCACAGGGCTCGGGCAGGAAGCCGAAGCCCAGGCCGGCCAGCTGGTATTGCAGCTTCGACGTCATGTCCGGCACCGTCAAGGTGTCCTGCCCTAGCAACAAGCCGACCGTGCGGGGCGCCATCTGCCGGGCCGAGTCGGCCATGACGATGGCGCGGTAGTGCTGCAGGTCGTTGCGGCCCAGGGGCCCCGGCAGTGCCGCCAGCGGATGGCCAGGCGCCACGGCGAACACCCAGCGCAGGCTGCCGATGGGCTGGGACACGTAGCCGCCGCCGGCCGGGCCGTCGCCGGGCGCGCCCACCACCAGGTCGACGCGCCGGTCCAGCAGTGCTTCCCACGTGCCGGACAGGGCTTCGCGAACGATACGCAGCCGGGTCTGCTGGGCCACGCCATAGAAGGCACGGATATCGGCATCGAAGGCCAGGCTGGAAAACATCGAGTCGTGGCCGATGGCCAGTTCCGTCTCCCAGCCGGACGCCACCCGCCGCACACGGTGTTCCAGGTCCTGGGCCGCCTTGAGCAGGTAGCGTCCTTCCTTCAGCAATTCGCGCCCGGCGCGGGTCAACTCGACGCGGGGGCCGTTGCGCTCGAAGACCTGCACACCCAGGTCGTCCTCCAGCTTGCCGACCGTATAGGAAATCGTCGACGGCACCCGGTGCAACTCCTTGCCGGCGGCGGAAAACGAGCCGCGCCGGTCGATGGCGTCGACGATCTGCAGGGCTTCAAGGCTCAGTCTAAGCATGTTCGAATTTTTCGATAATGGAGCGGTAATTTTTCCGTTTTTTAATTCGGAGAGAGGGGCATATACTTCTTTCATCGGGGCGGCAATACGAAAAAAAGCCCGAAACGAAGCATTCGAAATTGTCGCACAAACCAAACATAAAGGAGCTCATCATGATCCAAGTACGCAAATCCGACGACCGCGGCCTGGCCAATCACGGCTGGCTGAAATCGCGCCACACCTTCTCCTTCGGCAGCTATTACGACGAAGAGCATACCGGTTTCGGCCCCCTGCTCGTCATCAACGAAGACCGCGTGGCCCCCGGCCAGGGCTTCGGCACCCACGGCCACCGCGACATGGAAATCATCTCGTATGTGCTGGAAGGCGCGCTGGAGCACCAGGACAGCATGGGCAACGGCTCGGTACTGCATTACGGCGACGTGCAAAGGATGACGGCCGGCACCGGCGTGCGTCACAGCGAGTTCAACCACTCGAAAACGGAAGGCGTGCACTTCCTGCAGATCTGGGTCCAGCCCAACCAGGCAGGTGTAACGCCAGGCTACGAGGAGAAGCACTTCACGCCGGAAAGCAAGGCTGGCCAGCTGCGCCTGATCGCCTCCAGCGACGGCCGCGACGGCTCCGTGCTGATCCATCAGGATGCGTCGATCTTCGCCACCATCCTGAACGGCGCCGATGCCGTGACGCACACCCTGGCCGCCGGCCGCACCGCGTATGTGCATGTGATCCGCGGCAGCGTCACCGTCAACGGCACCGCGCTGGCCGGCGGCGACGCGCTGAAGGTGACTGGCGAGACGGCAGTCAGCCTGGGCCAGGCCGAGGCGGCCGAGGTGCTGGTGTTTGATTTACCCTACTGAGCCGACGTTCCGGATCGCCGATATCGTGCTGCCCATGCATCGCGGTATCGGCTTCCCGTACCGAGGCGGGCCTCCAATGCCCGCCGGTAAATTTGTTATGATGACGGGTGCGCCGCAGTCACGGCGCACCCGTTATGACCTCTGGAACCTTCGAAAAGAGCACACCATGCAATCCGCCCCCGCCGCAGCCGCCGACCTCGATTACGTCACTTCCTGCGCGCTGCCGACTCCGTGGGCCGAATTCACCTTGCATGCCTTTGTCGAGCATTCGACAGGCAAGGAGCACCTGGCCATGGTGCTGGGCGATATCGGCGACGGCGCGCCCGTGCTGGCACGGGTGCACAGCGAATGCCTGACGGGCGACGTGCTGTTTTCCCAGCGCTGCGACTGCGGCGCCCAGCTCGAGGGCGCCTTGCGGCGCATCGCCGCCGAAGGCCGGGGCGTGCTGCTGTATCTGCGCCAGGAAGGCCGCGGTATCGGCCTGTTGAACAAGATGCGCGCCTACCGCCTGCAGGAAGCGGGCGCCGATACGGTGCAGGCGAACGAGCAGCTGGGCTTCAAGCCGGACCAGCGCAGCTATGAGCTGGTGGCGCCCATGCTGCACCAGTTCGGCGTGCAGAGCCTGCGCCTGATGACGAACAATCCCCGCAAGATCGCGGCAATGGAAAAGCTGGGCGTACCGGTGGCCGAGCGCGTGCCGCTGCTGGTGAACCGCAATGTCTTCAACCAGCACTACCTGAACACGAAGGCCCTGAAACTGGGCCACATGATGACGCCGGTCGTTGCCACCGCGACAACGGACGGCGAGCAGTAACACGGGCGCCGGCTTAAAGCGCGCTTAAGGGCTGCCGTCACGGGGCCGCCTTTACGTGCCTTTGCATTCCCGCCCCTGTTGTCCGACAAGTTTCATGCGGTACACTGTTCCGGATCGATTCAAAGGGACTGCATGAAACTTACCAGGCTTGCCTCCACGTTGACCTTGCTGGGTTGTACCGGTGCCGCCCTCGGCGCGCCCACGCCGCCCGCCGCCGGCCAGGGCGCACCCGCGCCGGCTGCGCAGTCCCAGAACGCCGCCCTGCCGCCCCCGTCGTCCGCTGCGCAGAAACTGTACTCCGCCGCCAAGGCCGACCTGCTGCAGGTGCGCTCCCTGCTGCGCAGCGGCCGCACGCAGTCGTCCGTCGGCTCGGGCTTTTTGGTCGGCACATCGAACCTCGTGCTGACGAATTACCACGTGGTGTCGCAGTTCGCGCTCGATCCGGAAACCTACACGGGCGAGTGGGTCGACACGGCCGGCCAGCGCGGCAACATCGAACTGCTGGCCGTCGACGTGCTGCACGACCTGGCCGTGGTGCGCGTGAACCGCTACGGCACCGGTTTCTTCAAGGTGCCCGAAGGGCCCGTCAAGCTGGCGCAAGGCCAGTACCTGTACTCGCTGGGCAATCCGCTCGACCTGGGCTTCGCCATTTCCGAAGGGGCCTACAACGGCGTCATCTCGCGCACCTTCTACGAGCAGCTGCTGTTCTCCGGCCCGATCAACTCGGGCATGAGCGGCGGCCCGGCCGTCACGGCCGACGGCGAAGTGGCCGGCGTAAACGTGTCGAAGCGGCTCGATGGTGAACTGGTCAGCTTCCTCGTGCCGATCCGCTATGCCCAGCAGCTGCTTGCGCGCGTGAAGTCCGACAGCAAGCCCCCGGCCGACTTCACGGCCGTCGTCACGCAGCAGTTGCTGACGCACCAGAAGGCCATGGTCGACCAGCTGCTGGCCGGCCCGCTGACCCTGAAGGCGATGGGCCCCTACCAGGTGCCCGTGCGCGAGTCCGAACAGATGCGCTGCTGGGGCCAGTCGAATGCGCAGGCGAACGCGCGTGGCGAGAAGCCCTACGCGGTGGACAACACCAGTTGCGCAATGGAGTCGGCCATCTTCGTGTCGAACACCCTGCAGACGGGCGCCATCGGCATCCGCCACCAGTTCATGCGCAGCACGGGGCTGGACCGGATCCGCTTCAGCCAGCTGTCGTCCGCCTCGTTCAAGAACGAGTCGCTGGGCAGCCACACGGACACGCGCCTGACGGGCCCCACCTGCACGGAACACTTCATCAAGAACCGCAGCCTGCCGATGCGCGCAGTCATGTGCGTACGCGCCTACCGCAAGTTCGCCGGCCTGTACGACTTCACCGTGCTGACGGCCAGCACGGACGACGCGCGCATGAACCTGCAAAGCCGCCTCGACGCGCGCGGCGTCTCCTACGCCAACGGCCTGCGCACCACGCGCGCCTTCCTCGATGCGCTGGCGCGCGAGGATGCCCGATGAGCGGCCCGTGCTTCGTCGAAGTCCTGGCGCGCAACGGCGACGTGCTGTCGCGCCAGCGCTGCGACACGCTGCCCGCCACCCTGGGACGCGGCTACGACAACGACGTCATCCTCGACGACGCCCACACGGCCCCGTACCACGCCGTGCTGGAACGCGATGCCGACGGCCTGCTCGTGCTGCGCGACGTGGGCAGCCGCAACGGCATCGTGCTGCACGGCCGGCGCCAGCAGAGCGTGCCGCTGGACGGCACCACGGTCGTGCGCCTGGGCCACACGCGCGTGCGCGTGCGCGACGCCGGCTTCCCCGTTGAACCCGAACTGACCGACACCACCATGCACGCGTGGGAAGGCGGCGTTCCCGCCCTCGCCGGCCTGGCCCTGGTCGCGCTGTTCGTCGGCGTCGAGCAGGCCCTGTCGGACACGGAATCGTTCCAGGCCATCCGCTACCTGCAGACCATCGCGGCGGGCATCGGCGCGGGCCTCGTATGGAGCGGTGTGTGGGCCCTGGTGAACCGCCTGTTCGCCGGCCACGCGCGGCTGGGCCGCCACCTGTTCATCCTCGGTTCAGGCCTGATCGCCATCGGCGCGTGGAAGACCATTTCGGCCGTGCTGGGCTTCGCCTGGTCGGCCGAAGCCTTCACCCGCTACGGCAACCACGTGACGACCCTGATCGTCTGCGGCATGGTGTACTTTCACCTGCGCACGATCCGGCCGCACTTCCCCACGCGCCGGCTGCTGCTGGCCTGCTCGCTGCTGCTGGGCCTGGGCTCGGGCCTGATCCTGATGAACAACCTGCAGACCAACGGCCACGCCGGCGACGAACCCTACATGTCCGTGCTGCTGCCGCCGGAAATCCGCCAGAGCCGCGACGGCAGCGTCGACGATTTCATGCAGGACGCCGCCCGCCTGCGCGCCGTTGCCGATGCCGACCGCCAGCGCGCCGTCGAAAACGGCGACGACGGCGAGGAAGGCGAGGACGACTGAACGGCATGCCGGGCAGGCGACAAACAGTGGCCGTGGCGAACGCCAAGGCCCCGACGTGGGCTGTACAATATCGGGATGAAGATGGAAACCCCGGACATTCTCGCGGCATTGCGCGAGGCCACCGCCAGCCGGCATGCCGTGCTCGATCACGCCATGCCGCTGGCACAGCACGCGCCCACCTTGCGGCACTACCGGGACCACCTGTCCCTGCTGCGCCGCTGGCTGGCGCCCCTGGAAGCATGGCAGGCCCGCTTCGGCGACGGCCCGCAGGATGCGGCCCTGCTGCCACCGGCGCCGCACCTGCCGCTGCTCGATGCCGACCTGGCCGATCCGGCGCTGGCGGACCTGCCGGCCCTGCCCCCCGCCGCCATCGACGTGCCCTGGTTCGCCGCCGACAGCGCCGCCTACCGCTGGGGCGTATCGTACGTGATCGAAGGCTCGCGGCTGGGCGGCACGGTGTTGTACCGGCACCACGCCGACCGACTGGCGCCCCATCCGCTGCGTTACCTGCACGGCGATGGCACGCCGCCCGGCCCACGCTGGCAGCAATTCCTGCGCGCGCTGCGCGACGCCGTGCAGTCGCCGGAAGGGATCGCCACGGCCTGCGCCGGCGCGCGCGATGCTTTTGACAGCCTGATCGCCCTGCAGCAGGGCGCCGACGCGAAGGCGGCCGCATGAAGGTGGGCCAGGGAGCGGGCGCGGCACCGGCAGCACCGGTGGGCCTGGACAACTGCGCCAATGAACCGATCCACATCCCCGGCCTGATCCAGCCGCACGGCGCGCTGCTGGCCTTCGATCATGCCGGTGCCCTGCGCGCGTGGAGCGACAATGCCGGCGTGCTGCTCGGCTTCCTGCCCGTGCTGGATATGCCGCTGGCGACCCTGCCGCTGGCGGCCGACGTGCTGCAGCAGTTGCACGAGTGCGTCAGCGCCAGCGCCAGCAGCGACGAAGGCTGCACGCCCACCGCCATCGAAACGGCCGTCGGCACACAGACCTTCGACTGCATCGTCCACAGCGATGCCAGCCGCGTGCTGGCCGAGTTCGAGCTGCGCGACGTCGGCAGCGAGCGGGTGGCCGCCTTCGCGCTGAAGGCCCACACGGCCATCGAGCGGCTGCGCCGGCAGAAATCCATTCCCACCTTGCTGCAACTGGCCGTCGAGCAGGTGCGCGCCATCACGGGCTTCGACCGCGTGATGGCCTACCGCTTCCGCCACGACGACAGCGGCGACGTCGTCGGCGAAGCCCGCGCCGACAGCCTGAAGCCGCTGCTCGGCATGCGCTACCCGGCCAGCGACATTCCCGCCCAGGCACGCCGGCTGTACACCATCAACACGCTGCGCCTGATCGCCGACATCGGCTACCGCCCCGTGCCCGTGGCCGTGGCGCCGGGCGACGAACCGCTGGACATGAGCCATGCCGTGCTGCGCAGCGTCTCGCCGATCCACGTCGAGTACCTGCAGAACATGGGCGTGGCCGCGTCGATGAGCGTGTCCATCGTCGTCAACGGCCGCCTGTGGGGCCTGATCGCCTGCCACCACAATACGCCGCTGCGCGTGCCCTACTCCGTGCGCATGGCCTGCGACGTGATGGCGCAGGTGCTGGCCGCCACGGTCCAGAGCATCGACGCACGCGAGCGCGCCGGTGCCATCGACGAGGCGGCGCAGGTACGCACCCACCTGATCGAAACGCTGCTGCACGAGGACGATGTGCTGGCCGCGCTGGAGCGGCACGCCGAAGGCCTGGCGCAGACGCTGGACGCCGACGCGCTGGTGTTTTCCCAGCAGGGCAAGATGTGCGTGCACGGCGACGTCGACAAGGACCTTGCCGCCGCCATCATCGCTTCGCTGCCGGCCGACGGCGAGGAAGTCCTGCAACGCAGCGCGCGCGACGAATGGCCGGCCGACACCGGCAGCCGCATCGGCCAGTGGGTCGGCATGCTCGGCCTGCACTTCGACCCGGCCACGCACGGCTGGCTGGTGGCGCTGCGGCGCGAGCAGGTGCAGACGATCCGCTGGGCCGGCAAGCCGGACAAGATCGAGAAGACGGGGCCGCTGGGCCACCGCCTGACGCCGCGCGGCTCCTTCGACGAATGGGTCGACACGGTGCACGACCGCGCCGAACCGTGGGATGACAATCGCCTCGTCGTGGCCGGTCAGCTGCTGGCCGAAATGCACCGCGCCAGCATGGCCCGCCACGCCGAGACGGAACGGGCGCGCATGCAACTGCTGGCCATGCTGGGCCATGACCTGCGCGACCCGCTGCAGTCGATCACGATGGCCGCCACGGTGCTCCAGCACGGCGCCCAGCCGCACCAGCTGGGCCAGCGCATCGAGCGCTCCAGCGGGCGTATGCAGCGCCTGATCAGCCAGGTGCTGGACATGAGCCGCCTCGACAGCGGCCTGGGCCTGGCCCTGCGCAAGGACGACACCGACATCAGCCGCCTGGTCGAGGACCTGCTGGATGAAACCCGCACGGGCCACCCCGGCACGCATTACGAAGCGGCGATCGCGCCGGGCATCCGCGCCCAGGTCGATGCCGACCGGCTGGCCCAGGTGGTCAGCAACCTGCTCAGCAACGCCCGCCACCACGGCAGCACGGGCGACGGCGTGCGCATCGCGCTGGAACGGCGGGAAGGCTTCGTCCACATCGAAGTGCGCAACGAGGGCAGCCCGATCCCGCCGGAACTGGAAGCGCAGCTGTTCAACCCCTTCAAGCGCATGGCCCTGCAGAACCAGGCCAACCGCACCGGCATGGGCCTGGGCCTGTACATCGCCGACAATGTCATGCAGGGCCACGGCGGCAAGATCGAATACCGCTACGAGGCGCCGCATGTGGTGTTTACCGCGCGGCTGCCGGTGGACGACAGCGCAACGCCTGCCCCCAACCTTTCATCGCCGCACCAATCGTGACCAACGCTGACCATCCCATGCCAAGCACCCTGCGCCACGTCGTCCTCTTCGCGTTCAAGAACAAGGCCACCGCCGAGGACATCGACACCGTCGTCACCGCCTTCGGCGCGCTGAAGGATGCCATCCCCGCCATCGTGTCCTACGAATGGGGCACCAATGTCAGCCTGGAAGGGCTGAACGACAGTTTCACCCACTGCTTCACCTTGACCTTCGCGGCCGCACCGGACCGGGACGACTACCTGAACCATCCGGAACACCAGCGCTTCGTGGGAATGCTGGGCGGCGTGCTGGAAAAGTCGCTGGTGCTCGATTACTGGGTGCAGTGACTTCGATGCCGGCGGCAAGCTCCCACGCCGGGCCGGGCCAGGCCTCCTTCGTGCCGTTCGCGGCGCTCCTCATCTCCCTGGTTTCGATGACGGCCGGCGCGTCGCTGGCCAAGCAGCTGTTCCCGATGATCGGCCCAGCCGGCACGACGGCGCTGCGCCTGACCTTCGCCGCCCTGATCCTGTCGGCCGTGTACCGTCCATGGACGCTGCGGCTGGCCGGCCAGTGGCGCGCGCTGGGGCTGTACGGCGTGTCGCTGGGCGTGATGAACCTGTGCTTCTATTCGTCGCTGGCCCATATCCCGCTGGGCATCGCGATTGCCATCGAGTTCACCGGGCCGCTGGCCGTGGCCGTGTGGACGTCGCGCCGCCGCCTGGACTTCCTGTGGATCGCGTTGGCCGTCGGCGGCCTGCTGCTGCTGTTGCCGATCACACGCTCGGCGGCGGTGCTGGATTGGCGCGGCGTGCTGCTCGCCTTCTGCGCCGGCATCTGCTGGGCCGTGTACATCCTGGCCGGCAAGCGCGCCGGCGGCCAGCACGGGCCGGCCGCATCGGCCTGCGGCATGTGGATCGGCACGCTGATCGTGCTGCCGATCGGCGTGGCGCAGGCGGGCAGCGCGCTGCTGCAGCCGGACGTGCTGATGCTGGGGCTGGCCGTGGCGCTGGTATCCAGCGCCATTCCGTATTCGCTGGAGATGGTGGCGCTGCGCCGGCTGCCGGCCAACACCTTCAGCATCCTGCTCAGCGCCGAACCGGCCATCGGCGCCCTGGTGGGTCTGGCGGTGCTGGACGAGCGGCTGACCGTGCTGCAATGGCTGGCCATCGGCGCCATCATCGTCTCCTCCGTGGGTGCGGCAATGAGCAGCCGTTTTGCGGGGGTGCGCGCGCCCGGCCCCGCTGCCGGGGTCTAGGCCGGCAGCGGCCTCACATCCACAAGCGGTACATCCAGAACGATTCGTCCTCGATGAAGCGCTGGGCGAATTCGCCCGGCGCGAAGCCGGTGATGCGTTTGGCGACCCGGCTCATATGGGCCTGGTCGGCAAAGCCTTCCGCCTGCGCCAGGTCGGCCCAGTCGAAGGCCTGGCCGGACTCGTAGCGGTCGCGCGCGGCAAAGAACAGGCTCTCCGTCTTCACCAGCGATTCCCACTCGCGCAGCGAGCGGCCGCTGAAGGCCTTGATGCGCCGCTCGACATGGCGGGGGCTGTGTTCGCGCCGCCACAGGTGGGCCTGCCAGGCCAGGCGCTCGATCCAGTGCCGCCCGAACTGGCGCAGCGAAGGCCGCGCCGATTGCCGGCCCTGCAGCGCCTGCCAGCGCGGTCCCAGGTGCCGTTCCAGCACGGCCAGCAGGTCCGCGTCCCGGCTTTCCAGCAGCGCCTGCCACAGGGGTGCGTATTGGCATTTCAGAACCTGGTCGACGGGCACGAAGCGGTCCTGGATCGCCGCCAGGTCGACGTCGAACAGGGCCTGGGCGGCATCCGGCGTGAAATGGGCGATATGGCCGCAGCCGGTCGTCGGTGCCCATGTCACGGGCGGCTGCGACTGGCTGCCCGCAATGAGGACCTGGCCGCCGAAGGGATGCCAGGCCGGTCCTTCGTCCGTCTGCCGCACCAGGCCAAGGTCCATGTCGCGGCACCAGGAAATCGTCACGATGGGCGATGCCGGAAAGTGCGTCAGCCGCTGGGCGCTGTCCAGCGGCAGCCCCCTGGTATCGCGGCCGGCCAGCGCCACCAGGGCACCCTGCAACGCCGCAGGTGCCTGCCGCAGCCACGAGCGGGCAGGCTCGCCCGCCGCCGCGAGGCGGGGCGCGCGCGCATGGGGGCTGGGGCAAGCCAGACGGATGCCGGGAAAGTCGGAGGCCATGGTGGGCAAGTATAGCAAGGGTCACGGCGCCGGAATATCAAAACATCATGTCGTTTCCGTTCAATACGGCGCCGTCCCGGCCGGCCACACTGGCGAACATGAAGACGACACCTGCCCAATGTCCGTTCGGCGCGGACCAGCCCGCGAGCACGCCGCCCCTGCCCCTGCATCCGGTCGGCGCATGGCCGCCGGGACCGCCCGCCGGCGTGACGGGCTGGGGCCTGTTGCGCCGCATGGCGGGCGACCTGCTGGGCACATTGGACGGCTGGCGCCGCGAGTACGGCGGCCTGGTCCACCTGCGCATCTGGCCGGAACACCAGGTCGTCGTGACGGAGCCGGAACTGGTGCGCGAGCTGCTGGTGCAGCATCACGATGCGCTGATCCGCTGGGAGCGGGCCGTCCACGTGTTCGCGCAGATCCACGGCCACAGCGTGCTGACCAGCGAAGGCGCGCCATGGCGGGTGAAGCGCCAGGCGCTGCAGCCGGCCTTCGCGCCGCGCGAGGTGCAGGCCTTCGTGCCCGATATCGCCGACGCGGCGGCCGGCGCATTCGCCCGGTGGCGTGGCGGCGAGAAGGACTGGCCCGTCGAAAACGGCTTCACGTCGCTGGGCATGGACGTCATCCTGCGCATGCTGTTCTCCAGCGCGATCGATGCGGACGCCCGCCTGGCCGAACGGGCCGTGCACGACGTCGTCGTTGCCGGCAACGGGGAGATGTACTGGCCCGTCACGCCGCCGGACTGGATGCCGTGGAAGCGGGCGAAGCGCGAAGGCAAGCGCGTGCTGCGCGAGCTGATTGGCCGGCATGTGCAGGCGCGGCTGGCCACACCGCGCGAACACTGGCCGGAAGACCTGCTGGCCCGCCTGCTGGCGCTGCACCTGGACAATCCCCACGCCTGGCCCCTGCAGGCCGTGCGCGACGAATGCATGACGACCTTCCTGGCCGGCCATGAAACGGCGGCCGCCACTTTAACCTGGTGGGCCTGGTGCATGGCGGACAATCCGGCGGCCCAGGCGGCGGCCCAGGCGGAAGTGGACGGCGTGCTGCAGGGCCGCGTGCCGACGGCGCAGGACCTGACCGCCCTGCCCCACGTCACGCGCAGCTTGCAGGAGACGCTGCGGCTGTACCCTGCCGCGCCGCTGCTGCTGACGCGCCGCTCGACGCGCCCGATCACCTTGGGCGGCTGGCAGCTGCCGGCGCGCACCATGTTTTCCGTGCCGCTGCAGTTGATGCATCACGACCCGCGCTGGTTCCCCGAACCGCTGGCCTTTCGCCCCGAGCGTTTCGCCGGCGATGCCCCGGCCATTCCACGGGGCGCCTGGATGCCGCTGGGGACGGGCCCGCGCGTGTGCCTGGGCCAGCACCTGGCGATGACGGAGATGACGGTGATTGCCGCCATGTTCCTGCAGCGCTTCACGGCGGCCGTCCCGGCCGGCATGGCGCCGCCCCGGCCCGCCTTCGCCATCACCCAGCGCCCGGCAACGCCGCTGCGCCTGCACCTGACGGCGCGCACATAATGAAGGCGGTACGCCGAGTCCACCGCGCCGGCGCGGTCGTCGTCGCCGCTTTCGTCACGGTCCACGTCATCAACCACCTGGCGGCGCTGGGCGGTGTCGCTGCGCACCTGCGCTTCATGGAAGCGGCGCGCCTGGTCTACCGCCACAGCGCCGTCGAGGCGGTACTGCTGCTGTGCGTGACCTTGCAGGCCGCCACCGGGCTGGTGCTGGCGTACAAGGGGTGGACCCGGCGCACCGGCTTCACGGCCACGCTGCAGGCGGCATCGGGCCTCTACCTGGCCCTGTTCCTGCTCATCCACGTGGCCGCCGTACTGGCCGGCCGCGTGCTGCTGGACCTGGACACGAACTTCCACTACGCCGCCGCCGGCCTGCATGCGGGCGCGGCGCGCTATTTCTTTGCGCCGTATTACTTCCTGGCCGTGCTGGCCCTGTTCGCCCACCTGGGGTGCGCGCTGTCATGGCGCGTGCCGCGTGCCGGCCCTGCCCGCGCGCTGGTGCTGGGCACCGCGCTGGCCGGTGGCGTGGCCGTGTCCGGTCTGATCCTGGCGGCCATGCTGGGCGTGCTGTATCCGTACCAGGTGCCGCAGGCGTACCTGGCCACGTGGGGCGCCGGGCAATAAAAAGAACAGGCTGTGCCCCGGCGGCAGGGACCTTGTACTTCAATCAAAACTGAGCACGCCGCTGTATCCTTCAGGCGTCTTCTTATCCGGCCATCTGGAATCGACCATCGGTTGCGAAGCGCAATACGAGGCGGCCACGAATTGCCCGGTCGTCGCGCCCCTGCAAGCCCACACCAGCGTCCCACGATGCTTGAATTGATCCCAAACCAGCTGATTGTCCAGCGGCGACGGCAACGCTTCTCCATATCCGATTTTGGTCGGCGTTTGCGCAGGTGCTCGTTCGCTGGAACCGGGCTGCCTGTCCAATGCCTTTTCGGTCCCGGGTATCGTTGTCTGGCCCATGCAAACTGCTGACGCCATGGCAAGCCCCGTTAGTACAAAAAACTTCATTACTTCTCCATTCAATGCGGACACACAATAAAAACCGGATGCCCGCTTTGTATCGGACGGCAGCACGCGATCAGAAGCGGTACTTCAGCGACGCCGTAACGTTGCGCGGCGCGCGGTAGGTAATGGCACCGTAGGCGTCGAACATGCCGAAGGTGGTCTTGTCGAACACGTTGTTGACATTGACCTGGGCCGACAGGCGGTCGTTGATTTCATAGCGCGCCATCAGGTTGACCAGCACGTTCGCTTCCTGCTCCAGCATGCCGTTGGTGGCGGCCGGGGCCAGCGGGTCGAGCGTGTAGGTACGGCTTTCCCAGTTGGCGCCGCCGCCGACGGTCAGGGCGCTCCAGTTGCCCGGCAGGCGGTAGGTAACGAAGGCGCGCAGCAGCTTGCGCGGGTAGATGCTGTTGATGTCGGCACCTGCCGCATCCTCGGCCTTGAACTGCGAGTAGCCGGCGCTGGCATTCAGGCCGCGCGCCAGCTCGCCCGCCACCTCGAATTCGAAGCCGCGGCTTTCCGCCCCTTCAGAAGCGCGGTAGTAGACTTCCGGTGGGAGCGGGCCGTCGCCGTCGCGATCGACCGGGGCCACTTCCTGGGCGAGCTTGTCCTGGCGGATCTTGAACACGGCGAAGGAGGCGTTCAGGCGCTTGTCGAGGAATTCGCCCTTGACGCCGGCCTCGTAGCTCTTGCCGACGATGGGTTCGAGGTTGTTGCCGGCGAAGTCCTTGCGGTTCTGCGGCTGGAAGATGTCGGTGTAGCTGGCATAGGCCGAGTAGCTGTCGTTGATGTCGTAGACGATGCCGGCATAGGGCGTCACTTCGCGGTCATGCTTCATCGTGTACGCGGGCGTCCACAGGCCCACGCCCGTTTTCTCGTAGTTGCCCACACGCGCGCCCAGGATCAGCTTGAGCGGATCGGCCAGCGAGAAGCGCACCACGCCGTACAGGGCATCCTGCTTGGTCGAGCTGCCTTCGTAGAAGGTGGGCGCGCCCCAGGCCGGCGTCGGATAGGCCGCGGGATTCCACGTATTGAAGTTGCCCACCGACGGGTCCTGGCTGCCGAAGTCGGCGGCGCGGCTGTCAGAATTGAATTTCTGCTCCGAGTGCATGTAGCCGAAGGCCGCTTCATGCTGGCGTCCTGCCAGGGTGAACGGTCCGGACAGGTGCAGGTTCAGGTTGTCCTGGCGGGTGCGCGTGGCGTAGGAGCCGGAGAACGCCGCCATGCCCAGGCCCGTGATCCGGTCCGGCACGCCCGACAGGTACAGCAGGTAGGAGTCGCCTTCGCGCTCGGCGTGGGTGAAGCCGGTGCGCAGCTGCCAGCCGTTGTCGAAGCGGTGCTGCAGGTCGACGAACATGCTGTCGTAGCTGCTGCTCCAGGAAGTCCAGGCGGCAGCCGACGTCTTCGAGCGGTCCCAGTTGGTCAAGGTGCCGTCCGTGTACCACAGCGGCAGGCCGCCCCACATGGCACCTTGCGGATCGGTTTCCTGGCGGCTGATACCGGCCGAGGCCACCGTTTGCGGGCCCAGGTCCGCTTCCACGGTGGCGTACAGGGTCCTGGTCTTGTTCTTCATGTAGTCGACCCAGCTGTCGCCGTCCTGGTATTCGGCGACGACGCGACCGCGCACGCTGCCGCTGTCGTTCAGGCCCGTGCCGACGTCGACCTGGGCACGGCGCATGTCCCAGCGGCCGATGCCGATTTCGGCCGACCCGGACAGGTCCCTGGCGGTGGCGCGCTTGCGCACCAGGTTGATGGCGGCGGAAGGGTTGCCGGCACCCGTCATCAGGCCGGTGGCGCCGCGCACCACTTCCACGCGGTCATAGGTGGCAAGGCTGCTCAAGGTCTCGCCCGAGCTCCATGGCTGCTCCCACGTGGTGGGGTCGCCGTCGATCTGCAGGTTGTCGATATCGAAGCCGCGCGCCGTGAAGCCGGCGCGGTGCGTCTCGTACTGGTTGACCGACACGCCAGTGGTGTTGTTGACGACGTCCGTCACGGTGGCCAGGGCCTGGTCCTCGATACGCTGCTGCGTGATGACGGTGACGGACTGCGGCGTCTCGCGCAACGACATCGTCAGCGGCGTGGCCGTGCGGGTGGCACGACTCGTGTAGGAGGTATCGTCCTGCTTCTGCGCCTGGATTTCCACTTTCGGCATCGCCGCCGCCTCTCCATGCTCGCCCTGTTCGCCCATTTGCGCGGCCGCTGCCAGCGGCAGGGTCAGGCCGGCGGCCATCATCAGGCGGGCCAGCGGCGTGCGCTGGGGCGTGGTCGGATGCTTGTTCTTCATTGTTCGTCCAGTATTGTTCGGGCAGGGAATCGGTGGCATGCAGGCCCCCGATGAGAGCGCCACCATTCGGAAAGCGAATGATAACTATTCTCATTTCAATGTCAACTGAAATCTGTCAACTTAAATTCCGGACTAACAATATTTTACGAACGCTAGTCGCCGGCCCGGGGCGCCGGCGCGCCTTCGCGGGCCATCGCCGCCAGGTATGCCGTCACGGCCAGTTCCGCCGCTCCGTCGACGACAACGTCGAAGTCCGCGCGCAACCGGCGGTACAGGGCGATGCAGGTGTCGAGCGCGTGCAGGCAGCTGGCGCGGTCGTACGCCGGCACTGTGCCGCGCAAGGCCGCGGCGAAGTCCGGATCGTGGCTTTCGATGCGGCGCATGCCCTGCGGCCTGGCGTGCGCCCGGCGCAGCGCCAGGGGACCCAGCACGGCGGCCCGGACGAAACCGATCAGGTCGATCGCCTCGAACAGTTCGCCCCGGCCGATCTTCTGCGCGCCGTAGTGCATCCAGATCCAGAAGCGCGCTTCGATCCAGGCGATATCGGGCTGCGGATACACGGCCTCGCCCTGCGCCAGCGCCCGGGACAACAGGCCGTCGCGCTCCCACAGCACCGCCGGCTGTTCGACGCGGAGGTGCACATCGGCCAGCGACACGAACTTCAGGTCCACGTGCAGCAGCGGCGCGTCATACAGCGTGATGAACAGGCGCGGTTCGCCCACGTGCTCGCCCGTGAAGCCGGCCAGCAGGTGGCCGAGGCGCCGCGCGATGGCGTCCCGGTCGGCCAGCACGGCCTGCTGCTGCGCGGGGTCCGTCACGACCAGCAAGTCCAGGTCGGAAAACGCATCCATCGCGCCGGTCAGGAACGAGCCCGCCGCCGCCAGGCCGACGAGGCGCGGATCGGCCGGCAGGATGGCCAGGGCGCGCTCCAGCCATTCGCGGTGCGCCGCCGGCAGGAACGGCGGATAGCCGGGCGCCGTCACGCGACAGCCTGGTAAGGCGCGCCCTTCAGCTCCACGGTATTGCCCTCGGGGTCCGTGAGGTAGATCGACGGCCCCTCCCCTTCGGCGCCGTAGCGCGATTCGGCCGGGCCGCCGGCCACGTCGAAGCGCGCAAGGTGGGCGCGGATGGCGGCTTCGTCGAAGGGGTCGACGCGGAAGCAGAAGTGGTCGACATTGCGCCCCTCCGGCCCCGGCGCGGCGCCGCCCATCGCGCCCAGCTTGCCGTCCACGGGCACCAGGTCCACCAGGGAACTGCCGGCGCGCAGCTGCACCAGCCCGATGGCGTCCTGGCGGCGCTCGACCGTGCAGCCCAGCACGTCAGTGTAGAAGCGCACCATGCGTTCGAGGTCCACCACGCGCAGCACGATATGGTCGATTTCACGGATCCTGATCATCGAATCTCCCGCAGTTCTAGAGGCGGCCGCGCCGGAACTCGGCCAGGAATCGTTTCGCCTGCGCGCCGTCCAGCACGACGACAGGATCGCCATGGTACACATACAGATACGGTTCGCCGCCGAGGCGGTCGGTCAGCTTGGCATGCACCAGGAAGCGCGTGCCGATCGGGTAATCCGTGACCATCACGCGCGGTGCCTGCACCCGCAGCCACGGGTGGTAGGCCTGGCCCACCACGGGCCGCATGCGCGCCACGCCGTTCTCGTCGAACGACTCGATCGCCACTTCGCGGTAGGCCGACAGGTCGCGCATGGTTCAGTCCTGGCGCAGCACCAGCAGGGCCACGGCCTCGGCGTTGATGCCCTCCTCGCGGCCCAGGTAGCCCATCTTCTCGTTGGTCTTGGCCTTGACGTTGACCTGGCCTGGGGCCACGCCCAGGTCCTCGGCGATATTCGTGACCATCGTGCCGATGTGCGGCGCCATCTTCGGACGCTGGGCGATGATGGTGGCGTCGACATTGCCGATCTCGTAGCCGGTGTCGCGTACCCGCTTGGCGGCCTCGCGCAGCAGCACGCGCGAATCGGCGCCGGCAAATTCCACGGCGGTATCCGGGAAGTGCCGGCCGATGTCGCCCAGCGCCGCGGCGCCGAGGATTGCGTCGGTAACGGCGTGCAGCAGCGCGTCCGCGTCGGAGTGGCCCAGCAGGCCCTTGTCGTGGGCGATCTCGACGCCGCCCAGGATCAGTTTGCGGCCTTCCACCAGGCGGTGGCTGTCGTAGCCCTGGCCGATGCGAAACGGTAGTTTGATGGTCATGTTTTATCCAGGGTCAGGTACATTTCGGCGATGGCGATATCGGCCGGCAGGGTCACTTTCAAATTGCGGGGATGGCCTTCGACCAGCCGTGGCGACAGGCCCAGCATCTCGACGGCGGAAGCGTCGTCGGTGATGGCGTCCGGGTCGGGCGCCGCTTCCAGCGCGCGCAGCAGCAGCTCGGCGGGGAACATCTGCGGCGTCTGCGCCAGCCACAGGCCGTCGCGCGGCGTCGTCTCGACGCGGCCGGCGCGGGTGCTCTTGACCGTGTCGACGACGCGCAGGGCCAGCAGCCCCCCGGCC
>NZ_WNKZ01000055.1 GCF_009720835.1 Pseudoduganella buxea
GCACCCCACCAGGCCGGCCGGGGCGGCGGCGTGGCGGCAGCCAGCGGCGCGCCGCAGTCAGGACAGAACGCAAAGCCTTCGGGATAAATGGCGGCGTGCGCGCAGGAGGCCGGCAGCGCCGCGCCCAGCAGTTGCGCCACATCCGGCAGGCGGCCACGGGCGCGCTGCCAGTCGATGCGGGCCAGGTCCCTGCCCGCTTCCAGCTCGAAGCGGTTGTGCTCCTCTTCCAGCCAGACGCTGTTCGCCGTCACCCACCTGTATGCCATATTCCTCCGCCGTCGCTTCAAGGTCCGCGCGCGTGCGCGCAGTTGTGTCAATCATAACGCATCGGGTCGGGTATCCGGAGCGCGGCGCAGGGGAATCGCCCTCTCGCGGCTGCCCAGCCTGACACTGTCGGGAAATTCCGGGACAGTCCCCGAATTTTCCGGGACTGTCCCGGAATTTCCCGAGGCCGGTGGCGCTATAGTCCGTCCAGGTAGCCACCGTTGCGCAGCAGGTCGACCAGGCCGATGTCCTCGATCGCGTAGACGCCGCGCGAAGCCTTCCACACCAGGCTCTTCTCCTGCAGGGCCACCAGGGCCCCCTGCACGGCGGGGAATTCGATGGCCGTCTCGGCGCCGCTGACGCGGTTGGCGGCAATGCGGTATTTCTCCAGGGTGGCGGCCTCGAACGGCGCGTAGCGCTCGCCCGCCGCCGCCAGCACGCACAGCACGGCGAACTGGATCGGCGTGAGGGAATGGACGACGCGCATGGTGTCGTCGTTCGCAGCCGCGATCTGCGACTCGACAGCGGCCAGGAAGCGCTCGTTGACGCCATCGTCTTCCAGCGCGAAATCGAAGCGCAGCTCGTCGGCGGCCGCGCCCAGGATTTCCGGGCGGTGGCCGGAGCGTTCGAACAGGGGCAGCACCATATCCGGGTCGAGCCGGGCCGGCAGGTCGTCCGTGTGGTCGCAGAACCATTTCACGTAGGCCGCGCCCAGTGGCGGGAAATTGATCAGCGGCGCGCCGAAGAAGGCCTGGTCCTTGCTGTTCTTCAGCATGGCCAGCTTGTCCCGGTTCGAGCCCGTGCAGACGACGCGCAGGCCGTGCTGGTTGCTGTTGAGTTCATCGCGGGCCGATTTGAGCGCGAACATCGCGTCGTTGCCGGCCGACGTCGTGATGGCATGCTGGGCTTCGTCGATGATCAGGACGATGATGGTCTTGCTTGTTTCCGACAGGGCCGACAGGGCCTGGACCAGCGACACGTCCTTGCCCAGGCCGACCCGGTCCAGCGAAAACTCGACGCCGCCCACCTTGGCCCCGCCCAGGCCCCAGCCCTTGGCCAGACGCACCAGGGCCGGCTCGTTCTGGGCCAGCGCGGCGCGGATCGACGTGACGATGACGTCGCTGGGGTCGGCTTTCGGGTCTTCCCACAAATCGACGTAGATCACCAGTGCGCCGGAGGCCACCAATGCCGGCGTCAGGTCCTGGCGCATGAAGGTGGTCTTGCCGGTGCGGCGGGGCGCGGCCAGGAACACGCCGGATGACGACGCGGACGTGGGCGACACGTGCAGGATCTGCTGGGCCAGCTTACGGGCCAGCTCGGGACGGTGGAATATTTTTGATGAATTCGCTTGGGTGGCCATGGTGCAATTCCTCAAAACGGCGGGCATGCTGGCGTAATTATAGTTCTTTATGGAGTTTTATAAGCGATTATGGCCGGGCGCCACGGCTGGGACGGCTCCATGGCAAGGCCGGGGCGGCGGGAAACACCAGCGTGCCGAAACGCCACTGGTGAACGCACGGGCCTGACGCCGGCGCAGACTAAGGGCGCTGTGCCCCGGTCGCAAGGAACTTGTTGGCTAGGCCATTGTCATACCGTAAGTTGGCATCAGCCAAGACGGAGGCGAGCATGGAAGTGGACGAGTACGCGGCGGTGCGGACGCAATGCCTGGCCTGGCTCACGAGGCTCACCGGCGAGCAAGGCGACGGCTTGCGCCGTCTGTTCGAACGTTGTGCCTCGCTGGCCGATTGCCTGGCCATCATCGAGGAACGGGGTGCGCGCCTGCGCCGATGCCCGCACTGCGCAGGCGACAAGCTGTACCGTCACGGCATCCTGCGCGGCCTGCAGCGCTACCGCTGCCGCCAGTGCCACAGGTCCTTCAATGCACTGACCGATACGCCGCTGGCTTTCATCCGGCTGCGCGAAAAATGGCTACCGTTTCTGCAGTGCATGGTGGGTTCGATGACGGTACGCGCCGCAGCGGAGACGACCGGCATCCACCGCAACACGAGCTTCCGCTGGCGTCACCGTTTTCTTGCCATGGCAAAGGACGACCGGCCCCGCCCCTTGAGCGGCATCGTCGAGGCGGACGAAACGTATTTACTGGAATCGCAGAAGGGCTCGCGTCACCTGACGCGCCCGGCGCGTCGGCGCGGCGGCCATGCGAAAAAACGGCGCATCGGCGGCGAACTGGACTGCATCCTGGTGGCGCGCGACCGGCAAGGCCGCACCTGCGATTTCGTGCCGGGGCGGGGGCCCGTCACGGTGGCGCAGTTGCAGCAGCATTTGTTACCCGTGCTTGACAAGGCCGTCCTGCTGGCGACCGATGCAGCTGAAGCCTATGCGAAGTTTGCAGAGGACAATGGCATCGCGCACCGGGGCGTCAACCTGCGCCAGGGCGAGCGGGTGTTGGGGGAAATTCATGTCCAGAACGTGAACCGCTACCACGCCGCGTTCAAGAACTGGCTGATCCGGTTCCATGGCGTGGCGAGCCGCTACCTGCCCCACTACCTGGGCTGGATTCACGGGCTCGACTGTCGACATTTGTACACGCCAAAGCAATTTTTACGGGCTGCATTGTTCCCGGCAGGAAGTTGAATGCTGGGTGGACAGTTCACTGCGACCGGGTGACAGCGCCAAAAAAAAGCCCCGCGACATGGCGGGGCTCCTTTCCTGCGGGGCGGACGGTACTCAGTCGCCACCCAGGTTGATCTTCTTCGGCGGCGCCGGCGGCGTCCAGGGCACGGACTCGCTTTCCGGCGCCGTATCCAGCGCGTCGGAGTATTCCAGCCAGCGCTTCAGGCTGTCCATGCGGCGAATCGTGATGCCCTTGCCGTTGATGTAGCCGACCTGCTCGAAATAATCCAGCCGCGTCGTCATCTTCGACGTCGTCGGCAGGTTCTCCACCAGGCGTTCATAGGCCTTGCGCGCCTTGATTTCCCACTTCGCCAGATGCGGCTCGTTGAAGCGGTTGCTTTCGTAATAGATCGTCACGGTGCGGTCATGGTTGCCGAAGCCGACCACGGCTGCGCCCTTGCGCAGGGTCTGGAGTATTTCGTCCTTGATATTGGCGGTGGGCACGAACAACGCGGCGCGCTCATCACCATCGGGCCGCTCCTGCGGCAAGTCCTGGCCAAACGTAACTGTCATCTTTTTCCCACTGGTCGTTGCGCCGGACCTCAATGTTGCCGCACGGCTATATATGAAAGGGATTCTAACCCGCGCCCCCAGCCGCCACAAGGCGCGACACGGATATCGGCCGAACCGGGCCGTATAATGCTCACGGCCGCAACACTTTCCTGCCGAATCCCCTGTAATTCATTGTTTTCAAATCAAATATGACGTCTTTTCCACCCGCCGTGCAGGACCGGGCAGCCGCCAATGTGGCCGATCTGCTGACGTTTGCCATCGAATACACACCGGCCCAGCAGGCGCTGGTCGTGTTCGACCGCCGCAGCGAGCTCAATGAAGTGCTGACGGGGGCTTACCGGCGCGCGCTGCCACAGGCCCGCTTCATCGACTTCGACACTACCGGCGCGGCCGACGTGCTGGCCGCCTTCGAGGAACTGGGCGCGGGCGACCTGGTGGTGTTGATCCAGACGACCAGCTTCCGCCTGAACGACTACCGCATCCGCATGGAGCTGTTCAAGCGGGGGCTGAAGGTGATCGAGCATATGCACCTGTCGCGCATGCCGGGCGAGCAGGGCCTGCACTATGTCGAAGCGCTGGCCTACGACCCGGCCTACTTCCGCGGCGTGGGCCATGCGCTGAAACGCCGCATCGACGCGGCGGCAAGCGCCATGGTCGACAGCGGCGGCGCCCAGCTGACGTTCGCCTCGCCCTTCGAGGACGCCAAGCTCAATATCGGCGACTACGGCGCGATGAAGAACGTCGGCGGGCTGTTCCCCATCGGCGAAGTGTTTACGGAAGCGCGCGACCTGGAAGCGGTGAACGGCAGCGTGCGCGTGTTCGTGTTCGGCGACACCTCCTTCCACGTCAACCGCCCCGCCACGCCGATCACGATGATCGTCGAACGGGGCCGCGTGGTGGGCGCGGAAAACAGCACGCCCGAATTCGACGCAATGCTGGAAATTATCCGCGCCCACGAAGGCGAAGTGTGGGTGCGCGAGCTGGGCTTCGGCATGAACCGCGCCTTTTCGTTCGAGCGCACGGTGGACGATATCGGCACCTATGAACGCATGTGCGGCATCCACCTGTCGCTGGGCGCCAAGCACGGGCAGTACCAGAAGCCCCAATTCAAGCGCAAGGACGCGCGCTACCACGTCGACGTGTTCGCCGTGACGGAAGGCGTGTACCTGGACGGCGAGCGGATCTACGCCGACGGCGCCTGGACCGTGGCCGCCGACTGAGCCAGCGCCGCATCCCACGGCGGCACCGGCTGGTATTCGGCCACGAGGAAATCGATCAGCCGGCGCACTTTCGGCGACGGCTGGCGGCTGGCCGGATACAGCGCCGACAGGTAATTGAGCGGCAGCTGCCACTGCGGCAGCACCTGCACCAGCGAACCGTCGAGCAGCGCGCGCCAGGCGAGGAACGTGGTGCTGTAGACGATTCCCATGCCCTGCAGCGCCGCCCCATGCAGCACCATCCCGTTGTTCGACGTGAAGCCGGCGTTGACCCGCACCCTGCGCATGTCTCCATCAGCCACGCCATCGCCATCGCGCGCGAAGTGCCACGCCGTGCCGTCCGTCAGGTGCGAGAAATGCAGGCAGCGGTGATCCTGCAGCTCTTCCGGCGTGGCCGGCATGCCGTGTCGTCCCAGGTAGTCCGGCGACGCGCACAGCACGGCGCGGCAGGGCGCGAGCGGCCGGATCGCCAGCGCGCGGCTGTCCGGGATGCCGCCCACGCGGATGGTCAGGTCGAAGCCGTGTTCGATGGGGTCGAGCAGCGCGTCGTCCACGTGCAGCAGCGGCTGCAGCTGCGGGTGCGGCAGGCTGAATCGGGCCAGTGCATCGGCCAGCCATGCGCTGCCGAAACTGGACGGGGCCTGGATGCGCAAGGGGCCTGCCAGCTCCGCGCCCTGCTGCGTAACGATGCGCGCCGCTTCCTGCGCCTGCGCCACGGCCGCGCTGCATGGTTCCAGGTAGGCCTGGCCCGCATCCGTCAGGCTCACTTCGCGCGTCGAGCGGTGCAGCAGGCGCACGCCCAGCTTCTCTTCCAGCTGCAGGATATGCTTGCTCACCAGCGCGCGCGACAGGCCAAGTCGGCGCCCCGCGGCGCTGAAGCTGCGCTGGCGTGCCACTTCGACGAAGATTTCCATTGCCCGTAATTGGTCCATGCAACCATTGTCAACAAATGGGCGACAATGTGTCAACCATTACGCTGCTTTCCCAGCACAGTAGCCGCCCGTACAATGCCTCCATCCCATTAAGGAGTGCACCATGCTGAGCGCCGCCCAGAAAGAACAGTACCAACGCGACGGTTTCATCGTCATCCCCGGCTTCAAGTCGCCCCAGGAAATCGCCGCGCTGCGCGCGCGGGCCGCGCAGATCGTCGACGAGTTCGACCCCGCCGTCGCCCAAGGCATCTTCACGACGAAGGATCAGGAGAAGAAAGCGGACGAATACTTCCTCCGCTCGGACAACACGATCCGCTGCTTCTTCGAGGAAGAAGCCTTCGGCCCGGACGGCCAGCTGAAACAGGACAAGTCGCTGTCGATCAACAAGATCGGCCACGCGATGCACGACCTCGATCCGGTGTTCCGCGCCTTCTCCGCCGACCCGCGCCTGGCCGACGTGGCGCGCGACCTGGGCCTGGCGCACGCCCAGGTATGGCAGTCCATGTATATCTTCAAGCAGCCCGGCATCGGCGGCGAGGTGCGCTGGCACCAGGACGCGACGTACTTCGACACGGACCCGATCAGCGTGACGACCTTCTGGTTCGCGCTGGAAGACGCCACCCTGGACAACGGCTGCCTGTGGGCCGAACCGGGTGGCCACCGCACGCCGCTGCGCGAGCGCTTCGTTCGCAACGGCGACGACATCAAGGTGGAAAAACTGGACGCGACGCCATGGCCTGACGACAGCACGGCCGTGCCGCTGGAATGCCAGGCCGGCGCGCTGGTCTGCTTCCACGGCCTGCTGCCCCACTACAGCGCGCCGAACCGCTCGCCCGTGTCGCGCCACGCCTACACCTTGCACGCCACGGACGCGGGCACCGTCTACTCGCCGCGCAACTGGATCCAGCGCGACGCCTCCTTCCCCGTGCGGGGCTTCCTGTGATGCAGGTGAAGATTTTCGCGCCCCACTGGGGCAGCAACGAGCTGGCGCCGCAGGCCTTTATCGACAAGGTGCTGGCGGCCGGCTTCGACGGCATCGAGATGTCGCTGCCGGCGGACAGCGCACAGCGCGACGACTGGCTGCGCCGCATCGCCGGCGCGAAGCTGGATTTGATCGTGGCGCAATGGGAGACAGTGTTCCATCCCCAGTTCGACGCGCACCGCGCCGCGCTGGCGACCCTGCTGGAAAACGCCTGCGCCGCCCGTCCCCTGCTGGTGAATTCGCACACGGGCAAGGACTACTACAGCCGCGCGCAGAACGAGGAACTGCTGGCGCTGGCGGACCGTATCGCCCGCAAGCACGGTGTGCCGATCGTCCATGAAATCCACCGCAGCCGCTTCTCCGGCCACCCGATGCTGCTGCTGCCCTACCTGGACGCGCTGCCCGATCTGATGCTGACGGCCGATCTGTCGCACTGGTGCGTCGCCTGCGAATCGCTGCTGGAAGACCAGCCCGAAACGCTGGAGGCGACCCTGCCGCGAGTACGCCATATCCACGCCCGCGTCGGCCACGCCCAGGGCCCGCAGGCGATCGACTTCCGCGCACCCGAATACGCCGCCGAACTGGCCGCCCACCTGGGCTGGTGGGACCGCATTCATGCCCTGCGCCGCGCTGCCGGTGCCGACGTCATGACGATCACCCCCGAATTCGGCCCCGCCCCGTACACCGTCAACCTGCCCTACACCCGCCAGCCCATCACCGACGCGTGGGAACAGAACGTCGCCATGCTGCAACTGCTGCGCGAGCGCTACTAAAAAGGGGACAGACCCCATTTTTCAAGAAACATTGCCCTAAGAATGGGGTCTGTCCCCATTTTTAGGGCAACTTTGCCGCTCAGGCGGCGGCGGCCTGGGGCACCTGCCGGGGCAATGTGATGATGACCGTGGTGCCCTGCGCGGGGGTGGATTCGATGCGGATCGTGCCTTTCAGCACGCCGGTGACGATGTTGTAGACGATGTTCATGCCCAGGCCCGAACCGCCCTGGCCCATCTTGGTGGTGAAGAAGGGGTCGTAGACCTGGTTCAGGGTGCGGCTGTTCATGCCGACGCCATTGTCGGCGAAGCGCAGTTCGGCGCTGCCCGATGCCGGCGGGTCGTCGTCCAGCGCCCTGGCCGTGATGGTGATGATGCCGTGGTCGCGGCCTTCGAAGGCGTGCAGCATGGCGTTGTTGATCAGGTTGCTGATGACCTGGCTGACGCTGCCCGGGTAGGAATCGAACTCCAGCGATGCCGGCACGTCCACCCGCACTTCACAGTTGGCGCGGCGCAGCTGGGCCGCGTAGGTGGCCAGGGTGTCGCGCAGCACGCCGTCCAGCGCGAAGCGGCGGCGCTGGTCGGACGTCTGGTCCACCGCTACCTGCTTGAACGACGTGATCAGGTCGGCCGCCTTGCCCAGCGAGACGGCGATGATATTGCAGGCCGTCTTGGCGTCGTGCAGGTGCGCGTCCAGTACGGAACGGCGCACGCCGCCGTCGGCCAGCTGGCGTTCGAACACCGTCACCATGTCGGCCAGGGCAGTTGCCGTCAGCAGGCTGTTGCCGATGGGTGTGTTCAGCTCGTGCGCGATGCCGGCCACGAGGGCGCCCAGGGCCGCCATCTTTTCCGACGTGATCAGGCTGGCCTGGGCCTGCTGCAAGGTTTGCACCATGCCCGACATTTCCCGGTGCGCCTGCTCGGCGTGGGCCTTCTGCTGCGCCAGTTCGCGCAGGCTGCGTTCCAGCCCGGAACGGCTTTCCACCAGGGCCGCCTCCGTCTTGCGCCGGTCGCTGATATCGGCCAGCACCCACACGCTGCCTTTGTCCGGCTCCTGCGGGTCGAGCATGCGCCCGTTGACCATGCACCACAGGCTGGCACCATCGCGTCGCACCAGCTCCAGCTCCGCATACGCACGCTGGCCGCCGGCGGCGCACTGGAACGGGTCGTCGCCCCGCGCCGGCACCAGGCCGGCCACGGCGCTGCCGGCCAGCACACCGTGCGGGTAGCCAAGCATTTCCTCCAGCCCGCGGTTGCAGCGCACGATGTGACCGTGCGAGAACAGGCCGATGCCGACCACGGCGCTGTCCTGCAGCGCGCGCAGCTCTTCCAGCGTGGCGCGCAGCCGCACGGCCATTTCGCGCCGGCGCTGCAAGGTCACGACCAGGGCCGCGATCAGGGTGCTGATCAGGAAGCCGCAGCCGCCGATCAGCATCAGGGTTTCGTATTCGCGCCCGTAGCGCCCGCCCGGATAGCCCTTGAACTGGATCAGCCAGTGGCGCTGGCCCACGTTCAGGGTCGAGTGCGCCTCAAGGCCCGGCACGACGGCCGGCCGGAGCCGGTCCGCGCTGAGCCGGCCGGCGCTGTCGTACATCAGGTTGTTCAACTGGGGCGGCGTGGCGCCGCCATCGCTGAGGTAGCCGGCGTCGTTGATCTGGATATGCATGTCCCGCAGCAGTTGCGGGTCGATCACTTCACGCATCAGGTCGGACACGCGGAACACGATGGCAACGAAGGCCGTCAGCGCCGCGCGCCGCTGCTCCACCGTCGCCAGCGGCGCGCCCTTGCGGTAGACCGGCAGCCGCGCGATGAAGCCGGGCTGGCCGCTGGCATCCTGCACCAGGGTGACCCGCTCGGTGGCGACCAGCTCGCCACTGTCGCGTCCCATTTCCAGCGCGTGCAGGTGGGCCGGGAACGTCGTCAGGTCGAGCCCGAACGCATTCTCGTTGCCCTTCATCGGCTCGCTGTATTCGATCAGGTAATGCTCGTCGCGCACCGTGGAAGGATGGGGCTGGTATTGGGGGTAGCCTGCCGGGTCGACGCTGGTATCGCGCCGGACTTTTTCGATATGCCGCTCCAGCTCGGCCGCCGGCACGCGCCGCACCAGCTGGATGGCCTGGAAGCCGGGATAGCGCTGCTGCAGCCGCAACTCCTGCACGTAGCGGTGAAACTCGGCCCGGCCCAGCTGGTCGTCGACGGCCAGCACGGCACGAATGCTGAGGAGGGTATCGAAGTAGGTCTTCAGCCGGGCATCCGTGTCCTGCGTGACCTTGTCCGTGTCGCGCGCGAACAGTTCGGCAATGCGCTGGTCCTGGGCATCCAGGGCGAACAGGCATGCCCATGCGGTCAGGCAAATTCCGACAATAAAGGCCAGATATCCGTGTGCACGCATCGAGGTCGTCCGCCGCAATCAATGCAGGGACTATAGCATGGGGTAACAGCCGTTTCCATGCGAGCAATGCTCGAGCTGAGTCGGCTGTCTCGCCCATGAAACGCCGGCGCGGCGGGCCTTGACGGCCGAAGCTGCCAAGCAGTGCCACTTCCAGGACGACGGTCGCGGCCTATTCAATCAGTGCCGGCGTGCCGTCCTCCAAAAAAGCGCCGAAGCAGCGCGTGCATTCAAGGCAGAACAGGTGGGGCACGCGCACGTTTTTCTGTCGCAGCACGAGCTGCAGGTGGCCGTCGCCACAGACGGGGCAGGTCTCCCGCATCGTGCCGCAGGTACGGATTTCATCGGCCAGGTAGGTGTCGTCGTAGCGCACGCCGTCGACGACGCTTTGCGGGTCCAGCTGCACCAGGTATAAATGCGCCGGGTGGTCGCGTTGCTCGGGTGGTTGCTTGCTTTGCGGGTCCATCTGATTCATCAGATTCATCATCGATCCCCTTAGCTGCCAGCGAGAAGGCAGGCCCACAAAACGATAAGCCAATGGGCGCCAGGAGGCAAGCAGAATCGAAGCGTGGAAATCGCTTGCAATTAGATAGCACGCTACTTATACTGCCAGGATGGAACCCGACCTCATGCCCCCTGCCGCCAATGCGCCCCCGGTGATTGCGCCGCACGTTCCCCAGCTGGACCAGCAACTGTGCTTCGCGCTGTATTCCACGTCGCTGGCGATGAACAAGCTGTACCGCAAGCTGCTGCGCAAGCTCGACCTCACGTACTCCCAATATCTGGTGATGATGGTGCTGTGGGAGCGCGACGAGCGCACCGTCTCCGAGCTGGGCGACAAGCTGTTCCTGGATTCGGCGACCCTGACCCCACTGCTCAAGCGCATGGAACAGGCCGAGCTCGTGACCCGCACGCGTAGCGCCAGCGACGAGCGCCAGGTCATCATTGCCCTGACCGCCCACGGCAGCGCCTTGCGCGAGCAGGCCAAGGAGATTCCCGCCTGCGTTCTCACGGCCAGCGGCTGCAACCTGGACCAGGTGGTGCAGTTGAAAGCCCAGCTGGACGGCTTGCGTACCCAACTGATGAAATCGGAAGGCTGAGAGGCGGGAGCCTGGTGCGGACGGCCGGACGTCCGCCGGACAGCACGGCTCGCCTGCCCTGGCGTGACATCGGCCGCCATGTGGACGTCCGGTCGTTGCCACGGCCGTGACTTGTTTCAAAATATTTACAAAACGGCCCGCCGCAATGGCCGAGGCAAACGCTTAGAATACCCTGAAAATTTCCTAATATTACGACTGTCAGGGGTCCGATGAAGCGTTCGCCACTTGGTATTGCCACCTTCCTGCTGTGCACCTCGCTGTGCGCCTTCGCCGCCGAACCGGGCGACAAATTCGACGACAAGTTCCGCCAGCTCGACGAGCTGCTGCCGACGGCCACGCCCTACCGCACCGCCTCGGGCGCGCCGGGCCACCATTACTGGCAGCAGCGCGCCGACTACACGATCCGCGCCTCGCTGGACGAAGCGAACCGCACCATCACGGGCAGCGGCCAGGTGACCTACCATAACAACTCGCCCGACACGCTGACCTACCTGTGGGTGCAGCTGGACCAGAACATCTACAAGGCCGACTCCGATGCCCGCCGCGTGCAGACGGCGCCGTCGCGCGAAGCGTGGATGAAGCCGAAAGGCGAGGAAGGCGCGAAGTATGAAGGCCTGCGCAATACGCTGGTCGGGCGCGAATTCGACGGCGGCTTCAAGATCTCGAACGTGCGCAGCTCCGGTGGCGCGCCGCTGAAGTATGTCATCAACGGCACCATGATGCGCATCGACCTGCCTTCACCCCTGAAGCCGGGCGAGCGGGTCGGCTTCGGCATCGACTGGACCTACAGGATCAATGAGCAGAAGGTATTGGGCGGGCGTTCCGGCTACGAATACTTCGAGGAAGACAAGAACACGCTGTTCGAAATCGCCCAGTGGTTCCCGCGCATGGCGGCCTACTACGACGTGGCGGGCTGGCAGCATAAGCAGTTCCTCGGTTCCGGCGAGTTCACGCTGGAATTCGGCGACTATGACGTGAAGATCACCGTGCCGGCCGACCACATCGTCGCCTCCACCGGCGAGCTGCAGAACCCGGGCGACGTGCTGACGACGGCCCAGCGCCAGCGCCTGGAGCAGGCCAGGACGGCGAAGAAGCCTGTCGTCATCGTCACCCAGGCCGAAGCGGAAGCCGCGGGAAAATCCGTCAGCAAGGGCACCCGCACGTGGCACTTCAAGGCCAGGAACGTGCGCGATTTCGCGTGGGCTTCCAGCCGCAAGTTCATCTGGGATGCCCAGGGCTACAAGAAGGACGGCACCAACGTGCTGGCCATGTCCTACTACCCGAAGGAAGGCAATCCGCTGTGGGAACAATACTCCACGGCGTCGATCATCCACACCATCGAGCAGTACAACAAATACAGCTTCGACTACCCCTACCCGACGGCCATCTCCGTCAACGGTCCCGTGGGCGGCATGGAATACCCGATGATCTCGTTCAACGGCCCGCGTCCCACCAAGGACAAGAAGACGGGTGAGCTGACGTATTCGAAGCGGGCCAAGTATGGCCTGATCAGCGTCATCATCCACGAGGTAGGCCACAACTACTTCCCGATGATCGTCAACTCGGACGAGCGCCAGTGGACGTGGATGGACGAAGGCCTGAACTCCTTCGTCGAGTACCTGGCCGTGCAGGCGTGGGAAAAGGACTTCCCCATCGGCCGGGGCGACCCGCGCGATATCGTCAACTACATGCGCTCGGCGAACCAGGTGCCCATCATGACGAACTCGGAGTCGCTCCTGCAGTTCGGCGCCAATGCCTATGCCAAGCCGGCCACGGCGCTGAACATCCTGCGCGAGACCATCCTGGGCCGCGAGCTGTTCGACCACGCCTTCCGCGAGTACGCGCGGCGCTGGAAGTTCAAGCGCCCCACGCCGGCGGACTTCTTCCGCACCATGGAAGACGCTTCCGGCACGGACCTGGACTGGTTCTGGCGCGGCTGGTTCTACACGACGGACGCCGTCGACATCAGCCTGGACAACATCGCCGAGTTCAATGTCAGCACCAAGGACCCTGAGGTGGAAAAAGCCTGGGCCCGCGCCCGCAAGGCCGAGGAGCCGGTGTCGATCACGGACCAGCGCAATGCCACCTTGCCCCGGCGGATCGACACGCAGCCGGAACTGCGCGACTTCTACAACGAGCATGACGACTTCACCGTCACGAACGCGGACCGCAACAAGTTCAAGGAAGCGACGAAGGATCTGGAGCCGTGGCAGAAGGAGCTGCTGGCACAGGGCAAATACCTGTACCTGGTCGACTTCACCAACAAGGGCGGCCTGGTGATGCCGCTGATCCTGGAAATCACGCTCAAGTCGGGCAAGAAGTATATCGAGCGCGTGCCGGCCGAAGTGTGGCGCTATTCGCCCCGAAAAATCACCAAGCTGCTCGTGACGGACGAGCCGATGACGGCGCTGACGCATGACCCGTACTGGGAGACGGCCGATATCGACACCAGCAACAACGCCTGGCCCCGCAAGGCCACGCCATCGCGCCTGGAACTGTTCAAGGCCGAGCAAAAGGCGCCGGACATGATGAAGGACTACCGCACGCCGCTGAAGGGCGATGACGACAAGGACGACAATAAGGAAAACGGCAGGGCCGAAGCGAATAAGGACAGTGCAGCCACGACGCCCGCCAGCGGTGCGGCGGCCAAGCAGCAGGCCGAGACGGGCCAGCTGAAGCCGGAAGCGGGCAGGAAGTAATGCCCTCTTTCGTCATGCCGCGTCTTGCATCGCTGGCCGCCTGCGCGGTACTGGTGCTGGGCACCGGCGCCGCGCAGGCCCATAACTATCATATGGGCATGGCCGATATCGGCTTCAACGCCGCCACGGGCCGCACGGAAATCGTCCACACCTACACGGCC
Source organism: Pseudoduganella buxea (assembly GCF_009720835.1). Classification (GTDB taxonomy): domain Bacteria; phylum Pseudomonadota; class Gammaproteobacteria; order Burkholderiales; family Burkholderiaceae_D; genus Rugamonas; species Rugamonas buxea. The sequence continues at coordinate 13,662 of NZ_WNKZ01000055.1, forward strand.
CACGATATCGAGGCGCTGCTGGCCAACCTGTACGGGCGCCAGTTCGACCTGGGACTGGAAGAAGACCAGCACGTGCTGCGCCGCTATATCGAAAAACAGTTCGCCATTTTGGCGGCCGGCAAGCCGCTGGCCCTGGAGTGGGTGGGCATCAAGGCCAGCGCGGACACCGTCACCGTCTTCCAGCAGTTCGACGCGGCGCTGCCGCCCGGCGCCATGCTGCGCGACGCCGTGCTGACCGACTTCATGCCGCGCCAGGTCAACACCGTCAACATCGGTGCCAACGCCGGCCGCGCCGCCACCACGCTGACGTTCACCGCCACCCGGCGCGAACAACAATTGCCGTAAAAATGGGGACAGACCCCATTTTTCGAGCAACTTTCTCGGCCATGAAAAGATTTCTGCTACCCGCCGCCATCGCGGCCCTCGCCCTCCCCGCCCACGCCGACGATCCCTTCCTCCAGCGCGTGCTGGTCGACGGCTCGCGCGCCTCGCAGCTGGGCATCGCCGATTCCGCCGCCGACGGCAGCATCGACCAGCGCCAGCTGGCTGCCCGCACCACCTACCGCTCTGGCGAGCTGCTGGAAGCGACGCCAGGACTGGTGGTCAGCCAGCACAGCGGCGAAGGCAAGGCCAACCAGTTCTACCTGCGCGGCTTCAACCTCGATCACGGCACCGACCTGCGCACGACGGTGGACGACATGCCCGTCAACCAGCGCAGCCACGGCCATGGCCAGGGCTGGACCGACCTCAATTTCCTGATTCCGGAACTGGCCACGCGCCTCGACTACGGCAAGGGCCCGTATTCAGCCGCCAACGGCGACTTCGCTTCCGCCGGCGCGGCCGATATCGTCTACGCCAACCGGCTGCCGCGCGGCGTGTTCGACGTCACCGTCGGCCAGGACGGCTACCGCCGCGCGTTGCTGGCCGATTCGCCCGCGGCCGGCAAGGGCAACCTGCTGTACGCGCTCGAAGCGCTGCACAACGACGGCCCGTTTTCGCGCGGCGACCACTACCGCAAACTGAACGCGGTGCTGCGCTACAGCGAGGGCTTCGCCAACAATGGCTGGCACATTACCGCCATGGCCTATGGCGCGACGTGGAATGCCACCGACCAGATCCCGCAGCGGGCCGTTGCCAACGGCAGCCTGGGACGCTTCGACACGATCGACCCGACCGACGGCGGCAGCGCTCACCGCTACAGCCTGTCCGGCGCATGGCGGCGCACGACGGAGGATGCATCGACCAAGGTCTCGGCCTATGTCATCGCCAACCGCCTCGAGCTGTTCTCGAACTTCACCTACTTCCTCGACGACCCCGTCGACGGCGACCAGTTCGCCCAACCGGATCGGCGCGTGACGACGGGCTTGGACGCGCGCCATGCCTGGCACCTGCACGCTGGCGAGCGGCTGTCGACGACGACGGTGGGCCTGCAGGCCCAGAACGACAATATCCACAACGCGCTGCTGCGCACGAAGGCGCGCCGCACGCTGGCAACGACGCGCCAGGACCATATCGTCGAAACCAGCGCCGCGCTGTTCGTCGAGAACCACACGCGCTGGTCGCCCTGGCTGCGAACGGTGGCCGGCCTGCGTGCCGACCATTACCGCTTCGACGTGGCAAGCGACCGCGCCGCCAATACCGGCAAGGCACGCGACAGCCTGGCCAGCCCCAGCGCGAGCCTCGTGTTCGGGCCGTGGGCGCGCACGGAGCTGTATGTCAACGCCGGCACGGGCTTTCACAGCAACGATGCGCGCGGCACCGTCATCGCCGTCGACCCGAAAACGGAAGAAGCGGTCGACCGCGTCACGCCGCTGGCCCGTTCACGCGGGCTGGAACTGGGCCTGCGCAGCGAGTGGATCAAGGGCCTGCAGACGACATTGTCGCTGTACCGCCTCGACTTCGATTCGGAACTGGTCTTCGTCGGCGACGCCGGCACCACCGAGGCGGGCCGGCCAAGCCGCCGCCACGGCATCGAGTTCTCGAACTACTACAAGCCGGTAAAGTGGCTCAGCCTCGACGCCGACCTGGCCTTTGCGCGGGGCCGCTATCGCGATGCCGATCCGGCCGGGCGCCGCATTCCCGGCGCCGTCGAAGGCGTGGCGCAACTGGCGGCGACGGTGACCCCGGCCGGCCCCTGGTCCGGCGCGCTGCGCCTGCGCTGGTTCGGCCCGCGCCCGCTGGTGGAGGACAACAGCGTGCGCTCCAGCGCCGCCGCCACCGTCAATGGCCGCATCGTCTACCGCCTGGGGCGCGACACCCGTCTGGAACTCGAGGCGTTCAACCTGGCCAACCGCCGCGCCGCCGCCATCGAGTATTACTACGCGTCGCGGCTGGCTGGCGAAGCCGAAGCCGTGGACGACATCCACTTCCACCCGATCGAGCCGCGATCGCTGCGGCTGACGCTGTCGCACAGCTTCTAGCGGCGTCGTACAATAGGCGCTGTCCATCTCACACAGCTCGCCCATGTCCGCCGCCGCTTACTCGCCACCTTCGCCCGCCTTCACTCCCCTCGAACAAGTCAGTACGGCGTTGCGCACCGACGGCTATGCGTTGCTGGCGCCGGCCGACGTGGCGGCGCTGGCCGGCACGCCGCTGGCCCAGCTGGCGCAACTGGCGTCGGCCTGGGACGACCTGGAACTGGACAACTACCTGAAGGACGGTGGCCGCTACCGGCGCCGCCGCCATTCCTGTTTCGTGCAGGACGGCGACGCGCTGGCGCAGACGGCCCACCGCGCGCACTGGCAGAGCGTGGAGTACAACGCCCTGCACGGCGGCATGCACCGCATGTTCGCGCCAGTGCTGCCGGCCACCATCGAACAGCCGGGCTGGCAGGGCCTGCTGACGGCGCTGGGCCGGGTATTCTCGGCCGTGCGTGATGCGGGTCGCTGGTACGTGGAAGCCCATCAGTTCCGTATCGACACGGCCGACGGCATCGGCCGGCCCACGCCGGAAGGCGCACACCGCGACGGCGTCGATTATGTCGCCGTCATCCTGGTCGGCCGGCACGGCATCAAGGGCGGCGAAACCCGCATCTTCGAAGCGGACGGGCCGAACGGCAAGCGCTTCACGATGACCGAGCCGTGGACCATGCTGCTGCTGGACGACGCCACCGTGATCCATGAATCGACGCCGATCCAGCCGCTGGCCGGCATCGGCCACCGCGATACGCTGGTGCTGACCTACCGGGCGCACGGCTTCCAGGGTGAAATGCAGCATGAAAGCGGCGCGTAAAAGCCTGAACTTCACCGCATACGCAGCAGGCGCGCCGCCGGCGCACTATTTCCGATATAGTCAATCGCAATGAGCAAGTGGGAGCAGTCCGTGGACGCGAGCTACGAAATCGAACCGGGTGAAATCGAGATCCTCATCGTCGAGGACAGCCCGACCCAGGCCGAGCGCTTGCGCCGGCTGATCCAGTCAGTCAAGTACCGCGCCCGCGTGGCCGGCAACGGCCGCCTGGCGCTGGAAGCCATTCACGAGCGCAAGCCGCACCTGGTGCTGTCCGATATCGTCATGCCCGAGATGGACGGCTACGACCTGTGCCGCGCCATCAAGGCCGATGCGGGCCTGCGCGACATTCCCGTCATCCTCGTCACGTCGCTGAACGATCCGAAGGACATCATCCGCGGCATCGAGTGCGGCGCGGACAACTTCATCCGCAAGCCCTATGCGGAAGACTACCTGCTCAACCGCATCGGCCACATGCTGGTGAACCAGAAGCTGCGCAAGAACCAGAACATGGAAGTGGGCATTGCCCTCTACCTGGGCGAGCAGAAGCACTTCATCAACGCCGAGCGCCAGCAGATCCTCGACCTCCTGATCTCCACCTACGAACAGGCGGTGCAGGTCAACAGCGAGCTGCAGGCACGCGAACGCCAGGTGATCGAACTGAATATGCGCCTGGCCCACCACGCCGGCCAGCTGGAAACAATCAACCGCGAAATCGCGCTCAAGAACCTGGAACTGGCCGAGGCCAGCCGCATGAAGTCGGCCTTTATCGCCAATATGTCGCACGAACTGCGCACGCCCCTGAACGCCATCATTGGCTTCACCGGCGCACTATTGATGAAGCTTCCCGGCCCGCTGACGACGGAGCAGGACAAGCAGCTCAACACGATCCGCTCCAGCGCCCGCCACCTGCTTTCGCTGATCAACGATATCCTCGACGTGGCCAAGATCGAGGCCGGCAAGGTCACCCTGTCGATCGAGACGGTGCAGTGCCAGAACCTCGTCAACGAAGTGGCCGAGACCTTGCGGCCGCTGGCCACGCAAAAAGGCCTGGCGCTGGAAGTGCGGCTGGAGGCGCAGCCCGTGTCGCTCGATACGGACCGCCGTGCATTGACGCAGATCCTGATCAACCTGGCCAATAACGCCATCAAGTTCACGGAAAAGGGCACGGTGCGCATCAGCCTGGCCATGGGCACGCGCGAGGACGGCAGCAAGACTGTGGAATTCTCCGTGGCCGACAGCGGCGCCGGCATTCGCACGGAAGACCAGGCCAAGCTTTTCCAGGCCTTTTCGCAGCTCGACTCCACGTCGACCCGCCATGCCGAGGGCGCGGGCCTGGGTTTGTACCTGTGCCAGAACCTCAGCAATGTGCTGGGCGGCTCCCTGTATTTCACCAGCGAGTTCGGCAAGGGCAGCGTGTTTACCCTGGCCATGAAAGCCGGCCCTGGCGCGATTTGATCTTCAGATTAATGATTTTGTTGCAACTGCACATAGACCGCCCTGGCGCATAAAACCAACAAACCAGTGCACACCGTAGTTCTACGGTATTGCAGCGCAACATAAAGCGCGATATATTGGAACTGTCTCCTCCAAGCGTTCTCCGAACATTTGGAATTTGCCCGCAACCTCTGGTTCGCGGGCATTTTTTTGTCCAGCACCATCGCAATTTTTGAGCGCCGGCAAGAAACCTCGCAATGCACTACCATAGCAAATCGACAACTGGTCGATCATTATGGAGCGCTCATGGTCCGTCTGCACTGCTTTGGCCAATCCGGCAATTCCTTCAAGGTGGCATTCCTGCTGCGCGCCCTGGAGGCGCCGTTCGAGGCCGTCCACGTCGACTTCCTGGCCGGCGTCACGACCACACCCGACTGGCGCGACGAGAACAACGAGATGGGCGAAGCGCCCATCCTGGAAGACGGCGCGCTGCGGCTGACGCAATCGGGCGCCATCCTCACGTACCTGGCCGGCAAGCACGGCCGCTTTGCCGGCGCCACCGACAGCGAGCGCCTGGAAGTGCTGCGCTGGCTGCTCTACGATAACCACAAGTTCACCAGCTACTTCGCCACCTACCGCTTCAACAAGTCCTGGGGCAAGGCGGCGCCGGATCCGGCCGTATCGGCTTTCCTGCTGAGCCGCATCGAGAGCGCCTTCACCATCGTCGACAAGCACCTGGCCACGCGCGACTGGATCGTCGGCGACAGCCCCACCATCGCCGACTTCTCGCTGAGCGGCTACCACTTCTATCCACGGGAAGAACACGGCATCGACATCCCCGCCCGCTGGCCACACCTGGCCGCATGGGTCGAACGCCTGAAACGGCTTCCCCGCTGGGCCGATCCGTACGATGTCATGCCAGGCACGCGTATCCCTCCCCGCTGGTAGCCACCCCAATTCGGTGTCGATACCGAAGTGCGATGCGCGAAACGAGTGTCCCACCGCTTCGGCGACCGGTTTGGGGAAACAGCTGCTGATCAAGTGCACGAACCAACATCTCCGCAACGTTCGTCCGCGCCTGCCCACTATTGTTCAAACGACCGATTTAGTTATATCAATTGCTTGAATTCTATGATGTAATCCGGGAATGGTTGAAAAGCAAATACGAAAATCCCGCTCGGATGGCGAGCAGTCGCGCGAGAAGCTGTTGCTGGCGGCGATGAAGCTGTTCGCGGAACAGGGCTTCGCCCGTACGTCCACGCGCGAGATCGCACTGGCGGCCGGCGCCAATGTGTCGGCCATCAGCTACTACTTCGGCGACAAGGCGGGCCTGTACAAGGCCGCGCTGACGGACTTCCTGCCGCCGCCGCAAAACAATATCGACATGTTCGACCAGCCGCACTTCACCTTGCGCCAGTCGCTGGAGGGCTATTACGCCCAGCTGCTGGGGCCCATGCTCGAGGGCGAGGAAGCCGAGTTGTGCAGCCGCCTGTGGCTGCGCGAGATCCTCGAGCCGATGGGTGTCTGGGCCAACGAGGTCGACAACGGCATCCGCGCCGAGCACACGGCCTTCGTCGGCGTGCTGGCGCGGCACATGGGCGTACCCGTCGACGACGAAATCCACCGCATGGCCCACGCCTGCGCCAGCATGGGCGTGCACCTGATGATCGGCACCGACGTAATCAAGGCACTGACGCCGCAGCTGCTGGCGGCGCCGGATGCGCTGCGGGGCTGGCTGCCACGGCTGGCCGGCTATGCCGAAGCGATCGTGCTGGCGCAAATCGAAACACTGAAGAAAGGAGCAGCATGAGGTACACACTCTGTGCGTTCGCCGTCGCGGCGGCATGCGCACTCACGGGCTGCGGCCTGACGGCGCCTGCCCGCCAGGTGCCGCCCCAGGAACCCGCCCAGTGGCAGGCCCCCCTGCCCACGCAACTGCCGCACGGCGGCGCAGTGACGGAGCTCTCGGGCTGGTGGCGCAGCCAGGGCGACCCGCTGCTGGCCCAGCTGATCGAAGCGGCCCAGGAAGTGAGCCCCACCGTGGCCAGCGCCCGTTCGCGCATCGGCCAGGCCCGGGCCGAACGCACCGCCGCCGGCGCGGCGCTGGCCCCCGGCGTGACGGGCGTCGTCACGTCCAGCCGCACCAGCCAGCAGCAGGCCAGCGTGCCGTCGAACACGACGTCGCAGGCCTTCGTGCAGGCTTCGTGGGAGATCGACCTGTTCGGCGCCAACCGCGCCGCGCGCGATGCCGCCCAGGCCCGCCTCGACAGCGCGCAGGCCGGCTGGCACGACGCGCGCGTGTCGGTCGCCGCCGAAACGGCCAACGCCTATTACGGCCTGCGCGCCTGCGAACAGTTGCTCGCGGTGGCGCAGCAGGACGCGCAGTCGCGTGCCGACACGGCCCGCCTGACGGACCTGACGGCGCAAGCTGGGTTCCAGGCGCCGGCCACGGCGGCCCAGGCTCGTGCCAGCGCGGCCGATGCCAACAGCCGCGCCATTGCCCAGCGCGCCCAGTGCGATGTCAACGTCAAGGCCCTGGTGGCCCTGACGGCACTGGACGAACCCACCCTGCGCAACCGCCTCGGTGCGGCCACGTCGGCCCCGCCGCTGTCGCCGGCGCAGGGCATCGCCATCGCCGCCCTGCCCGCGCAGACGCTGGCACAGCGGCCGGACGTGTTCACGGCCGAACGGGAAGTGGCGGCAGCGAGCTTCGAAGTCGCCGGCGCCCAGGCGCAACGCTATCCGAAACTGTCGCTGACGGGTTCCGTGGGCCGTGGCCGCGTGCACGCCGAAGGCCAGAACGTCACGGCCAGCACGTGGAACCTGGGTCCGGTGCAGATGACCCTGCCCATCTTCGATGCCGGCACGCGCCGCGCCAACGTCGTCGCCGCGCAGGAGCGCTACGAGGCCGCCGTGACGAACTACCGGGGCAGCGTGCGCCAGGCCGTGCGCGAAGTGGAGGAAGCGCTGGTGAACCTGCAGGCCACCGACGAGCGGGCCGGCGACGCGCAAACGGCGCTGGAGGGCTATCGCAGCGCCTTTGTCGCCACCGAGGACCGCTACAAGAACGGCATGGCCAGCCTGCTGGAACTGGAAGACGCCCGCCGCACGCGCCTGGCGGCCGAGAACACCATGGTGGGCCTGCAGCGCGAACGCAGCGCCGCATGGATCGCCCTGTACCGCGCGGCGGGAGGCGGCTGGAGCCGCCCGGCGCAACAATAAAACGGACACCACTATGAACAAGATGAAGAACAAACCCGTCGTCCTGGCCGTGCTGGCCCTGTGCATTGCCGCAAGTGCCGGCGTGGCCGTCATGACCCCGGCCGCGGCGGCCAAGGAAGAACAGAAGACGGCGCAGACGCCGGCGCTGACGGTGACGACGATCCGCCCCGCCACCGCCGCGCTGCCGCTGCAGCTGGCTGCCAACGGCAACGTCACGGCCTGGCAGGAAGCCGTCATCGGCAGCGAGTCGAACGGCCTGCGCCTGACGGAAGTGCGCGTCAACGTCGGCGACGTCGTCAAGAAGGGCGAAGTGCTGGCCGTGTTCTCGGCCGATACCGTCAATGCCGATGTGGCCCAGTCGCGCGCCGCGCTGGCCGAGGCGCAGGCCAACGCGGAGGCGGCCAAGGCCGACGCCCGCCGCGCCCGCGCCGTGCAGGCCAGCGGCGCGCTGTCGGAACAGCAGATCAGCCAGTACCTGACGGCCGAGCAGACCGCCAACGCCCGCATCGCGTCGGCCCGCGCCGCGCTGGCGGCGCAGCAGCTGCGCCTGAAATACACGCAGGTGGTGGCGCCGGATGCCGGCGTCATCTCCGCGCGCAGCGCCACTGTCGGCTCCGTCGTCGGCACGGGCACGGAGCTGTTCAAGCTGATTCGCCAGGGCCGCCTGGAGTGGCGCGCTGAAGTCACGGCCACGGAACTGAAGAACATCAAGCCGGGCGGCAGCGTCAAGGTGAAAGCGGCCAACGGCAGCGAACTGACGGGTAAGGTGCGCATGATCGCGCCCACCGTCGACCCGCAGACCCGTTCCGCGCTGGTGTACGTGGACCTGCCGGCGGACCTGCGCAGCAACGCGCCGTTCAAGGCCGGCATGTTCGCCACCGGCCAGTTCGAGCTGGGCACGTCGGACGCGCTGACCCTGCCGCAACCGGCCGTGGTGGTGCGCGACGGCTTCCCGTACGTGTTCCGCCTGAATCCCGATTCGCGCGTCAGCCAGGTCAAGGTCCGCACGGGCCGGCGCCTGGGCGACCGCATCGAGGTGGCCGGCGTGGCGCCCGATACGTCCGTCGTGCTGAGCGGCGCCGGCTTCCTCAACGACGGCGACCTGGTACGCCAGGTGGCGGCCCCCGCCGCCGTGCCGCCGAGCGCCAAGCGCTAAGGAGCCGCGATGAATTTTTCCGCCCTGTCGATCAAGAATCCGATCCCGGCGATCATGCTGTTCGTCCTGCTGACCCTTGCCGGTCTGCTGGCCTACCAGGCCAATCCCGTGCAGGACTTCCCGGATATCGAACTGCCCATCGTCACCGTCTCGGCCTCGCTGCCGGGCGCCGCGCCGGCCCAGCTGGAAACCGAGGTGGCGCGCAAGATCGAGGACTCCGTCGCCACGCTGCAAGGCGTGAAGAACATCTACACGAAGGTACTCGACGGCGTGGCCACCGTCACCGTCGAATTCGTGCTGGAGAAGAACCTGTCGGACGCCGTCAACGAAGTGCGCGACGCCGTCACCCAGGTCAAGGCCGACATGCCGGCCGAGCTGCGCGACCCCGTCGTCAGCAAGGTGTCGACCGCCGGCCGCGTCGTGCTGACGTTCGTGGCCCGCGCCAAGGCGACGGGCGGCAACAAGATGGACGACGCCGACCTGTCCTGGTTCGTCGACAATACGGTGGCGAAACGGCTGCTGGCGGTGCCTGGTGTCGGCTCCGTCAAGCGCGCCGGCGGCGTCGACCGAGAAATCCGCGTGGAACTGGACGATGCGCGCATGGCCGCGCTGAAGGTGTCGGCGCTGGACGTGTCCCGCCAGCTGCGCCTGGTGCAGCGTGAAGCCCCGGGCGGCCGGGGCGATGTCAGCGGGGCCGAGCAGTCGGTGCGCACCATCGCCACCGTGCAGTCGGCGCAGGAGCTGGCGGCGATGAACATCCCGCTGGGAGATGGACGCCATATCCGCCTGGACCAGGTGGCCACCGTCACCGACACCATCGCCGAGCCGCGCGCCGTGGCCACGCAGGACGGCCTGTCCACGGTGGCCTTCGAGATCTTCCGTACCAAGGGCGCCAGCGAAACGGCCGTGGCCGACGGCGCGCGCGCCGCCATCGCCAAGCTCAAAGGCGAATACCCGAATATCGAACTGAAGGAATCGATCGACAACGCATCGCCCGTCAAGGAGAACTTCGACGGCTCGATGGAGCTGCTGTACGAAGGCGCCCTGCTGGCCGTGCTGGTGGTGTGGTGGTTCCTGCGCGACTGGCGCGCCACCCTGGTAGCCGCCGCTGCCCTGCCGCTGTCGGTAATGCCGGCCTTCCTGGGCATCTACTGGTTCGGCTATACCTTGAACACCGTGACCTTGCTGTCGCTGGCGCTGGTGGTGGGCGTGCTGGTGGACGACGCCATCGTCGAGATCGAGAATATCGAACGCCATCTGCGCATGGGCAAGACACCGATGCAGGCGGCGATGGAAGCGGCCGACGAAATCGGCATGGCGGTGATCGCCACCACCTTCGCGCTGGTGGCCGTGTTCCTGCCCACCGCCTTCATGGGCGGCATTCCCGGCAAGTTCTTCAAGCAGTTCGGCTGGACCGCCGTACTGGCCGTGCTGGCATCGCTCGTCGTGGCGCGGCTGCTCACCCCGATGATGGCGGCCTACCTGCTCAAACCCAAGGTGCACAAGGAAGAGAAGGACGGCTGGATCATGACGCGCTATATGCGCACGATGAAGTGGTGCCTGAACCACCGGGGCATCACGGCCATCGCGTCGGCCGTCTTCTTCGTGTGCTCGATCATGCTGGTAGGCCTGCTGCCGACCGGATTCGTGCCGCCGGCCGACCGCGACCAGACTCAGGTCAACCTGGAACTGCCGCCCGGCTCGACCCTGGCGCAAACGAAACTCGTGGCCGAACAGGCGCGCCAGGCGGCCATGCAGGTGCCGGGCATCACGGGCGTGTTCAGTTCCATCGGCGGCGGCTCGTCCGGCGATGCCTTCGCCCCCGGTGCCGCCGCCGAAGCGCGCCGCGCCGTGCTGACCATCACCACCATCCACCGCACCGAGCGCGATGAATCGATGCCGGAACTGGACAGCCTGCTGCGCGCCAAGCTGTCCGCCATTCCTGGTGCCCGCTTCACCGTCGGCCCGCCCGATACGGGCGTGAAGATGCAGCTGGTGCTGCAGTCGGAAGACCCGATCGCCCTGATGGGCGCGGCCCAGAAGGTGGAACGGGAACTGCGCACCTTGCAGGGCATCGGCAACGTCACGTCGAGCGCTTCGCTGGTGCGCCCCGAAATCATCGTGCGCCCCGACTTCGCCCGCGCGGCGGACCTGGGCGTGACGGCCAGCGCCATCGGTGAGACGGTGCGCGTGGCCACGGCCGGCGACTACGATTTCGACCTGACCAAGATGAACCTGCCCGAGCGCCAGGTGCCGATCCGCGTCAAGCTGCCCGACGCCGTGCGCGCCGACCTCGATGCCATCGGCCGCCTGACGGTACCGGGCACCAACGGCCCCGTGATGCTGGCCAACGTCGCCACCATCACGATGGAAAGCGGTCCGGCCCAGATCGACCGCCTGAACCGCAGCCGCAACGTGACCCTGGACGTGGAACTGGGCAACCGCTCGCTGGGTGAACTGAACGCGCAAGCGCGCGCGCTGCCGTCGATGCAGAACCTGCCGCCATCCGTGAAGATCGCCGAACTGGGCGACGCGCAGGAGATGGCGTCGCTGTTCGCCAGCTTCGGCCTGGCCATGGCCATCGGCGTGCTGTGCATCTACGGCGTGCTGGTACTGCTGTTCAAGGACTTCATGCAGCCGGTGACGATCCTGGCGGCGCTGCCCCTGTCGATCGGTGGCGCCATCGTGGCCCTCCTGGTGACGGGCCGCGCCCTGTCGATGCCGTCGATGATCGGCCTGATCATGCTGATGGGGATCGTCACGAAGAACTCGATCCTGCTGGTGGATTACGCCATCCTGGCGCGCCAGGACGGCATGAGCCGCTTCGACGCGCTGGTGGATGCCTGCCACAAGCGGAGCCGCCCGATCCTGATGACCACCATCGCCATGGGCGCCGGCATGCTGCCGCTGGCACTGGGCTGGGGCGCCGACCCGAGTTTCCGTTCGCCGATGGCCATCACGGTGATCGGCGGCCTGATCACGTCGACCCTGCTGAGCCTCCTGGTGGTGCCGGCCGTGTTCACCTACGTGGACGACCTTGAGCACTGGCTGGGCCGCACGGTGCGCCGCCTGCGCCGCCACCCGCATCCCGACCATGCACATGAGGTGCCGCACGGGCCCCATGCGCTGGAGGCGGTCGACGCCGACGGCAATCCGATGGTGCGCAACGCCGGCATGAAGGGGCATTGATGGATCACTTCACGGCGGTGCGTGCCTTCGTGCGCGTCGTGGAGAGCGGCAGCTTTTCGAAGGCGGCCGATTCGCTGCGCCTGCCACGCAACAGCGTGACGAAGCTGGTGCAGTCGCTGGAGGCGCACCTGCGCATCAAGCTGCTGAACCGCACCACGCGGCGCGTCGACCTGACCAGCGACGGCGCCGCCTACTTCGAGCGGGTGGCGCGGCTGCTGGAGGAATGGGATGAAGTGGAGGACGAGGTGGCGCGCTCGCGCAGCCACCCGCGCGGCCGGCTGCGCGTGGACATGGGCACGGCCATCGCGTCGCTGCTGCTGATGCCCACGCTGGCCGAGTTCCACCGCCGCTACCCGGACGTACAGCTCGACATCGGCGCCAGCGACCGGCCGGTGGACCTGGTGGGCGAGCGGGTCGACTGCGTCATCCGCGCCGGCGCCGTCACCGATCCCTCGCTGATCGCCCGCCACCTGGGCAGCCTGCCGCAGATCCTGTGCGCCTCGCCCGCCTACCTGGCCGAACACGGCACACCAGAGCACCCGCTGGACCTGGAACGGGACCATGCGCTGATCCGCTACATCGTTGCCGGCTCGAACCGGCAGCTGCCGGTCACCCTGACGGCGGCAGGCGAAAGCATCACCGTCAAGGGGCGTCACTTCGTTGCCGTCAATGACAGCGGTGCCATGCTGGCGGCGGCGCTGGGGGGCCTGGGCGTCATGCATGCCCCGGCCTTCATCTCCGGCCGCCATGTCGACAGCGGCGACCTGGTGCCGCTGCTGCGCCAGTGGCAGGCGCCGCCCGTGCCGATCCATATCGTCTATCCGGCCAACCGCCACCTGAGCGCGCGCGTGCGCGTGTTCGTCGAATGGATGGCCGACCTGTTCGCGCAAAGCCCGTACACGCTGGCGCCCGGGCCCAGGCAGTAAAACCGTCCTAGGCTTGCGCGCCCTTCAGGCGCTCGACGAACCAGCGCCCGGCCGGTCCCGGCGGCTGCTGCTTCAGGTACACGGCATTCATCGAAAAGCCCGTGCCCACGGTAGGGCTGGTTTCCAGTTCGATGGGCACCAGCGTGCCGTCGCGCAGGTCCGCCTCCACCATATGCAGCGGCATGCCGCCCCAGCCCAGCCCCGCCTTCAGGAACGCATGCTTGGCGCCCAGGTCTGCCAGGCGCCACACCTGCGGCGACACCACGCCGAAGTCGCGCCCGGCCGTGAGGGTGGAGCGGTCCGTCAGCACCAGTTGCACATGCCGCATCGCCTCGCTGCGCAACACCGTGCCCTGGATTTTCGCCAGCGGATGATCCGGCGCGGCGACCGTCACGGCCGGCACGGCCAGCAGGTATTCGGTCACGCAGTCGGGCGGAATGTCCGGCAGCGAGCCGATGACGGCAAGGCGGCACTGGCCCGTCAGCAGCGGCTGGGCCACGGCGCCCAGCGCCTCCACATAGAGCCGCAGCGGCGTGCTGGGGAACTGGCGGTGGAAGGCCTGCACCGCCGCCGTCAGCACGGCGATGGGAAACATCACATCCACAGCGACAGCCAGTTCCGGCTCCAGCCCTTCGGCCAGGGTGCGGGCGCGCGCCTTGAAGGCGTCCATGCCGCCGACGGCGGCCCTGGCCTGGTCCAGCAGGACGCGCCCGGCGTCGGTCAGTTGCGGATAGCGGCCGGTGCGCTCGAACAGGGGAAAGCCCACCTGCAGTTCCAGGTTGGCCAGCGTGTGGCTGACCACGGACTGGGCCCGGCGCAGCTTGCGCCCGGCCGCCGAAAAACTGCCTTCCTCGGCCGCGGCGATAAAGGTGCGCAGCTGATCGAGCGACATGGCGTCCAGCATGGTTCTGCTCCACGGAAGGTAGGATTGGTCAGTGCGGATTATATAGGCTGCCCTGCATCCGTCTGCCCTCCGTGGCGCGGGCTACCAGGCCTGCTGCGTGGGCAGCACGAACAGCTCGGCCACGTCGACATGGGACGGCGCCCGCAGCGCATACAGGATGCTGTCGGCGACGTCGTCGGCCTTCAGGAACGTCATCTGCGCCTTCAGGCCTTCCATCTGGCCGCGGTAGCCTTCATCCGAGATATGTTCGAACAGCTCGCTCTCGACGGCGCCCGGCTGCAGGCAGGTGACGCGGATATTGAACTTCGGCGCCACTTCCATGCGCAGGATATCGGAGAACGCGGCCACGGCGTGCTTGGTGGCGCAGTACACGCCCAGGCCGGGAAAGGTCTTGCGCCCGGCGATCGACGACGTCGTCAGGATATGGCCGGATCGCTGTTCGCGCATCGCCGGCAGCACGGCGGCCACCGTGTTGAGCAGGCCCTTGATGTTGACGTCGACCATCCGGTGCCACTCGTCCACCTTCAGGCTGGCGATATCGGAAATCGGCATCAGCCCGGCGTTGGCGAAGACGATATCGACCCTGCCGAACGCGGCCAGCAACGCCTGGGTGCCCCGTTCGACCTGGGCGCGGTCGGTGACGTCCATGCCGAGCGCCAGGGCGGTGCCTCCCGCCGCCTGGATCTCCTGGACCAGCTCACGCAGCCGGTCCTGCCGCCGTGCTGCCAGCCCTACCCTGACGCCGGCCGCCGCCAGCTTCCTTGCCGTGGCGGCGCCGATGCCGCTCGATGCGCCCGTGACGAGGGCGACCTTGCCTTGCAGTTCCATGCTTGCTCCTTTCATTGGAAAGTGACCGCGCGGTTCAGTACGCGCTGGCCGTGGGCCGCACGATGATTTCGCTCACGTCCACGTCGGCCGGCTGTTCGATGGCGAAGTGGATGGTGCGGGCAATCGCTTCCGGCTTGATCGCCACCTGGCGGAAGGTGCGCATCTCCTCGCGCCCGCCCGGGTCCGAGATCGACTCGGCCAGCTCCGACTCGACCACGCCGGGCGAGACGACGGTGACGCGGATATCGCCCCCGACCTCCTGGCGCAAGCCTTCCGAGATGGCAGCGACGGCGAACTTGGTGGCGCAGTACACGGCGGCCGTGGGGCTGACGGTGTAGGCGCCGATCGACGCCAGGTTGATGACCTGCCCGCTGCGCTGGCGCTGCATGACGGGCAGTGTCGCGGCGATCCCGTGCAGCACGCCACGCACGTTGACGTCGATCATGCGGTTCCATTCATCGACCTTGCCCGCTTCCAGTTTGGACAGCGGCATGACGCCGGCGTTGTTGACGATCACGTCGATCCGGCCGTGCCGTTCCAGCGCAAAGGCAACGAACGCCTGCATGCTTTCCAGGCTTGTGACGTCCAGGCTGCGCACGGCGGCTGAACCGCCTTCCCCGGCGATGCGTGCCGCCAGCGCTTCCAGGCGCTCCGTGCGGCGGGCTCCGAGGATGACGTGCATGCCGCGCGCGGCCAGGTAGAGGGCAGTGGCTTCGCCGATGCCGCTGCTGGCGCCGGTGATCAGGACGACCTTGCCTTGATTGACTGCATTCATGCTGTTCTCCATGTGTGGTTGACGATGGAGCCAGTATGCCGGCGGGGGCCTGGTGCGAAAATATCGGATAGTATCTGCGCATTGCCTGATCCTATATCCGCATACGATGAGCCAAGCGCACCAGAGCACCCGTCAACAATCCACCATCGCCTTGCTGGAGGCGCTTGCGCCCGGCGAGGGCTACACGCTGTCGGCACTGGAAGGGGTGCGCTTCATGCGCGCCAACGCACCGATTCCCCGCATTCCCGTGCTGTACGAACCGAGCATCGTCATCGTCTGCCAGGGCCGCAAGCGCGGCTACCTGGGCGACGCGGTCTACACCTACGATCCACGCCATTACCTGGTGCTGTCGGTGCCGCTGCCGTTCGAATCGGAGACCGAGGCGAGCGTGCACGAACCGATGCTGGCCGTGGCCCTGCGCATCGACCTGCAAGTGGCGGCGGAGCTGGTGCTGGCACTGGAAGGATCGGCCACGTGCGCCGATCCGCCGGCCGGCATCTTCTCGACGCCGCTGGACGAGGCCATGAGCGACGCGCTGCTGCGGCTGCTGCAGGCCTTGCAGTCGCCAAGCGATGCGCGCATCCTGGGACCGTCGATCGTCAGGGAACTGCTGTACCGGGTGCTGACGGGGCCGCAGGGCGGCGCGATTCACGCCTCGCTGACGCAGCACAGTCACTTCGGCAAGATCGGCAAGGCGCTGCGGCGCATCCATGCCAGCTACGACACACCCATCGACGTGGGCACGCTGGCGCGCGAGGCCGGCATGAGCGTGCCGGCCTTTCACAGCCACTTCAAGGCCGTGACGCTGACGACACCGATCCAGTACCTGAAGACGACGCGCCTGCACAAGGCGCGGCTGCTGATGGTGCAGGACGGCGTCAGCGCCGCCACGGCCTCGCACCTGGTGGGCTACGAGAGCCCGTCCCAGTTCAGCCGCGAATTCAAGCGCTTCTTCGGGCGCACGCCGGCGAACGAGGCTGCCGAGATGCGCAATGCCCTGATCCAGCTGCCGGCGCAGGCGCCGCCGCAGCGGATGGCGATGCAGTAGGCGCCTCGCCCGCGAGCGCGGTCGATGGCGGGCTTCGCCACAACCCATCCACGAAACAGATGGTTTCAATCTATTTATATAGGCTACTCAGATGCTTTGACGGCGCCTAAGATGTGTCCATACCCGCTGCAAACGCAGCGTCCAAACCACCGAAGACACTGAAAGGATCGATCATGAACTCCACCATCGACAACGCCGCCGCCAACAACGCCACCGTCACCACCATCGCACCGGCCGCAGGCCGCGTGCTGCTTGCCGCGATCTTCGTCATCTCCGGCCTGGGCAAGATCGCCGCGCCAGCCGCCACCATCGGCTATATCCAGTCGGTCGGCCTGCCCTTCGCCACCGCCGGCCTGCTGGCCGCCATCGCCATCGAAGTGGGCGGCGGCCTGGCCCTGGCGCTGGGTTACCGGACGCGCCTCGTCGCCGCGCTGCTGGCCGCGTTCTCGATCGTCGCCGGCCTGGCCTTCCACAATGCCATCGGCGATCAGAACCAGTTCATCCACCTGCTGAAGAACTTCGCGATGGCCGGTGGCCTGCTGCAGGTGGCGGCCTTCGGCGCCGGTGCCTTCAGCATCGACAGCCGCCTGGCCCGCCTTGGGCGCACGGTGCGCGGCAGCCGCCAGCCAGCCTGATCTTCGGACAGCGGTGAAGAGCGAACGCGCGGCATGCCGCGCGCTCTTGCGTTGACGTCCTCCACGAAGCCTCCGGTCCCGGGGGCTTTTTGCATCCTGAAGCCCGGTAGATTGTCACGAAATCGGGAACAGTGCTGGGATAAACCACGCATTTATCACGTTAGTGCAGGCCCCTACACTGGCTTCATCGAGAGCGCACAAGGCACTCTTCCCACTCGAAAGGAAACAGACATGAACACCTCCGTCACCACCGTCGGCATCATCGGCGCAGGCGCCATCGGCCAGGCCATGGCGCGCCAGCTGACCCGCGCCGGCATCGACGTCATCCTCAGCAACAGCCGCGGCCCGGCATCGCTGGCGGCACTAGCCGGCCAGCTGGGGCCACGGGCCAGCGCCGGCACGGTACGGCAGGCGGCGGCCACCGATATCGTCTTCGTCAGCGTCAACTGGTCGCGCCTCGAGGAGGCGCTGCACGGCATCGACTGGCAGGGCCGCATCCTGATCGACGCGACCAATCCCGTGCTGCTGCCGGGTTTCCGCCTGGCCGAACTGGGCGGCCGCAATTCCAGCCAGGTGGTGGCCGGCCTGGCGCCAGGCGCAAGAGTCGTCAAGGCTTTCAACACGCTGCTGGCCGCCGTGCTGGCGAGCGACCCGGGGCAGGATGGTGGCCGGCGCGTGGTGTTCCTGTCGGGCGACGACCAGGCGGCCAAGAGCACCGTCGCGGGATTGATCGAGCGCCTCGGCTTTGCCGGCATCGACCTGGGCAGCCTGGCCGTGGGCGGCACCTTGCAGCAGTTCCCCGGCGGCCCGCTGCCGGCCGCGAATCTCGTCAAGCTGGGCTGATCGTCACATTTCCATTTAATAGAGGACAATGCCATGACCACGCATACCAACGAGCATACCGACGCGCATGCCCTCGGCGAGGCCGCCAAGGCCGTCGTACGCCGCAACACGGAACTGGTCCAGGGCGGCGGCGATTTCGCGCTGTTCGACCAGCTGTTCGCCGACGACTTCGTCGACCACACGCCGCAGCTGGGCGGCACGCCCGACAAGGCCGGTGCGCGGCGCCTGTACCACGCACTGCGCCGAGCCTTCCCGGATTTCCACGCCGTGATCCACTGGCAGTCGGCCCAGGGCGACATGGTCACCACCTACAAGACCTATCACGGAACGCACCGCGATACCTTCCTGGGCGTACCGGCGACGGGTCGCGCCATCAGCTTCGATACGGTCGACGTGATGCGCGTGCGCGATGGCCGCATCACGGAGCACTGGGGCGTGGCGCACCTGTATTCGCTGATGCAGCAGCTGGGCGTCCTGCCTGCCTGAGCCAACGGTCCGCGCGCGGCCGGGCATCGACAGCGAGGCTGCCCCTGGGGAACCGCTAGCTGCCCTCGTTGCGCGCACCGTGCGGCGGCGCGGGCAGTTCTTCCATCGCGATGGCGGCCAGGTCCAGCAGCCCCTGCAGTTCGGCTGCGCGCAGCTTGCGCGGTTCACGGTCGATCACGCACAGGGTGCCCAGCGCATTGCCGGCCCCGTCGCGCAGGGGCACGCCGGCATAGAAGCGGATGCGGGGGTCTTCCTGCACCAGCGGATTGCCGGCGAAGCGCGCGTCGGCCGACGCATCTTCCACCACGAAGGGCTGGTGCTCCAGGATCGCGTGCGAGCAGAAGGCCCATTCGCGCGGGGTCTGCTGCGCTTCCAGCCCGACGCGCGCCTTGAACCACTGGCGTTCGGCGGTGAGCAGCGAAATGAGGGCGATCGGCGAGCCCGTCACGGCAGCGGCCAGCCGCACAATGCGGTCGAAGCGCGCTTCGGCGGGCGAATCGATCAGGCCCGAGGCGGCCAGCGCCACCAGGCGCGTGGCTTCGTCGCGCCCGACGGGATAGGCCGGCGCCGCCGTCGCCTGGAATTCCGCTGCCGTGACAGCGGACATGGCCGCCGCCACGGCCTGCACCGCGCCGGCCGGCTCCAGCAGCCGGGCAATGCGGCTCAGGCGCGTGCGGCGGTGGCCACCGGGCGTCTTCCATGAATCGATCGCACCACTTTCCATCCACTGCTGCACGGTACTGGTGGCAACGCCCAACAGGCGCGCCGCGGCGCTGGTGGTCAGGACCGGATCGTCCTCCGGCCCGTTTGTAGAGTTGCTATGCATAAATTCTTTCATTTATCGGCAGTATAGACCGACAAGCCGGGCCAGCGCCAGCATTTGATTAATTTGATGAATGTATCGGATTTGACACGCATTTTCACTAATTTACATTGCCATATGGAAATTTATAGGGCATCATCGCCGCATAAATCGTCACTTTCATCAATTCATCGAGCCATCATGACCGCCTTCCGCCACATCAGCATCGCCACCAAGCTGTACACGGCCTTCGCCCTTGCACTGCTGTTTACCATCGTGCTTGCCGTGACGGCGATCTCGCAGGTGCGCTTCATCGATGGCGCGCTGGAAAACGCCGACCTGCTGCGGCGCACCCAGCTCGAGCCCCTGTACGAAGCGCGCGAGGCACTCGACCAGACCGGCATCGCCGCCCGCAATGCCTATATCTTCACCGACCTGGCGGCGGCACGCCGCGAGCTGGAGCTGGTGGACCAGCACAAGGCGCTGTACCTGGCGAAGCTGGACGAACTGGACGTGCCGCTGCGCGAGAACCCGGCCTGGCAGAAGGTGCGTTCGGGCCTGGTGCAGATGGCGGCGGCGCTGGAACGGCCACGCAAATACCGCGAGGCGAACGAAATGGAGGGCTTCGGCACCTTCCTGGTCGAGGAATGCAGCCCGCTGCGCCGGCAGATCGTGGCCGATATCGGCGTGCTGCTGCACGACCTGCAGCAGCGCACTTCCGATGCCAGCAAGGCCACCGGCGCCCAGGCCGCGCGCGCCCAGTACTGGATCGGCGCACTGAGCATCCTCAGCGCCCTGGTCTGCGCCGTGACAGGCACGGCGATCGTGCGCGGCCTGCTGAAGCAGCTCGGCGGCGAGCCTTCGTATGCGGCCAGCGTGGCGCGCGGCATCGCCCGGGGTGAACTGCACCGCCCCGTCGACACGGCCCGCGCCGCCCCATCGAGCCTGCTGCAGGCCATGAGCACGATGCGCGATGGCCTGGCCGGCATCGTCACCCAGGTGCGCGGCGGTACCGATGCAATCGCGTCGGCATCGGCCGAAATCGCCTCCGGCAACCTGGACCTGTCGGCACGCACGGAAAACCAGGCCCAGTCGCTGGCCAAGATTGCCACGCTGATGAAGCAGCTGATCGCATCGGTGCGCCGCAATGCCGACTACGCCGCCGAGGCCCGGCAGGTGGCGGCCAGTGCCTCCGCCGTGTCGCAGCGTGGCGGCGCGGCCGTGGAAGGCATCGTCACGACAATGAACCTGATTAACGAGTCGTCGCGCCGCATCGTCGACATCATCGGCGTCATCGACGGCATCGCCTTCCAGACCAATATCCTGGCCTTGAACGCGGCGGTGGAAGCGGCTCGCGCCGGCGAGCAGGGCCGCGGCTTTGCCGTCGTCGCCACCGAAGTACGCAACCTGGCGCATCGCTCCGCCGCCGCCGCCAAGGAAGTCAAGGCGCTGATCGAAGACTCGGTCAGCAAGGTCGGCATCGGCACCGACCAGGTCAGCCAGGCCGGCGCGACGATGCGCGACGTGGTCGAAGGCATCGGCCGCGTCACGCAGATCATGACCGAGATCTCGAACGCCACCCGCACGCAGACGGACGACATCGAATACGTCGATAACGCCATCGTCGAGCTGGACGACACCACCTGCCAGAACGCGGCCCTGGTGGAACAGGCGGCATCGGCGGCCGAGGCCCTGCGCACGCAGGCGGCCGAACTGGCCGGCGTGGTACATACCTTCCAGCTGGAGGCTTGATGGCGCATGGCAGCGTGTCGTCCTTGCGTCGATCGGAGACACCATGCAGCGTCGCTTCGCCCTGCCGGCACCGGCAATGACCTGTCCTCAAGCGCCGGTGGCGTTCATGGCGCGGCGCCGGAAGATTGCTGGCGCTCGCCGGACGGCCGGCTGCCGGACATCACCTGCGAAGGGGACGGCACGGTGGGGCCGGCTGCGCTGTTCAAGGCTGAATCGCCCGCGATTGACGGCGCCCCGGATGCCTGAGGCCTTTACGGCAGCAACACCGCGGGACCGTTCAGCCGGCGCGCCGCGATATCGTGGTGTGCCAGCGCCGCGTCGGCCAGCGCATAGCGCGCCGGCGTGATCGCGCCGAACATGCCGTCGCCCAGCGCCGCGAACAGGGCGCGGCTGGCCCGTTCCAGGCCGGCGCGGTCGCCCACGTATCGGCCGGTACTGGGCTGCTGGTAATGAATGCCGCGCGCGGCCAGTGCGTCCTTGTCCACGGCCGGGCTGCCGGAAGCACTGCCCACGTGGACCAGGTGCCCGCCGTCGCGCAGCGCCGCCACCGACTGCGCAAACGTGGCCTGCCCCACCAGTTCATAGACGACATCCACACCCCGCCCTGCCGTCAACGCACGCACCTGCCGCGCCAGCGCGGGATCGGCCGAATCGAGCACGTGCGCGATGCCCGCCTCCCGCAACGACGCCGCCTTGTGCGGCGACCCCGTGGCGATGACGGTCGCCCCCAGGGCATGGGCCCAGCGCGCCACCATGGCGCCGACACCACCCGTGGCGGCATGCACCAGCACCGTCTGGCCGGGCTGCACGCGGTGCGCGCCGAACAGCATCATCCACGCCGTCAAGCCCTTTGTGAAGGTGGCGGCGGCCGTTTCGGCATCGACGTGTTCCGGCAGCTTCACCAGCTGGGCAGCGTCGATCAGCCGCTCGGTGGCATAGGCGCCGAACGCGAAGAAGTAGGCGGCGCGGTCGCCCGGCGCCACGTGCGTGACGCCTTCGCCGACAGCGACGACGATGCCGGCGCCTTCCACGCCCATGTCCAGCGGCAGCGGCATCTTGTAGGTGCCGGCGCGGAACATGGTATCGACGAAGTTGACCCCGATCGCTTCGTGGCGCAGGTGGACCTGGCCTGGCCCGGGCACGCCGACGGCATCGAAGGTTTCGACCTGCATGACGGCGGGGGCGCCGGTCTGGTTGATGCGGATACGCTGGTTCATTCTGCACTCCCGGTTGGTTGATGGAGCCATCGTAGACCGCACCGAGTCGGCGATAAACGGCTGGATTAACCCACCACTGTTCCCATACGCATGACAATCCTCTTGTGCCGCAAATGCCGTTGCCGCGACGCCGCACATGAAACCGGCATACACGCGCTCTTGCAATAAATGCAATCATCATGCTAGCGTAGCGCATCTAATCGATAGGAGCATCCATGATTCGCAGCCTGACCCTGTATTCCACATTGGCCCTGCCCCTGCTGCTGGGCGCCTGCGGCAAGAAGGACGAAGCGGCCGAAGCGCCAGTGGCAGCGCAGGCCGATGCGCCCGACGATGCGCAGCAAGCCGACAACGCGCCGCCCGAGGCGCCCGCCGAAAGCTTCTGGCCCGCCATTGCGCCGCTGGTGGCAGGCACCTACCAGGGCGAATGCCTGCAACTGCCGGAAATGAAGAACCAGGGCGGATCGATCACGGTAGCGGCGAACGGCAAGGCCAGCGCGGCGGGCATCGATTCGGACCTGAGCAAGAGCACCAGCATCCTGCTGTCACGTCACCGCCAGGATGGCGGCGGTCATTACGCGATGGCCACCTTGGACACGGAAAGCGACGACAGCAAGGTGCACTTCCAGCTGCAGGCCGAGGCCAAGGCGGTCGAGAACAAGGCTTTGCTGCTGCGTGGCGAGCGACAGCTATCGTGCAGCAACGTCGGCGCGATGGATCAGCTGAACGCGAAACCCCTGCATGTATCGCTGGCCAAGCTGCTCGATGCGAGCAGCCGGAAGATGAAATGCGTCAGCACGGCCAACCTGCTGTCCCAGCCGGAGCGCACGGTGCAGGTAGCCGGTGGCGTCGTAACGGTTGGCGACGAGAAATTCCAGCTCGACAAGGCAGAACTCGAAACCGCCACCCTGACCGACGGTTCGAACGGCTTTACCTATATGTTCAAGATCTCGGAAGCGCAACAACTGAACCTGATGTACAACGGCCCGGGCAAGCTCGTATCCGCTATGGGCGTGACGATCGAGGACAAGAAGCATATTTGTACCGTCGAAGGCTAGGTACCGGCAGGTACGGTGGCTGGGCGCTCGATATATGAACAGTATATCTGGGCAATATTGGAAATAATGCACTGCAGCCCTGTCAGGTATTCCAGGCTCCTATTGAGCGACAACAAGGAAATTCACCGACTCCCATTCCGAATACCTGGTTAAAATAACGAGCTTCGCACTTCGTTCCCGTCTCGCCGTCCGCGACTTGTTTAATATCCGGTATTACTGAATATATTTATGGCGTCTTATCTCGTTGAAAAACTCACGGCCGCACTCGCGCAATTTCTCAGTGCCACGCGCCTGTATGAGTTCTTCCTGACTGGCGAAACCGGATCGGAAGTCGATCTCGGTTCCGGCGGACTGCTGGTGGAGGCATTCGTCGCCATGGATGCGGTACAGACACCCGGGATGCGCGATGTCATCGTATTGTCGACGAATGCCTATATCGACGGGACCAGCCTGCTGGGACAACAAGCTGCGATGGCCGTCAGCCTCGCCGACGGAAGCCGTACCAGGTTCCATGGTGAAATCACGGAAGTGGCAATGCTTGGCAGCGAAGGCGGGTTCGCCCGTTACAGGCTACGCTTGACACCCTGGACCTGGCGGCTGACGCAGGTACGTAACAGCCGCGTATGGCAAGACAGGACCGTTATCGAGATTGTTGACGATGTACTTGGCCAATATGCCCCGCTGGCTCAATGGCGATGGAGCGACGAAACGGTGTCGTTCATGGACCAGACCAGTCCACGTAGCTACTGCTGCCAGTATCGCGAGTCGGACCTGGATTTTATCGAGCGATTGCTGACGGAAGAAGGACTGGGCTGGCGCCACGAGCAACTGGAAGATGGGGTCGGTGTCGTGATATTTTCGGACAGTACGCAAATCTGCGCGGTGCCCGAGGATGCAAGCAGCCTGGCGGAAAATGGTATCCGCTTCCATGGTGCGCGATCTGCGGAAACTTCCGACACCATCCAGGTCTTGCAACGACAGCGCAAGCTGTCGGCCAGCTTGACGACCTTGCTCAGCCATGATTACAAGGCCAAACGCGCCGTCACGGCGAGCGCCCCCTCCCGCCTGACGTCCGGCAAGCTTCCACCGTTGGAGAGCTATGACGTTCCCGGCCAGTATGCATTTCTCAATGCCGAGCAAGCCAGGCGCTACGCCGATATCCAGATGGAGGCTCGTGAAGCGGCAGCCCAGGCATGGAAGGGGCGCTCCACGGTTCGCACGATGGCCGCAGGCACGCGCATTGCCGTTACGCAGGGTCCGCTCCAGCAATTCGCCAACGGCCCCAGCGCGTTCGTCCTGCTGAAAGTCGTCAGCATTGGGATCAACAACTTGCCCAGCCCTGCCCGTGAGGCGCTTGCAGAGCTGTTCGGTGCCATTCCGGAACTGCTGGAGGAAAGCACGGTCGAGGTATTGGCCGAGATACCGGCCGATTTCTACCAGGCGGTCGAGCAGGCAAGCGCGACTGGCTACGCCAATGTATTCGATGCCGTTGCAGCCGACATCGTCTGGCGCCCCCAGTTGGCGGGAAGCGATGGTCGCACGCATTCGCGGCCCACGGCACATGGTGCGCAAAGCGCGATTGTCGTTGGCGCCGATGGCAGCGACTCGCCAGCCGGAGCAGACGAACTCCATTGCGATCGACTGGGGCGGGTACGTATCCGTTTTCACTGGCAGGACGATGGAAATGCCACATGCTGGGTGCGGGTTGCCCAGCGCGCTGCCGGCGGCGGCATGGGCAGCCAATTCTTGCCCCGCATCGGGCAGGAAGTGCTGGTGCAATTCCTGGAAAACGATATCGACCGTCCAATCGTCGCGGGGGCCCTGTATAACGGCCGTGGCGAAGGAGGCATTGCGCCGACACCCGGCGGTCAACAGGACGACGCCGGCGACGCGCAGCCATTTACCGCCGCCACCGACCATCGGACCTCCGCACAGGGAAATCTGGCGGCTGGCAACAGCCCGGTATGGCATGGTGCCTCCGCCGACCACGCCGGTCATCGCAATGGCACGGCGCAATGGGGCGTCCGGACGAAGGAGTTTGGCGGCGCCGGCTACAACCAGCTTCTCTTCGACGATACGGACGCGCAAGGTCGAGTGCAACTCAGGTCCACCCACGCATCCAGCGAACTTAATCTGGGGCACCTGATTCATAGTGCGGACAACTATCGGGGCAGCTTCCGGGGACAGGGAGCGGAGCTGCGTACCGACGCCTATGGCGCCGTGCGCGCGGGCGCCGGTCTGCTGATCAGCAGCTACAAGGTCGAACACGGTTCAAGTTCGCGCGATCCCGCTGGCGACAACGCACCCGGCATCGCGTTGCTGAAGCAGGCCGCGAAAGTGGCACAGGTCTTCAGCGAAGCCGCCAGCACGCACCAGACCGTTACATTGGCCTCGCACGTAGGCGCTTCCAAAGCCGGGGCGAGCAAACTGGATGAAAATGAACCGCCACTTGCGGCGATGCAGTCGGCTGTTTCGGGCATGGTTGACGGAAGTGATCTCGATGCCGCCAAGGCGGACGCGCAAGAGAAAAAGACGGCGCCGGGCGACACTTCCGTGCCCCATACCAGTTCGCCTATTATCGCCATCAGCGCGAAGGCAGGACTGGGTATCACGGCTGGACAGGCCGTACAGCTGGCCAATGGCGAAACGATTTCCTTGATGAGTGGGGCCGACAGCCAATACGTCGCCGGAGGACAGATGCGCGTGCACAGCCGCCAGGCAATCGGCATACTGGGCGGTGCGGTCCAGGCGGGAGAGGCCGGTTTTGGCGTGCAGATGATCGCAGCGCAAGGCGAAGTGGTGATGCAAGCGCAGGGCGACGAGCTGAAGGTGCAGGCGCGGGACGAAGTCAGCATCATCAGCGCCAATGCGACAGTCGATTGGGCGGCCGCCAAGACGATCAGTCTTTCCACCGCAGGGGGCGCGAACATCACGATCGCTGGCGGCAATATCACCGTGCAGGCCCCTGGAAAGATCACCATCAACGCCGGGAAGAAGAGTTTCAATGGCCCAGAGAAGCTGGATTACCCTCTGCCGAAGCTGCCACGCTCCGTCTGTGTCGAATGCCTGATGAAGGCGCTGCGCACCGGCAGCGCGCTGTCGCTGAAATAGGAAATATCTATGTATTTTGCGGTAGACCCATGCAACCCTGTGCTCGTTACCGATGCCATCATGGCCGCGATTGACAAGCGTCCGGAGCTGAACTGGTTTGCCCTGATGGATGGGGCATTCGATGCGGATGAGAAGTCGACGCCGGAATTCGCGCAAAAGTACTGCTTGTACGATTCCGATGCGCTGCACGAACTGATGGCGGTGTCCCCGTATCTGGTGGAGCTGCCAGCGATGAATGCTATCTCGTTGCGGACTATGCTCATGAAACTGGCGCGACATCGTCGCAACCGGCCGATGCTGAGCTTCATCGCATCAGCACACTCCGGCCAGGACATCGCCGGGCGGTGGAAAAAATTAGTCAATATCAGGGGAACCGATCAAACGGAATTCATACTCAGGTTTGCCGACACTCGCATCCTGGAAAGCGTGCCTGGTTGTCCTCAAGGGAGACTTTGGCAGGTCTTATCCGCTACTATCGAAGAATGGAACTATCCGGATCGAGCTGGCGAGGTCGTTTTTCTGAAGCCCGCACGAACTGCTGAAGAGTGTAGCGAAATTGTGTTGACCGATGAAGAATTCGGCTTCCTGGTCGAGGCAGGAACGCCTGACCATGTAATCAGCATTATTGAACGCGACTACCCGGAACTGTTGCCCGAGAAAGATCACGCGAAGTTCTACATAAAGATAGCGGAAGCGCGAAGACTCTCTCTTGAATATGATATTGAATCTTTTCCAGATATAGTTGGAATCTCCATCTATGCACTTGTGTCTAAAGACGATATCAGAACCGATTCACGACTACTAAGTCTTTTACGTTCCGCTAGTTGGATCAGAGGAAACCTAATCGACAATCTGTACGACCTGCTTGACGAAAGCTGATGAGATAGCCCCCTGATCCACCAGACACAGTCGATGCGGTATCCTTACGGATAGGAATACGACTGTGAATATGACTAGGAACAACCAAACCATCGAAGTAGTGACGGTGTCGGAGGAGCGGCGCCGT
>NZ_WNKZ01000056.1 GCF_009720835.1 Pseudoduganella buxea
CGCCAGCGCGCAGGCCACTGCCACGGGCGGCGCCGGTAGCGTGCAGGGCAGTGCCCAGGCCCTGGCCTCGTCGCGCTCGACCGGTGCGGGTGCCGGCAGCGATGCCCTGGCCACGGCCGCCGGCAAGTCCGGCAGCGCTGTGACGCAAAGCGTTGCCAGCCACGGCGGCGTGACGGTGACGACGGACGCACGTGCCGACGTCGCCGGCACTGCCGTGGCCGCCACGGCCGCGCAACTGGGCGGCACGCCGCTGGCGCTGGGCAGTGTCCAGGGCTTCCAGGCAGTCTCGTATGCCACCGGCACGCCGGATGCGGCAGCGGGGGCTTCCCCATTGCTGGGCGCCGGCACGCAAGGCGCTTCCTACAGCGGCACCGGCGTGCTGACGTACGAAACCCAGGCCGGCTTCGCGTTCGACACGGGCACGGACAGCGCGCTGAAACTGGGCACTTTCGGCAGCACCGGCTTCGGCACGGGCCTGACCCTGCTGGAGCTGACGGTGTCGAACAACGGTACGGAACTGTTCTCGCGCTCGTTCACGTCGCTGGCCGACGCCCAGCTGTTCTTCAGCGACGGCAGCTTCTCGCTCGGAACGCTGGCGGCGGGCCATCAGGACCTGCTGCTGACAGCCGGCTTCACCTTCGCCGGCGCCGGCGGCCTGGCCTTCGACTACGGCTTCGCCGTCACGGCCGTGCCGGAACCGGGCACGTGGCTGCTGCTGCTGGGCGGCCTGGCCCTGCTGGCGGCGCGCCAGCACCGCCAGCGTGAGACGGCCGGCAAGGCCTGATTACTTCAGCTCTCCAGCCAAGCCGCGTGCCTGCCAGCACGCGGCTTTTTTTCGCCAACCGAAAGCCGGCGGCATCAAGGCACGCAGCGGCACTTGTGGCTCCAGGTCGCTCCTGCGGATTTCAGGAATTGTTCAGGAATTTTCAACTTGTTTTTTGCTTGTAAAAACGATAATCCCGAGTAAGCGAGATATCGTCGTTTCGCACCGCTCGTCCCCACCGCCATTTACTATTTCAAGAGGAATTCCATGCCAGTATCGACCACACCGCACCGTTTCCTGTGCGCCACCCCATTGTTGCTGGCCCTGTTGGCCCAACACGGGTATGCGGCAGAAACCATCGTCAAGGGCACCGACGGCACCGTCGGCGCCAACGGCGCCACGCCGGGTGCGCCCGGGGCAACGGGGGGAACGGGCGGCAGCGGCATCGCCAATGTCGGACCGGTTGAAGACGCCGAGACCATCGTCCGTGCGACGGGTGGTATCGGCGGCGGCGGCGGCCGGGGTGCGGCCGGCAATGCACAGACGCCCGGTGGCAACGGCGGCAACGGCGGGCAGGGCGGCGATGCGGTCGCCACTGGCCACGGCACGCTGGCCAGTGGCGATACGCGTACCTATGTGCAAGCGACGGGCGGGGCTGGCGGGATCAGCGGCACGGCTGGCGGCGCCGGTACCGGCAGTACCCCGGGCGTGGCGGGTACCGGTGGCACGGGCGGTACGGGCAACGCCGTTGCACACAGCATCGCGCATGGCAACAACAGCGCCAGGGCCGAAGCCTACAGCAATGGTGGCGCGGGCCGCGCCAGCAATGCAGGGCAAGGCGGGCAGGGCGGCACAGCCACCAGCGTCGCCTTCGCCAGCTCCGATACCGGCAACGTTTCCGTACTGGCCCAGAGCACCGGCGGTGTGGGCGGCAGCAGTGCCAGCCGCATGGGCGGCGACGGCGGCAGCGTCACCCTGGTCAACGCCGTGTCCGGCGCCACCACGGGCGCCCTGCGGCTGCAGCAATTTGCAACCGGCGGCAACGCGACGAGCGGGCCGCTCGGCGGTGGCTCGGGCGGCAGCGGATCGAGCTCGCTGGAGTTGAGCGACAGCGCGGCGTCGAGTCTGGATATCGAAGTCAAGGCCCGGGGTGGTGACACTTTTTCCTTCGCGCAGTCGAACACAGCGGCCAACGCGGACGCTGCATTGCGAGCCAGTTCGACGCGCAGTGGCGCGACGATGAAAGCCTATGTTGCCGCCACCAGCGGCCACAGCACCGTCGCCGGCACCGCTACGGGCAGCATGGTGCTGCGTGGCGAAGGGGACGTCACAGGTACCGTGCGGGCAGCCAGCACGGGCGGCGTCGCCACCAGTACTGTCGATATCAGCGGCAAGGGCCGGGTGGTCGGTGCCAGTAGCATCCATGTCCATGCTGCTCGGCAAAATGACTACCTGTCGGCCAATACCGGTACGATTCGTGTTGTTGCGGCGGGTGCCGGCAGCGTCGAAGTGCAGAACCTGGCCGCGGGTGGCTACACCACTGGCGCCACCGGTGTGGGCCGGACGGCAGCGCGGGGCGCGGACACGCTGCTGACGACGGAAGGCCGTTCCACCAGCGGCGCCGTCACCATCGCCGTCACGGGCGATGCCAATGGCGGTGGCAACGGCGACGGCGGCGCCATGGGTGGGGTCGGTGGCAATGCCATCGGTGTCATCGGCGCTGCCACCGGCACCAGCGGCTTGCTGACGATCAGCCAGGACATGACGGGTGGCATTGGCGGCGCCAGCAAGGGCCTGCAGGGTGCAACGGGTGGTAGCGGCATCTCGACGGTGATCGTCAACGACAGCAGCAATACGCGCATGAAGCTGACCGGCACCGGTACCGGCGGCTTGGGCGGCGCTTCCGATACCTCGGTATTCGGTAATGGCGGCAGCGGCAACGCACTGGTCCAGGGCCGCGGCGCCGGCGTCGTCGACGTGACGGCAATCGGGCGCGGCGGCGTGGGCGGCGGCGGGGACGCCCCGGGCAATAGCGGCGGACTGGGCACCGCAGTCGCGCACGGCAGCAGTTCCGGCAGCGGTGCCGTCACCGTCGCCGCCAGTGCCTACGGCGGCAACGGCTACAAGCCGGCTTACTGGATGCCGATGCTGCATCACGGCGATGGCGGCACCGCATCGGCCAGCGCCAGCGGCAGTTCGGCCGGCGGCGGCGCCGTCAGCGTCAGCGCCCTGCAGGTCGGTGGCGATGGCAGCTGGACCGAAACGGATCAATATGTTTACTTCGGCGCGGGCGGCAATGGCGCTGACTCGCATCTCGCCGATGCCGTCAGCGGCGCCACCACGGGCAGCCTGACGCTGGTGCAGGAAGCGCGGGGCGGCAACGGCGGCGTGGGTGAGACGTCCAGCGGCCGCGGCGGCGATGCGTCTTCGCGGCTGTCCGTGGCGGGGCAACGTGCCGGCGACCTGAACGTCACGGTACGTGCGAAGGGGGGCAACGGCGGCGCTGAGGCCAACGCCCGCAGCGGGGGCAACGCCAGCGCGGAACTCGTCCTGACGGGCGTGCAGGCGCGCTCTACCGTCGCTGTCAGCGAAGCCAGCGCCGGCTCGAACAGTGGCCAGCACCAGGCGCAGCCCGATCGGGGCGGCAATGCCAGCGCTACGCTGACGCTGACAGGCAGCGGCAACCTGGATGGCAAGGCCATCGCGACGGGCAATTCGCCCCTGGCAACCAGCAGCGGCGCCCCGGCCGGTGGCAATGCCACGGCCGTGCTTGCACTGGAAGGTGATGGCGCGATCGTCGGCGCCGCCACGGCGAAGGGGAATGCCTTCGGCTCCGACAGCTCCCCAGTCGCCACGACCGGTGGCATGGCAAGCAGCCATGCCACCGGTCGTACCAGCAGCGCGGCGGACGTCACGATTTCGTCCACGGCCACGGGCGGTGCTGCTAGCGGCCCGCTCTCCGTGGGCGGTGGCGTCGATGTCACTGCGTTCGGCAGTTCGGCGGGCGGCAAGGTGGACGTCACGGCACAGGGCACGGGCGGCGTCAGCCTCACTGATAGCGGCGAGCCAGGCAGGGATGGCAAGCAGGTTGCTCTGGTCAATGCGGCACGCGGCAACACGACGGGTGCGCTGGTGCTGAACCAGTTTGCTACCGGCGGCGCCGGCAGCTGGGGCACGGTGGGCGGCAATGGCGGCAATGGCTCTTCGACACTGTCGCTGGACGACGTGACGGCGAACAGCCTGACACTGCGCAGCACAGCCACGGGTGGAGTGGGGGGGCGGGGCCGGTACCATACCGATGGCGGTGCCGGCGGCAGCGGCACCGCCACGGTCAGCGGCAATGCCCGGGATGTGACGTTGCTGGCGCGTGCGATCGGCGGCAACGCCATGCGCGGCGGCGATGCCGTGGCAACGGCCAACGGCACCGGTATCACCCGCGCCGTCAGCCAGGCCGAAGCACGCGGCGGCGAGCGCATCGATCCCCGTGACCCGCTGTCAGTCCACGGCGGCAACGCCCAGGCCACCGCCAGCGCTACGGCGGCGGGTCGCGCCAGTGCTCAAGCCACCGCCACCGGTGGTGCCGGTAGCGTGCAGGGCAGTGCCCAGGCGCTGGCCTCGTCCCGCTCGACCGGTGCGGGTGCCGGCAGCGATGCCCTGGCCACCGCCGCCGGCAAGTCCGGCAGCGCTGTGGCGCAAAGCGTTGCCAGCCACGGCGGCGTGACGGTGACGACGGACGCACGTGCCGACGTGGCTGGCACTGCCGTGGCCGCCACGGCCGCGCAACTGGGCGGCACGCCGCTGGCGCTGGGCAGTGTCCAGGGCTTCCAGGCCGTGGCGTACGCCACCGGCACGCCGGATGCGGCGGCGGGGGCTTCCCCATTGCTGGGCGCCGGCACGCAAGGTGCTTCCTACAGCGGCACCGGCGTGCTGACGTACGAAACCCAGGCCGGCTTCGCGTTCGACACGGGCACGGACAGCGCGCTGAAACTGGGCACCTTCGGCAGCACCGGCTTCGGCACGGGCCTGACCCTGCTGGAACTGACGGTGTCGAACAACGGTACGGAACTGTTCTCGCGCTCGTTCACGTCGCTGGCCGACGCCCAGTTGTTCTTCAGCGACGGCAGCTTCTCGCTCGGAACGCTGGCGGCGGGCCACCAGGACTTGCTGCTGACGGCCGGCTTCACCTTCGCCGGCGCCGGCGGCCTGGCCTTCGACTACGGCTTCGCCGTCACGGCCGTGCCGGAACCGGGCACGTGGATGCTGCTGCTGGGCGGCCTGGCCCTGCTGGCGGCGCGCCAGCACCGCCAGCGTGAGACGGCCGGCAAGGCCTGATTACTTCAGCTCTCCAGCCAAGCCGCGTGCCTGCCAGCACGCGGCTTTTTTGTTCCACTGTCAGCTAGCGACTTTTGAAAGGTATTGCGAATAACCGGTGTCAGACACCGGTTCTCAGGAAATATCACCCTGCGTGTCAATGGGGCACGCCCTACTGCTGGTTTGGACCGCTGCATTAAATGCATGTAGATGGCGAAAAGAAATGCCTTTAAATCAGCCTGCTTTCAATTAGGCATTTCATTAAATCAAGCGCTGTCTGTTTTAAGCGACCTTCCAAGCGAAAAGCCACGCCACTGCTTGCGCTACGGCAATACGATCTGCAATGATTGTGAATAGCACGCGCCATGCATTTCACGCATCCGACCCGTGCCGCGACATTATCGACGACTAGTGGTAATTGTTCGTGATAAATATTCCAATAGTGCTCGTGGAGAATCCTTGGTGCGTTCGTTCAAATTACGCCAGCTGTCCGACTATTATCCGGCCGCGATCGGCGCCGGTGCCGCCGTGGCCATCGTGCCGCTGGCCGACGGTCAATGGCATGGTTGGCTGACCGCCGCCGTACTGCTGGGAGCCGGCGTCGCTGCCAGCCTGCACGGTGCTGCCCGCCAGCCTGCCGCCGACCATGCGCTGGGGGCCTACCTGGCCAGCCGCCAGCAGTTCGGCGAGGAAGTCGCCGGCGTCTGGTCCTCCCACATCGGTGCCTCGCGCGACCAGATGGAAGCGGCCATCGTGGCCCTGGTGGGCCAGTTTTCCGGCATCGTGTTCAAGCTGGAGCAGGCCCTGGCCGCTTCGGGCGAGGCACGCAACAAGGAAGGCGGCGGCATGGTCGAAGTGTTCGCCGACAGCGAGCGCGAACTGCGCTCGCTGCTGGACATGCTGGCCAGCGCGGCGGCCAGCAAGTCGGCCATGCTGGAAAAGATCGAAGGCCTGCAGCACATCACGGCGCAGCTGCAGAAGATGGCTGCCGACGTGGCCAGCATCGCCTGGCAGACCAACCTGCTGGCGCTGAACGCGGCTATCGAGGCGGCCCGCGCCGGCGAGGCGGGGCGAGGCTTTGCCGTCGTCGCCAACGAGGTGCGCATGCTGTCGAACCGGTCGGCCGAAGCGGGCAAGCATATCGCCCAGCAAGTCGGCCAGATCAGCAATGCCATCGCCAGCACCAGTTTCGCGGCCGGCGAGTCGATGCGCGACGAACAGCGCTCGGTACAGGCGTCGGGCGACACCATCAACAAGGTACTGGACGCATTCCGCGGCGTGACCGACGCGCTGGTGCAATCGTCGGACCTGCTGCAGCGCGAAAGCGTGGGCATCAAGGCTGAAGTGGCCGACGCGCTGGTGCAACTGCAGTTCCAGGATCGGGTCAGCCAGATCCTGTCGCACGTGCAGCAGAACATCGCCCGCATGCCGGTCTACCTGGAAGAACACCGCCAGCGCACCGCCGGCGGCCCGACCAACCCGGACGCCGATCTGCCGGTGCTGGAAGCGCGCGCCCTGCTGGCCGAGCTGGAAAGCACGTACGCAATGGCGGAAGAACACGCGCTCCACCAGGGCGCCGCGAAACCTGCACCCCAGCAGGCCGAAGAAATCACATTTTTCTAGGAACTCTCATGGCAAAAACCATCATGGTCGTGGACGACTCGCTGTCGATCCGCCAGGTCGTCAGCATCGCATTGAAGCAGGCTGGCTATGACGTCATCGAAGGCGTGGACGGCGTTGACGCGCTGGCCAAGCTGACCGGGCAGAAGGTCAACCTGATCATCAGCGACGTCAACATGCCCAACATGGATGGCATCACCTTCGTCAAGGAACTGAAGACGCGCGCGGCCTACAAGTTCACGCCCGTGCTGATGCTGACGACCGAATCGCAGGAAGACAAGAAGGCCCAGGGCCAGGCCGCCGGCGCGCGCGCCTGGATGGTCAAGCCGTTCAAGCCGGACACGCTGCTGGCGGCGGTACAGAAACTGGTCATGCCGTAAAGGCCTGGCGAACCAACCCATTGCCGGCGTACGCGCCGGGGAGTATTCCATGACGATTGGCGAAATTGGCCCGGCGGGC
Source organism: Pseudoduganella buxea (assembly GCF_009720835.1). GTDB lineage: Bacteria > Pseudomonadota > Gammaproteobacteria > Burkholderiales > Burkholderiaceae_D > Rugamonas > Rugamonas buxea. The sequence continues at coordinate 7,154 of NZ_WNKZ01000056.1, forward strand.
CAAGGGGAAGCTGTTGCCCTGCGCATCGAAGGCGAGATGACGATCTACCGCGCGGCGGAGCTGAAGGACGTGCTGGCCGGCGCCGTGGCGCAGGCCGTGGCCGAGGCGCGTGCGCTGGCGCTGGACCTGTCCGACGTGACGGAATTCGACAGCGCCGGCATGCAATTGCTGCTGCTGGCCCGGCGCGAATTGCAGCGCCAGGGCCAGGTCCTGCGGCTCGATGCCTGCAGCCTGGCCGTGCGCGAGGTATTTGAACTGACGGGCCTGACGGCACGTTTCGCCGGGGAGGGCGCATGAATCTCGACCAGCTGATCCACACCTTCATCGCCGAGAGCCGCGACCTGCTCGAGGCGATGGAGCACGCGCTGCTGCACGTGGCCGAGGAAGGCGACGAGGCCGTCAACGCCGTGTTCCGCGCTGCCCACACCATCAAGGGTTCGGCCGGCATGTTCGGCCTGGACGCCGTGGTCGACTTCACCCACGTGGCCGAGAGTGTGCTCGACAAGGTACGCGCCGGCACGGTGCCCGTGACGGACGACCTGGTGGCCTTGCTGCTGACCTGCTGCGACCACATCGGCGCGCTGGTCGATGCGGTCGAAGCAGGCACCCTGGCGGGCGACGACGCGCTGACGGCGCAAGGCGCGCCGCTGTGCGAGCGCCTCCAGGCCTACCTGGGCGCGCCCGCCGCGGCGGCACCGGTGGCGAAGAACGCCCCCGCCGCCGCGGCCCCTGCCACGGCGGAGCAGTGGCACATCTCGCTGCGCTTCGGCCCGGACGTGCTGCGCAACGGCATGGACCCGCTGTCCTTCCTGCGCTACCTGGGCCAGATGGGCCAGATCACCGATATCGCACTGCTGGACGACGCATTGCCGGCCGTGGAAGGCTTCGACGCCGAATCGTGCTACCTGGGGTTCGAGATCGGCTTCTCCACCGCCGCCGACAAGGCCGCCATCGACGAGGTGTTCGACTTCGTCCGCGACGACTGCCAGATCCGCATCCTGGCGCCGCGCACCAAGGTGTCGGAATACGTGCAGCTGATCGACGACATGCCGGAACAACGCAGCCTGCTGGGCGAAATGCTGGTACGCAGCGGCAGCATCACGGCGCGCGAACTGGAGCAGGCGCTGGCCGTGCAAAGCGCCGGCGGCGCCCAGGCCGCGCCGCTGGGCGAAATCCTGGTGGGCCAGGGGCTGGTGCGCCCGCCCGTGGTGGAGGCGGCGTTGTCGAAGCAGAAGCAGGCCAACGAACCGCGCCAGGAAAACCGTTCCGTGCGGGTCGACGCCGACAAGCTCGATCGCCTCATCAACCTGGTCGGTGAACTGATCATCGCCGGCGCCGGCGCCAACCTGATCGCCCGCCGCACGCAGATTCCCGAACTGCTGGAATGCACGTCGACCCTGTCCGGCCTCGTGGAAGAGGTGCGGGACAGCGCGCTGCAGCTGCGCATGGTGAAGATCGGCGCCACCTTCAACCGCTTCCAGCGCGTGGTGCACGACGTCTCGCGCGAGATCGGCAAGGACATCCGCCTGGACGTCAGCGGCGAGGACGCAGAGCTGGACAAGACCGTGGTGGAAAAGATCGGCGATCCGCTGACCCACCTGGTGCGCAATGCGATGGACCACGGCATCGAGCCGGCCGACGTGCGCCTGGCGCGCGGCAAGCCGGCCCAGGGCGTGGTGTCGCTGAACGCCTACCACGAGTCGGGCAGCATCGTCATCGAAGTGAGCGACGACGGCGGCGGCTTGAAGCGCGACCGCATCCTGGCCAAGGCCATCGAGCGGGGCCTGGTCGAGCCGGGCCGGGTGTTGTCGGACAAGGAAATCTTCGGCCTGATCTTCGAGCCGGGCTTCTCCACGGCCGAACAGGTCACCAACCTGTCCGGCCGCGGCGTCGGCATGGATGTCGTCAAGCGCAATATCGTCGCCCTGCGCGGCAGCGTGGAGATGGCCAGCACGGAAGGGGAAGGCACGACGGTGACGGTGCGCCTTCCGCTGACCCTGGCCATCATCAACGGCTTCCAGGTCGGCGTGGGCAAGTCCGTCTTCGTCATTCCGATGGACATGGTGGAGGAATGCGTTGAATTCCGTGACGACCCACTGCACGACTACATCGACCTGCGCGGCCAGGCCATGCCCTTCGTGCGGCTGCGTGAACGATTTGCCGTCGACGGCGCCCCGGCGCGACGGCAGAGCATCGTGGTGGTGCGCTACGGCAGCCGCAAGGCCGGCCTCGTGGTGGACCAACTGCTGGGCGAATTCCAGACGGTGATCAAGCCGTTGGGCAAGGTGTTTTCCGGCGTGCGCTTCCTGAGCGGCTCGTCGATTCTCGGCAACGGCGACGTGGCACTGATTCTCGACATGGCGGCGCTGCTCAGCGTCGAGGACGAGCGCAGCGCGGCGGCGGCATAGGTCATTTTTCAAACGTTTCAATAGTTGGGAGCCATCGTGCTTAAAAATCTGAAAATCGGTATCCGCCTGGCCCTGGCCTTTGGTGCCGTCGTCGCACTGCTGATCGTGCTTGCCGTGCTGGCCATGCAACGCATGAGCGGCATGAACGAGGCCACCCGCCAGATCACGGAAAACGCCTATCCGAAAGTGGTGATGGCCAAGGACATGATCCGCGCCAGCATCGACACGGGCCGGCAAATGCGCAACATGCTGCTGTCGGCGAGCGACGAGGAGAGCAGCAAGTACCGCAAGATCATCGAGGCCAATCGCGCCACGATCGCCACGCAATCGGCCCAGGTCGAGAAGATGCTGGTCACCGACAAGGGTCGCGCGCTGTTCAAGAACATCGCCGACGCCCGCGCCGCACTGGAGCCGAAGTACGAGAAGTTCTTCCAGCTCGAACGCAGCGACCGCAAGCTGGCGACGGACTACATCAAGACCGAATTCCTGAGCACCAACAACCAGTTGGGCGAAGCGCTGGACGTGCTGGCCGACTACCAGAACACGCTGATGGACGCCCAGTCGAAGCAGGCCCACGACAGTTACGAGCAGACCCGCTCGCTGATGCTGATGATGGCCGCCGGCGCCGTGCTGCTGGCCGCCGTGGTGGCCACCTTGATCACGCTGTCGATCACCCGTCCGCTGCGCCAGGCCGTGCAGGTGGCCGACAGCCTGGCCGCCGGCGACCTGACCGTGACGGTGGAAGTGACGTCGCGTGACGAAGCGGGCCAGCTGCTGGCGGCCATGCGCAATATGGTGTCGCGCCTGACCCAGGTGGTCGGTGAAGTCAACGGCAGCGCGCAGTCGCTGGCCAGCGCGTCGGAAGAAGTCAGCGCCACGGCGCAGTCGCTGTCGCAGGCCGCGTCCGAGCAGGCCGCCGGCGTCGAGGAGACTTCCGCGTCGCTGGAACAGATGACGGCGTCGATTTCGCAGAACACTGAGAATGCCCGCGTCACCGACGGCATGGCCGGCAAGGCCGCCAACGAAGCGGCCGAAGGCGGCGAGGCCGTCAAGGCCACCGTGGTGGCCATGAAGCAGATCGCCAAGCAGATCGGCATCATCGACGACATCGCCTACCAGACCAATCTCCTGGCGCTGAACGCGGCCATCGAGGCGGCCCGCGCCGGTGAACACGGCAAGGGCTTCGCCGTGGTGGCGGCCGAAGTGCGCAAGCTGGCCGAACGCAGCCAGGTGGCGGCCCAGGAAATCGGCGAAGTGGCCAGCAACAGCGTGGAACTGGCCGAACGGGCCGGCGCGCTGCTGGACGAAATGGTGCCGAACATCCGCAAGACGTCGGACCTGGTGCAGGAAATCACGGCCGCGTCGGAAGAGCAGTCGGCCGGCGTCGGCCAGATCAATGCCGCCGTGGGCCAGATGAGCCAGACGACGCAGCAGAACGCGTCGAGCTCCGAGGAACTGGCAGCAACCGCCGAGGAAATGAGCAGCCAGGCCGAACAGCTGCAACAGGCCATGTCCTTCTTCCGCCTGCAGGGCGACGGCAGTGTGCCGCGCAGGCCGGCCGCCCCCAAGACCCCGGCACGCGCCGTGAAGAGCCGTCCCGGCATCGCCATGAGCAACCCGGCCTTCGCCGCCGAGATGGTGGCGCCGGACGAAGCGTCGTTCACCCGATTCCAATAATACGGCGGCGCGAGCCGCATGGAGAACCCCATGTTTCGTAACCTGAAATTAAGCGTGCGCCTGGCCCTGGCCTTCGGCGTCGTCTGTGTGCTGTTGATCGGCATGGTCCTGCTGGGCCTGCGCAGCATCGCCGGCATCAGCAGCAATGTCGAGCAGGTCGTCAACGACAAGTACCCGAAGGTCGTCACCAGCTACCAGCTGATCGGCAATATTCGCCAGATCGCCCTGTCGATGCGCAACCTGATCATCTTCGACGACGCCGACAAGCGCCGCCGCGAACTGGCCACGATCGAAGCAAACCGCACCGAGCTGCGCACCAACTTCGACAGCCTGGAAAAGACCGTGCGCTCGGAAAAGGGCCGGGAATCGCTGCGCGTGGCGCAGGAAAACCGCGAACGCTACAAGGTGGTGCAGGAGCAGTTCCTGCGCCTGGCCGCCGAAGGCCGGCGCGACGAAGCGCGCGCCTTGCTGGTCGAACAGGCCGATACGATCCAGGCCACCTATATCGAATCGATCCGCAAGATCATCGCCCACCAGGACGACGCGATGGAAGCGGCCGGCCTGGCCGCGGCCGAAGCCGATGCCCGCGCCGAGACCCAGCAGCTGACATTGGGCGGGATCGCCATCCTGCTGTCGATCGCCATGGCGACGTGGATCACCTTCGCCATCACGCGCCAGATCGGCGGCGAACCGGCCTACGCGGCCGACCTGTTGAAACGCATCTCGGCCGGCGACCTGTCGGCCGACGTCTCGCTGCGCCAGGGCGACCATGACAGCATGCTGCACGCGGTGGGCGAGATGGTGGCCAAGCTGCGCCAGGTCATCGACGGCCAGCGCACCGTCGTCGAGGCGGCCAACCGGGGCGCCTTCGAGGCCCGTGTCGATACGGCCGGCCTGCAGGGCTTCCAGAAGGAGATGGGCGATGGCCTGAACCAGCTGGTGGCCACCACGGGCGCCAGCATCGCCGACGTGGTGCGCGTGATGTCGGCGCTGGCCGAGGGCGACCTGACCAAGCGCATCGACAAGGACTACCAGGGCGCGTTCGCCCAGCTGAAGGATTATTCGAACGGCACGATGGACAAACTGGCCGCCGTCGTCGGCGAAGTCAATGCCAGCGCCGAATCGCTGGCCAGCGCGTCGGAAGAAGTCAGCGCCACGGCGCAGTCGCTGTCGCAGGCCGCGTCCGAGCAGGCCGCCAGCGTCGAGGAGACTTCCGCGTCGCTGGAACAGATGACGGCGTCGATCTCGCAGAACACGGAGAATGCCCGCGTCACCGACGGCATGGCCGGCAAGGCCGCCAAGGAAGCGGCCGAAGGCGGCGAGGCCGTCAAGGCCACGGTGGTGGCGATGAAGCAGATCGCCAAGCAGATCGGCATCATCGACGATATCGCCTACCAGACCAATCTGCTGGCGCTGAACGCTGCCATCGAGGCGGCCCGCGCCGGTGAACACGGCAAGGGCTTCGCGGTCGTCGCGGCCGAAGTGCGCAAGCTGGCCGAACGCAGCCAGGTGGCGGCCCAGGAAATCAGCGAAGTGGCCAGCAACAGCGTGCAACTGGCCGAACGGGCCGGTGCGCTGCTGGACGAGATCGTGCCGAACATCCGCAGGACTTCCGACCTGGTGCAGGAAATCACGGCCGCGTCGGAAGAGCAGTCGGCCGGCGTCGGCCAGATCAACGCAGCCGTGGGCCAGATGAGCCAGGGCACGCAGCAGAACGCATCGAGCTCCGAGGAACTGGCGGCCACGGCCGAGGAAATGAGCAGCCAGGCCGAACAGCTGCAGCAGGCCATCGGCTTCTTCCACCTGGACGCCGCGCCGGCGCGCGCCACGCTGGCCGTGGCCCCGCGTCGCCAGGCCGTGCGGGGCGGCACCCGCCGCGCCACCTTGAAGCTGGCCGACGGCTTCGCGCTGCCGGGCGATCCGGACGAAGCGAACTTCACGAAATTCTGAGCGAGCAGAAAATGAAGCAGTCAAGCAAACAGCAGTCGGCAGCCGTCGACAACGCGGGTGATACCGCCCAGTACCTGACGTTCATGCTGGGCGGCGAATCGTTCGCCATCGGCATCATGGGCGTCAAGGAGATCATCGAGTTCTCCGGCATCACGGAAGTGCCGATGATGCCCGAATGTATTCGCGGCGTCATCAACCTGCGTGGCGCCGTGGTGCCCGTGATGGACCTGGCCGCGCGCTTCGGCCGGCCCCTGGCGGTGCCGGGCAAGCGCACCTGCATCGTCATCGTCGAAACGGAAACGGACGGCGAGCGCCAGGTCACGGGCGTAGTGGTCGACTCGGTCAGCGCGGTGCTCGATATCGCCGCCAGCGAGATCGAACCGGCACCGTCGTTCGGTACCCGCATCCAGGGCGACTTCATCGCCGGCATGGGCAAGTTGAACGGCAAGTTCGTCATCCTGCTCAACGTCGGCCAGGTGCTGGCGCTGGATGCACTGGCGACCTTGCCCGACGTGACAGGCGCGGCAAGCGTGCCGGCAGCGGCCTGACGCGATGAGTGCCTACCCGATCAGCGAGCGCGAATTCACGCTGTTCCAGCGCTTTATCTTCGATATCGCCGGCATCACGATGTCGGATGCCAAGAAGGCTCTCGTCAGCGGGCGCCTGGCCAAGCGGCTGGCGCACCATGGCCTGTCCAGCTACGAGGCGTATTTCAGCATGCTCTCGAGCGGGCAGCACAAGGACGAGACGCAGATCGCGGTGGACCTGTTGACCACCAACGAAACCTACTTCTTCCGCGAGGCCAAGCACTTCGAACTGCTGCGCGCCTCGGCCGAGGCGGCCCGGCCAAACGTGCGCGCGGGCATGCCGTTTCGCGTGTGGAGCGCGGCATGCTCGTCCGGCGAGGAGCCGTACAGCATCGCCATGGTGCTGGCCGACGTGCTGGGCAACGCGCCGTGGGAAGTGGTGGGCTCGGATATCAGCACGCGCGTGCTGCAGCGGGCCCGCACGGGCCACTATCCGATGGAACGTGCCGCGCACGTGCCGCCGGACTACCTGCGCCGCTTCTGCCTGAAGGGCATCGCCGAACAGCAGGGCACGATGCTGGTGGAACGCACCCTGCGCAGCCGCGTAAAGCTGCGCCAGGTGAACCTGAACACGGCGCTGCCCGACGTCGGCAGCTTCGACGTCATCTTCCTGCGCAACGTGATGATCTACTTTAACGGCGACACCAAGCGGCAGGTGGTGGCACGGGTGACGTCGCAGCTGAAACCGGGCGGGCATTTCATCATTGGCCATTCCGAGACGCTCAACGAAATCAGCGACTCGGTGGTGCCGGTGATCCCGTCGGTCTACCGCAAGGCCGCCTGAATGCGGGCCCGCGCGCCGCGAAGGAAGCGAACGTGAACGAGATCAACGTGATGGTGGTGGACGATTCGGCCGTGGTGCGCAAGGTGGTGGGCGCCATGCTGCAATCGGCACCCGGCATCCGCCTGCTGCACGCGGTGGCCGATCCGCTGCTGGCGATCGAGCGCATGAAGCACCAGTGGCCGGACGTGATCGTGCTCGACGTCGAGATGCCGCGCATGGACGGCATCACCTTCCTGCGCAAGATCATGGCCGAGCGGCCCACGCCCGTGGTGATCTGCTCGACCCTGACGGAACGGGGCGCCGAGACCACCGTGGCGGCCATGGCGGCCGGCGCGGTGTCGGTCATCACCAAGCCGCGCCTGGGCCTGAAGGAATTCCTCAACGACAGCGCCGATGAGCTGATCGCCGCCGTGCGCGCCGCCGCCCAGGTCAATGTCAAGCGCCTGGCCGCGCGCGCCGCCGTCAGCGCTCATCCGCCGCAGGCAGCCGTCAAGCTGACGGCCGACGCCATCCTGGCCGCACCCAGCGAGTCGCGCGTGCCGCTGCAGACCACCGAGCGGGTGGTGGCCATCGGCACGTCGACGGGCGGCACGCAGGCACTGGAAGAAGTGCTGACGGTGCTGCCGCGCGTCACGCCCGGCATCGTCATCGTCCAGCACATGCCGGAAAAGTTCACGGCCGCCTTTGCCGAGCGGCTCGACAAGCTGTGCCAGATCCGCGTGATGGAAGCGCGCCACAACGACCGCGTGCTGCCGGGCCGCGCCCTGATCGCGCCGGGCGGGCGCCACATGCTGCTGCGCCGCGACGGCGCCCAATATTATGTGGAAGTGGTCAATGGCCCGCTGGTCAACCGGCATCGCCCGTCCGTGGACGTGCTGTTCCGCTCCGTCGCCCGCAACGCCGGCGCCAACGCGCTTGGTATCATCATGACGGGCATGGGCGACGACGGCGCCGCCGGTCTGCTGGAAATGCGCAAGGCCGGTGCCCGCACCGTGGCGCAGGACGAGGAAAGCTGCGTCGTCTATGGGATGCCGAAGGAAGCCGTCAAGCGCGGCGGCGTCGAAAAGACCGTTGCGCTGAAAAGCATCGACCGCGAGATCCTGGCGCAGCTGACGGTGCGCTAGGGGCAGTGCAGGCCAGGTCAGGTCAAATGAGCTCGTCCGGCGCGGCAACGATGCCGTTGCGCCCCTGCCGCTTGGCGGCATACAGCGCGTGGTCGGCGGCGCCGATCAGGGCCGCCACTTCGCCGTGCCGGCCCGCCGCCAGGGTGGCAACGCCGATGCTGACGGTGACATGCTTGACGGGCCCGGGGGCGCTTTCATGCGGCAGGGCCAGGGCCTCGATGCGGGCGTGCAGCGTGCGCGCCATGTGCATGGCCTGCTGCCCATCGTTGTCGGGCAGGATGACGGCGAATTCCTCGCCGCCGTAGCGGGCCAGCATGTCCACGGAGCGCTGCAGCAGCGCCTGCAGGGCGCTCGATACCTGGATCAGGCACTGGTCGCCCTGCTGGTGGCCGTAGTGGTCGTTGTAGGGCTTGAAGTAGTCGATGTCGATCATCAGCAGCGACACCATGCTGCCGTTGCGCTTGGCGCGGCGCACTTCGCGGTCGATGGCCACGTCGAAGGCGCGGCGATTGGCCACGCCCGTCAGGCCGTCCGAGAAGGTCTGCATGCGCAATAGTTCCGTCTGTTCGCGCAGCAGCTTCTCGCGGCCGGCCGCCATGCTGACGTCGGTCAGCTGGATCAGGCAGTGGCGCTCCACGCCGGGCAGGGCCAGCGGCGTGACGGCGACGGCCTGCTGCATCCGTTCGCCCCGCGCCTGCGCGGCCGGATTGGAGAACAGGGGGAAGGGCGAGCGGTTCAGCGTCTGCGACAGCAGCGACGAGAAATTGTTCTCCAGTGCCTGCGTGACGGCGGCCTGCACGCGCCCGCCGCGCAGTTCCGGCAGCAGCGCGAACAGGTCGGCACCGACGGCGCGGTGCAGGTCCCAGCCGGAATGACGGCTCATCCATTTATTCCACAGCACGATGCGGTGCTGCCGGTCGAGTACGACGGTGCCGACGCTGACCGCTTCCAGCACACATTCGAGCAATTGCAGGCGAGGCAGATCCGTCATGCTTCAGGGCTGCCCCATCGCGCGGGCCAGGTAGCGGTCGATCTGCTCCCTCAGGTCGTGCAGGGCGGTGACGTCGAGCACGAATGCCACGTAGCCGTGGATCTGGTGCTTTTCCAGGATGAAGTCGATATGCAGCATCATCACGACCGTCTCGGCCCGGGTGCCGGTGGCGTCGAGGATTTCGTCGCTGCTGCCCACGTGGTAGACGGGCAGGGAGCCGTGCAGCTCGTGCTGGAAGATATTGGCCAAGGTGCCGACGCAGGAATTGAGGATGATGTTGCCGATTTCGCTCATCGCTTCCTGTTCCATCTCGGACAGCTCGGCCAGCGGAATCGATTCGCCCACCATCAGGCGCACGATCTCCAGGCTTTTCGCTTCCGGGAACATCAGGATGGCCTCGGTCTGGAACGCCCCCTCGTAATGCTGGCTGATGCCGCAGATGCGCGTGTCGCCGGCACCGCTGGAAGCGCTGCCGTTCTGCCGGTGGGCCTGCTCCAGCAGCTGGGCCGCATCAGAGCGCGCCAGGAAGGTAATCGACGGCACCGACATCGTCACTTCCTCGCCGACGATGCCGCTCATGGCCGCTGCCGCCTGGCCGACGCCGATATTGAAGATCTCGACGAGGGCGTCGTGTTCCAGTTCGGAGAGCTCGACCATATCAGGCTTCCAGCGGGGCCAGCACGCGGGCGATACGCTCTTCGGTGACGGGCTTTTCCATGAAGCCGATGCCCAGGTCATGGGCGCGCTGGCGCGTGGCGTCCTGCACATTGGCCGTCAGCAGGGAGATATGGGCGGTGGGCAGCAGCTTGCGCATCTGCTCGGCCGCGGCGACGCCGCCCATGCCTGGCATGTTGACGTCGAGCAGCACCAATTGCGGCTGCAGGTCGGGGGCCTTGGCCAGGGCTTCCTCGCCGGTGCCGGCTTCGACAACGGTCCAGTCGGCGTGGCGCGCCAGGATGTGCTGCCGCGTGACGAGGCGCGAAACGCGGCTGTCGTCGACGATCAGGATGGTGGGCAGCGTCGGGGGCAAGGCGGTCGATTCGGACATGGGCTCTGTGCTGGGATCATCAAGATTGCCCATTTTCTCACAATGGCCGCCGGTGCGTCGCCCTGGCGCACTGCTAAAATAGCGTCCGACAAGCCACTTCGGCATTCTTCCCACCATTTCCCCTTTCAGCAATTACCAATAGTGTTATGACTCAAGACGAACTGAAACAAGCAGTAGCCCGCACGGCCATCGAGTATGTCGTCGACGGCGAGATCATCGGTGTCGGCACGGGCTCGACGGCCAATTTCTTCATCGACGAACTGGCCACCATCAAGCACCGCATCAAGGGCACGGTGGCCTCGTCCGAAGCGACGGCCGCGCGCCTGGCCGGCCATGGCATCCCTGTGTTCGACCTGAACGACGTCGAATCGATCGCCGTGTATATCGACGGTGCCGACGAGATCAACGCGCAGGGCGCCATGATCAAGGGCGGTGGCGCGGCGCTGACGCGCGAGAAGATCGTCGCTTCCGTGTCGCGCCAGTTCGTCTGCATCGCCGACGGCTCGAAGCTGGTCGACACCCTGGGCAAGTTCCCCCTGCCGGTCGAAGTGCTGCCGATGGCCCGCAATGCCGTCATGCGCCGCCTGGCGGCGCTGGGCGGCCAGCCGAAGGTGCGCAACAAAGCCGGCAGCGATGAGGCGTTCGTCACCGACAACGGCGGCAATATCATCGACGTGGCGGGCCTGTCGATCGCCGATCCGGTGGCGCTGGAAACGCAGATCAACGCCATCGTCGGCGTCGTCGCCGTCGGCCTGTTCGCCGCGCGCGGCGCCGATGTCTGCCTGCTTGGCACGCCCGAAGGCGTGCGCACGCTGAAGTACTGACATGACCTCGCGCGCGTCCTGGTTCGTTGCCGCACTGGTGCCGCTGGCGCTGCTGTGCGGCTGCCGCACAGCGCCCGTACCGCAGGCCGCCACGCCGGCGCCAAGGCCGGCCGCCGCCGTGGCCGGGCCGTCGCACCAGGGCACGCCGATCGAGCTGGTGCCGTTCCGCTCCGGCGTGTCGTCGGCTGTGGTGGAACGGCTGGCGCGCCAGGCCGGCTGCACGGGTGGGCAGGGAGCGGGACTGGTGTCCGAGCCGGGGCCGGTCGAGATGTACCGCATGGCCTGCGATGGCGGCAGGGTGTTCCTGGCGCGCTGCGAGCTGCGCCAGTGCGTGGCATTACGCAAGTAGGTTAGTTAAACGTTCTTCCTCCACAACGGCGCCGCGGCGCCGTTTTTCTTTGCCCGGCTCTGTTCCCCCTCGCGCAATTTCGTTTGCCCGTCGGCGGATTTCGCAATTGCGGCGCCATCGCACCCCTCGCACAATAACGGTGCCAAAAAATCAAGACGGACCTGCCACAGCCAAGCTTTCCCACCTGCCCGTGCATGGAGGAGACACCGTGCCGGGCCTTTCACCGAAAGGCAAAACAAGATGAAGACTCAGCTAACGACGGTGCTGGTTTCGCTGGCATTGGGCGCGGCCCTGCCGGTTCTTGCGCAAACTGCGCCCGTGAGCAAACAGACCGGCATGCAGCTGGCGGCCCGCATGACGCCCGGCTGGAACCTGGGCAATTCGCTGGAAGCCATCGGCGGCCCGTACGTGTGGGGCAGCAGCGACTTCAACGAAACCGCCTGGGGCAACCCGAAGGCGACGCGGGCGCTGTTCGATGGCGTCAAGGCGGCCGGCTTCAACAGCGTGCGCATTCCCGTGTCGTGGAAGCAGTATGCGGACGCCGAGGACAATATCAGCCCCCAGTGGATGGCGCGCGTGACGGAGGTGGTGAAACTGGCGCGCGCGGCCAGCCTGGTCGTGATGATCAATATCCACTGGGACGGCGGCTGGCTGCAGCCGACCTATGCACGCCAGGAGGCGGCCAATGCCAGGCTGGCCAGGTTCTGGACGCAGATCGCCACCAATTTCCGCGACCATGACGACGGCCTGCTGTTCGCCGGGACCAACGAGGTGATGGTCGAAGGCGACTATGCTCCGCCCACGCCGGAATACTGCGACGTGCAGCGGGGCTTCAACCAGGTCTTCGTCGACACGGTGCGCGCCACCGGCGGCAACAACGCCAGGCGCCACCTGGTGGTCCAGGGCTTCAACACCAATATCGGCTACGCCATCGACTGCAATGGCGCCCTGCCGCGCGACGCCGTGCCCAAGCGCCTGATGATGGAAGTGCATTACTACGACCCCTACGATTTCACCTTGGACGCCAACAGCGGCAGCTGGACCTGGGGCCAGGCCGCCAACCCCGGCGGCTGGGCCAACGAGGCCTATACGGACTGGCAGTTCCAGCGCATGAAGGAAGCCTTCGTCGACAAGGGGGTGCCCGTGATCCTGGGCGAATACGCGGCCATCCTGCGCACGGAATACGATGCGGCCGGCACCTACCGCAAGTTGTGGGATGCCTACGTCACGCAGTCGGCCGTGCGCCACGGCCTGGTGCCCGTGTACTGGGACAACGGCTACACGAGCAACCACCAGATGGGCCTGTTCGACCGCGCCACCGGTGTGCCGGCCTTTCCGGACGTGACGGGCGCCATCGTCGACGCGGCAAAGTGAAGTTTAAGAGCGCAGTAGAATGAAAAACGGCGCCCGTTGCGGGGCGCCGTTTTCTGCGTGTGCGCAGCGCTTATGCCGGTGGCGGCACGTAGCCCATGGCCTGGTCGGCGCCTTCGCCGAAGAAATGCTTCTCCATCTGCGCGGCCAGGTATTTGCGGGCGCGCACGTCGGCCAGGTTCAGGCGGTTCTCGTTGACCAGCATGGTCTGGTGCTTGAGCCATGCGGCCCACGCTTCCTTCGACACGGATTCATAGATCTTCTTGCCCAGTTCACCCGGATAAGGTGGGAAGTCCAGGCCTTCGGCTTCCTTGTTCAGTTTGATGCAGTGGACGGTACGGGCCATCGCGGGTGCTCCCAATTATGCGAAAAGAACGATTATAAGGTTTTCACCAGCACCTGTGACTTGCGCTGCCAGTTGTACATGCGCTGGCGGTCCTTCGGCAGCGTGTCGACGGTGGCCGGCACGAAGCCGCGCTTGATGAACCAGTGGGCCGTGCGGGTGGTCAGCACGAACAGCTTGGTGATGCCCGAGGCGCGTGCGCGGTTTTCCAGGTGTTTCAGGATGCGTTCGCCGTCGCCCTGGGCCTGCACTTCGGGATTGACGGTCAGGCATGCCATTTCCGCCATCTTCTCTTCCGGGAACGGGTACAGCGCGGCGCAGCCGAAGATGACGCCATCGTGCTCGATGACGGAGAAGTAATTGATCTCCCGTTCGATCAGCTCGCGGCCCCGCTTGACGAGGGTGCCGTCCGCCTCCAGCGGTTCGATCAGCTTGATGATGCCGCCGACGTCCTCGATGGTGGCCGGACGCAGGCTTTCCAGGTTCTCGTGGCTGATCATCGTGCCCACGCCATCGTGGGTGAACAGTTCCAGCATGGCCGAGCCGTCCATCGCGAACGGCACGATGTGCGAGCGCTCCACGCCGCTGTTGCATGCCTTGACGGCGTGCTTCAGGTAGAACGCGCTTTCGGCCGGCAGGAAGTCGGCCTGCAGCACGGCTTCGGCCTGGTGCGAGGACAGTTCGCGGATCTCGGCGCCGCCGCCGTCGCGCATCATCTCCGTCTCCGTGATGAAGATGAGCTTATCGGCGTGCAGGGCGACGGCGGCGGAGACGGCGACATCCTCCATCGTCAGGTTGAACGCTTCGCCCGTGGGCGAGAAGCCCAGCGGCGACAGCAGGATCAGGCCACCGGTGCCCAGGATCGAATGGATGGTTTCGGCATCGACCTTGCGGGTGATGCCCGTCAGTTCCAGGTCGACGCCGTCGATGACGCCCAGCGGGCGGGCCGTGACGAAATTGCCCGAGATGATGCGGATCGCCGCGTTCGACATCGGCGTGTTCGGCAGGCCCTGGCTGAAGGCGGCCTCGATATCGAGCCGCAGTTCGCCGGCCGCCTCCTTGGCGCACTCCATCGCCGCCGTGTCGGTGACGCGGATGCCGTTATGGAAACGGCCTTCGACATTCCGGAGGGCCAACTGTTCGGCCACCTGGGGCCGCGAGCCGTACACGACGACGACCTTGATGCCCAGCGCGTGCAGCAGCGACAGGTCATGGGCCAGCACGGGCAGGGCGCCAGCCGCCACCAGCTCGCCCGGGAAGGCGATCACGAAGGTCTTGCCACGGAAGGCGTGGATATAGGGCGCGACGGAGCGCAGCCACTGGACGAATTCGATAGGGTTTTCCATTGGGCGCATTATAATTCGCTGCGCGGTTTTCGCCGCAAAACTATGTAAAAAACAATGTCAGAAGCAAGCAAGCAGCCCCTTTCCCCCGCCGACGCGGCCAATCCACCGGCCAAGTCGCCAAGCACCCAGCCAGGACGTTCCGCGCCGGAGCAGCGCCGCCCGGCCGATGCACGGGGTGGCCCGCCGCGCGAAGGGCGCCAGCGCCGGCCCGCCGCCAAGGAAGGCGCGCCGAAACAGCCGCTCACGCCCGAGCAGGCCGCCCAGCGCGCCGCGCAGAACGAGAAGCGCGAAGCGGAACGGGCCGCGCGCGAGGCCGAGCGGGCGTTTCGCAATCCGCTGCCGCCCATCCGATTCCCGGAGGACCTGCCCGTTTCCGGGCGTCGCCAGGAAATC
The DNA here is from genome assembly GCF_009720835.1 of Pseudoduganella buxea. Lineage (GTDB taxonomy): Bacteria > Pseudomonadota > Gammaproteobacteria > Burkholderiales > Burkholderiaceae_D > Rugamonas > Rugamonas buxea. The sequence continues at coordinate 22,349 of NZ_WNKZ01000056.1, forward strand.
GCCGAGGCGCTGCAGAAGCACCAGGTCGTCATCGTCTCCGGCGAGACGGGTTCGGGCAAGACCACCCAGCTGCCGAAGATCTGCCTGGAACTGGGCCGGGGCCGCGATGGCCTGATCGGCCACACGCAGCCGCGCCGCATCGCCGCCTCGTCCACCGCCAAGCGCATCGCCCAGGAGCTGAACTCGCCGCCGGGGGAGCTGGTGGGCTTCAAGGTGCGCTTCAACGACACCTTGCACCGCGGCGCCTACGTCAAGCTGATGACGGACGGTATCCTGCTGGCCGAGACGCAGACCGACCCGCTGCTCAAGGGCTATGACACGATCATCATCGACGAGGCGCACGAACGCAGCCTGAACATCGACTTCCTGCTGGGCTACCTGAAGCAGCTGCTGCCGCGCCGGCCCGACTTGAAGGTGATCATCACGTCGGCCACCATCGACGCCGAGCGCTTCGCGCGCCACTTCACGCAGGAGGGCAAGCCGCCCGTGCCGGTGATCGAGGTATCGGGCCGCCTGTACGCCGTGGAGGTGCGCTACCGGCCCGTCGAGCGCGAGCCGATGACCTTGCCGCCGGGCGCGAACGCGGCCAAGCCGCAGCTGCGCGGTTCCGCCGCCGCCAAGGAAAAGCGCGACCTGATGGACGCCATCGTCGACGGCGTCGATGAAGTGTGCCGCCTGGGCCAGGGCGACGTGCTGGTGTTCCTGCCGGGCGAGCGGGAAATCCGCGATGCCGCCGAGGCGCTGCGCAAGCACCATCCGCCGCACGTGGAGATCCTGCCGCTGTTTGCGCGCCTGTCCGTCGAGGAGCAGGACCGCGTGTTCCGCACCACCAACCAGCGCCGCATCGTGCTGGCCACCAACGTGGCCGAGACGTCGCTGACGGTGCCGGGCATCCGCTACGTCGTCGATGCCGGCACGGCGCGTGTGAAGCGCTACAGTTACCGCAACAAGGTCGAGCAGCTGCAGGTCGAGCCGATCGCCCAGTCGGCCGCCAATCAGCGCGCCGGACGTTGCGGCCGCGTGGCCGACGGTGTCTGCATCCGCCTGTACGAGGAACAGGATTTCAACCAGCGTCCCAAGTTCACGGAACCGGAAATCCTGCGGTCTTCGCTGGCCGCCGTCATCCTGCGCATGAAGTCCCTGCACCTGACGGACGTCGAGACCTTCCCCTTCATCGAGCCGCCGCTGGCGCGGGCGATTGCCGACGGCTACCAGCTGCTGCAGGAGCTGGGCGCCGTCGACGACGAGAACCGCCTGACGGGACTGGGCCGCAAGCTGGCCAAGCTGCCCCTCGATCCGCGCGTGGGCCGCATGATCCTGGCCGCGCAGGAAAGCGCCTGCCTGACCGAGGTGCTGATCGTGGCGTCGGCCCTGTCCGTGCAGGACCCGCGCGACCGCCCCATCGAACACCAGCAGGCGGCCGACCAGGCCCACGCCAAGTTCAATAGCGACAAGTCCGAGTTCGTCGCCTATCTCAGTATCTGGCGCTGGTTCGAGGAAGCGATCGAACACAAGAAGACCAACCGCCAGCTGATGGACAACTGCCGCAGCAATTTCCTGTCGCAGGTGCGCCTGCGCGAGTGGCGCGACGTGTATTCGCAGTTGCTCACGCTGGTGAAAGAGCAGGGCTGGCGCCTGAACGAAGCGCCGGCCACGTACGAGCAGCTGCATATGGCGCTGCTCACTGGCCTGCTGGGCAACGTCGGCTTCAAGCTGGAAGACGAGCCGGGCGCCGGCTATCTGGGCGCGCGCGGCATCAAGTTCCATATCTGGCCCGGCTCCGCGCTGGGCAAGAAGGCCGGCAAGTGGGTGATGGCGGCCGAGCTGGTCGAAACGACGCGGCTGTATGCGCGCACCCTGGCCCGGATCGAGCCGGAATGGGTGGAAAAGGTCGGCGCCCACCTGCTGAAGAAATCCTGGGGCGAGCCGCGCTGGGAGAAAAAGCCCGCGCAGGTGACGGCGGCCGAGAAGGCGACCCTGTACGGCCTGACGGTGTACAGCCAGCGCCGCATCAACTACGCGCTGCACAACCCGATGGAAGCGCGCGAGATCTTCATCCGCGACGCCCTCGTCGGCGGCGACTACGACACGCGTGCGCCGTTCTTCGCACACAACCACAAGCTGGTGAAGGATATCGAGACCCTGGAGCATAAGGCGCGCCGGCAGGACGTGCTGGTGGACGAGCAGCTGATCGAGGCTTTCTACGACAAGCTGATTCCCCACGACGTCGTCAACGGCGCCGGCTTCGAGGCCTGGCACAAGAAGGCCACCCTGGCGGACCCGAAGCTGCTGTTCCTCGTCAAGGAAGACCTGATGCGCCACGAGGCGGCGGGCGTGACGACGGAGCTGTTCCCGAAGAAGATGCTGGCGGCCGGCATCGAGATGAGCCTGACGTATCACTTCGAACCGGGCACGGTGCGCGACGGCGTCACCCTGCACGTGCCCCTGTATGCGCTGAACCAGCTGTCGCGCGAGCGTTGCGAATGGCTGGTGCCGGGCATGCTGAAGGAGAAGGTGCACCTGCTGCTCAAATCGCTGCCGCAGAAGCAGCGCCGCCACATGGTGCCGCTGCCGGACTACGCGGCGAAATTCTGCGAACGCATCGGCCAGAAGGAAGCGTTCGGGCGGGGCGACCTGGTCGACGCCATCATCGCCGACATTCGCGAGCAGGTGACGATCAATGTGCTGACGTCGGACTTCAAGCCCGAACAGCTGCCGGCCCATCACTTCATGAACTTCAAGGTGATCGACGAGCATGGCCGCCAGCTCGACATGGGCCGCAACCTGGCCACCCTGCAGGCCGAATACGGCGTGCAGGCGCGCCAGAGCTTCCAGAAGATGGCGGAGAACGCGCCGCCGGCGTCCAGCGCTTCGCTGGCGCGCCTGGACGCCGGCAAGCCGCACGGGGCGAAACACGGCGGCATCGCCGGCGAAGTGAAGGCCGGCGGCAAGCCGGGCAGCGCACCGCCGCCGGAAGCGAAGGCGCCGCCGGCACCGGCGGCGGCCCACACGAACATCACGGCATGGACTTTCGGCGAACTGCCCGAGCTGCTGGAGATCGTGCAGGGCAAGCTGACCCTGATCGGCTTCCCGGCCCTGGTCGACAAGGTCACCCACTGCGACCTGGAAGTGTTCGACGACCCGAACGTGGCGGCGCGCACCCACCGCATCGGCCTGCGCCGCCTGTTCGCGCTGCAGATGAAGGACCAGATCAAGTTCGTCGAGAAGAGCATTCCGAACCTGCAGCAGATGGGCATGCAGTTCATGGCGATGGGCACGCAGGAGGAACTGCGCGACCAGATCATCGCCAAGGCGATCGACATCGCCTGCCTGCAGGACCCGCTGCCGACGGATGCGGCCTCGTTCAACAAGCGCAAGGACGAAGGCAAGTCGCGCCTGGTGCTGCTGGTGAACGAGATCGCGCGGCTGGTGTCGCAGGTGCTGACGGAATTCCACGGCCTGCCCAAGCGGCTGCAGGGCATCAACCAGCAGGTGGCGGCGGACATGCAGGAGCAGCTGAAGGGCCTGGTGCACAAGCGCTTCCTGCTCGATACGGAGTTTGCCCAGCTGGCCCATTTCCCGCGCTACCTGAAGGCGATGAACGTGCGGCTGGAAAAGCTGCGCGGCGACCCCGCGCGCGACGCCAGGTCCATGGCCGAATGGCACCAGGCAGCCCAGCCTTACCTGCGCCTCGTGCGCGACAAGTCGGCCGGCAAGAACACCGATCCGAAGCTGGTGGAATTTCGCTGGCTGCTCGAAGAGCTGCGCGTGTCGCTGTTCGCCCAGGAGCTGCGCACGCCGATGCCCGTGTCGGTCAAGCGGCTGTTCAAGGTGTGGGAGTCGATGCAGCGGTAGGCGGACCAGCGCCTGCAGCGGCAGCGTGGACCAGCGCCCGCGGCGGTAGGCCGCACGGGCGCCGGCGCGAACTTTTCAATGTAATGATGGTCTCATCTGTGCGGGATGCCGGTCGGAACCTTGTGCAGCACGAATCTTGTGCAGCACGAATCTTGTGCAGTAAGAATCTTGTGCAGCAAGAATCTTGTGCAGCAAGAATTTTGTGCATTATGAACCTTTTGCAGCATAAATCTTGTGCACCAAGAACCTTGTACAGTGAGGAAAATTCACTGCGATCGGGTGACAGAGCGCCGACAAAAAAACGACCGCGTTTGCGGTCGTTTTCACGAGGGGTTCATGATGCCTGGCAGGCATCCCGTGCATCGATCCGAACTTGCCACCCGGATCGTTGCTTAGCCATCAGAACTTCTTGTTCGGATCGATGCTCGTGTTCTGGTTCGACAGGCCGCCGACCTGGTTGACGTTCTTGTCCGTCATGTCGGAGTTGCCCAGGTCCAGCGTATTGCTGCCCAGGCCGCCACTCTGGCTGGACAGGCCGCTGCTGCTGCCCAGGTTGCCGCTCTGGCTGCCCAGCGAGCTGCCCTGGCTGCCGGACAGGCTGCCGCCCTGGCCGTAGCTGGTGCCGCTTTGCATCGTGCTGGTGCCGCTGCCCATGACGCTGCCGGTCGACGTCATCTGGCCCGGCATGGCCTGCTGGGTGCCATAGAAGCCGTGCACCTGGCTGCCGAACTCGGCACTGGCCATATCCGGCCAGCGGTCCTTGTCGAAGCCCGGCGCGCTTTCCAGCCGTTCCTTCGTCACGTCGAGAATGAAACGCTTGTTGACGGTATCGAGCTGCAGGGCCTGCCATGGTACGGCGAACAGCTTGTCGCCCATGCCGAGGATGCCGCCGAAGGACAGTACGGCATAGGCGATCTGGCCGCTCTGCATGTCGATCATGATTTCCTTGATATCGCCCAGGTCTTCTTCCTGGCGGTTGTAAACATCTTCGCCCATCAGGGTGTCGGCACCCATCAGGCGTGGCCCCGGGCCATCGGTGCGGTCACGGTAAATGCCAAACGGGTCTCGGTCGAGATAGCTCATTATGGTCTCCTGTCCTGTGGTGAAAAAGCCGCCGTGCATAGCCCGGCGGTGCGCATGCCAGAATAGCGCAAGCAGGTTTTTTGTGTCCTTACCAGAATTCAACAGTGCGTGCACACCAGGAGGCAGCATGGCGAAACGGGGCAGTGGGGTGGGGTTGTTGCGCAGCCTGGCAAAGCTGGGCAGGACGCAACAGCGCGCGGCGCAGAAGATCATGACGGGCATGATGGGCCTGCCGGCGGCACCGGCACGCAAGAAAACGGTCCGGAAGGCCGTTGCCAAGACGAGTCCGACAACGGCGAAGGCACCGCGCGTGCGCACGCCGGCTGCCGTGCCGGTGGCACCCGGCAAGTGGCTGGCGGGGCAGGAACTGGTCGCGGCGCCCGGTGCCGCACCGCGCCGGATGAGTTACTGGCTGTACCTTCCCAGCACGATGGCGGCGCTGGCGCCGGGCGAAGGCCTGCCGCTGGTCGTGATGCTGCACGGCTGCCAGCAGAGCGCCACGGAATTTGCCCAGGGCACGCGGATGAATGCGGTGGCGGAAAAGAAGGGCTATGCCGTGCTGTATCCGCAGCAGTCGTCCGGCGTGCACGCCCAGCGCTGCTGGCGCTGGTTCGACCGGGCCACCCAGCAGGGCGGCGGCGACGTGCAGCCGATCGCTACCGTGCTGGCGAAAGTGCTGGCCGGTTATCCGGTCGACCGGCGCCGCATTTACCTGTGCGGTATTTCGGCCGGGGCCGCCATGGCCAATATCTTCGCGCTGCACTACCCGGACCTGGTGGCCGGCATCGGCCTGCATTCCGGGCCTGTTTTCGGCGCCGGCAACGGCACCATCGGCGCGCTGGGGGTGATGCAGCACGGCGGTGGCACGCGGGCGGCCCAGGCGATCGAGGAAGTGCTGGCCCGGCGCGCCGATTTCCCCCTGATGCCGACCATCCTGATCCAAGGTGCCGGCGACACGGTGGTGCGCGCCGTCAACCAGCAGCAGCTCGTGCAGCAGAGCCTGCTTTTGAACGGCCTGCCGGCCAATACGCTGCCCCGCGTCAAGGTGCTGCCGGGCGCGCAGCGGGGCCGCCGCTACGGTCACGAAATCCGCGACTACTACCTGGGCCGCAAGCTGGTGCTGCGGGTGGCCCATATCGACGAGATGGAACACGCCTGGAGCGGCGGCGACGAGCGCCTCGCCTTCAATGCCAAGGCGGGGCCGGATGCAAGCCGGATGGTGCTGGAATTTTTCAATAAACACCGGCGCTAAAGGGAGTCAAGCGGACAGGTGCTGCACGATACCGCTCGGCAACAACACCTTTTCGACGTCTGTCGAGCTGGCTATTTTTCTTTTTGTATCAAGGGCTTGCCTTGTCCTTGTTAAGGAAGTGGTTTAGACACTCTGACAAGAAAATCCTTGTCAAAGCCCCGTTCAGCGAGTACTGTATGCATATACAGTATATGAACTTTTGTCATCCCATGGCCCGCTCCGACCCCATCATTGCCGCGCCCGAAACCTTGCATCCCTCGCTGTGGCTTGCATCGCAACTGGCGCAATCGCTGGACCGCTGTGTCGACACGGGCTATCCAGCCCTGTCGGCCCAGCTGCCGGGCGGCGGCTGGCCGACGGGCACCTTGTTCGAACTGTTGCTGCCGCAGCCGGGCGTGGGGGAATTGCGCCTGTTGCGCCCGGCCCTGGCGGCCCTGCAACGGCCCATCGTGCTGCTGCAGCCGCCCCATGCGCCCCAGGCGCTGGCGCTGGCCGCGCTGGGCATCGCGCCGTCGCAGCTGATCTGGATCCGCAAGACGGGCAAGAGCACGGACGCGCTGTGGGCGGCCGAGCAGATCCTGCGCAGCGGCTGCTGCGGCGCACTGCTGTTGTGGCAGCAGCATGTGCGGGGCGAGGCCTTGCGCCGGCTGCACCTGGCGGCGCAAAGCGGCGATACCCTGTTTTGCCTGTTCCGGCCCCTGGCGGCGGCACAGGATGCGTCACCGGCACCGCTGCGCCTGTCGCTGCGGCCCGCCGCGGGCGGCATGGAAATCGGTTTTATCAAGCGCCGGGGGCCGCAACGGGATGCGCCCCTGTTTCTCCCCCTGACGCCTTCTTTACTGCAACGACATGCGACTCTGGATCGGCCTGCACCTGCCCCGGCTCCCGCTCGAAGTGTTCTGCCCGCGCTGGTCGGCTGACACCTGCACGGCTGTGCTGGAACAGGAGGTGGTGCTGGCCGTCTCGGACCTGGCGCGGCAGTCCGGCGTGCGGCCGGGCATGCGGCGCGGCGGTGCGCTGATGCTGGTACCCGACATCGGCCTGCATGAACGGGCGCCCGTGCAGGAGGCCGAGGCCCTGCACGCGGTGGCGATGGCCCTGCTGCAATACACGCCGCAGGTGACGGAAGGCGAGGAAGCAACCTTGCTGCTGGACGTGGGTGCCAGCCTGCGCCTGTTCGGCGGCATCCGGCGGCTGTGCGCGCTGGTGCGGGCCAGCATGGCGGCACTGGGTTTCACGGCCGTGCTGGGCGTGGCCCCGACGGCGCGGGGCGCCTGGCTGCTGGCACGCAGCGGGGCAGGACGTTCTTTGACAATCGAGCGTATGGAACGCCGGCTGCACGGCTTGCCGGTGGGCCTGCTGCCGCCGGCCCGGCCTTACCTGGCCTGGCTGGAAGGCATCGGCTGCCTGACCGTGGGCGAGCTGATGCGCCTGCCCCGGCCGGGCCTGCAGCGGCGTTGCGGCCGCGCCCTGCTCGACGTGCTCGATGCGGCGCGCGGGCACACTGCCGAGATGTTCGGCTGGATCGAAGCGCCGCCCAGCTTTGTCGCCAAGCTGGAACTGTTCGGCCGCATCGAGGACGCCGACCTGCTGCTGGCCGGCGCGCGCCGCCTGCTGCTGCAGATGACGGGCTGGCTGTGCGCGCGCCAGTTCGCCGTCGAGCGCATCAGCCTGCTGCTGGAACACGAACGGGGCAGGGTGGCGCGGCCGCCCACGGCCATCGACATCATGCTGGCCGAGCCGGTCTGGCGCGACGATCACCTGGTGCGGCTGCTGAAGGAAAAGCTGGCCAAGCTGGAACTGGAGGCGCCCGTCATCGGGCTGTGCCTGGAGGCGCTGCAGGTCAGGCCCATGGCACCGCACAGCGATTCGCTGTTTCCCGAGCCGGGCGGCAGCAAGGAGGACCGGCAGCGCCTGTTCGAATTGCTGGTGGCCCGGCTGGGCACCGACAATGTGCTGCAGGCCGCCCCGCGCGCCGATCACCGGCCCGAGCATGCGAACGGCTGGGCCCCCGTGCAGGACAAGCTGCGTCCCGCCGACGTGGCGGCGGCCCTGCCGCCGGGCAGCCTGCCGCGCCCCGCGTGGCTGCTGGCCAAGCCGATCGCGCTGCTGGTGCGCGAGCACCGGCCGTTCTACTGCTCGCCGCTGCGGATGGTGTCGTCGGCCGAGCGCATCGAGGCAGGCTGGTGGGGCGAGACGCAGACGCGCGACTACTTCATCGCCCAAGGCGAGGACAATGCCCACTACTGGGTCTACCGCGAACGCCTGCCGGGCACGGATGACGATGCGGAGCCGCGCTGGTACCTGCACGGCTTGTTCGGCTGACTGTTCGGCGGACTGTCTGGATATACCGTGCGGCTGATTGTTCGGCTGCACGTTCGGCTGCAGGTTTGGCCGCAGGCCCGGTTGCAGGTCGGCAGAGGCGGCGTGAGCCCGGGTGCATGGGGGCGGTTTCCGTTGCAGGCCGGTGCTTCTGCCTCATCGGCCTTCACTGCGGTCAGCCTGGCGGTCTTACGCTGTCGTCTCCGGCTGCCACGCCATCGCCGTGCGCACCGCCGGCCGGCCGCCCACCAGGGCCAGCCACCGTGCCACATCCGGCTTGCCGTCGATGGCCTGGCCCAGCGTGTCGGCCAGCTTTTCCCTGGCCGCCATCAGCCACGGATAGGCGGCGATGTCGGCGATCGAATAGGCGTCGCCCGCCAGGTAGGGGCCGCTCGCCAGTTGCCGGTCCAGCACGTCCAGCAGGCGGTGGGCTTCCTCCATGAAGTGCTCGCGGGCGGGATTGTCGTCCTGCCCGGCGAAAAAGCCCAGCTGGCCGAACATGGGGCCCAGCCCGCCGATCTGCCAATGCAGCCAGCTGAGCACGCGGTAGCGCGCCGGGCCTTGCGCCGGCAGCAGCTTGCCGTGCCGTTCCGCCAGGTAGGTGAGGATGGCGCCGCTTTCGAACATCGTCACGGAGCCGTCCTCGCCCGCGTCATCGACCAGGGCGGGAATCTTGTTGTTGGGGGACAGGGCCAGGAACTCGGGGCGGAACTGCTCATGCTTGTGGATGTCGACGGCGACGGTTTGGTAGGGCACGCCCAGTTCCTCCAGCATGATGAGGGGCTTGCGGCCGTTCGGGGTGGTCCAGGTATGCAGCGTGATCATCGGCGTCTCCATGAATGTGGAGAGCACTGTAACGAAGCGGCGCCGGGGCGGGCGCACAGGAGCGGCAGGTGGCGCAAAGGCAGGGCAGGGCGCAGCAGCGGGCCGAAGGCAGACTCTTCATGGCAGGCACGAGCGCAAAGGCAAACGGGCGCACATCCGCTGGAATATGCGCCCGTCCCGGCTGGCAGCCGGCCCGTCCGGCGGGGCCGGCGAGCGCCGGCGGCCTGCCTTACTTGAGCGGCTGCAGGATCGCTTCCAGCCGGTCCGGCGTGCCCTTGATGCGTTCCAGGCGCGGGTATTTCAGGCCTTCGTGATAGTCCAGTGCCACGGTGCGGTACAGGTTGCCGTGCTTGACCAGCAGCTCGATCGGCTTCGGATCGAGCTTGGCGGCCGTGACGGCGGCGCGCAGGTGCTCGGCCTTGTAGGCGCGGCCATTCACGGCCACCAGGGTCGTGTTGCCGGACAGGCCGGCCTTGAAGCCGGGGCCGTCCCATACGATGGCGGCGATCTTGCCGTCGCTGCCCACCGAGAAGCCCAGCGAGAACTGGAAGTTGGCCGTCTTGCTCTGCTCTTCCACGCCTTTGAGGAACTCCGTCTGCGCGTCCGTGTAGGCCAGCTTCCAGCCGGCGCGGGCCAGGCCGTCCAGCGGTGCCGGCCCTGTTTCCTCGATCCGCTTCTTCAGGAACGGCGCCCAGTCGAAAGGCTGCACGGCGTGCAATGCCTTGACAACGTCGTCGAAGGTGTAGTGCTTGGCCACGTTGACGCCGTTATCGACGCCGAAGAAGCCCCGCGCGAAATCGTCCAGCGAACGCTTGTCGCCGGACAGTTCGCGGATCTTCGTGTCCACGTCGAGCCAGATCAGCGCGCCTTCGGAATAATAGTCCTCGCTGCGCTGCCAGTTCGGCCACACCTGCGGGCGGCGCTGGGTGATGATGGGATCGTTGGTCGTGTCGATCACGGGGCGCCACGAGCGCCCTTGCACGTTCGAGTAGGTGGCCGCGGTGGCGGCGATCATGTCGCGCACGCTGGCCAGCTTGACCAGACCCGAGCGGGAAGCGAGCACCTGGCCCCAGTACTGCGTCTGGCCTTCGTAAACCCACAGCAGGCTGTTGTCGAGCGGCGTGTTGAAGTTCGGTACGTCCTGGCCTTTGGGCCGGCGGAACTTGCCGTTCCACGAGTGCGTGAATTCATGGGGCAGCAGCGTGCGCACCGCTTCCGTCTTGGCCCACTCCGTGAAGTAATTGCTCTTCACGCCGTTCTCGCTGGACTGGTGGTGCTCGCGCCCGACGCCGCCGAATTCGTCCGACAGTGCGAACAGGAAATCATAGTGCGTGTAGTGCTGCGAGTTGAACAGCTTGTACGCCTGCTGCACCAGCGCGCGGTGCAGTTCCACCTGCTCCGGCTTGGCCTCCAGTGCCTCGGCCGAGTCGGCCACGATATTGAGTCGCACGGGAATCTTGCCGCCCGGGTCGAGGTCGAAGCGCTTGAAGTGACGGCCCGCAAACAAGGGGGAATCGATAAAGGTTTCCAGGTCCGTCGTCTTGAATTCGATCTCGTCGCCGCGCCGCTGCACCGTTTCCAGCGCCGTGCCGTATTGCCACCCGGCAGGGAGGGTCAAGGTCGTGTGGACGGGAATGCGGCGCGTGTTGTAACCGGCCGGATACATCGTCATCGACTGCCACTGGATGCCGAGGATATCGGGCGTCATGGCGATGCGGCCCTGGCTGCTTTCCGTCGGCGACAGGTGCTGGTATTCCACCTCCAGCATCTGCACGTCCTTCGGCACGTCAACGCGGAAGGCGAACACGTTCAGCGGATCGCGCTGCCACGGCACGGCACGGCCGTTCCCCGTCACCTTCAGGCCGGCCAACTGGTGCAGTGCCCCCGTGGGGCCATGCTGGGCCGTCACCCATTGCGGGTACAGCAAGGTCAGCTTGCCCGCTTTCACAGGGATGCTCTGGCGGATGCGGAAGATATTGCGGGCGGTATCGGAAGCATCGACCTTCATCTGGATCGTGCCCGGATAGGGCTGGTCCAGCGAAGGGGGAAGCGGGTCGGCGCTGACGCTGAAGGTGCTGGCCAGCAGCAGGGGCAGGATCGCTGCACGGAAGGCGAAAGGCAGGGGCATTGGCATGGTTTCAAAATGGTCCAGCCGTCGAGTGTAGCACGTGAGAAATCTACAATGTTTCGGAAAGTAACAAGGCCCACGGCTGCGGAAAATTTTGATGTACCGGCCCTTGAAAGCGATGGCGGCGACCGTATATCGGATGCAGTCGCGGTTGCCCAGAAGGGGGCCGGGACTTTGGTAATTCAATCTGATATCGCTTAACTGAAAGGATATTGATCATGCGTACTTTTGACCTGACTCCGTTGTACCGCACCGCCATTGGCTTCGATCGCCTGGCACAAATGTTGAACAGTGCCGAGACCCAGCCCAGCTATCCGCCGTACAACATCGAACTCGTTTCCGAAGACCAGTACCGCATCGTGATGGCACTGGCCGGCTTCGACCGTTCGGAAATCGACATCACCAGCGAACGCGATACGCTGTTCGTCATCGGTCGCAAGCAGAAGGATGGCCTTGAACGCACCTATCTGCACCGCGGCATCGCTGCCCGCGACTTCGAGCAGCGCTTCCAGCTGGCCAACCACGTCAAGGTGACTGGTGCGTCGTTCAACAACGGCATGCTCACCATCGACCTGGTGCGTGAAGTGCCCGAGGCACACAAGCCGCGCAAGATCGCCATCGACGGCGTGGCGAGCGCTGACGTTCCCGCGCTCGAAGAGCAGCGCACGGAAGAACAGCGCGCGGCATAAGCGGCCTGGCCCACGGGCCTGCCGGATCCCGCAGGCCGTGGCCACCGCGAAGGGTGGCGCGCCGCCACCCTTCATCCAACCATTGTTGTGTACCGCGGCCGCCCGCCTGGGGGCCGCACCTTATCGCTTCCTGAAAGGATAGAAAACATGCGTACTTTCGACCTCACTCCCCTGTACCGCAGCGCCATCGGCTTCGACCGCCTGGCACAACTGCTGAACAACGAATCGCAAGCCGGTTCGCAGCCCAGCTACCCGCCCTACAATATCGAGCTGGTGGCCCAGGACCAGTACCGCATCGTGATGGCGCTGGCCGGGTTCGATCGTTCCGAGATCGACATCACGACCGAGCGCGACACGCTCGTCATCACGGGGCGCAAGCAGAAGGACACCGCCGAGCGCACCTTCCTGCACCGTGGCATCGCCGCGCGCGATTTCGAGCAGCGTTTCCAGCTGACCGACCATGTCAAGGTGACGGGTGCATCCTTCAATAACGGCATGCTGAACATCGAACTGGTGCGCGAGGTGCCGGAAGCGCTGAAGCCCCGCAAGATCGCCATCGACGGCGTCGGCGGCAATGTCTCGGCGCTGGAGGAACGGCGCGCCGCTGCATAAGCAGGACGACAAGGCCGGTTCCGGCCTGCGGCGAATCGGTGCCGGCATGCTGGCAACGGCGGTCGCGGCAGACCAGCTCGCCAGCAATGGGCGCGGATGAACCGCACAAAGGCCGGGGCAACCCGGCCTTTGTGCGTCCGGGACCACTGTCGCGGCCGCCATAGCCGGAAACAGCGCATTCAAGTTTGCGCTGCAATAAAAGTTAAGTGGCACCTAAGCTTAAGGCATCATATTGCTAGGGAGCGCTGATTTGATTCTGGCGGGAGGGAATGGTTCTGAAAAAAGTGGCAGGCAAGGCGTGAATCGTTGTCAATACCGAGGTATGGCGACGATTTGGAACGCAGCATGGCGCTTTTTCTCAGGGCCAGGCCCCCCTCCATGAATAAATCAGCGGTTCCTTAGTATCGATAATCTGATTTACCTGGGAGTTCAGCAATGAGCAAGACGACTGTTGTCTCGATGACGATGAAGCGACTGGTGCTGACCTTGTGCGCGGTCGGCGTGCTGGGCGCTGGCGCAGCGATCGCAGTACAGCGGAACACCGCCGCCGAGGCCGCGCCGGCCGCGCCCGTTGCGAATGCCGTGGCGCCGCAGGCCGGTGTGCCGGCCAACGCCGCCGCTGGCGCACCCGCGCCCACGCCGGCACCGATGATCGCGCTGCCGGACTTCAGCGTGATTGCGTCCCGCAACGGTCCCGCCGTCGTCAACATCAGCACGACGGGCCGGGTCCGGGCCGGCTACGAAGGCCGTGCCGAGCCATTCGCCGACGATCCCTTCTTCGAATTCTTTCGCCGCTTCCAGGGCCCCCGCGGCGGAGGCCGTGAAGCGCCCAGCCATGGCGTCGGCTCCGGCTTCATCGTCAGTGCCGACGGCATCATCCTGACCAACGCCCACGTGGTGCGCGATGCCAGCGAGGTGTCCGTCAAGCTGACCGACCGGCGCGAATTCCGTGCCAAGGTGCTCGGTTCCGATCCGAAAACGGACGTGGCCGTACTGAAGATCGACGCGAAGAACCTGCCGGTGGTACCGTTGGGCCGCTCGATCGACCTGAAGGTGGGCGAGTGGGTACTGGCCATCGGTTCGCCATTCGGCCTGGAAAGCACGGTGACGGCCGGCGTCGTCAGCGCCAAGGGCCGTTCGCTGGCCGACGACAGCAACGTGCCCTTCATCCAGACCGACGTGGCCGTCAATCCCGGCAACTCGGGCGGCCCCCTGTTCAACACGAAGGGCGAAGTGGTCGGCATCAACTCGCAGATCTACAGCCAGACGGGCGGCTACCAGGGCCTGTCGTTCGCCATCCCGATCGACCTGGCCACCCGCATCAAGGACCAGATCGTCGCCACCGGCAAGGTGGTGCATGCCCGCCTGGGCGTGACGGTGCAGGAAGTGAACCAGAGCATCGCCGACTCGTTCAACCTGGCCACGCCCGAGGGCGCGCTGGTGGCGAACGTGGAACCGGGCAGCCCTGGTGATCAGGCCGGCCTGAAGCCGGGCGACGTGATCCGCACCGTCAACGGCCAGAAGATCATCGCCTCGGGCGACCTGCCGGCAATGGTGGCGCTGGCCAGGCCGGGCGACAAGGTAACGATGGATGTCTGGCGCCAGGGCAAACCCGTCACGTTGACGGGCAAGCTGGGCAACGCCAACGAACGGGCCGTTGCCAGTGTCGAGGAACGTGCGCCGGCCGACAAGCTGCGCCTGGGCCTGGCCCTGCGCCCGCTCGATCCCCTCGAGCGGCGCCAGGCCGGCGTGCCGGTAGGCCTGTTGATCGAGGATGCCGGCGGCGCCGCCGCCAGTGCCGGCGTGCAGCCGGGCGACGTGCTGCTGTCCGTGAACGGGCGGCCCGTGACGTCGGTCGAACAGGTGCGCGACGTCGTGTCGCGCTCGGACAAATCCGTCGCCCTGCTGATCCAGCGGGGCGAGGAACGCATCTTCATTCCCGTGCGGCTGGGCTGAACTGCATCGCTGGACTGCTTTATGCGCGCCGGCACCGGCGGCCCGAACGGGCTGCCGGCCGGCACGAAGAACAAGAACATTGAAAGGATTTGCTATGCGGCTCTTGCTGGTGGAAGACGATGTGATGATTGGTGAAGTGGTACTGGACCTGCTCCGGGCCGAGCATTACGCCGTCGATTGGGTCAAGGACGGCGACATGGCCGATACGGCATTGCAGACGCAGACCTACGACCTGGTGCTGCTGGACCTGGGCCTGCCCCGCAAGGACGGCCTGGAAGTGCTGCGCTCGATGCGCACCCGCAAGGAGCTGACGCCCGTGCTGGTAGCCACCGCGCGCGACGCCGTCGACCAGCGCATCGCCGGTCTCGATGCGGGCGCCGACGACTACGTCCTGAAACCCTACGACCTGGACGAATTGCTGGCCCGCATCCGCGCGCTGCTGCGCCGATCCGCCGGCCGCGCCGAACCCGTGTTCGAGCACAAGGGCGTGTCGATCAACCCGCAGACCCGTGAAGTGATTTCCCAGGGCCAGCCGGTCAGCCTGTCCGCCCGCGAATGGGCCGTGCTGGAAGCACTGATCGCCCGGCCAGGCATCGTGCTGTCGCGCGCCCAGCTGGAAGAAAAGCTGTACAGCTGGAAGGATGAAGTCAACAGCAATGCCGTCGAAGTGTATATCCACGGCCTGCGCAAGAAGCTCGGCAGCGAACTGATCCAGAACGTGCGCGGCCTGGGCTACATGGTGCCGAAGGTATGATGCCGAAGGTCCCGAAGGTGAAGGTCAACGTGTCGCATTCGCTGCGGGGCCGCCTGTTGTGGTTCCTGCTGGCGGCGATCACGATGGCCGCGCTGGCGCAGGCGATGATCGCCTACCGCAGCGCCTTGCACGACGCGGACCAGATCTTCGACTACCACATGCAGCAGATGGCGCTGGCGCTGCG
Source organism: Pseudoduganella buxea (assembly GCF_009720835.1). Lineage (GTDB taxonomy): Bacteria > Pseudomonadota > Gammaproteobacteria > Burkholderiales > Burkholderiaceae_D > Rugamonas > Rugamonas buxea. Next base: position 38,009 of record NZ_WNKZ01000056.1, read on the forward strand.
CTCCGGCGCGCCGCTGGCCAACTCCGTGCACGGCCCCAGCGTCGATCCCGGCAACGACGACATGGTGGTGCAGGTGTGGACGCCGGACGGCATCCAGGTATTCCGCTCGATCTCGCGCGCCGAACTGCCGCAGCGCGCCGTGCTGGGTTTTTCGAACGTGAAGGCCAAGGGCACCACCTACCGCGTGTTCTCCGTCCAGACCAGCAACCAGACCGTGCAGATCGCCCAGGACATGGCCGTGCGCAAGCGCATGGCCGGCGCGCTGGCGCTGCGAACGGTCGGCCCCATCGCCATGATGGCGCCGATGCTGATGCTGGTAGTGTGGTGGGTGGTCAGCGGCTCGCTGGCGCCCGTCTCGCGCGTGCGCCGCCAAGTGGCGCAGCGCCAGGCCGACGACCTGTCGCCCGTGTCCGAATCGGACCTGCCGGACGAAGTCAAGCCGCTGGTGCATGAACTGAACCTGCTGTTCGGCCGCGTGCGCACGGCCTTCGACGCCCAGCAGCATTTCGTCGCCGACGCGGCGCACGAGCTGCGCTCGCCGCTGGCGGCGCTGAAGCTGCAGGTCCTGAGCCTGGACCGGGCCGAGGACGATGCGGCCCGCGCCGTCGCCATCGGCCGGCTGACGGCCGGCATCGAGCGGGCCACCCGCCTGGTCGAGCAGCTGCTGGTGCTGGCGCGCCAGGAAGCGGCCGAAGCCAAGCTGGAACCGGTCAGCCTGACCGATCTGGCCAAGCGCACCCTGGGCGACATGGTCAACGGCGCCGCCACGCGCGAGATCGACCTGGGCCTGCACCAGGCCGACGAAGTACAGGTGCGCGGCCAGGCCGACGCCCTGCTGGTCCTGTTGCGCAACCTGATCGACAATGCCGTCAAATACACGCCACCGGGCGGCACGGTCGACGTGTCGGTGCGGGCCGGCGAAGGCGAGGGCGGCGCCATGCTGGTGGTCGAGGACAGCGGCCCCGGTATCTCGCCCGAGGAGCGCGAGCGCGTGTTCAGCCGGTTCTACCGCGTGCCGGGCAGCACCGCCACCGGCAGCGGCCTGGGGCTGGCCATCATCAAGGCCATCGCCGAACGCCATGGCGCCACCTTGACCCTGGACCAGTCCGAACGGCTGGGCGGCCTGCTGGTGCGGGTCGCGTTCCCGCCTGCGACGGGCAAGCCTGCCGCCAAGGGGGCCGCGCCGGCCAAGCCGCCGGCAGCGTGAGCGGAGCGTCGGCTAGAATACCGATATTGATATTGAGCCAACAGGGCGGCGCATGAACAAAATCGGTTTCTCGGGCACTCTCGACCCGATCACGAACGGCCATATGTGGGTCATCGGCGAAGCACGCACGATCGCGAAGGAAGTGGTGGTGTTCCTGTCGGAGAACTCGACCAAGCAGCCCAAGTTCTCCGCCGAGGAGCGCCGCGACATCGTGCTGGCCAGCTGCGCCGAACGGGGCTGGGACAATGTCCAGGTGCAGATCGTCAAGAGCGACTACACGGCCCGCGTGGCCCGCAAGCACGGCATCGACTACCTGATCCGGGGCATTCGCACCACCGCCGATTTCGACTACGAAAACCTGATCCAGCAGACCAACGTGGAAGTCATCGGCGGCGCCAAGACGCTGTTCGTGATGCCGCCGCGCGACCTGGGGTCGGTCAGCTCCAGTTTCGTCAAGGCGCTGGAAGGGCCCGTGGGCTGGAACTGGACGATGAAGAAGTTCGTGCCGGCGCCGGCCTACCGGGCCTGGATACTGGACTGGCTGCACAAGGAATGGCAGGCGCTGTGGCGCGACGCCAATCCCGCTGCCCTGGCAGCCGCCGACACCTGGTTCGAGCGCCTGACGGGCGCCGGCGCCTACGGCGGCACCGAACGCCACTACCACAACCTGGATCACCTGGTGCACGGCCTGTCCGAAATCCGCGCGTGGAGCGCCAATACCCGGCCCGCGCCGGGCGACGCCGATATCGTGCGGGCCGCCTTCTGGTTCCACGACGCCGACTACTCGCATGGCGCCGGCGACGGCGTGTCGAACGAGGAAGCGAGCGCGCGCCTGTGGCTGGAAAGCGGCCTGGCCCGCGACGCCGCCATGGCCGACCAGGTGGCGCAGCTGATCCGCGCCACCGATCACTTCCAGGGCAACGCCATCGAACACCGGCTCAAGGGCATCATGCTGGGCGTCGACCTGGCCATCCTGGGTCAGGACGAAGAGGTCTACGAGCATTACGCGCGCGGCATCCGCGCCGAATACGCGCACGTGCCGGAAGAGCGCTACACGAGCCAGCGCGGCCAGGTGCTGGCACACCTGCGCGGCAAGGCCGAGCAAAGCCAGTTGTATGTGGACGGCTGGTTCGCCGACCAGTACAACGACCAGGCCATCGCCAACATGACGCGGGAGCTGGCGACGCTGGCGTGAGCGTGGCAGGGTGGGGGGCAGGCAGGGAGCGGTGCTCCTTGAATTCCCCGCTACGCCTTAGAACTTGTTCCAGTTATTGCGCCGATGTTCGGTGGCTTCCTTCATCAGGTGACCGGCGCGGGTGGGGTCTTGTGTCGTCATCGCCAGTTCCTGCAGCGCGGGCGGGTATTCCCGCTCGGCCGATTCCTCCAGCAACGCGGCGGCCTTGTCCAGGTCGCGCGGCACGCCGTCGCCTTCGCGGTAGGCATACGACAGCAGGAACATCGCGTGGGCATTGCCCAGTCCACTGGCCAGCTGCAGCCAGCGCGCCGCCGTGGCGGCGTCGCGCGGCACGCCTTCGCCGTTCTTCGCCATCAAGCCCAGCATCAGGGCCGCACGGGCCTGGCCGCCCTCGGCGGCGCGCTGGTACCACGGCCATGCGGCGGCCGGATCGGCCTTGATGCCGGCGCTGGGGCTGCGCAGCATCTCGCCCAGGTGGAAAGCGGCCTGCGCGTCGCCGGCCTGCGCCGCCTGCAGCAGCAAGCCGTGCGCCTCGGCGCGCGACGCGCAGGCCGCTTTCCACCTGGGCGAGA
>NZ_WNKZ01000057.1 GCF_009720835.1 Pseudoduganella buxea
GTGTGGCTGGTCGTCCTCTCAGACCAGCTACTGATCGATGCCTTGGTAGGCCTTTACCCTACCAACTAGCTAATCAGATATCGGCCGCTCCAGGAGCACAAGGCCTTGCGGTCCCCTGCTTTCATCCTTAGATCGTATGCGGTATTAGCGTAACTTTCGCTACGTTATCCCCCACTCTTGGGTACGTTCCGATATATTACTCACCCGTTCGCCACTCGTCAGCGGAGCAAGCTCCCTGTTACCGTTCGACTTGCATGTGTAAAGCATGCCGCCAGCGTTCAATCTGAGCCAGGATCAAACTCTTCAGTTTAATCTCTGTTTTTCCGATACTGCTATCGGAGGTCACTCACTCAAGAATCTGACGTTCCTCTTTCGAGGTCACGTTAAATTACTTGTGCGAGCGTTTAATGCTATATTTTGAGCATCGAGACCGAAGTCTCGGGCACATCACATCAAACGCCCACACTTATCGACTGTTGATTGTTAAAGAATTCTTCGCTTTTCAGCGGCGCCGCTGGGCTTGCACCCTTGACAAATCGTTGTGTTTGTCAGCAGCAGAGAGGTGAGATTATGCGGTGTTTCGTGCAGCTCGTCAACCCCTCGTTTTCTACAACAGCGTAGTGTTTTTGTTCAGCCCCGCACTGCGGGCCTTCACTTCTTTCGCTACTACGCTGCAGCAGGGACAGAACTATAGCAAACACCTTGACAGGCCGCAAGCGCTTTTTTGACGCGGCCGGCCATCCTCCCCATCGCCCTTCCATTCCCGGCTTTCGCCACCCTGTCGCACATCCCTCGCCTGGTGGACAGTTTTACGTTAGGTTATCTACACTTGCCGCCTAACTAAGAGACTGAACCAGCATGTTCCCCACACCCAAAACACAAGAAACATTCAAGACCGTCCTGGCCTGGCTGCACCGGGGCTTCGACCGTACCGCCACGTGGGTGACGCAACTGTCGTGGTGGAAATTCTTCCTGTTCGCGGCGCTGGCCCTGATTGCCGCCTCCATCCTGCAGGAAGAGCTGTTCTCGCCCAGTGTTGACGAAGAAACGGAGATGCAGTCGCACAAGCGGGGCAAGTCCGGCGCGGACGACCCGAATATCGTTATCGACGACAGTGGCATCCGTTTCAATACGCGCGGCGGCAAGCTGCGCAAGGAAACGCCGGCCGTGCCGGAAGCGCCCGAAGCGCCCGAAGCGCCCGAAGCGCCCGAAGCCCCGGAAGTCCCGGAAGCGCCCGAAGCACCCGAGGCGTCCGAAGCGCCGGAGGCCCCGGAGGCGCCACCGCTGCCGGAAGTGCCCGAATCGCCCCCCGAGAAATCAGGCAAGCCGGCCAAATCGGCGTCCGCCGTGACGACCCTGCCTGGCGAGGAAGTGCATATCGAGTTGCCACCGCAGATCGGCGAAGAACTGTCGAACGCGCTGGAAAAAGCGGTGGACAATGCCGCCGAGGAAAAGGTATCGCGCTACCACGAGCAGGCCTCGACGTGGTTCAAGAGCTTCGTGTCGCTGCTCGTGCTGACCTTGTTCGGGATGAAAGCCCTGATGGGCGGCAAGAAGAAGGCGGAGGCGGAAACCCAGTCGGCCAATGCCGCGGCTGAGCGCGAATCGATGCAGCGCCAGCTGTCCGAAGCAAAAATGCAGATGATGCAGGCCCAGGTCGAACCCCATTTCCTGTTCAACACCCTGGCCTCCGTCGAACACCTGATCGAAACGGACCCGCCCCGCGCGTCGGCCATGCAGCGCAGCCTGATCAAGTACCTGCGCGCCGTGCTGCCGCAAATGCGCGACAACACCTTGATTACCAACCTGGGCCGCGAGGCCGACATGGTGGTGGCCTACCTGGCCCTGTTGAAGATGCGGATGGAGGAACGCCTGACCATCGACTTCAATATTCCCGACGGCCTGCGCAGCGCCGCCTTTCCGCCGATGATGCTGCAGTCGATGGTGGAAAACGCCATCAAGCATGGCCTGGAAGGCAAGCCCGAAGGCGGCACCTTGCGCGTACGCGCGGAAGTGGCGCACAGCAAGCTGCGTGTCATCGTCGCCGACGACGGTCTGGGCTTCGGCGCCAAGCCCAGCGACGGCACGGGCCTGGGCCTGCTGACCATCCGCGAGCGGCTCAAGCTGCTGCACGGCGACCAGGGGCAGTTGCATATCGAGCCGAACACGCCCAGCGGCGTCATCGCCACGATCGAGGTGCCTTATCAGTTGTCGCAACAGGCGCCGAAATGAAGAGATTGCACGCGGCGCCGATTCGTTGAATAATTGGCACCCATTGCCCTCTTCTACCCGCGACCATGCCCACTGCGATACTAGCCGACGATGAACGTTTGATGCGCGACCAGCTGCGCATGCGCCTGGGCCAGGTATGGCCCGAGCTGGAGATCATCGGCGAGGCCAAGAACGGCGACGAGGCCATTACGCTCGTGGACGAACTCAAGCCCGACTTCACTTTCCTCGACATCCGCATGCCCGGCAAGACGGGCATGGAAGCGGCGGCCGCCATCGGCGGGCGCAGCCACGTCGTCTTCGTCACGGCCTACGACGCCTATGCCGTCGAGGCCTTCGAGCGGGGCGCTGTCGACTATGTGCTCAAGCCACCCGAGCAGGAGCGCCTGAAGATCACGGCCGAGCGCCTGAAGGAACGCCTGGCCAGGCCGGCGGGCGACGTCAACGCCAGCGTCACGGCGATGCTGTCGCAACTGGCGGAGAAGATCGCCACGCCCAAGCCGAAATTCCTGCAGTGGATCCAGGCCAGCATCGGTCAGGACCTGCGCATGATTCCCGTCGAGGAAATCCTGTTCTTCCGCTCGGATGAAAAATACACCTGCGTACAAACGGAAAAATTCGAGGCCCTGATCCGCAAGCCCGTGCGCGACCTGGCCGAGGAACTCGACCCATCGCTGTTCTGGCAGATCCACCGCGCCACCCTTGTCAATGTCAACGCGATCGAAGGCGTCACGCGCGATATCCGCGGCCGTCACCTGGTGATGATCAAGGGCCGGCCCGACAAGCTTGAAGTCAGCCGCAGCTTCCTCCATCTGTTCAAGCAGATGTAGCCGTCCCAGGGTGGCCTGAGCCATATCAAGCAACCGGACACTCAGCTGTATTACGGTCTTTGATACGGTAGCCGGACGGCGACCGAAGGAGACCCGATGCGACCAACCCCCATCCTGCTGGGCGGTGCGCTGTTGCTGGCGGCAAGGCTGGCCTGGCGCAGCGCCGCCTGCCCCGCCACCCCGGCGGAACAACACGATGCCGACGCCCGCGCCCAGCTGGCGGGCCGGCGCGCGACCGATTACGCCCTGGAAAATATCCGCGAGGAAGAACGCGCCCATATCGCGCGCGAGCTGCACGACGACCTCGGCCAGTTGCTGGCCACCTTGCGTGTCGACATGAGCCTGCTGATGCAGCAACCGGTGGCGAACGACGCCACGCGCGAGCTGCTCACGGGCATGGACGGCCGCCTGCTGTCGGCCATCACGTCGCTGCGCCGCATCGCCAGCAACCTGCGGCCCCGTGCGCTCGACGAAGGGGGCCTGTACTTCGCGCTGCAATCGCTGCGCCACGATTTCCAGCAGCGCCACGGCGTGAACTGCGTGCTGGAGGCACAGGAAAACGAACTGGTGCTGAACGACCGCTGCAGCACCGCCATCTTCCGCATCGTGCAGGAATCGCTGACGAACATAGCCCGCCATGCCGGGGCGCACAATGTGCGCATCGCGCTGCGCCGGGCCCGCGGCCTGCTGCGCATCACCATCGAGGACGACGGCCGCGGCATCGCCCAGTCCGATATGGAGAAGCCGGCCTCGTTCGGCCTGCTCGGCATGCGCGAGCGGGTGTGGGCCATCCGCGGCGACATCACCATCAGCGGCGGCCCGCGCGGCACCCGCATAGAAATCCAGCTGCCACTACCGGAGTGAATCATGAGCATCGATACACTGCCCGTTTCAACGGAGCGCAAGCAAAAACGCCTTGTAAGTGGCGGCGGGCCGCCCTACGATGAAGGCATGCAGAAACGCGTGGAGAAACTGGAGGAAGATGTGGCCACGATCAAGGCCGACCTGGCCGTGATCAAGGCTACGTACGCCACCAAGACCGATATCGCCGATGCAAAGGTTGCCATCATCATGTGGGTCGTCACGGCCGTATTCCTGGCGCAATTGCTGCCCACCGTGCTGAAGATCTACCTGCCGGCCTGACCGTAGCGAATCGGCGAATGAAAAAAGCCGCCGGCTTGCGCCAGGCGGCTTTTGCTTGAATCACGATCGTGCGGTGCCTGCGGCGCCGCAGCCGATCAGAAGGTGTGGCGCACGCCCAGGTTGAAGGCCGCGTCGCCGCTGCCCGCCTCGTTGTTGTTACCCACCGTGTAGCCGGCACCGTTCTTGTTCTTGATCTTGGCGTAGGCGACATAGGCGCTGGTGCGCTTGGACAGCGAGTACGAATAGCCCACGGCCCACTGGTGCGCGTCCTGGTTGTTCACCGTCTTGTCGTTCTTGTTCATCCACGACGCCATCACGGTGCCGTTGCCGACCGGCGCCGTGAGACCGACCAGCGCGTCGTTGCTGTCCGTCGACGGACGTGGTGGCGTGCGCAGGCCGAAGGCGTTGGCGACCGGAATCGGGGAGCTGTTCAGGCCCTTGTCCCATTCGTAGGCGGCGAACAGCTTGACGACCTTGAAGTCATAGTTGGCGGCCAGCAGCGTGTTCTTGCCGTCGTCGCGGTTGATGGCGGCAGCCGTGCCCGTGGCGGCGACATCGTTGTTGCGGTTATTGTGCACCAGGCGCACGTTCAGGCCGAAGCCGGTGTAATTGAAGCCGATGGCGTACTGGCGGCCGGCCGTGTTGTCGCCGGACTGCTCGCCCAGCGCGTACAGGCCGTCCACGGAGAAGCCGGACCAGCTCGGCGTCGTGTAGACGATGGCATTGCTGACGCGGGTATTGACGCCGCCGGCCGGGAACAGGTTCTTGATATTGCCTGCATAGCCGGCGCCGAACGGGTCGGCCACCTGGCTCATGGCGTTGTACAGGGGGTTGTACTGGCGGCCCAGGGTCAAGGTACCCAGCGACTTGCTTTTCAGGCCGACGAAGGCCTGGCGGTTGAACAGGGCACTGCTGGAGTTGTCCAGCGAACCGTCATCGAGGCGGAAACCCGTTTCCAGGGTGAAGATGGCCGACAGGTCGCCGCCCAGGTCTTCCACGCCACGGAAACCGATGCGCGACTGGCTGCCGATGCCGCTGGTCAGCTTGGTCACGTCACCCGCAGCGCCGCCCGTTTCACGGACGATGCCGGCATCGACGATACCGTAGATCGTGACATTCGATTGCGCGTGGGCGGTCAGTGCTGCGAAGCTGCCGGCGAAAATTGCGGCCAGGGTAAGTTTTTTCACTTGATGTTCTCTTATTGAAGTTTCGGATTGTGGCGCCGGCTTGCAGCCGGGGACGCCGTGGATCTACCGCGACGTATCTTGCCTTCCAAATACTTCAACAATATGACACCAACAACTTGTTGCTGCGTTACAACAACAGTTACGATTTACTTCAGGCGGGCCGTCAGCAGCCAGTAGTGCTCGGAGCGGCGCACGCGGATCTCGCGCGCGGCGTTGCCCAGCTTCTTGCGCAGGTAGCTGTCGGTCGGGAAATTCTTGACGATCTCGACCCGCTCGCCCGCCATCATGCGCTGCTGGTGGGTATTGCCTTCCAGGTCGGTACGGGCGATCACCGTCGTCAAGCCTTCGACATAGCATTCGTCCACCAGCACCAGCAGCACATCCTTGCCCAGCTTCGCGCGCAGCTGCGCCAGGTGCTTTTCCTGCTCTTCCCGCTTCACATGGGACCACCACAAACCGGCGAACACGGCCGTGTACTCGCCGATATCGGCGGGCAGGTCGAAGGCATCGGCCTGGCCGAAGGTGACGTTGTCCGGCAGGCCATGCGCCTCGGCCCGGGCCAGCACTTCGGAGCTGATATCGGTGGCATGCACCGCATCGGCCGTCTCGGCGATGATGCGGGTCCAGTAGCCCGTGCCGCAGGCCAGTTCCAGCACCGTGTGGCCTGCCAGCACGTCGGCCACGCGGGCCGCGACGGCGGCCAGGTCGTCCTGGCACGCGGGTTCGTCATACGCAGCGTCCAGCTGGTCCGCGTTGACGACAAAAAATTTCTTCAGCAATTCGTGATTCATGGATTACAGCTCGTAGTTCTCGTGTTCGCCCCGCATGGCCTGTTCGATCAGCTTGCGGTTCAGGGTCGGGGCCAGCAGTTCAATAAAGGTATAAATATAGGAGCGCAGGTAGGCGCCCTGCTTGACGGCCACTCTCGACACATTCATGCCGAACAGGTGGCCGACAGGAATGGCGCGCAGGTTGCGGTCCCGCTCGGGGTCGAAGGCCATGCCGGCAATGATGCCAACGCCCATGCCCAGTTCGACATAAGTCTTGATGACGTCCGCGTCGATGGCTTCCAGCAGCACGTCCGGTTTCAGCCCGCGCAGCGAGAACGCGTGGTCGATCTTGCTGCGCCCGGCAAACGCGCCGTCGTAGGTAATCAGGGGAAAGGCGGCGATTTCCTCCAGCGACACGGACTTCGTCTTCAACAGCGGGTGGTCGGGCGCCACCACCACCACGTGCTCCCACTGGTAGCACGGCAGGGTCACCAGCCCGTCGATGCCGGCGATGGATTCCGTGGCGATGGCCAGGTCGGCCTGGTCGCGCTGCACCATTTCGGCGATCTGGCGGGGATTGCCTTGCAATAAAGACAAGCGCACCTTGGGGAACTTCACCATGAAGGCCTGCACCACCTTCGGCAAGGTGTAGCGGGCCTGGGTGTGCGTGGTGGCGATGGTGAAGCTGCCGCTGTCCTGGGCCGCGTATTCCTTGCCGATCCGTTTCAGGCTGTCGATTTCCTGCATGATCAGCTCGACGGACTCCAGCACCAGGCGGCCCGGCTCCGTCAGGCCGCGGATGCGCTTGCCGTGGCGGGTAAAGATATCCACGCCCAACTCTTCTTCCAGTTCGATGATGGCCTTCGACACACCCGGCTGCGAAGTGAACAATGCCTTGGCGGCATCGGTCAGGTTGTAATTCTGCCGTACGGCTTCCCGTACGAATCTCAGTTGGTGAAGGTTCATTGATTTCCCGGCTATAGAGCCGCTATTTTACGCGCAAGCTTATGCCACATACGCATATAAGCAAATAAAGACTAAGTCGTTTGGAATAAAGCAGCAGTTTATTACCATAGCGATACTTTGGGGAAGCCTTCACGCCCCGTCGCGAACTTAGGACCGACATGTACCAATACGATCAATACGACCATCTCATCGTGCGCGAGCGCATCGCCCAGTACCGCGACCAGGTACAGCGCCGCCTCGGCGGCGAGCTGACGGAGGAAGAATTCCTGCCGCTGCGCCTGCAAAACGGCCTGTACATGCAGCGCCATGCCTACATGCTGCGCATTGCCGTGCCCTACGGCCTGCTGTCGTCCAAGCAGATGCGCATGTTCGCCCATATCGCCCGCAAATATGACCGGGGCTACGGCCACTTCACCACGCGTCAGAACATCCAGTTCAACTGGATCGAGCTGGAACAGACGCCGGACATCCTCGCCGACCTGGCCTCGGTCGAGATGCACGCCATCCAGACTTCGGGCAACTGCATCCGTAACGTCACCTCCGACGAATTCGCCGGCGTGGCCGCGGACGAGATCATCGACCCGCGCCCGTATGCCGAAGTGCTGCGCCAGTGGTCGACCTTCCACCCCGAGTTCATCGCCCTGCCCCGCAAGTTCAAGGTGGCGATCAACGGCGCAGTCGAAGACCGTGCCGCGATCGCCGTGCACGATATCGGCCTGACGGTGGTTCGCAACGAGGCCGGCGAGATCGGCTTCAAGGTCATGGTCGGCGGCGGCATGGGCCGCACCCCGATCCTGGGCAGCGTGATCCGTGAGTTCCTGCCCCGCGAGCACCTGCTGACGTACACGGAAGCGATCATGCGCGTGTATAACCAGTACGGCCGCCGCGACAACAAATACAAGGCGCGCATCAAGATCCTCTTGAAAGCCATCGGCGTCGAGGACTTCGCCCGCCAGGTCGAGGAGGAATGGGCCGACCTGAAGGACGGCGCCGAGACGCTGACCCTGGAAGAGATGGAACGCATCATCGCCTACTTCCAGCCGCACGCCTACGAGACGCTGCCGGCCGTCGATCCGCTGGCCGGCCATGAGGACAACAAGGCCTTCGCCAACTGGGTCAAGCGCAACGTCAAGCCGCACAAGGTGCCCGGCTACGCGGCCGTCGTGCTGTCGCTTAAGAAAACCGGCGTGCCGCCGGGCGACGCCACGGCAGAACAGATGGACTACATGGCCGACCTGGCCGACCGCTACAGCTTCGCCGAACTGCGCGTCACGCACGAGCAGAACATCGTGCTGGCCGACGTCCAGCAGGGCCAGTTGTTCAAGCTGTGGTCCGAGATCAAGTCGCACGGCCTGGCCACGCCCAATATCGGCCTGCTGACGGACATGATCTGCTGCCCGGGCGGCGACTTCTGCTCGCTGGCCAATGCGAAATCGATCCCGATCGCCGCGGCCATCGCCGAGCGCTTCGACCATATCGATTTCCTGCACGATATCGGCGAGATCGAACTGAACATGAGCGGCTGCATCAACGCCTGCGGCCACCACCACGTCGGCCATATCGGCATCCTCGGGGTCGACAAGGACGGCAGCGAATGGTACCAGGTGTCGATCGGCGGAGCCCAGGGCAACCATTCCGCCATCGGCAAGATCATCGGACCGTCGTTCTCGGCCCAGCAGATGCCTGAGGTGATCAACCGCCTGCTGCAGGTGTACGTGCGCGAGCGCACGCCGGACGAGCGCTTCGTCGACACGGCCCAGCGCCTCGGTATCGCCCCGTTCAAAGAATATGTTTATGCCACGCCGATCGATACCGCGGGACGCCTGGTTGGAGAAGACGAATATGCCTGACCAGAATACCCAACGCATCATCAAGGGCCAAGCCATCGTGGCCGACGACTGGACCGTGCTGCGCCTGGCTGAAGGCCAGGAAGCGGCCACCGTGGAAGTCCCGGCCGGCAAGGTCATCGTGCCGCTCAGGACGTGGCAGTCGCAGAAGGATGCGCTGGCGGCCCGCCCGGAAATCGGCGTGTGGCTGGCCTCCGACGAGCGCCCTGAGGAACTGAAGGACGAGCTGCACAAGTTCGCCGTCATCGCCGTCGATTTCCCCAAGTTCACGGACGGGCGCGGCTACTCGATCGCCTACAACCTGCGCACCCGCCTGGGCTACCAGGGCGAGCTGCGCGCCATCGGCGACGTGCTGCGCGACCAGCTGTTCCAGATGAAGCGGGTCGGCTTCGACGCCTATGCGACGCGCCCGGACCGCAGCATCGAGGACGCGCTGAAGGGCCTGACGGTGTTTTCCGAGACCTACCAGGCCTCCGTCGACGAGCGCCAGCCGCTGTTCCGCCGCCATCTGCGCACGGCCACGGCACAGGGCGAACACAAAGACGTCGGCGCCGGCATCTGAGGAGCAGTCCATGAGCAAGCTCGAAACGCTGGTCGCCGGCACCACGGCGACACTGGAACGCATTGCCCGCGACTTCACGCCCGCCGTGTTCGCGTCCAGCCTGGCCGCCGAAGACATGGTGCTGACGGACCTGATCCTGAAGAACCGCCTGCCGATCGTTATTTTTTCTCTGGAGACGGGCCGCCTGCACAAGGAAACCCTGGCGATGCTGGACAAGGTCAAGGAACACTACGGCTACGACATCGCCCTGTTCCGCCCGGAGCCGCAGGCAGTGGACCAGTACGTGGCGCAGAACGGCCTGAACGCCTTCTACGACAGCGTGGAAATGCGGCGCGAGTGCTGCCGCATCCGCAAGGTCGAGCCCCTGGGACGCGCACTGGCCGGCAACAAGGCCTGGATCACGGGCCAGCGCCGCGCGCAGTCGAACACCCGTTCCAGCCTGGCCGTGCACGAAGACGACCCGGCCCACCTGATGGACAAGTTCAACCCGCTGGCCGACTGGGATGAAGCCCACGTGTGGGAATACCTGCGCGCCAACGCCGTTCCCGTCAACGCACTGCACGAGCAGGGCTTTCCGTCGATCGGCTGCGAACCGTGCACCCGCGCCATCGAGCCGGGAGAAGACGTGCGCGCCGGCCGCTGGTGGTGGGAGAACCCCGAGTCCAAGGAGTGCGGCCTGCACGTGGTGGACGGCAAACTCATTCGCATCAAATCCGTGGCGGCCTGAGACCCGCGCCGCGACAACGAAAGAACATACATGAATGCTCTGGCAGACAAACAAGGTGCTGGCATCAACGGCATCAGCATGGAAGTGAACGCGCGCCACCTGGACGCGCTGGAATCGGAAGCCATCCACATCCTGCGCGAAGTCGCGGCCGAATGCAGCAATCCGGCCCTGCTGTTCTCGGGCGGGAAGGATTCCGTGGTGCTTCTGCGCCTGGCCGAAAAGGCCTTCCGCCCCGGTAAATTTCCCTTCCCGCTGGTGCACGTCGACACGGGCCACAACTTCCCGGAAGTGATCGAGTTCCGCGACCGCCGCGTGGCCGAACTGGGTGAGCGCCTGATCGTCGGCTCCGTCGAGGAATCGATCCGCAAGGGCACCGTGCGCCTGCGTAACCCGGCCACCGACTCGCGCAATGCCGCGCAGGCCGTGACCCTGCTGGAGACGATCGCCGAACACGGCTTCGACGCCTGCATCGGCGGCGCCCGCCGCGACGAGGAAAAGGCCCGCGCCAAGGAACGCATCTTCTCCTTCCGCGACGAATTCGGCCAGTGGGACCCGAAGGCCCAGCGCCCCGAACTGTGGGACCTGTATAACACCCGCGTGCACCCGGGCGAGAACATGCGCGTCTTCCCCATCTCGAACTGGACGGAGCTGGACGTGTGGCAGTACATCGCCCGCGAGAAGCTGGCCCTGCCCCAGATCTACTTCGCCCACGAACGCCAGGTCATTCCCCGCAACGGCCTGCTGGTGCCGTTGACCGACCTGACGCCGGCGCGCGAAGGCGAAACCGTCGAAACGCAGGTGGTGCGCTTCCGCACCGTCGGCGACATCTCGTGCACCTGCCCCGTGTCGTCCGACGCGGCCGACGTGACGGCAATCATCGCCGAGACGGCCATCACCCAGGTGACGGAACGGGGCGCCACGCGGATGGACGACCAGACCTCCGAAGCCTCGATGGAAAAACGCAAGAAAGCCGGATACTTCTGATGAACGCCATGACCAACGAACTCAATCGCCCACAGCAGGACGCTTCCTCGGGCCTGCTCCGCTTCATCACCGCCGGCTCCGTCGACGACGGCAAGAGCACCCTGATCGGCCGCCTGCTGTTCGACAGCAAGGGCATCTTCGCCGACCAGCTGGCCGCCGTCTCGCGCGCCAAGCACAAACGCACGGTGGGCGACACCATCGACCTGTCGCTGCTGACGGATGGCCTGGAAGCGGAACGCGAGCAGGGCATCACGATCGACGTGGCCTACCGCTACTTCGCCACGCCCAAGCGCAAGTTCATCATCGCCGACACGCCGGGCCACGAGCAGTACACGCGCAACATGGTGACGGGCGCCTCGACGGCCGACGCCGTCATCATCCTGGTGGACGTGTCGAAGGTGAAGCTGCGCGAGGACGGCGGCGTAGACCTCCTGATCCAGACCAAGCGCCATTCGACGATCGCCCACCTGCTGCAGATCGAGCACGTGGTCGTCGCCGTCAACAAGATGGACCTGGTCGACTACGACCAGGAAGTGTACGAGCGCATCGTCAAGGCCTACCGCGAATTCGCCCAGACCCTGGGCCTGAAGGACATCACGGCCATTCCGCTGTCGGCCCTCTCCGGCGACAACGTCGTGGAACGCGGCGACAAGCTGGGCTGGTACGAAGGCCCGACCCTGATCGAGCTGCTCGAATCGCTGACCGTCTACGACGAGGCGCACAATGCGCCGCTGCGCTTCCCCGTGCAGCTGGTGGCGCGCCATAACGGCCACGAGGCGAACGACTTCCGCGGCTACATGGGCCGCATCGAATCGGGCAAGGTGTCCGTGGGCGACCAGCTGGTGGTGCAGCCTTCCGGCCACGGTGCCACCGTCAAGGAAATCGTCACGTTCGACGGCTCTCTGCCGACGGCCAGTGCCGGCCAGTCCGTGACGATCGTGCTGAACGAATATGTCGACGTCTCGCGCGGCGACGTGCTGTCGTCCGCCGCGCAGCCGGCCACGCTGCTGAAACAGGTCAGTGCCGACGTCTGCTGGCTGTCCGAGGAACCGCTCGACTTGCGCCGCAAGTACTGGCTCAAGCACGGCACCAAGCAGACCGCCGCCAAGGTGACGAAGATCGACTCGATCCTTGACATCAACACCCAGCAGCGGCACGATGCGGATGCGCTGAAGCTGAACGACGTGGCACGCATTGCCTTGAGCGTCCAGCAGCCGCTGGCGGCCGATGCCTATGACGATATCCGTGCCACCGGCGCCTTCATCCTGATCGATGAAGTCACGCACCAGACGGTGGCCGCGGGGATGATCCGCCTGGCTGCCGCGTAAAACGGCAAAACGCTCGAACGGGCAAAAGGCGGCGGAGAATCGATGGCAGTCGGAAAAGTCTACCTGGTGGGTGCCGGTCCCGGCGCCCAGGACCTGATCACCGTGCGCGGTGCCCGCCTGCTGGGCGAAGCCGATGTGGTGCTGTACGACGCCCTCGTCATCCCGGAAATGCTGGACCTGTGCCGCCAGGCCGTCTTGATCCCCGTCGGCAAGCGCGCCGGCCAGCGGTCGGCCGACCAGAACGCCATCAACGCACAGCTGGTCGCCTGCGCCCAGCAGTACCAGCGGGTGGTGCGCCTCAAAGGGGGCGACCCGATGCTGTTCGGCCGCGCCGACGAGGAACTGACGGCGCTCGAGGCGCTCGGCATCGATGTCGAAGTCGTCCCCGGCATCACCACGGCAATGGCCGCGGCGGCGGCGACGAAGCAGCCGCTGACGAAACGGGGCGTGGCCCGCAACGTCGCCTTCTTCACCTCCAGCACGGCGCCCGGCCATCCGGAAGAGACGGCAATTCCCTCCACCGACACCCTGGTGCAGTACATGGGCGGGCGCGAGGCCATCGCCACGGCCCAGCGCCTGCTCGACCAGGGCCGCCGGCCGGAAACGCCCGTCATCGTCATCGAAAACGTCAGCCGGCCCGACCAGCTGATCAGCCGCATCACCCTGGCCACCCTGGCCCACGGCCTGCAACCCCGCCACGGTCCCGTGCTCGTGATGCTCGGCGAGGCCATGGCGGCACGCGCCCACCAGCCATTGTAGCGACCTCCGCGGCGCTGCCCAGCGGCATTGCTTCGTATAATCTGGACATATAAACAGAAGGTGCGGGCATCGATCCGCGCCAGAGATACGAAAGAGCGCCATGCACGCCGATCCCTTTTCACCGCGGGAGGAATCCGACCGTCCCGACATGCCCGAAGACGGCGATTTCTCCGACATGCTCAGCGAGATGCGCATCCTGCTGCCGGGTGCCCAGATGCTGTCGGCCTTCCTGATCGTGCTGCCGTTTAACGGCGGCTTCCGCCAGATCGTGCAGACGGAAAAATACGTCTTCCTCGCGACGTTCTTCTTTGCCCTGGCCAGCCTGATCCTGCTGAGCGCACCGGCCGTGCAGCACCGCATCATGCGCCCGCTGAAGGACCGCGAACGCTTCAAGACCTTCGCCACGCGGCAGATCGTCGCGGGGGCGTTCGCACTCGGCATCGCGCTGGTGCTGGGCACCAACCTGGTGATTTCGGAGGTGTTCGGCGCCACCGTCGGCTTGATTGCCGGCGGCGTGATGGGGACCATCGTGGTGGTGATGTGGTGGCTGCTGCCGTTCTGGATCAAGCGGCAGACACCGATCTAGCGCGCAAAAAAAACCGGTGCGCCCTCGCGGGCGGCACCGGCTTTTGACGCAGCGGGTGGCTTACGACGTCATGCGCGCCCAGCCGTGACGCACGGCGTCCTTGAACTTCTCCCACGTCGACTGCGGGTAGTGGCTTTCCCAGTTGCTGCGCAGGGTCGACTCCGAATCCTCCCACGAGCGGCCGCGATAGCTGTCGCTGCCGGCCATCGTGGCGCCGTAGCGGTAGGCCGGCGCGTAGTCGTCGAAACTGGCGCCCAGGTTGGCGTAGTTCGAGCTCCAGTGGGTGCGGTAGTACTCGTCGTCATCCGAGCTGCCCAGCTGCTCGACGTCGACCTGGGTGCTGCGCACCGTGTCGCTGATCTGGTCGGTGCGCTGCGACACTTCCTTGCCCACCACGACTTCCTCGACGACGCGGGCGGTCTTCTGCACCACGGCTTCCTCGGCGCTTTCACGCAGTTCGAACGAGCTGTCCTTGAAGGCGCCCACCTGGGACGGGTCGATCTGGCGATCCACCGGACGACGCTCGACATGCACGTGTTCCTCGCGCAGGCTGACGCTTTCCTGCACCGGCGTCTCCACCAGGCG
Organism: Pseudoduganella buxea; assembly: GCF_009720835.1. Lineage (GTDB taxonomy): Bacteria > Pseudomonadota > Gammaproteobacteria > Burkholderiales > Burkholderiaceae_D > Rugamonas > Rugamonas buxea. The sequence goes on from NZ_WNKZ01000057.1 coordinate 14,504, forward strand.
TTGGTAGATGCGCACGCCGCCGCGCTGCACCATGCGCTTGCCCACCTTCAGCTCTTCCTGCATCACGGGAATGACCTGCGACTCGGTATCGGCACGCTGCAGCGAGCCCGTATCGGCCAGGCCCTGGCGCGAAGCCTGCAGGTCGAGATTCTGGCCCTGCAGGCTGGAACCCTGGTTCTGCAGGTCCGCGCTCTGGCGCGAAGCCGACAGGCCCGCACTCGGTGCCGAGGCCTGGGCGCCGGTCCAGCCGCCCGCATGCCACTGCGACTTGTACTCGTCGATGTCGATCGGGCCGAAGGCTTCGACGATGTCGGCGGCCCGTTCCACTTCGTCCTGCGTGGCCGTCTGCACGGTCAGCACGACATTGCCGCGGTTGACGGCTTCGCCGTAGACGACACGCTCGTCGTCATCGTCGCCGAACAGGTTGGAGAAGAAGTGCTTGATGCTGTCGCCGATCGAGTCGTCGTGCGTGGAGGCGGTGGTGCTGGCGCTGGTGCCGGTGGTGGCAGTGCCGGCGGCGCCGGCGTTGAGCTGAATGGAATCGGCACCGATGCCCGACTTGACCAGTTCGTCGCGGGCGTGCTCGGCGTCGGCGCGGTTGTCAAATACGGCTGCTAGGGTATGGCTCATGATCTTCCTCCTGTTTGCAACGGGTTTTGGAGATCGCCCGCAGGGCCTTCGTCGAACGCTTCGATGCGCACGTCTTCAGTCCTGAGCGGAACGGTCTGGCGGTGTTCATGCTGCTTGCGTACCCTGGTGATGTGCAGCTCTTCGCGGATACGGTAGCGCTTTTCGATCACCAGGATTTCTTCCAGGACGGGGACCACCAGCACGTCGCCCTCATAGCGCGACGGCGGCGCTTCGGCCACCACGCGGTCCACCGGCACGCGGCGCACGTCCACCTCCTCCTGCCACAGCGTCTCCCGGACTTCCTCGGGATGCTCGGTGACGGATTTACTGACACGCACGCCCCGCCCCGTATCGACGACGCGGGTGGTGACTTCCACTTCCTCGCGGCTGACCGGGACGGTAACGGTGCCGGCGTCGGTGCCGGCGTCGGCACCGGTTGCTGCGCTGGGTTCCTGGCTCTTGTTCATGAGACAAGACTGTACGGACTCTCGGCTCAGGGCGGCGCCACCTTGCCTGAATGCTACTAATGCCGGCCGGGCGGCTGGCTGGCCGGTGCCACGGCGCGTTAAAATACGTCCTTTGCACGCGACTGAGAGCGGTATGGGACAAGCACACGAAGTATTGGAACGGGCCCGCAAGGCACGTCTGGAAAACCGGTTCGAGGACGCCCTGCGCGACCACCTGTGGTTCCACGAAAACGCGCTGGCGGTGGAGCCGGGCCTGGCCGGCGTGCGGCTGTCGTTCGCGCTGCGCGACTGGATCTACCTGGCCGAGCAGTTTCCGCTGGCGCGCCGCGCGCTGCAGGGCCTGCGCGACCGCGACACGGGCCGCCTGCTGAGCGGCGCGCCCGGCCGCGACCTGTTCCGCGACATCGCCGCCATCAACAGCGCGCTGGGCGAGGAACGCGCCACCCATGAGCTGTTCGTCCAGCTCGACCTGCAGCTGCCCGACCTGGCGCGCCAGTGCTTCGACATGGCCCTGCCGGCGCTGGTGGCGGCGGAAGACTTCGCGCTGGCGCGGCGCTACCTGTCCGAGCCGATGGAGCGCGTGCGTGCGCTGGCGGCGCACCTGAACGGCTACACGGAGCAGCTGGCGAAAAGCGGCAATACGTCGTCGGCCCCGGCGCTGCTGGCGACGGTGCTGAACTACACGAAGGAAGTGCGCATGCTGGCGCTGGTGCTGGCGCGCCAGGGCGAGGACGAGCTGGCCGACCAGGTCACGGCCGCCGCGCTGGACACGCTCGCATCGGCCGCCGTGCGCGACGCCGTGCAGCGCGAATTCGACCAGCCCGGCACGACGATTGCGGCGATGGTGGCGCACGCGCGGGCAAGCGAGAACGGGACGGCGGCATGATGAACGACGCCGAAGCGCAGGTGATGGATGCGCTGCACCGCGCAAGCCAGGCGCAACAGGCCGGCGAGCATGCCGCCGCCTTGCGCGAACTCCTGTTCATTCATACCGACTGCGGTCACGACGACCGGGGAGCGAACCACCTGCGCGGTTTCGCTTTGCACGAATGGGGGCGCCTTGCTGAAGCCTACCCCCCGGCGCGCGAGGCACTGATTGCCGCGCGCGACGAGGAACTGCGCCGCCTGCTCGCCGGCGAAACCTCGTCGCGCAGCTTCGGCGACGACTACGACGCTCCGCGCTGGCTCGAGGTGGCGAGCATGAACCGTGCACTGGGCGATCTGGCATCGACTGCTCGCACCTTCGTCACCCTGGTGGACATCTTGCCCGAGGTCGCGAGCCGCTTTAGCCGTATCGCCCTTCCCGCCCTGATTGCCCAGGGCGACTTCGCGCTGGCCGCGCGCTTCCTGCCAGACCCGCTGGCGATGGCCGACCATCTGAACGCCTACGCGACCGAACTGCCCCTGCTGCCGGCGCCGGGCGAGGCGCCCAGGCTGGCGGCTGAACTGACGGGCTATGTGAACGATGTGGCGATGGCTGGCACCATCCTGGCCGGCGTAGACCGCGCCGACGAGGCCGCGACGCTGCGCGCGGCCGCACTAGCCGCCCTGACTGATCCTTCGCTGCGCGCCATGGCGCAACGGGAACTCGACGAACCCGGCACCATCACCCGCACGCTGGTCGATCACCAGATGGCGGCCGAAATGGCACGGCAGCCCTAGTTCAACCGGCCGTGTCGATCACGCGGCCGCTCCACGCACCGCCCGAGCGCCCCGCCAGCAGCAGGCATTCCCCGGCCCCGGGGGCGGCAACCACCAGCCGGCCCTTTTCATCCCACACGGTGCTGCGTCCCGCGCAGTGCCAGCCGCCCGAGGGGCCGCCGTGATTGGCCATCAGCACGGGCATCGCGTGCGCTGCCGCATGGCCCTGCAGCAGGGCCGCATCATTGTCATAACCGTTGACCGATACCAGCACGCTGGCAGCATACACGTGGGCGCCCGCGTGCGCCGCTGCCAGGGCATGGGCCGGCTGGCCGAAATCGGCGCAGACGGCCAGCGCGATGGCGGCGCCTGCGACGTCCAGCATCGTACCGCCCTGCCCCGCCGCAAACGCCGATTCCTCGCCATCGTGCAGGTACTGCTTGGTGTAGACGGCCGTCGTGCCATCCGGCCGGAACGTCAACGCGGCGATCAGCGGCAGGCCGCCGTCATTGACCAGCGGCGCACCGGCATTGATGACGATGTTGTGGGCGGCGGCAGCTTCGCGCAGCGGCGCCAGGCATGCGTCGTCCGGGCGCAGCGCAAGCTCGCCGGCCAGTTCGGGCTCATAGCCCGTCAGCGACAGTTCGGGGAACAGGATCAGTTTCGCGCCCTTGCCGGCAGCCAGAGCGGCCAGCGCCACATGGCGCGCCACATTGGCCGCGATATCGCCCTTGATGACGACCGTCTGCGCGGCCGCCAAGGTGGGCAGATCGGGCAGCGCCGTCACTGGCTTGCCAGCGCGCCGATGCAGTAGTCGCCGATGGCCTGCAGCACGGCGGCGTTCTCGCCGGCCGCCTCGGCCACGCGGACCGACAGGCCCGGGTGCGCCAGCCGCAGCTCGTCCACCATCAGCGGCAGGTCGCGCAGCACGTGGCCACCCTGGCCCAGGAACACGGGCACGACGGTCAGCTGCGTGACGCCCTGCGCCACCAGCTGCGCCGCCCGTTCCGGCAGGCGCGGTTCCATCAGTTCCAGGAAGGCCAGCGAAACGTCCACGTCCGGCGTGCGCGCGGCGACCAGCTCGCGCAGCCGCTCGAACGGCGCGGCCCAGCTGGCGGCGCGGGCGCCGTGCGCGAACAGGACCAGCGCCTGCTTGGTTTTTTCTGCATTCATGTCAGTGTCGCTCCACCCAATATAGTGTGCCGATGGCCAGCAGCAGGAAGATCACGCTGGGCATGGCGGCCGTGACGAAGGCCGGCAGTGTGGACAGCACCCCCAGGTGGGAGAACAGCGTGTTCACCAGCAGGAAGCCGACGCCGATCATGATGCCGATGAAGATCTTCAGCGAGACGCCGCCGCTGCGCATGTGCAGGTAGGCGAACGGCAGCGCCAGCGCCATCAGTACGAAGATGGCCAGCGGATCGATCAGCTTCTTCCAGAAGGCGATCTTGAAGCGCTCCGTCTGCTGGCGGTTTTCCTGCAGGTGGCGGGTATAGACGGCCAGCTCGTTGGCCGACATGCGTTCCGGGTCCGATGCCGAAACGGACAGGATCTTCGGCGTGATTTCCGACACCAGGTCCTTGGTGGCATGCTGGGTCGTGCTGACCACGCCGCTCTCCTGGGCGAAGTTGTTCTGCGCCGTGGCCTCGCCCTTGAGCAGGGCCGGGTTGCTGAAGTGGTTTTCCGTCACGTCATACAGGCGCCATACATTGTCGCCCTGGTAAGTGCCAGTCTTGGCGACAGTGAGCGTGCGCATGCGGAAGCTGTTATCGAACTCGTACAGCTTGACGCCGATGAGGCGCCCGTCCGGCAGCACCTCGCGCACGTTGAAGAAGCGCGAGCCGAGGACGTCGCCTTTCAGGCCGTCGCTCTTGATGATGTCCTTGGTCCACAGGCCCGAGCGGAATTCGGCCGACACCGTGGTGCCGCGCCCCGTCAGGTGCAGCCTTTCGGCCATCAGCGCCGTGCGCGGGGCAATCAGCTCGCCGAAGATGAAGGTGATCGCCACCAGCACGATGCCGATCTTGAACAGCATCCAGGCGGCCGTGCGGGTGGACATGCCGGCCGCGCGCATGATGGTGAATTCCGACGTCGAAGCGAACTGCGCCATCGTGTAGATGGTGCCGATCAGCGCGGCCACCGGCATCACTTCGTAGACGTGCTGGGGAATCATCACCAGCACGTACAGCACTGCGTGCTGCATGCCGTAGCCGTTCTTGCCCACGCCGGGCATCTCGCCCGTCAGGTCCATGAAACCGAGCAGGCCGAGGAAGGCGAGCAGCACGAAGCCGACGGCCTGGAAGATGGAGACGGCGAAATATCGTTGCAGGACGCTCATCATGCGCCTCCCTTGCGGCGGCGCATGCCCGCCAGCAGCGCGCGCGGATGGTAGCGGTGGTTCACGTTCAGGCGCCACGCGAACATGACCAGCACCGTCACGGCCATCAGCAGGTGCAGCGGCCACCACGCCCACTCGAAGGCGAACCTGCCATGGCGCACGCTGGCCTCGAACATCTTGACCGTGTTGTTATAGGTGAAGAAGATCAGCAGGGCGATGATCAGGTTGGTCGAACTGCCGGCGCGGGGATTGACGAAGCCCATCGGGATGGCCAGCAGCATCAGCAGGGTGCAGGTGATGGGCAGCGAAATGCGCCACAGGATCTCGGCGCGCGCCGCGTTGGTCGGCAGCGCGAACAGCTCCAGCGTGGGGATGGCGTTGACCTCGCGCTTTGGGTCGAACTCCTGCGCCTGCTGGGCCACGCGCATGCTGTAGCTGCCGAACTCCATGGTCTGGAAGTCGGCCTGGCCCGGCGTACCCTGGTAGCGCCGGCCGTTCTTCAGCACCAGGTAGCGGTAGCCATTTGGCGCCGTCTCGATCACGCCTTCCTTGGCGACGATGACGGAGGTGCCGCGCTCGTCCACCTGGTTGACGAAGACGTTCTGCACCGAGGCCGTCTGGCCTGCATTGCCCTCGACGAAGAAGATACGGTTGTTCGACGACGATTCCTTGAACTGGCCGGGCGAGACCTTCTGCAGGTCCTCGCGCTTGGCGAAGCGTTCGACATATTCCGAGCTTTTCTGCTTGGCCCACGGCGTGGCGTAGAAGGCCAGCAGGCCCGTGGCCAGGATGATGGGCAGGCCGAAGGTCATCACGGGGGCGATCCACTTCGTCAGGCTCTGGCCGGACGCGAACCACACCACCATCTCGGAATCGCGGTAGCTGCGCGTGACGACCATCAGCACCGAAATAAAACTGGTCAGTATCAGGATGGTGGGCAGATAATTGAGCGATGCGAAGCCGATCAGCGCCACCACGTCGGACGAAGCGACCTTGCCGCCGGCAGCCTTGCCGAGGATGGAAATCAGGGTCCAGGTGACGATGATGGTAAACAGCACCGTGAAGGTCGCCCCCGCGGAGCTGGCCAGCTCGCGCCTCAGGGCACGTTGAAAGATCATTCGAAGTTTATAATTCGCTTAGCAAGTTAAGATACAGCGGTTACTGCGGTCACTGCGTCTACCCGACACGGTCACGCGCAAAGCCGCATCGGCACACCTACGGAGAACCCAATGGACTTTAGCATAAAAGCATTCGACACAAAAAACACCATCACGTCGGCCAAGACCGGCTGTGTCGCAGTTGCTGTTTTCGAAAACAAGAAGCTCTCGCAAGCGGCCCAGTCCCTCGACGGCAGCGGTGAAATCACGGCCGCACTGAAGTCCGGCGACATCAGCGGCAAGCCCGGTTCGACCTTGCTGCTGCGCGGCGTGACGGGCGTGGCGGCCGAGCGCGTGCTGCTGGTCGGCCTGGGCAACGTGGAAGGCGTGACGGAGAAAAGCTTCGCCAGCGCCGTCCAGGGCGCCGTCAAGGTGTTCTCCACCCTGGGCGCGACGGATGCCATTATCGCACTACCGATGACGGAAGTGAAAGAGCGCGACGTCAACTGGGCGATCCGCACCGTGGTGCAGGCCGCGCGCGACAGCATCTACCGCAGCGACGCGCAGAAGTCGAAGAAGGACCCGGCCCCGGCCGGCGTGCGCAAGCTGGCCCTGGCCGTGCCGAACGGCGCCGCCACCAAGCTTGCGCTGGCACAGGCCATCGCCATCGCCAACGGCATGCAGCTGACGAAGGACCTGGGCAACCTGTCGGCCAATGTCTGCACCCCGACCTACCTGGCCGAGACGGCCAAGAAGCTGGGCAAGGACTACAAGTTCGCCGTGGAAGTATTGGAGCGCAAGCAGCTCGAGGCGCTGAAGATGGGCAGCTTCCTGTCCGTCACGAACGGCAGCGAGCAGCCGCCCAAGTTCATCGTCATGAAGCACATGGGCGGCAAGCCGAAGGACGCGCCGGTGGTGCTGGTCGGCAAGGGCATCACCTTCGACACGGGCGGCATCTCGATCAAGCCGGGTCCCGGCATGGACGAGATGAAATACGATATGTGCGGCGCCGCGTCCGTGCTGGGCACCTTCCGCGCCATCGGCGAAATGGGCCTGAAGCTCAACGTCATCGGCATCGTGGCGGCCTGCGAGAACATGCCGTCCGGCCGGGCCACAAAACCGGGTGACATCGTCACGTCGATGAACGGCCTGACCATCGAAGTGCTGAACACCGATGCCGAAGGCCGCCTGGTGCTGTGCGACGCGCTGACCTATGCCGAGCGCTTCAACCCCGCCGCCGTGATCGATGTCGCCACCCTGACGGGCGCCTGCATCGTCGCGCTGGGCCACCACCACAGCGGCGTGTTCACCCGCGACGACGACCAGCACAACGCGCTGGCCGAGGAGCTGGCCAGCGCCGGCCGCCAGACGGGCGACACGACGTGGCGCCTGCCGATCGGCGAGCAGTACAACGAGCAGCTGAAATCGAACTTCGCCGACCTGGCCAATATCGGTTCGCCCGGCGGCGCCTCGTGCACTGCCGCGGCCTTCCTGGAAAACTTCACACGCAAGTACCCTTGGATCCACGTCGACATCGCCGGCACCGCGTGGAAGTCGGGCGCGGCCAAGGGCGCCACGGGCCGTCCCGTGCCACTTCTGACGAGCTTCCTGATCAACCGCACGTAATCGTCGTCGCGGCGCCAGCCGCCAGCAACGCCGCCCGGTTCGCGCCGGGCGGCGTTTTTCATTGGGGCGCCGGCTTCAACTGGCGCACCAGCTGCCAGGCCATCGCACCCAGCACGGCCAGGCCTGCGGCCAAGCTTGCCCACAGCACGCCCTTGCGCGCCTGCGTCGACGCGACAGCCTGCCGTGCCTCGCTGGTTACCGGCGCAGCAGCCGCCCTGGCCTCCTCGGGTCCTGGCGACACCTGCTCGGCCGTCTGCAGTTCGACGGCCGACAGGCCGGGCGCCACCTGCGCGATGTCGCGCGCGGCCGGCGCCGCGCCGTCGCGCCCGTAGGCCAAGGTATAAGGGCCATGGCCGTTGGCGAGGAAGACCAGGGTCGCTGGCGCCCAGCCCAGGCGCAGCGCGGGCCGGCTGTCGCTGGGCGCGAGCGCGCGCAACACCCAGTGCGCCCGGTGCATCGGCGCGACCGACAGATCGCCGGAGCGGCGTTCGCGCCCGCCCTGCTCGATGCGGTAGAAGGTGGCACGCAGCGCCGGCTGGAACCGCCAAGTGCTGCCGCGACCGGCCTTGACCGCCGGCAGCTCGGCATAGCTGCCCAGCTCTACGGGCAGGCTGACATTGCGCTCGGCGAACTCCAGGCCGATGCGCTGCACGGGAATGGCGGGGGCGGACGCATACAGCAGTTCGCCCGGATTCCTGCCGGTGCTGGCCGGTAGAATCAGCGTCTCCAATGGCGCCGGCTGGGCCGTCGTCTGCACGGTGTCGGCACCAATGGCGGCGAACCGGATCGGCTGGCCCTCCAGCCAGCGGATGCGCGCATAGCGGAACTGCTGCGGCGCGAATGCGATGCGGTCCGCCGCCAGCGCCGCGCCATCGCCGCTGACCATCCAGCTGACGTGGCTCTCGGCCAGCTCACGCCACGCCTTCAGGTCGTCGCTGGCTTCGACGCACAGGCGCGCATCGTAGCGTGGCGTCCCGGGCGGCAAGGTAAGGCGCAGCTGGTTGACGCTGCTGCCCGGAGCGGCCGCGCGCATGTCCAGCACCAGGGCCGACAGGGCGTCGCCCTCGCGTGGCGCGGCGCGCGTGCCGACCGACACGAGGGCGCCGTCTGGCGTGCGGCGGATCTCGACGGCCGTCACCGGGCTGGTGTCTTCCGCCGCGCCATACACGGGAAACACGCGCACCGGCACCGTCGCCCGGCTGGCCTGGGACACCTCGGCCGGCGGACGGAGCGCGAACGGCAGCAGCATGCCACGGCTGTCGAACACGCGCAGGTCGTGCAGAGCGGGCGAGCGGGCATGCAGGTAGACGCTGCGGGGCAGCCGGTATTGCACCACCGCCTCGCGGCCGCTGGTCGTCAAGGTTTGCCGCCAAGCGTAGTCGCGGGCCTCGTCGGCGCGGGCCGGCGTCAACGCCAGCCAGGCCAGGGCAATGGCCAGGAAGCGCTTCATGCGGCCTCCCCTGGGAGCCTGGCACGTGCCGGCTGGTCGGTCGGGAACGGCGCCAGGTAGCCGATCGCCAGCATCAGCAGGCCAACGCCGAGGAAGGAGACAATGCGCTCCATGCTGCCGCTGCCGTCCAGGTCGACAAGGAACAGCTTGGCCACCACGGCTCCCAGCATCGCGGCGCCGGCCAGCCACGGGCCGCGCCGAAGGCGCGCCGCCGCGAAGCACATCAGTACCAGCGCCGACAGCGCCCACGTCAGCGACAGCATGGCCTGCACGGTGCGCGAAGCCAGCAGCACTTGGGCCTCGTACGGCAGGTCCAGCACGTGGGAGGCTGTGCGCAACAGCATCAGGTTCAGCCACGCGAACACGCCCAGGCCGCCCAGCCAGCGCAGGCGGGCCTGCCAGTGCGCCGTCATGGCCATGGCTCCGCCGCTGCCGGCATGGGCCACGACCAGGGCGGCGGCAAAGGCGCTGGCCAGGTCGACGGGATTGAGCAGCGGCAGGTAGGGCAGCGGTGTCATGCCGCCGTCCTGGAACAGGTTCCACAACACGACGCGCCAGACGCACCACGCCGTCCCCAGCGGCAGCAGCGCCTTGGCATACCATACGCGGAACGGCGCCACCGGCCAGCCGTCGCGCCGCACGGCGCCCAGCAGCCAGGCGATCACGCCCATCTGCAACCACAGGGGCAGGCACTGGGCCCACAAGGTACCGGCCTCCCAGCCGGCCTGCAGCAGCAGGGCCTGGTATTGATCGGGGCCAGCCAGCCAGCGCAGGACCAGCGCATAGCCGGCCGGCCAGATCATCAACCACGGACCGGCGCAGCGCAGCAAGTGGATGGCCAGGTGGGCCGGCGCAGGCAGGCGCCAGCCCTGGTCGTGGGAGCCCTCTTCGTTCCAGCGCATCAGCAGGTATTCGCCGGTCGCCAGCATCGCCGCCAGGGCGCCCCACTCCACCGGCGCGGGCAGTTGGCCCTGATAGAGAAGGACCAGCATTTCGGGCAGCACGAGGGCCAGTTGCACCCAGGTGGCCACCCCCAGCCAGCGCAGCTGCGGCCACACCAGCCGGCGCGCGCACCAGCAGGCCAGCAGCGAGGAGGCGGCGACGCAGATGCCGTAGGCGGGCCAGTTGCGCGACCATGGCATCAGCCCGGCATCGCGGCCACCGGTCACGTCGGCCAGCATCACCGCGCCCACGTTCAGCAGCTCGCCGAACCACCACACGGCGCCCCAGGCCAGCATCAGATTGGACGACGAAAGCGCTATCGGCGAGTCGTCGCGCTGCAGGCGCCATGCGCTGAACAGTGCGGCAGCGGTGATCAGAACGACAGCCACGGCCGGCTGCGGTGCCGCGGCATCCGCGCCCCACTGCCAGTTGCCCACCATCTGCACGAAGACGATGGCGCCCGCGAACAGCTGGATCGCCGTGCCCATGGGCCGGGTCGTCACCATGCCGATACGGCGACCGACCACCGCCACCAGCACGGCCAGCAGCATGGCCGTGGCGGCCAACAGGTCCAGGCGCAGCGTGCCGAACGTGCGCACGTCGATCTCTACCCACATGGCCGCCAGTACGGTACCCACCGCCAGCCACTGACACAACATGCTCGCGGTATCGAAGCCGCGCCCCGGCAGGCGCGCATGCGCTTCCTGGAAACGCCATGCCACGATGCCGGCGCTGGCCGCCAGCAGCAGGAAACCGAGCCATAGCTGCGCATGCTGGCGCGCCGGGGGCGACAGCGCGTCGAAGGTTCCCAGGAAGGCTGCCCACGCACCCACCTGCACGGCCAGTCCGAAGGTCCAGGTGGCCGCGCGGCCGTGGCGCAGGCCGATCCAGACGATGGCTGCACCTTCGGCCGCCCACGCCGCCGACGTCCATCGCCCGTCCAGAGCCAGCGGCACGACGATGGTCCCCAGCAGCACGCCCATGGCCAGCCAGGACTCCACCAGCTGGCGGAAGTGCTCGCCGCGGCGGCGCCACAGGGCCAGCGCCAGCGCCGTGTAATAGATGCCGCCACCGAGCGACGACAGCGCGGCGCCGAAGGGCATGTCGCGCACCAGCAGGTACTGCAGGGTGGCGCCGACCAGCGGCGTGCCGAACACCAGCGTGCCATCGATATAGGGGCGACGCCGCTCGTGCCGGCGCAGCGCATAGGCCAGCGAAATGCCGGTATAGAACAGCACGAACAGCAGCAGGAACAGCTGCACCGAGAGGTAGTGGCCCGCGACATAGCTGCGCGCCGCCCACGCCGTGCCGACGCCGAAGGTGAACGCGAAGCCGACCAGGTTCAGCACGCGCCAGGCGCGCCTGAGCGCGATGACGAGGATGCCGGCGTTGAGCAAGGCGTAGTAGGAGAACAGCGCCACATGGCTGCCCGACCCGGTGGACGTCAGCACGGGCGCCATGAAGCCGCCGGCGATGCCGAACAGGGCCAGCCAGACGGCGTTCTGCAGCACCGCCAGCAGGCAGGTGAAGGCGGTCAGCACGAACAGCAACGCGAAGGTGACGCCCGCAGGCATCAGGCCGTAGAGCCGGAAGGCGCCGAAGGTGAGCAGCATCAGGATGCCGATGGCGGCGCCCTGCACGGGCAGGCCGATGCCGCGCCGCTTGACGCGGATGCGCCACCCCCAGCGTAGCAAGGCGATATCGACTGCGGCGATGGCGGCGATGCGCAGTTCGATGGGAATGTCGACGTGGCCGGCCACGTATTTGAGCAGGAAGCCGACGCCGATCAACAGGATGACGAGTCCCAGCTTGGCGACCAGGTTGCCGGTGAACAGCCAGCGCCGCAGGGCACCGCCCCAGACAGTGGCCGGGTTGCCGCCGCGGGCCGGCATGGCAGGCGGCGCGGCGGGCGCGACAGGTTTCGGTACGGGAGTGGATTCGGTCGGCATGGCCACCGCCGGTTCGGCTGGCGCTGCCACCGCTGGGCCGGGTTCGGGCGAAAACCCGTGTTCGGCCTCGAGCACCCGTTCGAGCTCGGGGTCGAACTCGGGCTGGAATTCAGGCCCGGGTTCGGGCCCGGACTCAGGCGCGACCTCAGGCCCGAAGGCAGCCTCGGGCGGGGCAGCCTGTGACTCCAGCGCTGGCCCGGGCGGCACGCCCGCCAGCGCATTGACGCGGACGTGCAGCTCGTCGACAGCCTGGCGCATCGATGCCACCTGGCGTTCCAGCCCGAGTACCCGGGCACGGGTCGCCTTGGCGATCTTGCGCGCGCCCATGGTCATGACAAACAGGGTCAGTAGTACGGCGAATAACAGGATACTGTCCACGCAAGCCCCTCATCGTTCCAGTCGGGAAACGGCAATGCTAAGGGTTCGCGTGGGCGCAGTTCTGCGTTGCCGCAGGAGACGGCGCAATAAAGACCTTGCCCGGGTCGCCGGGCAATGGGGGGATCAGTAAAGTTCGCCGGACGCGGGCGGCGGTGGGGATTGCACCGGCGCGCCGGGCTGCTGCCGGTTCGGCTCGCCACGCTGCAAGACCACCGTCAAGGTCTGTGGATAGTCGAAACCGGCACCCGTCTGGCGGTCGACCAGTTGGCCGGCACCGGCCGTCAGCAGGATATTGCCCCAGCGCGAGGCATTCTGGCGCGGGCCGATCTGGTCGAAGGCCCAGACCTGCTCCTTGCGGCAATCGACCGTCAGCGGCTTCGTGCTCTTGCGGATCTGGACTCTTCCCGGCGACGTGACGAACCAGCGCCCGGCATCGTTGGACAGCACGCAACCGATCCCGGCCACCTGCTGGTGGTCGAGAACGGTCAGGACCATCACGTATTGCTCACTGCTTTCCGTCATCGTCGCGCAAGCACCCAGCGTTGCCGAGGCAAGCAAGGCAACGACGATGGCATGCGGCCGTGCGTTGCCTGTCGCGGGAAGCGCACGGCGCCGCAAGGCCCGGACGAGCGCCGCCACGCGGACATGCAGGCACATGCCGGCAGCGGGCGTCAGGCGGAAAGCCATGCGGTGCGGTCAGTCGCCGCTTTGGGACTTCTGCTTCTGCTTCAGTCCCTGGATCACGTTCAGGATATCTTCCATGGCCGTGTTGCCATTCAGGCCGGAGAACGCGTCGATGACTTCGTTCAACACAGCCGTGCGGACTTCCGCCTCGTCGCCCGCCATCGTTGGCGCTCGCTGGACGCCGTTGCGGGCGCCCGCGGCCTTTTCACCGGCTTCCTTGGCGGCCGCCTTGCGGGCGGCCGGCGTCTTGCCGTGTTCCAGCGCCGCCTGCCAGATCAGCCAGCGGCGCTGCGTTTCGTACACCAGATACTCTTCCGGTTTATCTTCGCGGCGCCGTACGATATGGCCGTCCCGCTGTGCCCATGCTTCGAATGCAGATCGCATTTTCTTCCTTTACAAATGCTTTGCACGTTAATTCGACTATTTCCTTATGGTACCACCTATTTACACACGACAACATGTCTTGGCAGTATTATTTTGCTCGACAGTTACGGTGCAACATGCGTATGGAAATCGTTCGATGCCGAACAACGTAAGTATATTGCGCTTTTGGGCGAACGTTCATCGAATTTTAGTGCTATTTTGATAACCCCGAGACATAATCGGCAATTATTTTCACGGATGTGGCATTTTGCAACAGAAATTGCGCCTGAGAGAGCTGCTTTATTTTAAATTCAATGCTATTTTGCAAATTCATTGTCGCATATTGTATTCGGTTTAAGCAACTTGTAACACCTGTCAAATCCTGTAATATGCGTGCCGCGTGTGCCCCACTGTCGACCCGAGGAATCCCATGAAGCTAGTGACCTGGAATGTGAACTCCCTGAACGTGCGCCTGCCCCACCTGCTGCGCTGGCTGGAGGAAAATCCCGTGGACGTCGTGTGCATCCAGGAGACCAAGCTGACGGACGATAAATTCCCCGTCGCCGCCATCGAGGCGGCCGGTTACCAGGTGGCGTTTTCCGGCCAGAAGACCTATAACGGCGTGGCCATCCTGTCGCGCCTGCCGATGACGGACGTGGTACGCAACAACCCACTGTATCCGGACGCGCAGCAGCGCATCCTGGCCGCCACCATCGACGGCATCCGCGTCGTGTGCGCCTATGTGCCGAACGGCCAGGCCGTCGATTCGGACAAGTATGTATACAAGCTGGGCTGGATGGCGTCGCTGCGCGAGTGGCTGGCCGGCGAACTGGCGGCCCATCCGCAACTGGCCGTGCTGGGCGACTACAACGTGGCACCGGAAGACCGCGACGTGCACGATCCGGCCGCGTGGGAAGGCGAAGTGCATGTATCGCCGCCCGAACGGGCCGCCTTCCAGGCCCTGCTGGACCTGGGCCTGGCGGACGCCTACCGCCTGTTCGAGCAGCCGGAGAAGAGCTACAGCTGGTGGGACTACCGCATGCTGCGCTTCCAGAAGAACCAGGGCCTGCGCATCGATCACATCCTGCTGTCGCCGCCGCTGGTGGCGCGCTGCACGGCCTGCACCATCGACCGCGCGCCGCGCAAGTGGCAGCAGCCTTCCGACCACACGCCCGTCATCGCCACCCTGGCGGCGGCATGAGAATCGTCGAGCGCCGTCAGCTGCGCTCGAGCAGCTTCTGCGCGTTCGCCGCCGGTACCGGCTGCGAGAACAGATAGCCCTGGGCGAACTGGCAGCCCTGCCGTTGCAGCAGGTAGTAATGCCCTTCCGTCTCGACGCCTTCGGCCACCACCGACAACTGCAGGCTGTCCGACAGCGCGATGATGGCGGCCACGATGGCGCGGTCTTCGGCGCTGTCCTCCAGATCCTTGATGAAGGCGCGGTCGATCTTGATCTTCTTGACGGGGAAGCGCTTCAGGTAGGCCAGGCTGGAGTAACCCGTGCCGAAATCGTCGATCGACAGGCGGATACCCATCGCATTGATCTGGCCCAGGATTTCCAGCGTCTGTTCGCCGTGCTGCATCAGCGCCGTTTCCGTAATCTCGAATTCCAGCATGGACGGCTCGATGCCCGTCTCGTCGAGGATGGCGCGGATCGACGGCACCAGGCCCTGGTGCATGAACTGGCGCGGCGACAGGTTGACGGCCAGCGGCACGGGGCGCAGGCCCTGGCGCTTCCACTCCATGCTCTGCTCGCACGCACGCCGGATCACCCATTCGCCGATCGGCACGATCAGGCCGTTCTCCTCGATGATGGGGATGAACATGTCCGGCATGACGAGGCCCGTGACGGGGCGGCGCCAGCGCAGCAGCACTTCCAGCGAATGCAGCTTGCGCGTGGCGATATTGACGATGGGCTGGAAGTGCAGCTCGAACTGCTGCAGTGCCAGCGCGCCGCGCAGGCTGCTCTCCAGCTCGAAGTGGGCCGCCGCCTGGTTCATGTTCTGCGTGAAAAACTGGTAGTTGTTGCGCCCGGCCGACTTGGCGTGGTACATGGCCGCGTCGGCATGGCGCATCAGGGTCTCGACATCCTGGCCGTCGTCCGGGTACACGCATATGCCCATGGACGGCGTCACGTGCAGGCTGTGGCCGTCCAGCGGGAACGGCAGCGCCAGCGCATCGATGATCTTCTGCGCCACCTGGGCCGCCTCGTCGTTGTTGCGCAGGCCCGGCAGCAGCACGACGAATTCGTCGCCGCCCTGGCGCGCCACGGTGTCGCTGGCGCGCACGGCCCGGCACAGGCGCCCCGCCACTTCCTTCAGCAGCGCATCGCCCGTCAGGTGACCCAGCGAATCGTTGATGGTCTTGAAGCGGTCCAGGTCGAGGAACATCACGGCCAGGCTGCGCCCGGAGCGCTGCGCCGTCAGCATGGCGCGGTCGAGCCGGTCGGCCAGCAGCGCGCGGTTCGGCAGGCCCGTCAGGCTGTCGTGGTAGGCCATGTGGTGCACGCGCGCCTCGGCCTGGCGCCGCTCCACGATCTCGGCCTGCAGCATGGCATTGGCGCCGGCCAGTTCGGCCGTGCGTTCCAGTACCCGCACTTCCAGCTCGTCGCGCGCGCGGCGCACCGCGTCGCCCGCCGCGCGCCGCGCCGTCACGTCATCGATCATCCACACGCTGCGGCCCTTCGGCTGCGACCAGTCGAACGGCCGGCCCGACAGGCGCGCCCAGAAGCGGCTGCCGTCGCGCCGCATCAGCTGGTGTTCCGATGAGCTGACACGCCCGGCCCGGAAGTCGGCCGCCGTCTCGCGCCGCGCCGCGTCCCACGCCTCGGCGTCCGGATACAGCTGGCGGATCGGAACGCCCGTCATCTCGCCCGGGCCATAGCCGAACAGCTCGCCCATCTTGCGGTTGCTGCGCAGGTTGCAGCCCCACTCGACGACGGCGATGCCCAGCACGGCGCTGTCGAGGATGGCCTGGTTTTCCAGCAGCGCGTTGCGCAGCGATTCCTCCGCCAGCTTCTGCTCCGTGCGGTCCTCGGCAATCCAGATCGTGCCCTGGGTCGGGTCGCCCGGATTGACGACATAGCCGATCAGCTGGGCCCAGAAGGTGGTGTCGTCGTTGCGCCGCATCTCCACCTCGGTCTGGAAGGGTCGCGCGTTCGCCAGCAGCGGCGTGGCCAGCGCGCCCAGCGCCGCGTAGGCCTCGGCACTCGGGTACAGGGCCGCCGCCGGCATGCCTATGCATTCGTCGTCGCGGTAGCGGAACATCTCCAGGAAGCCCCGGTTGCAGCGGGTGATCTGGCGGTTGCGCGTGAACAGGATGCTGATCGACGCATTCGTCATCAGGGCCTCGACATCCATCTGCATCTCGCGCGACTGCGTCACGTCCTCCAGGATCCAGATGGTGCCGCCCTCGTTGGTCTCGTGATCGACGGCCTTGGCCCGCACGTGGCACCAGAACAGCGAACCGTCCTTGCGCTGGAAGCGGCACTCCTTCATCTCGAAGGGTTGGCCGGCGGCCAGCACGGGCCCGGCCTCGCGTCCGAAGGCCTGGTACACCTCGACCGAGGGGAACACGGCACCCGAGTGCATGCCGACCATTTCGCCCGGCGCGAAGCCGAACATCTCGGCCATGCGCGGATTGCAGCTCAACATGCGCTGGTTTTTCGTGAACAGGATGCCGACCGACGCATTGTCCAGGATGGCCTTCTGCTCGAGCAGCAGCTGGCGCGTGGCCTCGCTGGCGGCGCGCTGCTCGCTGATGTCCTCGACGATCCACACCATGCCCTCGGCCTCGTCGGACGGGTCGATCAGGCGGCCGTAGCAGCGCGTCCAGAACAGCTGGCCGTCACGCCGCTTCATCTGCACGTCCAGGGTGACGGACTGGCCCTGGGCCAGCACGGGCACCCAGCGTTCGCGCCGGGCGCGGAACTCGGCCGGGTCGGGATACAGCAGCACGCTGGGCGCGCCTTCGAGTTCATGGCGCTGGTAGCCGAACATCTCGGCCGCGCGCAGATTGCATTCATGGATGAAATCGAGCTTGCTGAAGATGATGCCGACGGCCGCGTTCTCCAGGATGGCCTGCTGCTCCACCAGTGCCTTGCGCAGCGCACGCTGGTCGCGCTGGACGGCGCTGATATCGTGCAGCAGCACGGTGGCGCCGCGCTGCGTCGGCACCTGTCCGAACGCGCCCGGTTGCGCGGCGCAATACGGCTTGACGGTGATCTGCACGGGCACGTAGGTGCCATCGGTGCGCGCCACGCAGCTTTCCCACGCGGCCGGGCGGCTGCCGGCCAGCGCCGCGGCCAGGGTCACCACGCTGTCGCTGCGCACATGGCGGGCAAACAGCCTGGCCAGCGGCTGGCCGCACGGGTCCTCGCCCAGCAGCGCGGCCAGCTCGCCGTTGGCCGCCGACAGCACGCCGTCGCCGTCGCAGGCGCACGCAGGCATGCCGATCAGTTGCAAGGCATCGGCAATCAGGTCGGCAGGGCTGGAAACGGGGATCATTGTCGGAAAGGGGGAAATGATTGCTGCCATGAAGTAACAAAAAGGGCCTTGCGATCATAAACCAGCCACGTGGCGATAGCCATGCCGCGCACCGAAACGGGGCGCCGGCCGGGCATCGAAACAACAGATCGGGACCCGAACCGTGGCCGGAAAGGCAAAAGGGACGGCAGCGCCGTCCCTTTCCTTGTCTTCGATGTAACTGCCTGGCAGGGCGACCAGGGCATCGCCGATTTATTGCTGGTGCATGAGATTCGTCTTGAAAAACGTGCCCGGCAAGACGCAAATGCCCTGTCATACCGGGGGGTATGACAGGGCATTTGTGGCGCAGCTGGGCGCATTTTCTCAGGGCGGAGATCGCCGCCATGGATACATCAGCGGTTCCCTATAAGGCGTCGCCCGGCACCCGCACCCAGCCTTCCATCAGCACGCGCGCGCTGCGGCTCATGATGGCCTTCGTCACCTGCCACTGGCCGTCCACCAGGGTGGCTTCGGCGCCGACGCGCAAGGTGCCGGACGGGTGGCCGAAGCGCACCGCCGTGCGCGAGCCGCCACCCGCGGCCAGGTTCACCAGCGTGCCCGGAATGGCGGCGGCCGTGCCGATGGCCACTGCCGCCGTGCCCATCATCGCGTGGTGCAGCTTGCCCATCGACAGGGCCCGCACCAGCAGGTCGACGTCGTCCGCCCCCACCTGCTTGCCGCTGGAAGAGACGTAGGGCGCGGCCGGCGCCACGAAGGCCACCTTCGGCGTGTGCTGGCGCCGCGCCGCCTCGTCCACATGGGCGATCAGGCCCATGCGCACGGCGCCGTGGGCCCGGATAGTCTCGAAGCGCGCCAGCGCCTGCGGGTCGCCGTTGATGGCTTCCTGCAGCTCCGTGCCCGTGTAGCCCAGCGCTTCGGCCTCGATGAAGATGGTGGGTATGCCGGCGTTGATCATCGTCGCCCGCAAGGTGCCGATGCCGGGCACGTCCAGCTCGTCGACCAGGTTCCCGGTCGGGAACATGGCGCCGCCACCGCCCTCCTCTTCCGCAGCCGGGTCCATGAATTCGAGCTGCACTTCGGCGGCCGGGAAGGTCACGCCATCGAGTTCGAATGCGCCCGTTTCCTGCACCGCGCCGTCCGTCATCGGCACGTGGGCGATGATCGTCTTGCCGATATTGGCCTGCCAGATGCGCACGACGCAGATGCCGTCGCGCGGCACGCGGCTCGCTTCCACCAGGCCGCCGGCAATGGCGAAGGCGCCCACCGCCGCCGACAGGTTGCCGCAATTGCCGCTCCAGTCGACGAAGGCCTTGTCGATCGACACCTGGCCGAACAGGTAATCGACGTCATGGCCCGGGCGGCTGCTCGGCGCCAGGATCACCGTCTTGCTGGTGCTGGAGGTAGCGCCGCCCATGCCGTCGATCTGCTTGCCGTACGGGTCCGGGCTGCCGATCACGCGCAGCAGCAGCGCGTCGCGCGCCGCTCCCGGCACCTGGGCCGCTTCCGGCAGGTCCTGCACCCGGAAGAACACGCCCTTGCTGGTGCCGCCGCGCATATAGGTGGCGGGAATCCTGATCTGGGGTGCGTGCGTCGTCATGCGGCCTCGCTGGCGGTCGGGATCACGGTGGCGGCCAGGAAGTCCTGGGCGAAGCGCTGCAGCACGCCGCCCGCCTCGTAGATGGCCAGTTCCTCGGCCGTGTCGAGCCGGCACTGCACCGGCACCGTCAGGCTTTCGCCGTTGGCGCGGTGGATCACCAGGGTCAAGGTGGCGCGCGGCTTGCGTTCGCCCACCACGTCATAGGTCTCGCTGCCGTCCAGGCCCAGGGTGATGCGGTTGATGCCGCCCGTGAACTCCAGCGGCAGCACGCCCATGCCGACCAGGTTGGTGCGGTGGATGCGCTCGAAGCCTTCGGCCACGATGGCTTCCACGCCGGCCAGGCGCACGCCCTTGGCGGCCCAGTCGCGCGACGAGCCCTGGCCGTAGTCGGCGCCGGCGATGACGATCAGGGGCTGGCCCCGTTCCATGTACGTCTCGATGGCTTCCCACATGCGCGTGATGGTGCCTTCCGGTTCGATACGGGCCAGCGAGCCGGCCTTGACCTGGCCGTCCACCACCACCATCTCGTTCTTCAACGTGGGGTTGGCGAAGGTGGCGCGCTGCGCCGTCAGGTGGTCGCCCCGGTGCGTGGCGTAGGAATTGAAGTCCTCTTCCGGCAGGCCCATCTTCGCCAGGTACTCGCCGGCGGCCGAATCGAGCATGATGGCGTTCGACGGCGACAGGTGGTCCGTCGTGATGTTGTCGCCCAGGATGGCCAGCGGGCGCATGCCGTGCAGGGTGCGTTCGCCGGCCAGCGCGCCCTCCCAGTACGGCGGACGGCGGATATAGGTGCTCGGCGCGCGCCAGTCGTACAGCGGGCTGACGGCCGCGCCGTCATTCGCCCCTTCCGTGCGCGCGAACATGGGGATGTACACCTTGCGGAACTGTTCCGGCTTGACGGCGGCGGCGACGATGGCATCGATCTCCTCGTCGCTGGGCCACAGGTCCTGCAGGCGGATCGGTTTGCCGGCGGCGTCCAGGCCCAGCACGTCCTTCTCGATATCGAAGCGGATCGTACCGGCAATGGCGTAGGCCACCACCAGCGGCGGCGAAGCCAGGAAGGCCTGCTGCGCATACGGGTGGATGCGGCCATCGAAGTTGCGGTTGCCCGACAGGACGGCCGTGGCGTACAGCTTGCGCTCGACGATCTCCTGCTGGATGGCCGGGTCGAGGGCGCCGGACATGCCGTTGCACGAGGTGCAGGCATAGGCCACGACGCCGAAGCCCAGCGCTTCCAGTTCCGGCAGAAGGCCCGCCTCCTCCAGGTACAGGGTGACGGCTTTCGAGCCGGGCGCCAGCGAGGACTTGACCCACGGCTTGCGCAACAGGCCGTGGCGGTTGGCATTACGGGCCAGCAGGCCCGCCGCGATCATGTTGCGGGGGTTGTTCGTGTTGGTGCAGCTGGTGATGGCCGCGATGATGACGGCGCCGTCCGGCATCAGGCCCGGCTCGTTTTCCACCACGCCGCTGATGCC
Source organism: Pseudoduganella buxea (assembly GCF_009720835.1). GTDB lineage: Bacteria > Pseudomonadota > Gammaproteobacteria > Burkholderiales > Burkholderiaceae_D > Rugamonas > Rugamonas buxea. The sequence continues at coordinate 35,625 of NZ_WNKZ01000057.1, forward strand.
GCGCGCGGCCAGCTCGGAGGTGGGCACGCGCTTGTGCGGGTTCGACGGGCCGGCGATATTGCGCACGACCGTGGACAGGTCGAACGTCAGCACGCGTTCGTACTCGACGTTCTTCAGGCTGTCGGACCACAGGCCCGCTTCCTTCGCGTACAGCTCGACCAGGGCCACCAGCTCGTCGTCGCGCCCCGTCAGGCGCAGGTAGCGGATGGTCTGCTCGTCGATCGAGAACATGGCCGCCGTGGCGCCGAATTCGGGCGCCATGTTGGAGATGGTGGCGCGGTCGCCCAGGGTCAGCGCGGCGGCGCCCTCGCCGAAGAACTCCAGCCAGGCCGACACGACCTTCTGCTTGCGCAGGAACTCCGTCAGCGCCAGCACGGTGTCGGTGGCCGTGATGCCCGGACCCGGGCGGCCCGTCAGCTCGACGCCGACGATGTCCGGCAGGCGCATCCACGAAGCCCGGCCCAGCATCACGGTTTCCGCTTCCAGCCCGCCCACGCCGATGGCGATGACGCCCAGCGCGTCCACCATCGGCGTATGCGAATCGGTGCCGACCAGGGTGTCCGGATAGGCCACGCCGTCGGCCACCTGCACCACCGGCGACATGCGCTCCAGGTTGATCTGGTGCAGGATACCGTTCCCCGGCGGGATCACGTCGACATTGCGGAAGGCTTTCTTCGTCCACTCGATGAAGTGGAAGCGGTCCTCGTTGCGGCGGTCCTCGATGGCGCGGTTCTTGGCGAAGGCATCGGGATCGAAGCCGCCGCATTCGACGGCCAGCGAGTGGTCCACCACCAGCTGGGTCGGCACGACGGGATTGACGAGGGACGGGTCGCCGCCCTGCGCGGCGATGGCGTCGCGCAGGCCGGCCAGGTCGACCAGGGCCGTCTGGCCCAGGATGTCGTGGCAGACCACGCGGGCCGGGAACCACGGGAAGTCCAGGTCCTGCCGGCGTTCGATCAGCTGCTGCAGCGAAGCCGTCAGCATCGTCGCGTCGCAGCGCCGGCACAGGTTCTCGGCCAGCACGCGGGCCGTGTAGGGCAGCTTGTCATATGCGCCCGCTTCGATCGCCTCGACGGCGGCACGCGCGTCGAAGAAATCCAGGGTGGTACCGGGCAGGTTGCGGCGGTACGCGCTGTTCATTGGGATGGTCACTTGTAGGCCTCTGTTGCTTGGCTCAGCCGCGGTGCGCGATGGGCACGAATTCCAGGTCTTCCGGGCCGACATAGTTGGCGCTCGGGCGGATGATCTTGTTGTCGATACGCTGCTCGATGACGTGCGCGGCCCAGCCGGACGTGCGCGAGATGACGAACAGCGGCGTGAACATGGCAGTGGGCACGCCCATCATGTGGTACGACACGGCCGAGAACCAGTCCAGGTTGGGGAACATCTTCTTGATGTCCCACATCACCGTTTCCAGTCGCTCGGCGATGTCGAACATCTTCATCGAACCGGCATCGCGCGACAGGTTGCGCGCCACTTCCTTGATGACCTTGTTGCGCGGGTCGGCGATGGTGTAGACAGGGTGGCCGAAGCCGATGACGACTTCCTTGTTTGCCACGCGGGCGCGGATGTCGCTTTCGGCTTCGTCGGCGTTCTCGTAGCGCTTCTGGATTTCCAGCGCCACTTCGTTGGCGCCGCCGTGCTTCGGTCCGCGCAGCGCGCCGATGGCGCCCGTGATGGCCGAGTGGATGTCCGAGCCAGTGCCGGCGATGACGCGGGCCGTGAAGGTTGACGCGTTGAACTCGTGTTCCGCGTACAGGATCAGCGACGTGTGCATGGCCTTGACCCAGCTGTCGGCCGGCTTGAAGCCGTGCAGCAGGTGCAGGAAGTGGCCGCCGATGGAATCGTCGTCCGTCTCCACCTCGATGCGGCGGCCGTTATGGCTGTAGTGGTACCAGTACAGCAGCATCGAACCGAAGGACGCCATCAGGCGGTCGGCGATGTCGCGCGCACCGGCCACATTGTGGTCGTCCTTTTCCGGCAGCGCGCAACCCAGCGCCGACACCCCCGTGCGCATCACGTCCATCGGGTGGGCGCCGGCCGGCAGCGCTTCCAGCGCCGCCTTGACGGACTGCGGCAGGCCGCGCAGGGATTTCAGCTTGGCCTTGTAGCCGCGCAGTTCCGCGCTGGTGGGCAGCTTGCCGTGCACCAGCAGGAAGGCGATTTCCTCGAACTCGCAGCTGTCGGCCACGTCCAGGATGTCGTAGCCGCGGTAGTGCAGATCGTTGCCCGTCTTGCCCACGCTGCACAGGGCCGTATTGCCCGCCGCGACGCCCGACAGGGCCACGGATTTTTTCGGTTTGAAGGTGATGTCGTTCATGGTGTCTCCTGATTGCCCTTAGTTTTTCTTCGCCTGGAACAGCGCGTCCAGCTTCTGCTCGAATTCATGGTAGTTGATGCGCTCGTACAGCTCGGCGCGGGTCTGCATCGTGTCGAGCACGTTCTTCTGGGTGCCGTCGCGGCGGATCGCGCCATACACGTTCTCGGCCGCCTTGTTCATCGCCCGGAAGGCCGACAGCGGGTACAGCACCAGGCCCACGTCGGCCGTCTTCAGTTCCTCCACCGTGAACAGCGGGGTCGAGCCGAATTCCGTGATGTTGGCCAGCACAGGGACTTTCACCGCGTTGGCGAACTGCTTGTACATGGCCAGTTCCGTCATCGCTTCGGGGAAGATCATGTCGGCGCCCGCCTCGACGCAGGCAATGGCCCGGTCGATGGCGGCGTCCAGGCCTTCCACGGCCAGCGCGTCGGTACGGGCCATGATGACGAAGTTCTCATCCGTGCGCGCGTCGACGGCGGCCTTGATGCGGTCCACCATCTCGGCCTTGCTGACGATCTCCTTGCCGGGCCGGTGGCCGCAGCGCTTGGCGCCGACCTGATCCTCGATATGCAGGGCACCGGCACCGGCCTTGATCAGCGACTTGACCGTGCGCGCCACGTTGAAGGCGGAAGCGCCGAACCCGGTATCGACGTCGACCAGCAAGGGCAGCTCGCACACATCCGTGATGCGGCGCACGTCCACCAGCACGTCGTCCAGGTTCGAGATGCCCAGGTCCGGCAGGCCCAGCGAGCCGGCCGCGACGCCGCCGCCGGACAGGTAGATGGCACGAAACCCGGCACGCTGCGCTAGCAGCGCATGGTTGGCGTTGATGGCACCGACCACCTGCAGCGGCGACTCTTCCTGGACGGCCTTGCGGAACGCGGCGCCAGCGGAAAATTGACTCATGATGACCTTTCAGCGAATGGAAATAGACAGGTCGGTACAGCAATCGCCATGCCAGGCATGTCAGGCGTGCAGAATCAAGCACTTGCAACGTTTCAGTCATTGTACTGGCGTTTCACTGTGAAACGTTGAAACGCTGCTGCACTATAATATGAAACATGGCCCATCCCCTGCCCCTGCCGTCCGACCAGGACAAACCCGTCATCTGGACCGTGTCCGTCTCGCGCCTGGCCGAGCTGCTGCGCGACATCACCGTGGAATACGACGCACTGGCCACCATCGAGCCCATCAACCTGGGCTTCGACGACGCCGTGCGCCATATCCGCGAGCGCCTGGCCACGGAGCGCTGCGACGCCGTCATCTCGGCCGGCTCGAACGCGGCCTACCTGAAAAGCCGGCTGCCCGTGCCCGTCGTCGTGGCCAAGGCCAGCGGCTTCGACATGATGCAGGCGCTGGCCCGGGCCAAACAGGCCGCAGGGCCCAAGGCGCCCCGCATCGGCGTCGTCTCCTACCAGGCCCCGGTCGCCGAGCTGGCGCAGTTCGCCGCCACGTTCGAGCTCGATATCGTCCAGCGCACCTATGCGACCGAGCAGGATGCCCGGGCCCAGATCCACGAACTGAAGGCGGCCGGCGTGCGCGCCGTTGTCGGCGCGGGCCTGATCACCGACCTGGCCGAGGAAGCGGGCCTGGACGGCGTATTCGTGTATTCGGCCGCGTCGATCCGCCAGGCCTTCGACGACGCGCTGGAAATCGCCCGCCTGGGGCGGCTGGAGTCGGGCCGCCACCGCGTGCGCGCGGGCGCCGTGCCCGATACGCTGCGGGCCCGCCACGGCGTGACGGACCTGCGCGGCGACTCGGCCGCGATGGACAAGGTGCGCCAGGCCGTCGTGCTGTATGCCCGCTCGAACGCGACGGTGCTGATCCAGGGGGAAACAGGCACCGGCAAGGAGCTGGTGGCCCAGGCCATCCACCGCGACAGCCGCCTGGCCGGCAACCGCCCCTTCGTTGCCGTCAACTGCGGCGCCATCGCCGAGTCGCTGCTCGAATCGGAACTGTTCGGCCACGAGGAAGGCGCGTTCACGGGCGCGCGGCGGGGCGGCCATGCCGGCCTGTTCGAGGCGGCCAACCACGGCACCCTGTTCCTCGACGAGATCGGCGAGATGCCGCTGGCGCTGCAAACGCGCCTGCTGCGGGTGCTGGAGGAACGGGAAGTGGTGCGGGTCGGCGGCACGCGTCCGATTCCCGTCAGCCTGCGCATCGTCAGCGCCACCCACTGCGACCTGGAAGCGCGCGTGCGCGACGGCCGTTTCCGGGCCGATCTTTTCTACCGGCTGGCCGTGCTGCGCCTGGCCCTGCCGCCGCTGCGCGCACGGCAGGACGATATCGTGCCGCTGGCCGAATGGTCGCTGCGCAATGCGCTGGCGGCACTGGGCGCGCGTGCCCACCCGAACCTGGCGGCCGAACTGGCGGCCTGCGCGCCGCTCTTGCGCCGCCATGCATGGCCCGGCAACGTGCGCGAGCTGCGCAACCTGGCCGAGCGGCTGGCACTGTTCCTGGCCGCCGAGCCCCTGCAGGCCCTGACCCCCGCCTTCATGCTCGACGTGGCGCCGGAACTGGCGGGCGCGCCGGACGAAGCATCGGACCCGGCGGCGGCGCTGGAAAGCGCCACGGCCGTGCTGCGGCGTTTCGGC
>NZ_WNKZ01000058.1 GCF_009720835.1 Pseudoduganella buxea
GTCCGGGCGCATGCACCGCGGCAGCTGGGCTTCGGGCCGGGCCGGCAACGTGGCCGTCAGCGCGACGGCCTGCGCATGCTGCTGCGCCGCCGCCAGCGCGAACAGCTGCCAGGCCATGCCGTCGTCGCGCGTAAAGCCGCGGCCGTTGGCGATCATCCAGCCCAGCCGGTACTGGGCATCCGGGTCGCCCATGCGGGCGGCGCGGCAATACAGCAGCGAGGCCACGGACAGGTCGCGCGGCACGCCTTCGCCGTGTTCGTACTGGGCAGCCGTGTCGAGCAGTGTCGCGGCCGTCTGCGCCGGCGCCGCCGTGCCGAATGCAAGGCCGGCCAGCAGCAGCAGGAGGGAAATGAGCGGGCGCATGATGCGTCAGCCTTTCAGGCTTTCCGTGGGAAACATGGTGGCTCCTTGGGAACGTGTAGCGCGGCGGACCTCGCTTCGTTCATTGTAGCGACGGTATGGCAGCGTTCAGGCAGCTTCCTGCCGGGGTTTGAGCAAGGACAAGGTCGCCTTATGCAGCAGGTGCCGGGCCAGCAGCACGGGCGGCATGCGCAGCCAATTGCCACGGATATACAGCAGGAAGCGGGCAACTGGGCTGAGCCAGTCACCGCAGCTGGTGTGCTCCGGCAGCAGTGCGCGCCGGAACAGCGCGTCCATCAGGGCCAGCAGCGGTGCCGGCGGCGCCGTGTCGCGCAGCGCATCGGTCGCGGCGGCCGGCACCGTCGTGCCCAGCAGCATGCCGGCATAGCGCAGCGCGTAGAACAGTGGCCTGGCCAGTTCCAGCTGGTGGGCGCGCGGCACCAGCTGGGCCCAGAAGCGGGCATCCGTACCGAAATGCTCCAGCAGGCGGTGGATGTCGAACAGGTCGCGCAGGCCGTTGTTGTACTCGCCGTCGCTGAACAGGTGCACGGCGCTGTGCAGCACCATGTCGACGGGGGCCAGCACGCGCACGCCCGCTTCGCCATCCACGGGCACGGCGGCGGCGCGCAGCAGGGCCGAGTCAGGCCGGGCCGCCGCCGTCTTCGGCAGGATCGCGTGGTGCACGTCGATCAGCGATTCGCGGCGCACGTGCTGCATCGGCGGCAGCTCATGCATCCATTCGCGGTAGTAGCGCTGGTCGTAGGGATCGTGGTGGGTGCCGGCCCAGCCGGCCAGCATCAGTGCCGCCTCCGCTTCGGCCAGGCGTGCCTCGGGCACGAGGATGTCGATGTCGGAGAACAGCCGGCCTTGCCCGGCGGGCAGCCCGGTGATGCTGTAGGCCGCGCCCTTGAGCAGCAGCACCGGCAGGCCCAGTTCGCGCAGGGCCTGCTTGACCAGCCGTACCTCCCAGCGCACGGCCTGGCGGTGGCGCCGCGCCAGCACGCCGGCCCAGTCCAGGTGTTCGCGCGCGCAGGCGGGCACGCGGTCCAGCAGGTCGTGCCGGGCCAGCAGGTGGCCCAGGCTGGCCATCAGGTTGGCCGCGCCGGCCTGGCGCAGCAGCAGGTCCCACTGCGCATCGTCCAGGCGCGTCACGCCTGCCGGGTCGCGCAGGGCACCGACCAGCAAGGGCTGCAGCGCGGCCGTCATGGCGCCGCCAGGGTGTCGAAAAAGGCCAGCGCCTCGTCCAGCACGCTGTACGTGAAGCGGTAGCCCTGCGAGTGCTCGACCAGGCCGGCCAGCGCGTCGAAGCCGCTGGCGGCCAGCAGGCTGTAGTTGAAGCAGTTGGCGGCCAGTTCCATGAAAGTGTCGGCACGCGCCATGGGCTGGGCCGCCAGCGCTGCGCCGGCCGCGTAGCGGGGGAACACCACCCAGGCCGGCACGGCCGTTTCGCCCGCCCGCAGCACGCTGGCGGCGGGCGCCTTCATGTGCGCGACGGTGCCCTTGGTGGTGTCCGTCACGGGGCGGCTCAGCACGGCGTCGGGCACATAGGCGCGGATGACGTCGATCGACGCATTCTTCAGGCTGACGGGGCGTGGCAGGGGCACCAGCAGGCCGTCGTCCAGGCGCAGCATGGTCAGTTCGTCCGACAGCAGGCGCCAGCCACCGCGGCCGACGAGGGCGGCGCACAGCGTGCTCTTGCCCGACCCGGGCGGGGCCGGCAGGATGGCGGCGCGGCCGTTCTTCTCGACCACGGCCGCATGCACGATCAGGTAACGGTTGGCCCGGCTGGAGACGCACCAGTTCAGGCCCCACTCGAACATGGGAAAGGCCTGGTCCAGCGGCAGCGGGCGAAACAGCGAGCGGCCGTCGTACAGCAGCGTCACCTGGGGCTTGAGCCAGCGGCGCGGCGTCAGCGGGCGGGTCAGTTGCAGGTGGAAGTCGGCAAACGCGTTCTCGTCCAGCACGGGGTAATCCGCATACAGCAGGGCGATGCTGTCGGCAACGCTGGGAATGGCCGTCTGCAGGCGGGTGGCGAAGCGCCCGGTGCCCAGGGTCAGGCCGCTGCCGCCGAGCGCAGCACGCAGCCGCGCCGGCCCGAGGGAGGCCACGTCCGTCATGCCGGTTCGATCAGGTCGAGCTGGCGCAGGCTGTCCAGCAGGGGCAGGAGGGCCGGGTCGGCCAGGTCGCCGGCACCGAGCAGGCCGTCGCGCAGGTCCAGCAGCAGGGCCAGCGCCGCTTCGTCGAGCTGGTGCGTGGCACCGGATAAATCATTGTAGAGCACAGCCGTTCCATCCCAGCAGCGGTGTTGCAGCGCCTGGCCTGGCACGATCCGCCAAGCCGCCATCAGTCAAACGTGCTTTGCAGGTATTCGGCGATGCGCGCGCCATCCCAGCGCACGCCGGCCGTGGGCGTGTAGTAGCCCTTCGTGTTGTATTCGTTCCAGATGCGCTTGAGCTCGACTTCGGTCTGGAACGTCGACAGCCCCGCCTTGACGTTGAGCCAGCAGGCCACCAGGTGGCGGCCAATGCCGTGCTTGTCGAAGCTCTTCGGCGTCAGGATGCCGCTCAGGCTGACGCTGCCGTACGATTTGAAGGACTTGGCATCGCAGGCGAACACCTTGGCGTAGGCCATGTTTTTGTCGCAGCCCCCCGGCCATGAGTGGGTTTTCCAGTAGCCGGACGAGCGGCCCGAGCAGACCGGCTTCGGGCCGCGAAAGCTTTGCAGCCCGCCCGACAGCGATCCGGACGCGGTGGTGCACACTTCGGCCGCCATGCCCGGCGCGCCGTGCAGGGTCAGCAACACGCCCGAGGCCGCGGCCCCGGCGCGCGTGAAGCGGCGCCGCGACAGGCCATGCTGGCTGAGCGATGCCTCCACCGGCGGCGGGGCCGCTTGAGCGGTGTCGGCAATGGTGTCTGGCTGTTTTGGGGTGACCACGTTTCGATCCTCGGTAGATGCCTGGCTGGCAGCGGTAGATTAAGCAATCTCCATACCAATGTCGGAGATCCGCTGCCGATCTTTATTGAATCAATGAGTTATCGCAAACGATGCGATGGAAAATCGCGCCTAACCTTGTTGTTCATCAATAAAGTGTAAAGTTTATCGACAAAACTCGGAACGGCACCTGTATTAACTCAGAAGAAACTCTCGGGAACCACGAGCACGTCACCCGGACGCATTGGCACATTCGCCGATATATCGCCTTCCTTGATCAGGTCATTCAGGCGTACATTGAATGTCTGCGTGCCGCCGCCGCTGCGCCGGATAATGGTGGCCTTATTCCCCGCGGCGAATTCGGTCACGCCGCCGACGGCAATGAGCACATCCATCAGCGACATATCGCGCCGGTAAGGCAGGGCCTGCGGCCGGGCCGCCTGGCCGATGACGCGAATCTGCTCGCCATAGGTGCCGACAAAGCCCGTGACGATGACCGTCACGACGGGCTGCTGGATATATTTACTGAGGGCTTTTTCGATATCGCGGGCCAGCTGGGTGGATGTCTTGCCCGATGCTTCCAGGTCTTCCACCAGGGGCGCGGTGATCTTGCCGTCCGGACGCACCGGCACGGACGTGGACACCTCCGGATTGCGCCACACCTGGATCATGACGTTGTCGCCGGCACCGATCAGGTAGTCGCTGGTGGGGGTGGGACCGGCGTCGGGGGCGCCACCCTTGGGCGTCGCGCAGCCGGTCAGCAATACGATGGACAGGGCGAGGGGCAGCGCCAGGGCGCCCGTCGTCCACCAGCCACGCTGGGATTTCTGGTTCGACATCAGATTTCTCCTGTTCAGGACTTCCATCGCCCGGCTGCCGGCATTCTTTGTTGCCAGCTAGCCATCTTAAGTTTTCTTTTTGGCATTTCAATTGTATATCAGGGGCAAGGCCGGTAGCGCATTCCGGCGGCCTTTTATTTTGCCGCGCCACCCCGGCGTAACAGTTCTGCGACATGCTGCGCGGGAATGGCGTAGCTGATGCCGCTGGGGGTGGCGATGGCGCCTTCGCGCGTGCCTTTCAGCGCCGTCATATTGATGACGCCCACCACATTGCCCGTGGCCGGTTCGTACAGGGGACTGCCGCTGTTGCCGGGATAGGCCGTGCCGTCGAGCTGGAAAATGCCGAAGGTGGGGTTCTTCAACTGGCTGACGGCGCGGGCATTCAGGGCGCGCGAGTTGATTGCCGGCAGGACCACCGGGGCAATGGCGGCCAGGGTGGCACGGTGGGTGGCGGGCACCAGGCCCAGCGACATGCCCAGGGGGAAGCCGGTAAACGCCAGCTGGCTGCCTTCCGCCGGTGGCTCCGTGGCCAGGCGCAGGGCCGGCAGGGGCGTGCCCGTCAGGCGCAGGTGCACCAGGTCGTGCTCGCGGTCGATGCCGGCGATGGTGGCCGTGCGGAATTGCAGCTGGCTGCCGCTGCCGGTGACGATGCCCAGCAGTTCGCCCCGTTCCACGGCCAGCGGCGCGGCCACCGCGTGGGCATTGCTGATGACGCTCAGTCCGTCGCCGACAACGAAACCGGTGGCGATGAATACGACGGGCGGTGCCCGCGTCGGCAGCATCGTGCCGATACCGACGATGGCCGGCTTGATGGCGGGCACGATGGCCGTCAGCGCATCGGCGTGGACCGGGCTGACCGGCCACACGGCGAGCACGGCCGCCATGGCCAGGGCCGGAACAAGGCAGGAGAGACGGGTCGCGCGAATACTCATGGTGCTCCTCGATTCGAATCTGCGGCCAACCGGCCAGATTACCACCAATTTACCGATCCGCCTGGTTTATTACGCCAATGTCACGGATGTCGCGCGAATGCCGCAGCCTTAAAATAATATAAACAGGCAACGCTTTCTAAGGTATTATAGTGAAATTGATGTAATTTAAGCAATAACTTTTGGGTTGCGAGTCATAGTTCCATCACCCGCCGCCTTGGTAATCTTTCGCGAGTTGACGAAATGGCTGAGCTTGTCGCCGTACTGTTGTCGTTTCTAAAGGCAATTGGCAATTATCGCTGGTATGCCATCGGCATCAGCTGGCTGGTGGCATTGGGTGGCTGGGCCTACGTTTATTCCATGCCCGACGAATACCAGGCCACCGCCCGGGTTTATGTCGACACCCAAAGTATCCTGAAGCCCCTGATGGCCAGCATGACGACGATGCCCAATGTCGAGCAGCAAGTCATGTTCATGCGCCGCACCCTGATCAGCCGCCCCAATGTCGAGCGCGTCATGCGCATGGTCGATCTTGACATTAAAGCGGGCTCGCCGCGCGAACAGGAAGAGATGGTCGACAAGCTGATGACCCAGATCAAAATGGGCGGCACCGAGCGCGACGACATCTACACGATCTCCTACACGAGCGCCAACCCGAAGACGGGCAAGGAAGTGGTGCAGTCGCTGCTGACGATCTTTGTCGAGGGCAGCTTCGGCGGCAAGAAGCTCGATTCGGAAAAAGCCATCCAGTTCATCGACGACCAGATCAAGATGTACGAGGAACGCCTCGCCACGGGCGAGAACGCGCTGAAGGAGTTCAAGATCCGCAACATGGGCATGCTGCCCCGCCAGGGCAGCGACTATGCCAGCGGCTACGGCGAGCTGGCGGACAAGCTGAGCCAGGCCAAGCTGGAAATGCTGGAGACGGAACAGGCCCGCAATGCCATCAAGCGCCAGATGCTGGGCGACGAGATGGCGCCGGTGGGCGGCGCCGTCGTGGCCGAGCCGGCCAATCCGGAAATCGACGAGCGCATCGCCGCCGTCGAGAAGCAGCTCGACACCTTGCGCCTGCAGTACACGGAAGAGCATCCGGACATCGTCGCCGCCAAGCGCCTGATCGCGTCGCTGGAGAACCGCAAGAAAACCGAGGCGAAGACCGTCAAGCCTGGTGACCCGGGCGCCAACTACAGCCCGATGTTGCAGCAGATGAACGTCGCCCTGTCCGTCGAGGAAGCGAAGCTGGCGTCGCTGAAGGCGCGCGTGAACGAATACACGTCGCGGCTGGCGCAGATGCGCTCGCACAGCAATATGGCACCGGAAATCGAGGCCCAGCTGGCCCAGCTGAACCGGGATTACTCGATCAACAAGGAAAACTACGAGAAGCTGGTGCAGCGCCGCGAGTCGGCCAAGTTGTCGGGCGACCTCAGCACGGCCACCGACATGATGAGCTTCCGCGTCGTCGATCCGCCTACCGCGCCGCGCACGCCGGTGGGCCCGAACCGCCTGCGCCTGTATTCGATCGTGCTGCTGGCCTCGCTGGTGGCCGGGCTCGGCGCCGCCTTGCTGATGAGCCAGGTCCGCCCGACCTTCCTCAGCCAGCGCAGCCTGCGCGATGCCACGGGCTTCCCCGTGCTGGGCGCGATCAGCATGAACTGGACGGACGGCGAGAAGGTCAAGCGCAAACGCCGCCTGGTGGGCTTCGGCGTCGCCATCCTGTCGCTGTTCAGCGCCTATGGCGGCATCCTGACACTGACCCTGTTCCGCTCCACGTGAGGGGGAGCGCGATGGTCCAATCACACAGGAGTGCCTCGTGAGCATTATCGAAAAAGCAGCCAGCCGCCTGCCTCCACCGCGCGCGCTCCAGGATAACGTGGCCGTGCTGGACGACCCGGCACCCCGCGCCGCGCCGGCCCAGCCGGCCTATGTGCCCCCGGCGGCCCAGGCGCCGCTGCTGGAATCGCGTCCCGCCCTGGGCGGCACGCCGATGGCGAAACTGATCGACGATCCGGCCGGCCAGGCCCATGCGGACCAGCTCCGTCCGGGCAGCCCGCACCGGGTCCGGCGCATCGAACTGGACCTGCCCGGCATGTCGCGCCGTGGCCTCGTCACGTCGGCCGGCGGGCGCACGCCCATGGTCGAAGAATTCCGCATCATCAAGCGGCCCCTGATCAAGCGCGCCTTCGCGCCGCGCAAGCAGGGCGAGAACCCGGGCAACCTGATCATGGTGACGAGCTCGCTGCCGGGCGAAGGCAAGACCTTCTGCGCCATCAACCTGGCCATGAGCATCGCCATGGAGCTGGACCACACGGTGCTCCTGGTCGATGCCGACGTGGCGCGCCCATCGATCCTGCGCACCCTGGGCGTGTCGGCCCAACGGGGCCTGCTCGACGTGCTGCAGGAAGAGCACGAGATGTCGGACGTGATGCTGCGTACCAATGTCGATACCTTGACGATCCTGCCGGCCGGTACCAGCAGCGCCAATGCCACGGAAATCCTGGCCAGCCAGGCCATGCGCCAGCTCGTGCACGAGATCGCCAACCGCTATCCGGACCGGATCGTCATCTTCGATTCGCCGCCGCTGCTGCTCACCAGCGAGGCGCGGGTGCTGGCCGGGCACATGGGCCAGATCGCCATGGTGGTGGAATCGGAACGCACCACCCAGCACGCCGTCATGGAAGCCCTGAGCCAGCTGGAAGGCTGCAGCAACGTCAACCTCATCTACAACAAGTCGCGCGAGTTGCTTGGGGCCGAGACGTATGACTATCACTACGGCTAAAGAGCCGCACGGACGCCGGCTGGCGCCGGCGCCGCTGGTGCTGTTCGTGCTGCTGGCGGCGCCCATGGCGCGCGCCGAGTGGGTGATCTCGCCCGCCGTCACGCTGCGCGAGACGTGGTCCGACAATGCCAGCCTGGCCAGCGCGAAATCCGGCTCCCAGTGGATCACCGAGGTATCGCCGTCCTTGCGCATCGCCAACCGCACGCCGCGGCTGGACGCCAGCCTGGACTATCGCATCAATGCACTGGAATACACGGGCGAGCGGCCCAGCGGTGCCGACCGCATCACCCAGCAGCTGAGCGCGGCCATGCGGGCCAAGGTGGTGCCGGACCTGTTCTACGTGGACGCGGACTACCACATCAGCCTGCAGCCCATTTCCGCCTTCGGCCCGCAAATCCAGAACGACTACACCAGCACCAACCGGCAGCAGGTGCGCAGCTGGCGCGTCAACCCCGTGCTGGTGCGGGAACTGGGCAACTTCGCCACGCTGCAGGCCAGCTATACGCGCGATTCGGTGGATGGCGGCAATATCGGCCTGGGCAGCAGCGAGGGCGATTCGCTGACCGTCAGCGTGAACAGCGGCGCCACGTTCCAGAAATTCACGTGGGGCATGCAGGCCAGCAGTTCCGATATCGATACGGCGGCCCTGCCGGAAACCCACAGCCGCACCGTCAATGCCAATGTCGGCTTCGGCCTGACGCGCCAGCTGCGCCTGACCGCCACCGCCGGCTACGACAAGTACACCTACGAGGCGCTGAGCGACAAGACCGAAGGCGCCAACTGGTCGACGGGGTTTCGCTGGACGCCATCGAGCCGCACCAATGTGGAAGCGACGCTGGGCCGGCGCTACTACGGCGACAGCTATTCGCTGCGCCTGATGCACCGCAGCCGCCGCACCGTCTGGAACATCACTTACGGTGACGACGTGACGACGTCGCGCTCGCAGTTCCTGATTCCCAGCACGGTCGACACGGCGGCCCTGCTGAACCAGATGTTCATGGCGAACTACCCGGACCCGGTACAGCGCGCGCTGATCGTGGCGGCCTACATGCGCGCCACCGGCCTGCCGCCGTCGCTGCCGAACAGCGTCAACTACTTCAGCAACCGCTATGTGCTGCAGAAGCAGCTGAACGCTTCCGTCGCGTTCCGCGCCGCCCGCAGCACCGCCGTTCTCAGCGCCTACCGGACGCGCCGCGAGGCGCTGACGACGGGCCGCGCCGACAGCACCCTGCTGGGGTCGAACAACTTCAGCATGAACGACAACGTCACCCAGGGTGGCGGCAGCGCCTCCATCAACTACCAGCTCAATGCGCGCACGAACCTGTCGCTCAGCAGTTCGTACATGCGGGCCCAGTCGCTGACCTTGGACCTGCAGTCGCGCACCCGCACGACGGCACTGACGGCCAGCCACGGTTTCGGACGGGGCGCCTCCGGCTCCGTGTCGCTGCGCCGCACCAACGGCACCGCCGGACTGTCTTCCACGCCGTACACGGAAAATTCCGTCTCGGCACAATTAACCATCCAGCTTTGACAGGGTAACGCGATGTATGAAAGTTACTACGGGCTGAGCGACAAGCCATTCCGCCTGCGCCCCGACCCCCATTTCTTCTTTGGCAGCAAGGGCCACAAGCGCGCCATGGCCTATCTCGACTATGGCCTGGCCCAGGGCGAAGGCTTTATCGTCATCACGGGCGACGTCGGCGCCGGCAAGACGACCCTGGTGCGCAGCCTGCTGCGCCGCATCGAGTCCGAGCAGATCGTCGCGGCCCACCTGGTCAATACCCACCTGAACGCGGACGATATCCTGCGCGGCGTCGTGGCCGGCTTCGGCCTGCCCTACGAGGATGCCAGCAGCAAGACGGCGCTACTCAGTCGCCTGGAAGCCTACTTGCGTGCCTGCGACAAGGCCGGCAAGCGGGCACTGCTGATCGTTGACGAGGCGCAGAACCTGACGCCCCGCGTGGTGGAAGAATTGCGCATGCTGTCGAACTTCCAGACGGACGACAAGTCATTGCTGCAGACGTTCCTGTTGGGCCAGCCCGAATTTCGCGCAACCTTGCACAGCCCCGGCATGCAGCAGCTGCGGCAGCGGGTCATCGCCACGTACCACCTGGGCCCGATGGATGCGCTGGAAACCCAGGCCTATATCGAACACCGCCTGCTCACCGTCGGCTGGAAGGGCGATCCATCCTTCAGCGCCGGGGCCCATGCGGCGATCTACCAGTTCACGGGGGGGATTCCACGCAAGACCAACCTGCTGTGCGACCGCCTGCTGCTGATGGGCTTCCTGGAAGAGATGCACGCGTTCACCGAAGCCGATATCGCCACCGTCATCGGCGATATCGACCAGGAATTCCAGGCGCCCGTGGCAGCCGGCATGGCCGGCATGGCCGGCATGGCCAGTGCCGCGACCGACGACGGTGCCGGCTTCAGCGTCGAACAGGCCGTGTTCGGCCACCAGTACCCGGCGGTGCTGGACGAGCGCATGCTGCGCCTGGAAAAATCGATGGGATCGGTCCTGTCGATCCTGAAACGCATCGTGCGCACGCCCGCCGGTGCCAACCAAGCCATGGATGGCGAATGACGATGAAGCAGTCCAACGATCAAGGCGGCAGCGAACTGCACCGCATCCTGTGCGTGGTCGGCGCACGCCCCAACTTCATGAAGATGGCGCCCATCATGGCGGCGATGGCGGCGCCCGGCGCGGCTCTGCAGCCCAAGCTGGTGCACACGGGCCAGCACTATGACGTGGCGATGAACCACCAGTACTTCCAGGCCCTGGGGATTCCCGAGCCGGACGTCAACCTGGAAGTGGGCAGCGGCAGCCACGCCCAGCAGACGGCCGAAGTGATGCGCCGCTTCGAACCGGCGCTGGACGAAGTGCAGCCGTCGGCCGTGCTGGTGGTGGGCGACGTCAATTCCACCATCGCCTGCGCGCTGGTGGCGGCCAAGAAGGGCGTGCCCGTCATCCACGTCGAGGCGGGCCTGCGCAGTTTCGACCGCGCCATGCCGGAGGAAATCAACCGCGTGCTGACGGACCAGCTGTCCGACCTGCTGTTTACCACCGAGGAAAGCGGCCGCGACAACCTGCTCAAGGAAGGCATCGCCGACAGCCGCATCCACTTCGTCGGCAACGTCATGATCGACACGCTGCGCCTGAACCTGCCGCGTGCCATCGCCACCGCGCAGATCGCGCTCGATGCCGGCCGGCCCGGCTTCGCCGACCATGGCTATGCCGTGCTGACCCTGCACCGGCCGTCGAACGTGGACGACCCCGTCATCCTGCAACGGCTGCTGGAAACGGCCGCCCGGATCAGCATGCGCACGCCGGTGATCTTCCCCGTCCACCCGCGCACTCGCGCCACCATCGAGCGCTTCGGCCTGTCGCACCTGCTGGACCGCCAGCAGATCCTGCTGCTGCCGCCGATGGGCTACCTGGAAATGTTGGGCCTGATGAAGGACGCGAAAGTCGTGTTGACCGACTCCGGCGGCATCCAGGAAGAGACCACGGCCCTGGGTACGCCCTGCATCACGCTGCGTCACAATACCGAGCGTCCGATTACCGTCGACGAAGGCACCAACACCATCGCCGGCGACGACCCTGTGCGCATCATGGCGGCCTATGACCAGGTATTGGCCGGCGGCGGCAAGGCCGGCCGCGTGCCCCATTTCTGGGACGGCCGCGCCGCCGAACGCATCGCCGTCATCGTGCGCGACTGGCTGCGCGCGCGCGGCTGAAGGAGAAGCAGATGAACGGGCCGGTGCCACACTTCGCAGCGCAAACCATCCGCAACGCGATGACGATCGACGTCGAGGACTACTTCCAGGTCTCGGCCTTCGCCGAGCAGATCGACCGCGCCAGCTGGCCATCGCGCGAATGCCGCGTCGAAGCCAATATCGAACGCATCCTGGCAATCCTGGAAGAGGGCGATGCCCGGGCCACCTTCTTCACCCTGGGCTGGATCGCCGAACGCTATCCGGCCATGGTGCGCAGGATCGTCGCGGCCGGCCATGAACTGGCCAGCCATGGCTACGGCCACTTGCGGGCGTCGGACCAGTCGCGCGCCGAATTCATGGACGACATCTCGCGCAGCAAGGCGATCCTGGAAGATATCGGCGGCCAGCGCGTGCTGGGCTACCGCGCGCCCAGCTTCTCGATCGGCCCCGCCAACCTGTGGGCACTGGCCGCCTTGCAGGAGGCGGGCTACCGCTACAGCTCCAGCATCTATCCGATCGCGCACGATCACTACGGAATGCCCGACGCGCCCCGTTTCGCCTTCTACCCGAACGGCACCGACGGCCTGCTGGAAGTGCCGATCACGACGGTGCGCCTGATGAAGCGCAACCTGCCCGCCGGCGGCGGCGGCTACTTCCGCCTGCTGCCGTATGCGCTGTCGCGCACGATGATGCGGCGCGTGAACCGCATGGACGCACAGCCGGCCATCTTCTATTTCCACCCGTGGGAAATCGATCCGGGCCAGCCGCGCCCGGAAGGCATCGCCATGAAAAGCCGCTTCCGCCACTACGTCAACCTGGGCCGCATGGAGCGGCGCATTCGCGCGCTGACGCGCGATTTCGCCTGGGACCGGATGGATCGCATCTTCCTGGGGCGGCCATGAGCGCCATCATCGAAGCGGCGATGGAACGCGCCCGCGAACCTGCATCCGTTCCGGACCCTGTGCCGGGACCCGTGACGGTGCGCCTTCTGCGCGACGACGCCCAGGACCGCGCGCGCTGGGATGCCTTCGTGTACACCTGCCCGCAGGCCAGCTTCTTCCACCGCGCCGGCTGGCAGCGCGTCATCGAACATGCCTTCGGCCACCGCACCTGGTTCCACCTGGCCGAGCAGGATGGCGCCATCGTCGGCGTGCTGCCGCTGGCGCAGATCAAGAGCAGGCTGTTCGGCCACTCGCTGATCGCGCTGCCGTTCTGCGTGTATGGCGGCGTGGCGGCCGTGTCGGATGCGGCGCAGCGCGAACTGGACGCCGCCGCGCTGGCACTGGCCGCGTCGCTGGGCGCCGGCCACCTGGAATACCGCAACTACACGCCGGCGCACCCGGGCGACCCGGCCTGGCAGGGCAAGGAACTGTACGTCACGTTCCGCAAGGCCATCGGCGCGGACGACGAGGAAAACATGAACGCCATCCCGCGCAAGCAGCGCGCGATGGTCCGCAAGGGCATCAAGTGCGGCCTGACGGGCGAAGTGGACGACGATGTCGAACGCTTCTTCGTGGCCTATTCGAACAGCGTGCACCGCCTGGGCACGCCCGTGTTCTCGAAAAAGTACTTCGCCCTGCTGAAGCAGGAATTCGCAAACGACTGCGAAGTGCGCGTCATCGTCAAGGACGGCCAGCTCGTCGCCGGCGTGCTGAGCTTCTTCTTCCGCGACGAGGTGCTGCCTTACTACGGCGGCGGCATGCCGGTGGCGCGCGACGTGGCCGGCAACGACTTCATGTACTGGAACCTGATGCAGGCGTCGGCCGCGCGCGGCTGCCGGCTGTTCGACTTCGGCCGCAGCAAGGTCGGCACGGGCGCCTTCGATTTCAAGAAGAACTGGGGCTTCACGGCCCAGCCGCTGCCGTACGAATACCACCTGGTGACGGCCACCGCCATCCCCGACGTGAACCCGCTGAACCCGAAGTACCAGCTGTTCATCAAGCTGTGGCAGAAGCTGCCCCTGGCGCTGGCCAACGCGCTGGGCCCGCATATCGTCAAGGACCTGGGGTAATACCGTGGACGATCTGCTGCTGCTGGTGCACCGCATCCCCTACCCGCCGAACAAGGGGGACAAGATCCGCTCGTGGCACCTGCTGCAGCACCTGGCCAAGCGCTATCGCGTGCACCTGGCCACCTTCGTCGACGACAAGGACGACTGGCAGTACGTGCCGCACGTGCGCAAGCTGTGCGCCTCCAGCCATTTCGCGCCCCTGAATCCCCGCATCGCCCGGGTGCGCAGCCTGCGCGCGCTGCTGGCCAACCGCGCCATGTCGCTGGATTATTACAGCGACCGGGGCACTCGCCACTGGGTGCGCCACACGATGGGATCGAAAAAGATCGAACGCATCGTCGTGTTCTCGTCGCCGATGGCGCAGTATGCCCAGCCTTACCCGGATGCACGCCGCATCGTCGACCTGTGCGATGTCGATTCCGAAAAATGGCGGCAGTACGCCGGCCAGAAGCCTTGGCCGGCCAGCCTGCTGTATGCCTACGAAGCGAGCCGCCTGCTGTGCTACGAGCGCAAGGTGGCGGCATGCAGCGACGCGACCCTGTTCGTGTCGCAGCCGGAAGCGCAGCTGTTCCGCCGCCTGGCGCCGGAAAGCGCGGATCGCATCGGCTTCTACAGCAATGGCGTCGACACCGCGTATTTCAGCCCGGACGGCGAATTTGCCCAGGCTGCCGCGAATCCCTACGCGCCGGGCGAACGGGCCATCGTGTTCTGCGGCGCCATGGACTACTGGCCCAATATCGACGCGGTCGAATGGTTCGCCCGCGAAGTGCTGCCGGCCGTGCTGGCACGTACACCCGCGGCGCGCTTCGTCGTCGTCGGTGCCCGCCCGGCGCCGGCCGTGCGTGCCCTGGCCGCGCTGCCCGGCGTCGTCGTCACCGGTACCGTGCCGGACGTGCGGCCGTATGTCGCCCACGCGGCCCTGTCGGTGGCGCCGCTGCGCGTGGCACGGGGCATCCAGAACAAGGTATTGGAAGCGATGTCGATGGCGCGCACGGTGATCCTGTCGCCGCAGGCGCTGGAAGGCATCGACGCCGTGTCGGGCCGCGACGTCATCGTCGCCGACGACGCGGCGGCATTTGCCGCCACCGTCAATGCCCAGCTGGCCGCGCCCGGCAACTTCGGCGCCGCCGCGCGGGCCTGCATCGAGGCCGCATATGGCTGGGATGCCAGGCTGGCCGCGCTGGACGGCCTGCTGGAAGCGCCGCCCATGCATGCTGGCGCAGCTGCCGCCGCCCCGGCGGTCAACCCCTTGCCGGAATGGACGGGCGCATGAACACCCACGCCAGCAACGTCGTCGACCTGCGCACCGCGCGCAAGCACCTGCCGGCCGAAGCCCAGGCCGTGCCGGCCACGCCGCCTGCCGCCGGCACCGGTACCGTGCAATGGCTGATCGTCTGCGCCGCCATACTGGTGCCGTTCATCGCCTACTTCGATACGGCCGCGTCCATCGTCGCGATCTGGCAGCGCTCCGCCACCTTCGCTCATGGCTACGTGATCCTGCCGATCAGCCTGTGGCTGATCTGGCAGCGCCGCGCCGTGCTGGCGCAGCTGCCCGTGCGGCCCTGGCTGCCCGCCCTGGCGGCGCTGCTGCTGTGCGGTGCGGCCTGGATGCTCGGGCTGCTGGGCGACGTCTCCATCGTGCGCCAGTATGCCTTCGCCGCCATGATCCCGCTGACGGTGCTGGCCGTCGCCGGCACGGCCATCGCCCGCGCCATTGCCTTTCCGCTTGCGTTCATCCTGTTCGGCGTGCCCGTCGGCGAAGGCCTGATCGATCCCCTGATCCAGCTCACGGCCAGCTTCACCGTCGACGCGCTGCGCGCCACCGGCATTCCCGTTCTGCGCGAAGGGAACAACTTCAGCATCCCCACGGGCGACTGGTCCGTTGTCGAAGCCTGCAGCGGCCTGCGCTACCTGATTTCGTCGTTCACGCTGGGCTGCCTGTACGCCTACCTGACCTACCGAAGCACGTGGCGCCGCGTGCTGTTCGCGCTGGTCTCGCTGGTACTGCCCATCTTCGCCAACGCGCTGCGCGCCTACATGATCGTCATGATCGGCCATACCAGCAATATGACCCTTGCCGTCGGCGTCGACCACCTGATCTACGGCTGGGTATTTTTCGGCCTCGTCATGCTGCTGCTGTTCTGGATCGGCAGCTTCTGGCGCGAGGACCGCGCCGCGCCGCCGGCGAGCCACTACGCCGGCAAGACCCGGCCTGCATCGCCGGCCCGGACAGCGCTGGCGGCGCTGGCAGCCACCGCCTGCATCGGCGTCTGGCCCGCCTATGGCCATTACCTGGAACCGGCCAATGCCGCGCCGCCGCCGGCCGAGCTGGACTCCTACCGGGCCAAGGTGCCGGTCGCCGCGCCATTTACGGAGTGGGAACCCAGCTACGCCACGGCAGCGGCCTCGCTGCGGCGCTTCTACCGCGTGGACGGCAGCCGCGTCGGCCTGGCCGTGCGCTACTACCGCGACGGCCAGCCGGGACGCCTGATCAGCTCCACCAACCGCCTGACCGAATGGCGCACGGCCTGGTATGAAACGGGCACGATCGTGCGCGACGAAACCATCGACGGCCGCCACCTGCAGGTGCGCGAGACCACGGTCGCCGGTGCCGATGCCCGCTTCGTCGTCTGGCAGTGGTACTGGATCGGCGGCACCACCACGGCCAACGACTATGTCGGCAAGCTGCTGCAGGTACGCCAGAAATTCCTGACCGGCAGCGACGATGGCGCCGCCGTGATGGTGTTCGCCCGCTACGAAGACAATCCCGCCACGGCGCGGCCCGCGCTGCGCAACTTCCTGCGCGGCGAACTGGCCGCGCTCAATGCCGCGCTGGCCGCCAACCGCAGGCCATGAACACGATGACCGACCTGACTACCCGCGACGACAGGGCGCTGATCGTCCACCTGATCTACCGGCTCGATTTCGGCGGCCTGGAATCGCTGATGGTCGAGCGCATCAACCGCATGCCGGCCGAGCGCTACCGCCATGCCGTGGTGTGCCTGACGGACTTCAATCCCGCCTTCGCCCGCAAGATCGCGCGCACCGACGTGGCCCTCCACGCGCTGCACAAGCAGCCCGGCCTGTCGCTCGGCACGCATGGCGCCCTGTGGCGCCTGTTGCGCCAGCTGCGGCCCGCCGTGCTGCATTCGTATAACCTGTCGGCCATTGAATATGCGCCCGTGGCGCTGGCGGCCGGCGTGCCCGTGCGGATCAACGGCGCCCACGGCCGCGATGCGGACGACCCGCACGGCCTCAATCGCAAGCACAACCTGCTGCGCCGCCTGATGGTGCCGTTCTATCACTGCTGCTACGCCAATTCGGCCGCGATGGAAGCGTGGAACCGCGCCGTCATCAAGGTACCCGGCCACAAGACGCGCATGCTGGTCAATGGCATCGATGCCGAACGCTTCCGGCCCCGCGCGGCAGGCGATGCGGCGCCGGCGGACAGCCCATTCGAGGCCGGCCACATCGTCATCGGAACCGTCGGGCGCATCCAGGCGGTGAAGGATCACGCCACCCTGGTCGACGCCTTCGCCCTGCTGCGCCAGCGCCTGCCGGGCGAGGCGGCGCGCCTGCGCCTGGCCATCGTCGGCGACGGCCCGCTGCTGCCGGCCACGCGCGAGAAGGTGGCGTTGCTCGGCCTGGCCGACGCCGTCTGGCTGCCCGGCGCGCGCACCGATATCGCCGACATCCTGCGCCGCATCGATATCTTCGCCATGTCATCCATCGCCGAAGGCACGCCCGGCTCCGCGCTGGAAGCGATGGCCAGCGGCTTGCCGGTCGTGGGCACGCGGGTGGGCGGCATTCCGGAAGTGATCGCCGACGGCGGCACCGGTTTCCTGGTGCCGCCATCGGACCCGGCCGCGATGGCGGCCGCATTGGAACGATACGTGGTGTCGCCGGACCTGGCGACCCAGCACGGCACCGCCGGCCGCGAGCGGGTGCTGCGCAAATACAGCATGGCGGCGATGGTGGCCGCCTACCAGGCCATGTACGACAGCCTGTGCGAAAGCAGGATCAAGACTAAAGGGGCGGTGCCATCATGTGTGGAATAGTGGGTGTACTGGACACGCGCGGCAGGCGCGACATCGATGAAGCGCTGCTGCGGCGGATGAACGACACGCAGTTCCATCGCGGTCCGGACGAAGGCGACATCTACCGCGAGCCGGGCGTGGGCTTCGGCCACCGGCGCCTGTCGGTGATCGACATCGCCTCGGGCCAGCAGCCGCTGGGCAACGAGGACGGCAGCGTCATGGTCTGCTACAACGGCGAGATCTACAACTACCGCGAGCTGACGGCCGAACTGAAGGCGCTGGGCCACGTCTTCCGCACCCACAGCGATACGGAAGTGATCGTGCATGCGTGGGAGGAGTGGGGCGAGGCCTGCGTCGAGCGCTTCCGCGGCATGTTCGCCTTCGGCCTGTGGGACCGCAATCAGCAGGTGATGTTCCTGGCGCGCGACCACATGGGCGTCAAGCCGATGTTCTACGCGATGCTGCCGGACGGGTTGTTCGCCTTCAGTTCCGAGCTGAAGGCGCTGCGCTCGCTGCCCGGCCTGCCGCGCGAGATCGACCCGCACGCCGTCGAGGACTATTTCGCCTACGGTTACGTGCCGGAGCCGAAGACCATCTACAAGGGTGCCTTTAAACTGTCGCCGGGCTACCGGCTGCTGCAGAAGGTGGGCCAGCCGCTGGCCGAGGCGCGCCGCTACTGGGACGTGCCGTTCAAGCTGCACCATGCCATGACGGAGGGCGACGCCCAGGGCGAGCTGGTGGAGCGCCTGCGCGACGCCGTGAAGAGCCAGCTGGTGGCCGAGGTGCCGCTGGGTGCCTTCCTGTCCGGCGGCGTCGATTCCAGCGCCGTGGTGGCCACCATGGCGGGCCTGACGAAAGGCGCCGTCAATACCTGCTCGATCGCCTTTCGCGACAAGGCATACGACGAATCGGCCTATGCCGCCCAGGTGGCGCAGCAGTACCACACGGACCACCATGTCGAGACGGTCGACACGGACGACTTCGCGCTGCTCGACACCCTGTCCGACCTGTACGACGAGCCGTATGCCGACAGCTCGGCCATTCCCACCTACCGCGTGTGCCAGCTGGCGCGCCGGCGCGTGACGGTGGCGCTGTCCGGCGACGGCGGCGACGAGAACCTGGCCGGCTACCGCCGCTACCGCTATGCGATGGCCGAGGAGAGCGTGCGGGGCCGCATTCCATCCGCGCTGCGCAAGCCCCTGTTCGGCACCTTGGGCAAGTACTATCCGAAGGCCGACTGGGCGCCGCGCGTGTTTCGCGCCAAGACGACGTTCGAGGCCCTGTCGCGCGACCTGGTGGAAGGCTACTTTCACGGCGTGTCCATCATGTCCGACGCCATGCGCCACCAGCTGTTCTCCGACAAATTCCGCGCCGGCCTGCAAGGCTACCGGGCCATCGACGTGATGCGCGGCCATGCCGACCGCGCGCCGACGGACGACCCGCTGTCGATGATCCAGTACCTGGACATGAAGACCTACCTGCCGGGCGACATCCTGACCAAGGTCGACCGCGCCAGCATGGCCCATGCGCTGGAAGTGCGCGTGCCGCTGCTGGACCACCAGCTGGTCGAGTGGATTTCCGGCCTGCCGCCCGAGATGAAACTGAAGGGCAGCGAAGGCAAGTACATCTTCAAGAAAAGCATGGAAAAATTCCTGCCGCACGATATCCTGTACCGGCGCAAGCAGGGCTTCGCCGTGCCGCTGGCGGCCTGGTTCCGGGGGCCGCTGCGCGAGCGCGTGCGCACTTCGCTGCTGGGGCCGAACCTGGCCGCCACCGGCATGTTCAACACCGCGTTCCTGGCCGAGATGGTGGAGCACCACCAGTCCGGCCGGCGCGACTACAGCGCGCCGATCTGGACCTTGCTGATGTTCGAGGCCTTCCTGAAAAAAGAAATGCACGGCTAAACCATGGGTACCCTCGACATTCTCGCCACCAACGCGCCACCGGCGACCAAACCGCTGCGCATCCTGCACGTGCTGGATCATTCGATCCCGCTGCACAGCGGCTATACCTTCCGCACCCGCTCGATCCTGCAGCAGCAGCGCGCGCTGGGCTGGGAAACCCACCACATCACCAGCCCCAAGCAGGGCGACGGGCCGGACGGCCACGAAACCGTCGACGGCCTGTGCTTCTACCGCACGGCGCCGTCGCGCGGCACGCTGGCGCGCCTGCCCGTACTGAATCAGCTGGCCGTGATCGACCGGCTGGCCGAGCGCCTGCTGGCCGTGGCCGCCGATATCCGGCCCGATATCCTGCACGCCCACTCGCCGGCCCTGAATGCCGTCGCGGCGCTGCGCGTGGGACGCAAGCTGGGCATCCCCGTGGTGTATGAAATCCGCGCCTTCTGGGAAGACGCGGCGGTGGACCACGGCACCAGCCGCGAATGGGGTGTGCGCTACCGCCTGACGCGGGCGATGGAAACCTGGGCGCTCAAACGGGTCGACGCGGCCACCACCATCTGCGAGGGCCTGCGCGCCGAGATCGTCGGCCGGGGCATCCCCGCCGCCAAGGTCGACGTGATCCCGAACGCGGTCGATGTCGCGGACTTCAGCGTCGATGGCGTGCGCGACGCCGCCCTGGTGGCGAAACTGGGCCTGGAAGGCAAGACGGTGCTGGGCTTCATCGGCTCGTTCTACGCCTACGAAGGCCTGAATATCCTGCTCGACGCGCTGCCGGCGATGCTGGCCAGGCGCCCGGATATCCGCGTGCTGCTGGTGGGCGGCGGGCCGCAGGACGCGGCGCTTCGCAGCCAGGCAGAAAGCCTGGGCGTGGCCGAGCAGGTGATCTTCACGGGCCGCGTGCCGCACGCCGAAGTGCAGCGCTACTACGATATCGTCGACGTGCTGTGCTACCCGCGCCTGAAGATGCGGCTGACGGACCTGGTCACGCCGTTGAAGCCGCTGGAAGCGATGGCGCAGGGGCGCCTGCTGGCCGCCTCCGACGTGGGTGGGCACCGCGAGCTGATCGAGGATGGCCGCACCGGCGTGCTGTTCGCCGCAGGGGACGCGCCCGCGCTGGCGCAGCGCGTGCTGGCCCTGCTCGACGCGCCGCACCAGTGGACGCAACTGCGGGCCCAGGGTCGCCGCTTCGTCGAGGAGCAGCGCAGCTGGGCCGCCAGCGTGGGCCGCTACCGCAAGGTATACGGCAAGCTGGTGCCGGGCCGCGTGCAGGAAAGCGCGCGATGAACGACGCCGTCTCCGCCGCCACGCTGTCGCCTGCGCCGGTGCAGGCGCATCCGGCCCTGCGGGTCGGCCTGGTCGGGCCGCTGCCGCCGCCGTCGGGCGGCATGGCCAACCAGACCTTGCAACTGGCCGCGCTGCTGCGGGGCGAAGGCGTCGACGTGGAAACGGTGCAGGTCAACGCGCCGTACCGCCCGGCGTGGGCCGGCCGCATCAAGGGCCTGCGCGCGGTGGTGCGGATGGTGCCGTACCTGGCCAGCCTGTGGCGTACGGCCGGGCGGGTGCAGCTGTTCCATGTGATGGCCAATTCCGGCTGGTCCTGGCACCTGTTCGCGGCGCCCGCCATCTGGATCGCGCGGCTGCGCGGCAAGCCCGTCGTCATCAATTACCGAGGCGGCGAGGCCGAGACCTTCCTGCAGCGCGCGCAAAACTGGGTGCGTCCCAGCCTGGCGCGGGCCGATGCCGTCATCGTGCCCTCGGGCTTCCTGGAACACGTGTTCGGCAAGTTCGGCTTCGCCACCCAGGTGGTGCCCAATATCGTCAACCTGGAGCGTTTCACGGCCGCCCGAGCAGGTGGCGCGCAGGGCAAAGGCGTGCGCCCGCCAGGGATGCGTCTTCTCGTTGCGCGCAACCTGGAAGACATCTACGACAACGCCACCGCCTTGCGCACGCTGGCGCTGGTGCGTGCCCAGGACCCGGCTGCCACGCTGGTGATCGCCGGCTCCGGGCCATTGCGCGCGGCGTTGGAAGCGCAGGCCGTGGAGCTGGGCCTGGCCGACGTGGTAACGTTCACGGGCCGGGTCGACAATGCCGGCATGGCCGACCTGTACCGCAATGCCGACATCATGCTCAATTGCAGCCTGGTCGACAATACGCCCAACTCCGTGCTCGAATCGATGGCCTGCGGCGTGCCCGTGGTCAGCACCGACGTGGGCGGCGTGCCTTACCTCGTCGAGCATGGTCGCACGGCACTGCTGGTGCCGCCCGGTGCGCCCCGTGCGATGGCCGACGCCGTGCTGCGCCTGGCCGCCGAACCAGCGCTGGCCGCCGCGCTGCGCGAGGCGGGCCTGACCCAGGTGCAGCAGTACACGTGGGCCAGCGTGCGCCCGCGCCTGCTGGCCGTCTACCGGTCAGTGCTGGCTGCCCGCGCCACCGCCCGCCCAGTGAGCCAGCCATGAAACCCGTCGATAATGCCGCCGTGACTGCCACATCCCCCGTCCTGGCGCCGCGTTACCGCGCCGCGCCCTACACGACCCTGGTGACGAAGCTGCTGTTCCCCCTGCACGAGCGGGTCAAGCAGCACAGCAGCGTGGCCGTGCGCAAGCAGCTGGAGCAATCGCAGTACTGGCCGGAAGAGCGGCTGCGCGAGCTGCAGCTGCGCCGCCTGCGCGCGCTGCTGGCGCGGGCACATGACAAGGTGCCGTACTTCCGCGACCTGTTCCGCGAACTGGGCTTCGATCCGTACCGCGACGTGCAGTCGCTGTCCGACCTGGGCCGGCTGCCGCTGATGGACAAGGCCGTGATCCGCGCCAACCAGGACCGGCTGAAGGCCGAGGATGCTGTCGGCCTGGCACGCTTCAACACGGGCGGCTCCAGCGGCGAACCGCTGGTCTTCTATATCGGCAAGGAGCGCGTCAGCCACGACGTCGCCGCCAAGTGGCGCGCCACGCGGTGGTGGAATGTCGATATCGGCGATCCCGAGATCGTCGTGTGGGGTTCGCCCATCGAGCTGGGCGCGCAGGATCGCGTGCGGGCACTGCGCGACCGCCTGCTGCGCACCCACCTGCTGCCGGCCTTCGAGATGTCCGCCGCGAAGCTCGATAGTTTCGTCGCCCGCATCCGCGCCCACCGTCCGCGCATGCTGTTCGGCTATCCATCGGCGCTGTCGCATATCGCCCGGCACGCCCAGGCGCAGGGCCAGCGCATGGACGACCTGGGCATCCGCGTTGCCTTCGTCACTTCCGAGCGGCTGTACGACGAGCAGCGTGCCCAGATTTCCGAGACCTTCGGCTGCCCCGTCGCCAACGGTTACGGCGGCCGCGACGCCGGTTTCATCGCCCACCAGTGTCCCGAGGGCAGCATGCACATCACGGCCGAGGACATCATCGTCGAGATCCTCGACCCGCAAGGGCACCCGGTGCCGCGCGGCCAGTCCGGCGAGATCGTCGTGACCCACCTGGCCACGGGCGACTTTCCCTTCGTTCGCTACCGCACCGGCGACATCGGCGTACTGGGCAAAGAGGCCTGCACCTGCGGGCGCGGCCTGCCCGTGCTGCAGGAAATCCAGGGCCGCAGCACGGACTTTCTCGTCGCGCGCGACGGCACCGTCATGCACGGGCTGGCGCTGGTGTATATCCTGCGCGACCTGCCGCAGGTGAAGGCGTTCAAGATTTCGCAGGAGAGCCTGGACCTGACGTGCGTGCAGGTGGTGCTGGACGGACAACTGACCGATGCCCTGCGCGCGCACATCGAAAAAGGCTTCAAGGCCCGCCTGGGCAGCGCCGTGGCCGTGCAGGTCGAGCAGGTCGACGCCATCGCCCCGGAAAAGTCGGGCAAGTTCCGCTACGTGGTCAGCAAGGTGGCCGCCGGGAGCGCCGCCCCATGAGGGACGTGCTCGTCACGCTGCTGGTGTTCGCATCGCTGCCGTATATCTTCAAGCGCCCGTCGATCGGCATGGTGATGTGGATCTGGATCAGCGTCATGAATCCGCACACGCAAGGCTGGGGCTTCGCGCGCGACTTCCCGTTCGCCGCCATCATCGCCGTCGTCACCGTCGCCGCCATGTGCACCAACAGCCACCGGCGCTACCGGCTGCCGATGACCTCCGTCACCGTCACCTTCATGCTGTTCATCGCCTGGATGTGCATCACCTCGATGTTCGCCATGCACCCGGAGGAAGTGTGGGCGCAGCTGGTCAAGGTCATCAAGATCACGGGCATGACCCTGGTGGTGCTGATGCTGATGCGCAAACGCAGCCACGTCGAATGGATGGTCTGGACCGTGGTCGTCTCGATCGGCTACTACGGCACCAAGGGCGGCATCTTCACCATCCGCAGCGGCGGCCAGTACCGCGTGTGGGGCCCGATCGGCACCTTCATCGACGGCAACAACGAGATCGCGCTGGCGCTGGTGATGACGATCCCCCTGATGTATTACCTGCACGGGCAGATTGTCAACAAATGGGGCAAGCGCGCCATGGTCGCCTCGATGCTGCTGTGCGCTCTGGCGTCGCTGGGATCGTACTCGCGCGGCGCGGCCATCGCCATGGTGGCGATGCTGGCCTTCCTGTGGCTGAAGGGGAAGAACAAGCTCAGATTCGGCATCGTCATGGTGTGCTGCATTCCGTTCGCGCTGCTGTTCATGCCGGAGCAGTGGCACTCGCGCATCGACACCATCAACGAGTACCAGGAAGACGCCTCGGCCATGGGCCGCATCAACGCCTGGCAGATGGCCTTCAACCTGGCCAACGACCGGCCGCTGGGCGGTGGCTTCATCATCTACGAACCGGACGTGTTCGAACTGTATGCGCCCGTGCCGCATGACGTGCACGCGGCGCACAGCATCTACTTCCAGGTGCTGGGCGAGCATGGCTGGGTGGGCCTGGCGCTGTACCTGGCGCTGGGCTGGCTGACCTGGCGCACCGGCAGCTGGATCATCGGCCAGTCGATCCTGCGCAAGGACCTGGCCTGGGCCGGCGACCTGGCGCGCATGCTGCAAGTGAGCCTGCTGGGCTTTGCCGTGGGCGGTGCCTTCCTCAGCCTGGCCTATTTCGACGTGCCGTATTACCTGATGGCGGGCATGGTGGCGATCCGCCTGATCGTGGAACGCGAGCGGGCGACGGCGAAGGCGCCCGTGCCCGTCGCTGCCGACGCGGCCCTTCCGTTCGACCCCAATGACGAGATCCAACATGAGCCGCTTCGATAATTCCAGTGCCGGCGCGGCGCTGCTGGAAAAGAGCCTGCTGTCGCTGTTTTCCCCCGGCGGCAAGCGCGGCCTGTCGATCCTGATCTATCACCGCGTGCTGCCGCAAAAGGACCCGCTGTTTCCCGGCGAAGTGGACCGGCAGGAGTTTTCAAGCCAGATGGCGTTGTTGAAGTCGCGCTTCAACGTGCTCCCGCTGGCCGAGGCGGTACAGCGGGCCAAGCGCGGCAGCCTGCCGGCGCGGGCGGCTGCCATCACCTTCGACGACGGCTATGCCGACAATGCCGACGTGGCGCTGCCGGTACTGCGGGAACACGGCCTGCACGCCACCTTTTTTGTTGCCAGCGGCTTCCTGGACGGCGGCCGCATGTGGAACGACAGCGTCATCGAACTGGTGCGGCGCGCGCCCGCCGGCGTGCTCGATGCGTCCACGCTGGGCCTGGGCACGCATGCGCTGCAGTCGCTGGCGGACCGCCAGCGCGCCATCCCTGCCCTGATCGGCCAGCTGAAATACCTGCCGATGGCCGAGCGCCTGGAGCAGGTGGACCGCCTGGCGCAGCTGGCCGGCTGCACCTTGCCGGACAATCTGATGATGCGCAGCAGCCAGGTCAAGGCGCTGCACGCGGCCGGCATGGGCATCGGCGCGCACACGGTGAACCACCCGATCCTGGCGCGCCTGAGCGACACCCAGGCGCGCGAGGAAATCGCCCAGGGCAAGCTGGCCCTGGAAGACCTGATCGGCGAGAAGGTCACGCTGTTCGCCTACCCGAACGGCAAGCCGGGCGAGGACTATCTGCCGCAGCACGTGGCGATGGCGCGCGAGCTGCGCTTCGAGGGCGCAGTGTCGACCTCCTGGGGCGCCAGCCGTGGCACGCCGGACCCGTTCCAGCTGCCCCGCTTCACACCGTGGGACCGCAACCGCCTGCGCTTCGTGCTGCGCCTGGCGCACAACCTGACGGTGCCCGCCGGGCGCGCGTGAGCGCGGCAGCATGCCAGTCCGCGTGACGATCCTGCCGCAAGGCTGGCAGTTCGAGGCCGCCGAGGGCGAGACCCTCTTGCGCGCGGCCGAGCGAGCCGGCATCCGCCTGCCCAGCTCCTGCCGCAACGGCACCTGCCGCACCTGCTACTGCGCCAGCGACGGCGGCAAGGTGCGCTACCTGGTCGAGTGGCCCGGCCTGTCGCTGGACGAAAAGCGGGCGCACGATGTGCTGCCGTGCGTGGCCGTGCCTGAAGGGGACATCACGCTGACGATGCCCGCCGCGCGGCGCATTGACCCGCCGGCCTGAAGCCGGGCCGCAAGGGGTGCCTACTCCGGCGCCTGCGGCTTGCGCAACCGCGCCAGCAGCGCCTCGGTCTGTTCGTTCAACGGCAGGCCGTGGCGGCGCAGCAGCTGCACGTGCAGCACCATGTTCTCCAGTACCAGCTTGGCCGCCACGGCGAGCAACGTCAGGCGGCGGTCTTCCTCGCTGAACGACTCCATCGCGTCGGCCATCTCGCACAGGTGGCTGGCGACGATGCCGCGCAAGTCCTTTTCGTCGAAAGGCAGGTCGGCGAAATCGATGGGGTCCTCCTGCTCGACCTCCTGCATCAGTTGTTCCAGCTCCTTCTGGGTGATCGACATCGATGGCTCCGGTGACTCCGATGCCACATTCTAGGCCAAAGTGCCCGGCAAAACGCGCTAGAATCACCGGACCCCCGAAAGGCTCGACGATGGCCCACCTCATCTTCACCCAGCAGCTGGCGCGGTTCCTGCCCGTCCCCGAATTGGCGACGGATGCAAGGACCTTGCGCGCCGCGCTGGACACGGTGTTCGCCGCCAATCCGCGCCTGGGCGGCTACGTGCTGGACGACCAGGGCCGACTGCGCGAGAACGTCGTCGTCTTCATCGACGGCAGGCGCACGCGCGAGCGCATCCGCCTGGACGATCCGCTGCGGGCCGATTCCACCGTCCACATCTTGCAGGCACTCTCCGGAGGCTGACATGGCAGAACGCGCACTTCTCGCAACCCGCAAGGGCCTGTTCGAACTGACCCGGCAGGGCGACGGCTGGGAGCCGGGCCGGCCCCACTTCCCCGGCGACCCGGTGTCGGCCGTGCTGCACGATGCGCGCGACGGCACCCTGTATGCAGCCCTGAACCTGGGTCACTTCGGCGCCAAGCTGCACCGGCGCGATGCCGGCAGCGACGCCTGGACCGAGGTGGCCGTGCCGGTCTACCCGCCCAAGCCCGAAGGCCTGGACGATCCGCTGGACTGGTCGCTCAAGCAGATCTGGACCCTGGCCGCCGGTGGGCCGGACCAGCCGGGCGTGCTCTGGGCCGGCACCTTGCCCGGTGGCCTGTTCCGCTCCGCCGACCGGGGCGCCAGCTGGCAGCTGGTGGAAAGCCTGTGGCATGCACCCGAACGCACCCAGTGGTTCGGCGGCGGCTACGACACGCCGGGCATCCACAGCATCTGCGTCGATCCGCGCGACAGCAACAGCGTGCTGGTGGCCGTCTCCTGCGGCGGCACGTGGCTGACCACGGACGGCGGCGCCACGTGGCAGTTGCGCACGAAAGGCATGGCCGCGCGCTATATGCCGCCGGAGCTGGCCGAGCAGGGCGCCGTGCAGGACCCGCACCGGGTGGTGCGCTGCGCCGGTGTACCCGACGTGTTATGGTGCCAGCACCATAACGGCATCTGGCGCTCGCGCGACAATGCCGCCACCTGGGAGGAAATCGCCGCGCCCCTGTCCACCTTCGGCTTTGCCGTGGCCGTGCATCCGCAGGACGGCGACACGGCATGGTTCGTCCCGGCAGTGGCAGACCAGCAGCGCGTGCCGGTGGAAGCGGCACTGGCCGTGAACCGCACCAGCGACGGCGGAGCCAGCTTCGTCACGCAGCGTCATGGCTTGCCGCAGCAGCACTGTTATGACCTGGTGTACCGGCACTGCCTGGCCATCGCGGCCGATGGCCGCAGCTTGCTGATGGCCTCGACGACAGGTGGCGTGTGGTTCTCCGGTGACAGCGGCGAGCACTGGCACGCCCTGGCAGCCCGGTTCCCACTTGTCTATTATGCAACTTTCGTCGATAATTGATTGACTTGATATTGCATTGAGGCAATACTACTAGTCAGTCAGAGCAATATACCTTCGCGACCCAACGACACCCATCATGACCACTGTAAACGACATCAACACCATCCCCCTGACGGGGCTGCGGCACATCGACGCCCTGCTCAATGACGGTCCCGCCTGGAACTACGTGACCTACGGTGCGATCAATACCATCAGCTACAGTTTCTCCCTGACGGGTGCCGACAATATCGAGAACGAAGACCTGGCCGGGCCGATGAGCCAGTTCTCGATCAGCCAGCAGGAATGGACGCGTTATGCGCTGGACTATCTCACCGACGTAACAGGCATCGAGTTCGTCGAGACGACCGGCGCCACCGCGGAAGTGCACTTCGTCAATGCCGACATTGCCAAGGACCGGGTGACGGGTCAGTGCGCCTGGCAGAACCACATCTGGCGCCTTCCCGACGGCACCGTGACGGACTATCAGGTCGACGGCATCATCTACCTCGACAACAACGAGTATCGCCGCGAAAACGCCGACCTGACGGCCGGCGGCGAAGGCTACGAAACGCTGCTGCACGAACTGGGCCACTTGCTGGGCCTGAAGCACCCGTTCGAGGGCGATATCCAGCTGCCTGCAGCCGTGAACAACCCCGCCCATACGCTGATGTCGTACGAGTACGACGGCTATATCCGCGACGAATACAGCCCCTACGACCTGGCTGCACTGGACTGGCTGTACGGCGGTGACGGCCTGAGCGGTTATATGGGCATCAATTCCTCGGGCGGCATCTGGCTGACGGGCGACGAACAGGCCAATACGCTGATGGGTGGCGCCATCGTGGACGTGCTGAACGGCAGCGACGGCAGCGATACGCTGAGCTCGCTAGATGGGAACGACATACTGGCCGGCGGCGGCGGCAACGACCGCATCGACGGCGGCGCCGGACGCGATATCGCAATTTACGGCGGCGCCCGCGCGGACTATACGATCGTTCGCAGCGGCGATGGCGTGCTCGTTACCGACCGCGCCGGGATTGACGGCATTGATACGCTGAGCCACGTCGAACGGCTCAGTTTCGAGGACAGAAACGTAGCGCTCGATTTCAACGGTAACGGCGGCGCCGCCTATCGCCTGTATGTCGCCGCGTTCGACCGCCTGCCCGAGCAGCAGGGCCTGGGTTTCTGGATTTACCACCTCGACAATGGCATGTCGCTGACGGATGCCGCTTCCGGTTTCGTCAACAGCCCCGAATTTGCCCAGAAATACGGCAGCAATACGCCGACCAATACAGCCTTCGTCACGGCCTTGTACAACAATGTACTCAATCGTGGTCCGGACCAGGGTGGCCTGGATTACTGGACCAGCGCCTTGGACAACGGCGCGACCCGGGCCCAGTTGCTGGTCGGTTTCAGCGAAAGCCAGGAAAACATGACGACGCTGATCGGCATCGCCGGCAACGGCATGGATTTCGTCGCCTACGAACCCGCCTGACGGGCGGTCGCGCCCGTGCCCCAGTAAGCCAGGAACATGTCCACCGCCGTCGCCACGATGGCACCCTGCTGCCCGTCGTCCAGGGGCGGCTGGCCCATGGCTACCTGGGGCCAGAAGGCAAACGTCTTCAGCTGCCCCTGTAGCAGGCTGGACATGAACACCGCGTCGCCCGCCTTCAATGCACCGTCCGCCTGGGCTGCGCGCAGGAAGGCCGCACCGCCTTCCTCCTTTTCCTCCAGCTTCGCCACCATGCTGCGCGCCCGCTCGGGCGTGTGGATGGCCTCGGCAATGGCCACCCGCGCCAGGTCCAGGAAATACGGATCGCGCAGCAATGCCATCTTGTGCGTCAACAGCACGACCAACTGCTCGCGCAGGGGCTTGCCCGCTTGGTAACCGATCGCGTCGACACCGGCGCTGCACGCCCATAGTTCCTGCAGGATCTGCGCAAACAGGTCGTCCTTGCTGGGGAAGTGATTGTAGACAGTGCGCTTCGACACGCCCGCCGTGGCAGCGACGCGGTCCATGCTGGTCGCCTCGAACCCGTTGACACGAAACTCGGCAATGGCCGCCTGCACGATGGCAGCGCGCTTGCGGTCGGTCAGGCGGAGAGTGGAAGATTCAGACATACGTAATTTTACACCGACCAGTTTACTTTCTTCCAAACCGGAACTACACTGTGTAGTGTACTTTTAAGATCGCCAAAACCGGGGACAGTCCCCTGTTCTCAAGCAACCATTGCTCAAAAATGGGGACAGACCCCATTTTCCGGGCAACTTTTCGATGGAATCGCCATGACCGCCACCGCTTCCCACGCTTCGCCGCAAGTCCAGAACGGCCGCTTCCGCAACCCGGTGCGGATGCACCGCACCGGCGTACGCAAGACCTTGCAGATCCTGTGGAAAATGCTGTTCGAGAAGCCGGCGGACAGCGTGCCGGCCGCGCCGATTCCCGTGCAGGCCCTCGATCGCGCCGCGCTCGATGCGGCGCCGGACAACGCGGTGTTTCGCCTCGGCCATTCGACGGTGCTGCTGAAGCTGGACGGGCGCTTCTGGCTGACCGATCCCGTCTTTGCCCGGCGCGCCTCGCCGTTTCGCTGGATGGGGCCGGCGCGCTTCCATGCCACGCCCTTGACCTTGGAGCAATTGCCGCCGCTGGCCGGCGTGATCCTGTCGCACGACCATTACGACCACCTCGACCGCGCCGCCGTGCTGGCGCTGGCCGGCAAGACAGATTATTTCGTGGCGCCGCTGGGCGTGGGCGACCTGCTGGTCAGATGGGGTGTACCGGCCGCCAAGGTGCAGCAGCTGGACTGGTGGCGCGGCGCGACCCTGGCCGGCCTGCGGCTGACCTGCACGCCGGCCCAGCACTTTTCCGGGCGCGGCCTGACCGACGGCAACCGCACGCTGTGGTGTTCCTGGGTCATCGAAAGCAGTGCCCACGAGGTGTTTTTCAGCGGCAACACGGGCTACTTCCGCGGCTTCAAGGCCATCGGCGACCGTTTCGGCCCCTTCGACCTGACGATGGTGGAAACGGGCGCCTACGACGCCCAGTGGCCGGACATCCACATGCAGCCCGAAGAAACCATGCAGGCCCATATCGACCTGCGCGGCAAGGTGCTGCTGCCGATCCACAACGGCACCTTCGACCTGGCGCTGCATCCGTGGCATGAGCCGCTCGAACGCATCGCCGCGCTGGCCGAGCGCCACGGCC
The DNA here is from genome assembly GCF_009720835.1 of Pseudoduganella buxea. GTDB lineage: Bacteria > Pseudomonadota > Gammaproteobacteria > Burkholderiales > Burkholderiaceae_D > Rugamonas > Rugamonas buxea. The sequence goes on from NZ_WNKZ01000058.1 coordinate 30,958, forward strand.
AGCAACTGGCCACGCCAATCATCGGCGCGGCGCTGTCAATCGCGGCGCCGCAGGCCGACCAGCGCTGGTGGCGCAGCTTCATGGCATAGATCGCGATATAGATCGCGGCATAAATCGTGGCAAAAAAAAGCCGGCAACAGCCGGCTTTTTCATGGTCAGGCGACGATCACTTCATCCACAGGCGCATCGCATCCCAGGCACGGCCGAAGATCGACGCCTGCTCGACCGATTCCAGCGCCACCACGGGCAGTTCCAGCATCGGCTTGCCGTCGACGACCATCTTCAGCTTGCCGACATTGGTGCCTTCGCCCAGCGGTGCCACCAGCGGGTCCTTGCGCTCCAGCACAGGCTTCATCTTGCCGGCCACGCCCTTCGGCACGGTCACCATCACATCGTGGCGGAAGCCGATCTTGACCTGGTTCTTCGAACCTTTCCAGACCTGCGGCGTATCGACGGCCTGGCCCTTGGCATACAGCTTGACGGTATCGAAGTTCTGGAAGCCCCAGTTCAGCAGCTTCTGGCTTTCGGCCGTGCGCGTCGCATCGGAATTCGTGCCCATCACCACCGAGATCAGGCGGCGGTCGATCGGGCCGCTCGGGCGGTGCGCCGACGCGACCATGCAGTAACCGGCCGATTCCGTGTGGCCCGTCTTCATGCCGTCCACGGTCGGGTCGAGCCACAGCAGGCGGTTGCGGTTCTGCTGGGTGATCTTGTTATAGGTGAAGCTCTTGACGGAGTCGATCTTGTAGAACTGCGGGAATTCCTGGATCACGTGCTTGGCCAGGATCGCCAGGTCGCTCGCGGTGGTGAAATTGTCCGGGCTGGGCAGGCCGTGCGAATTGGCGAAGCGCGAATTCTTCATGCCAAGGCGCTGCGCCTCGCGGTTCATCAAGGTGACGAAGGTGCCTTCGTCGCCGGCCACCGCTTCGGCCAGGGCCACGGCGGCGTCGTTCCCCGACTGGATCATCAGGCCGTGCAGCAGGTCGTTGATGGAGACGGGAACGGCCGGATCGATGAACATCTTCGAGCTGGAAGAATCGACCTTCCACGCGCGCGTGGAGACGTTGACCATCTGGTTCAGTTCCAGTTTCTTGTCGCGCAAGGCCAGGAACGTCAGGTAGGCGGTCATGATCTTCGTCAGCGAAGCCGGTTCGACGCGCATGTTCGGGTCCTGCGCGGCGATCACCTGGCCGCTGGTGGCGTCGAGCAGCAGCCAGGACTTGGCGGCGATGGTCGGGGCGGGAACGGTCTGGGCGACGGCGGAAGAGAGAATCAGGACGCTGGTAGCCAGCGCCGCGAGCAGTTTTTTCATTGGATCTTTGAATCGTTAAGTAAACGCGGAATACGCTCGAAACACCGCAACAGCGCGCAATGCACAGCACGAGGTGCGGGCGAAAAACGCCGGTGACGAGCGCCGGATACAAGGGCTTCGGGCGCGCAGCCCGAAAACGCCGGCACATTATAGGCGCTCAGGCTTCCTCGGGGTCGTCCTTTTGCTGCTGCCTGCCCAGCCACAGGGCGATTACCCAGCTCTTGATATGACCCAGTTTGCGGTGGAAGAAGTGGTCCGCGCCGGGGATCACGAGCACCGGCACATCCTGCGGACGGGCCCAGTCGAACACCGCCTGCAGGGGGATCGTGTCGTCGTTCTCGCCGTGGATCAGGATCGTATCGGCCGGGATATCGGCCATCTGCCACTTGCCGGCCGCGCTGCCGACCAGCACCAGGCGCTCGGCCGGGGTGCCGGCGGCCGCCAGGCGCTGGGCCAGTTGCGACTGCACATAGGTGCCGAAGGAGAAGCCCGACAGCGCCACCGGCAGGCCCGGGAACTGCTCCGTCATATGGCGGTACAGCAGCTCCATGTCGTCCGTCTCGCCGATGCCGCGATCGTGCACGCCCTCGGACTGGCCGACGCCGCGGAAGTTGATGCGCGCGACCACGTAGTCGAGAGCGGCGAAAGTGCGCGCCAGCGTCTGCGCCACCTTGTTTTCCATCGTGCCGCCGTACAGCGGGTGCGGGTGCGCCACCAGGGCGATGCCGCGCGGCTTCCTGCCGTCCAGCGGCATGTCGAGCAGGCCTTCCATCAGGCCTGCCTTGCCCTGCATGGTGAAATGCTTGGTGTTCTTGTTCATCGCTCGGTCTTCACTTGATCTTCAGTCGTTCCACCGGTTGGCCGTTGACGAGATGGCTGTCGATGATCTCGTCGATGTCGGACGTGTCGACATAGGTGTACCACGTGCCTTCCGGGTATACCACCAGCACCGGCCCGTGTTCGCAGCGGTCCAGGCAACCGGCCTGGTTGATGCGCACATTGCCTTCGCCGTTGATGTTGAGCTGCTTGCAGCGCTTCTTCGCATGCTTCTGCGCCTGTTCGGCGCCACGGGGACCGCAGCTTTCGCGGCCGTCTTCCCGGCTGTTCATGCAGAAGAACACGTGATGCTTGAAATAGGGAGTGTCGCTCATGCTTGCCTCGTAAGTGGTGGGACGGGTGCCTGGCAACGGCCGTCCCTGATGCCCGTAATGATACCCGCGATCAGGTCCGGTTGAGTTTATGCGACGGCAGCCACAGGAACCACAGGGCCACGAACGGCCACAGCAGCGCGAGGAACTGGGCGGCGCCGTTGAAGTTCAGGAATTTGCCCTGCACCCAGGTCTGCATCGTCGCGCTGAAGTAGGGGTTCACGGGTGTGCTGTTGACCACCACGATCAGGAGGATCAAGGTGGCCAGGCCGAGGCGCCGTTGAGCCACCTGGGGCGCGAACGCCAGGCCGGCCACCATGATGCCGCCGAACAGGAAGCCGCCCTGGGCGCCCGGCGTGATCCAAACGAAGGCATTCTCCGGCGAGAACAGCAGGGCAGAAGCCAGCGTCTTGGCCGTCACGGCAGCGGCCAGCAGCGCCGCCGCCAGCAGCGCGCGCGGCGCCGGCCGGCGCATCAGGCACATGAAGGTCAGGGCCGCACCCACCATGCCGCAGGCCGTGACGATGGTTTCGGACAGCCAGTACTGCTCTACCGTCAGGTCCGGGTCGGGGCGCAGGTAGGCGAGCAGGTCGATGTCCATCTCCAGCAGGCTGCTGAGCCATTCGGACAGGATCGGCAGCAGCTGGCCCTGGCCGAACAGGAAGGAAGAGGGATAGATCTGCGCCAGCGGCCACAGGGCCACCAGCACCAGGCCCTGGCTGGCGTGCTGGGCGAACCAGCGCTGGCGCAGCCGATACAGGTGGCTGGTATCGAGCAGCTTGCGCGCCGTCAGTACGCCGATCAGGCCACCGAGCGCACAGCCGGCGCTGTTGGTATAGAAGTCAAGGTTCGACGACACGCGGCTGGGCAGGTAGGTCTGCACCGCCTCCATCAGGCCCGACACCAGCGCGCCGGTCAGCGCGGCCAGCACGAAGGCCCAGAAGCCGCGGATGCGCGGATGCAGCGCATATGCCACCAGCATGCCGAAGGGGATATAGCCGATGACGTTGATGGCCGCGTCGAACTTGGTCCAGTAGCGCGGCATCGCCGTGTGCTCCAGGAAGATCAGCGGCGACAGGCCCTGGCTATGCCAGCCCGAGAACGGGAACCAGCTGGCGTAGACGATCAGCAGCAGGTAGGCCAGCAACGTGGCGCGCGACACCGGCGACCCACGCTGTTCGCGGGCCGGCTCCGGCGCCTTGGCCGGCGGCGTCGCGGGCTGCTCGTCCACCGCCATGCCTACTGCGCCGGCATGGGAGCCGACAGCTTGCCCGGCATCGGCGCCGGCAAGGTGGCAAGCCAGGCCAGGATATCGGCGGCGACGGCATCGGTGGTGCCGGCCAGCGCGCGCACACCGCCCGGCGCATCGGCGCTGGTGGCCGGCGTGGTGCGGGTGAAGGTGCGCTGGTCCACCAGCCGGTGGGAGCGGAACACGGAGGCGCGCAGCGAGATCGCCGCGCTGCTTTGCGTGGCGCTGTCGAAGTTCTGGGCGAATTCGTCGACTTCCAGCCGCAGGATCGGCACCCCGCCGGAGGCATCGGTGGTCGACAGCACCTTCACGCCGCCCTGGGCTAAGCGTGCCTTGAAGCGCTGCGACAGCAGCTGCAGGGGCGTGGCGCCCCACTGGTTGTAGGCATAGGGGCGCGATTGCTGGGCGTCGGCATACATCAGCCGGTAGAACATGCGCTGGTTGTCCAATGTGGCCGGGCCGGTGACGTCGGCCACCACCAGGGCCGGGAAGCCCGCCGGGGCGCTCGGCGCCTGCGCGGCCGGTGCGCCCAGGGGCCCGAAATCGTAGCTGGTCTGGGTCGGACCCTTGCTGGTGGCGCAGCCGCCCAGCAGTGCCGCGCAGGCCAGCGCCGTGGTCAACGAAAGTGCGCGCAGGGGTGGAAAGTGGGTCATCGCTTGGTCCTTAGTTGGTCGGCGCCGTGAAGCCCGGTTCGCCCGGGCCCGGCGTGGCCGCCGGCGCGCCGAACAGGATGCTTTGCGGGCGGTCGTTCAGGGTATTCATCGTGCGGCGCACGGCCCGCATCGAGGAGCGGGTCTCGTCGGTCAGCGCGGTGATGCTGGGCAGCGTCTCGAGCTGCGCGCCGGTCGCCACGGATTCGACCGACATCGCCGTGCGGTCAAACGCGCCGGTGATGCGGTCCAGGGCGCCGTTCGGCCCCTGCAGGCTTTGCGACAGGCGCGTCACGTCCTGGGCCAGCGTATTGACCGAGTCGATCGCCGTGTCGGCCTTGTTCACGAGGGCGGGCAGCTTGTCGATGGTGGGGCCGAGGCGGGCCGGCAGCGCCTTGTATTCGTTGGCGGCGGCCGATACGTCCGAGAACGCGGCCAGGATGGTCTTCTGGTTGTCGGGACTGAGCAGGGTATTGAGCTTGCTCGTCACTTCCTCGGCTTGCGAGAGGATGGCCTGGCCGCGCTTTTCCAGCTGGTCCAGCAGGCCCGGACGCAGGGGGATGCGGCTCGGATTGTCCTGGTTTGTCGCCAGGCGCGGGGAGCCGACCGTTTCGTCGTCCAGCTGGATGTAGGCAATTCCCGTCACGCCCTGGTAGCCCAGCGTGGCGAAGGTGGTCTTCGTGATCGGCGTGGCCGGGTCGATGCTCAGGTGGACCAGGATCTGGCCGGCGATCGTCGGGTCGAAGTCGATGGTATCGACCTTGCCCACTTCCAGGCCGCGATAGCGCACCGCCGCCTGCGGGTTCAGGCCCGGAACGGACAGGCTGGTGGCCAGCAGGTAGGGGGCGTATTCGACCCGGTCGCGGTTGAACCAGATGCCGAACAGGACGGCCGCCACCAGCAGTGTCAATGTAAAGATGCCGGTCATCAGGGCGTGCGATCGGTTTTCCATTCTTGCTCCTTATTCGAGCGCTTCCAGGGCCCGCTTGCCGCGGTCGCCCAGGAAGAACTCCTTGATAAACGGGTGGTCGACCCGGATCACGTCCTTGGTCGGGCCCACGGCGATCACGTGCTTCTCTGCCAGCACGGCGATGCGGGTGGACAGCGCGAACAGCGAATCGAGGTCGTGCGTCACCATCACCACCGTCAGGCCCAGCTCGCGGTGGAGGGACTTGATCAGCGAGACGAAGCTTTCCGAGCGGTCCGGATCGAGGCCGGCGGTCGGCTCGTCCAGGAACAGCAGCTTCGGCTCCAGTGCCAGCGCGCGGGCGAGCGCGACCCGCTTGATCATCCCGCCGGACAGGTCGGACGGCATCTTGTTGGCATGCTCGGGGCCCAGCCCGACCATGTTCATCTTCAGCAGCACGGCGTCGCGCACCAGGTCCGGCGGCAGCACGCGCAGTTCGCGCATGGGCTGGGCCACGTTGTCGAACACCGTCAGCGCCGAATACAGCGCGCCCTGCTGGAACAGCATGCCCCAGTGGTTGCGCAGCAGCTGCAGCTGGGCCGACGCGGCCTGGGTGATGTCCTCGCCGAAGATGCGCACGCAGCCCTTGCTGGGGCGTTCCAGGCCCAGCATCTGGCGCAGCAGCACCGTCTTGCCCGTGCCCGAGCCGCCCACGATCGACATGATCTCGCCATCCTCGATGGTCAGATTCAGGTCGTTATGGATGACGGTCTTGCCGAACTTGGTCTGCAGGTTGTTGATCTCGACCACGGGCACGCTGCCGTCCAGGGTCAGCTCGCCCGGCACGTCGGCGCAGCTGCGCTCGTCGTCGTGGTGGTCGCCCTCGTCGCTCATCAGAAGCCCACCCCGTTGAAGACGATGGCAAACACGGCGTCGGCCAGGATCACGACGGTGATGGCGGTGACGACCGAAGTGGTGGTGCCGCGCCCCAGGCTTTCCGTGTTGGGCTGGATGCGCAGGCCGAAGTGGCAGGAGACCAGGGCGATCAGCATGCCGAACACCGTGCCCTTGCCCAGGCCGATCATGTAGTTCGCCAGCGGCACCGCATCGGGCAGTTTCTGGATGAAATAGCGGGCCGATAAATTCAATTCGATCTTGGCCGCCACCATGCCGCCGACCAGGGCCATCGTGTCGGTCCAGATCACCAGCAGCGGCATCGAGATCGCCAGCGCGACAACCTTGGGCATCACCAGCCGGAAGCCGTGCGAGATGCCCATGACGAGCATCGCATCGAGTTCCTCGGTCACGCGCATCACACCCAGCTGCGCCGTGATCGACGAGCCGGAGCGGCCGGCGACGAGGATGGCCGCCAGCAGCGGCCCCAGTTCGCGGATGATGCTCATGCCGAGCAGGTTGACGAGGTAGATGTCGCCGCCGAAGTTGCGCAGCTGCTGCGCCGACAGGTAAGACAGCACCACGCCGATCAGGAAGCCCACCAGGGCAGTGATGCCCAGGGCCTGGAAGCCGGCATGGAAGATATTGGCGGAGATTTCCTTCCACGGCCCGCGGATCGGGCTTTTCACGAAGCGCCACAAGTCCTGCGTGACCTGGCCGATCAGCTTGACGAAGCCTTGCAGGTGTTCGAAGAAGTGCAGGATGCCGCCGCCCAGGGTGGTGATCCAGCCCATGTGCTGCTTGCGCTGCCGCGGCAGTTCCAGCTTGCCGGCCGCTTCCAGGCGCTTGAAGAATTCTTCCTGGCCAGGCGCCAGTTTCAGGGAGGCGGGGCGTTTGTAACCCCAGGCCTGCCAGAACATCTGCGCGCCGATGTGGTCCATGCTGTCGATGGCCGACAGGTCCCATTGCGCTTCGCCGCTGCCGTGCACCTGCTTGAACTTGGCCGACAGGGTCTTCATGACCTTGCGGTGAGCCAGTGCGTGCACCTGCCAGGTTCCGTCGGCCGTGACCGTGGCGCCAGGCGTGGCGCCGGATTGGAAAGTTAAGCTTGGCTCTTGTGCAATGGGCATGTCGCCAGTGTAAGTGAGATTCGTTTCGTTCGCTACAGGCGCCGGCTCAACGGTGTGTCGGACGGCGCCCACACGCGGTTGCGGTCCGCAGCAGGCCTTATGCGGCGAGGTGGCGGGCCTGCCGCTGCGGTGCCGCCACGCCGGCCGCCTTGTTGACCTTTGTGCGCACGCCATGGCCGTCGCTTGCCAGCAGGGCCGCCACGTCGTCCTCGCCCATGCCCTGCAGTTGCAGCCAGCGTCCCACCATCGCGGCCAGGCGGTCCAGGGCGATGCGGTGGGTGGCGTCCGTGTTTGCATACAGCCAGTCCGCGAAGGCCATGAAACCGTCAAACGGGCGCGCGCCCAGCAGAAGGTGGATGGTGTGGGTGAAGCGGCCCGAGTTGGCCACCAGGTCCCAGTAACGGGCAAAGCGCACCAGACGCTGCATGGTGGGGAAGTCGATGTCGCGGTTGGCCAGGATGGTGTAGGGTGGATGCGGATCGAACACGAGGCCGAAGCTGTCGGTGTGGCGGATGATGGGCGTGCCGCGCAGGCGCTTGAGGATGCCGAACTGGATCTCGTGCGGGCCCAGGGCCCACAGCTTGTCGAAGCCTTCGGCGAAGCTCTCCACGGTTTCGCCGGGCAGGCCGGCGATCAGGTCGACGTGCATGTGAACGTGCGAGTGCTCGCACAGCCAGCGGATGTTCGCGGCCGCCTTGTCGTTGTCCTGCTTGCGCGAGATGTTCGCCTGCACGGTGGGATTGAAGCTCTGGATGCCGATCTCGAACTGCAGCGCGCCCGGCGGGAACTTGGCGATGCCTTCCTTCAGCGCGTCGGGCAGGTGATCCGGCACCAGCTCGAAGTGGGCGTACACCGGATCGTCCGGGTTCGCCGCCAGCTTATCGAGGAAGAACTGCATGATCTTCAGGCTGGTCTTGATATTGAGGTTGAAGGTGCGGTCGACGAACTTGAACACGCGGGCGCCGCGCGCATGCAGTGCCTCCATCTGTTCGAGGAAGGTGTCGATGGCGAAGGGCCAGGCCGTCTTGTCCAGCGCGGACAGGCAGAACTCGCACTTGAAGGGGCAGCCGCGCGAAGCCTCCACGTACAGGGTGCGGTGCGCAATGTCTTCGTTACTATATAGAGCGTAGGGCAGGGCGATGTCCGCCATGGGCGGCTGGACGCCCGCGTGCACCTTCATCAGCGGCTTGGGGCCGTGCAGAATGTCGCGGCACAGCTTTGGCAACGTGACATCGCCCCAGCCCGTGACGACGTAGTCGGCCAGCTGCACGATCGCCTGTTCATTGGTCTCGTGCGATACCTCCGGCCCGCCCAGCACGACGACGACGTGCGGCGCCACGCGCTTGAGCATGGCTACCAGCTTGGTGGTTTCCTCGACATTCCATATATAGACACCGAAACCGACGATCTGCGGCTGGGCCGCCAGGATGCGTTCGACCAGTTCCGTCGTCTTCGCGCCGATGACGAACTCCTGGATGCGCGTCTGGGCCTGCAGTTCGCCCATATTGGCCAATAGATAGCGCAAGCCCAGCGAGGCGTGGGTATAACGGGCGTTCAGGGTGGTCAGCAGGATGGTCATGGAAGGGCGCGGCAGGGAAAATGCGAATCGTGCATTTTACCCCTTGCGCAGCGGGCCGCGTTTGGCTATGATTCTGTCCCTGCCGCAACGTAGTCGTGAAAACGGAACGCTGCGACAGTGGATGTTTCGAGCTGGTTTTGCTACAAAACGAAACATTCCGAGGGGTTGACGAGCTGCACGAAACACCGCATAATCTCATCTCTCTGCTGCTGACAAACACAACGATTTGTCGGGGTCGCAAGACCAGCAGCAAGCGCCTTAGGGCAGAATTCTTTAACAATCAACAGTCGATAAGTGTGGGCGTTTGATGTGATGTGCCCGAGA
>NZ_WNKZ01000059.1 GCF_009720835.1 Pseudoduganella buxea
GGCATGCCCAGCTGGCCTGCGGGCGGGTGCCGGCCGCCGCCCGCGACGGGACCGGGCGATGAACGACGGCCTGGCCCTGCCGACCGGCCTGATCCTGGCGGCGTTGTCGATGGTGGCCGTCATGCTCGCGCCCGGCCCCACCAACACGCTGCTGATGCGCGCCGGGGGCCGGCTGGGCCCGCGGCGCGCCTTGCCCCATGTTGCCGCTGCCTGGCTGGCCGGCTGCCTTGCCATCGGCACGTGGTGCACCGCGCTGGGCCTGGCCGCGACGTTGCTGCCGTGGATTACGGCTGTGGCCCGTGCCGCGGCGGCCGGCTACGTGATCTGGATGGCAGCGCGGCTGTGGCGGGAAACGGCGACGCCGGGCGCCGAACCCGACCGGCACGGCGCCGGGGCCCTGTGGCCCGCCGCCCTGGTCGATCCCGCGGCCCTGTTCTGCGCCGCCATCGTGTTTCCGCCGCTGGGCACGCCGGCCCCCGCCATACTGCTGAGCTACCTGCTGTTTTCGCTGGTGGCGCTGCCGATCGGCGCCGGCTGGGTGCTGCTGGGTGCGACGATACCCCGCTGGCAGGATGCGCTGCCGGCCCGGCCCGTGGCGCGACGGCTCGCATCGGTGGGCCTGCTGATGTTCTCCGGCTCGCTATACGTGTCGACACTGCACTGAGCCGGATCGTGCCGTGCCGGCAGGCCCGCCGGGCTCACCCACTCGAGACGGCCTGCCGCTCGGCCAGCGCCGGCACGGCCGCGGCGGGCCGCAACCCAGCCACGCCCTGCGCCTTCTCCCTTGCCTTGACCTTCGTCTTCACACTGCGCCGACCCAGCCACAGCACCAGCCCCGTCACCATGAAGGCCAGCGGCGTCAGGCCGGCCACGGTGACGATGACGCGTCCGGGCGTGCCGAAGGCTTCGCCCGTGTGCAGCGGAAACTGCCAGTTCAGGAAGGTGTCGCCGCCCGGCGCCGTCAAGGGGTCGCGCACGCGCAGCAACCGGCCCGAATAGGCGTCGACGGTGATACGGGTGCTGCCGTCGCCCTGGCGCACTTCGCCCGGCTGGCGCATGCGGATCTCATACGGGCTCTTCTTGTCCGCCGGCAGCGCCACGCGGGAAATGCGGCCGGCCGGGTTGACGGCCTGGGCCGCGGCGACGGCCGCGACGACGCCGATCGGTTCGGTGCCGCCGGCGGTGTTCTTCAGTTTGTCCAGCGGCGTTACCGATGCCACCGTGGCGACGACGGGCCGGACCCAGTCCGGCAGGTTGAAGTACATGCCGGAAAATCCCAGCATCAGCAGCACGGGCGCGACAACCATGCCGGCACTGCGGTGGAAGCTGAAGTGGAACTTCAGGCTGCGCCAATGCCCGCCGATGGCGAAGGACTTGACCAGGGCCGCCCACGTGGCCTTCGGCCACCACAGGGCCACGCCGAGGGCGCCGATCAGGAACAGGGCCAGGCCCGCCAGGCCCATGACGACCTTGCCCACTTCGCCGGCGAACAGGTAGCGGTGCACGTGGAACAAGGTCGACATCAACAGGGGCCGCGTCAGGCCGAAGCGGCCGTAATCGCGTTCGCCCAGCACGGCCAACGTGACGGGATCGACCATCACCTGGCGCGTCACGGGAATCGCCAGGGCGCTTTTGTCGGCCTTCGGTGCGCGGTAGCTGGCCACGACGACGCCCCCGGCGTGCCGCGGCAGCTGTAACTGGCTGGGCTTGCCGTAGCGCGGGTCCACCACCAGCCGCTCCAGCACGCGCTGGGCCATGATGCCGGGCGCTGCGGGCGCGGCGGCGGGCTGCGCCACCCGCAGCAAGCTGGGGTTGAGCGCCTCGTCCAGTTCGTCGACCCAGGCCAGCGGCATGCCCGTCAGGCCGGCGACGACCAGCAGCAGGCCGAACACCAGCGACAGGTAGAGGTGGAGTTTGCGCAGCAGCTTGCGGGTCGGGCCGGTCACCATGGGATCGATCGCCTGGAGAGCTAGGGAAAGGGCGGATTTTACCCGATTGCCAATGCAAATGATAATAGTTATCATTCGTGGCTGCACTTTTGCCAGCGACCTTGATCCGGAGACCCGTAATGACCCACCGCCTTCCCCTCGTCCGCGCCGGCGCCGCCGCCGTCGCCACCGCCTGCCTGCTGTGGGGGCATGCGGCGCTGGCCCAGCACGAGACAGGGGAGAACGCGCGGGACATCGAGGAAGTCATCGTCACGGCCACGCGCACGGCCAAGGCGGTGGACCGGATTCCCGGCGCCGTCTCCGTCATATCCCAGCGCGAACTGGAAGCGCAGTACCTGGTGGCGGACGATCCGTCGGCCGCGCTGGCCACGTATATCCCCGGCTACGCACCGAGCCGGCAGAAGATGTCGGCGGCGGGCGAATCGATGCGCGGGCGCACCACGCTGATCCTGATGGACGGCGTGCCCCAGTCGAACCCGCTGCGCGCGGGCATGCGCGAAGGCTATTTCGCCGACACGGCCATCATCGAGCGCATCGAAGTGATCAACGGCGCCTCGGCCATCCAGGGCATGGGCGCCACGGGCGGCATCGTCAACTACATCACGAAGACACCGAAGGCGGAAGGCACCCACGTCACCGTCAACGCCCGCCTGGCCTCGCAGCTGCGGCACGACAATGTCGACTGGAAGACGGGCGTGACGGTGGCGCACAAGTCCGGCGCCTTCGACCTGCTGGCCTATGCCAGCGCGCAGCAGCGCGGCATGGCCTACGACGGCAAGGGCCGCCTGCTGGGCATGGATGCCGTGCAGGGCGACACGATGGACGCGGGCGGCAGCGACCTGTTCGTCAAGCTGGGCCGTAATGTCGGCGACCAGCGCCTGCAACTGACCGTCAACCGCTTCCAGTTCGAAGGCGACGGCGACTACCGCACCGTGCCCGCCAACTTTGCCGCCGGGATCCCGACCTCGTCCACCGAAGGCACGCCGCCCGGCATGGCGCCCCGCAACGACGTCAAGACGGCCAGCCTGGACTACCGCCACGCCGACCTGCTGGGCGGCGCCCTGACGGCCCAGGTGTTCAGCCAGGATTTCTCGTCACTGTTCGGCGCCACCAACACGGCCACGTTCCAGGACATCCGCTACGCGCCCATCGGCACCTTCTATGACCAGTCGGAAATCAAAGCCGACAAGCACGGCGCCAAGCTGACCTATGTGCGTCCGGACCTGCTGCTGCGCGGCGTCGAGGCCACCGTCGGCATCGACTACCTGCGCGACCGCAGCCGCCAGCAGCTGGCCGGCACGGGCCGCACGTGGGTGCCGACCCTGGACTTCACGTCGACGGCGCCGTTCCTGCAGCTGGAATACGAACGGGGCCCCATCACCGTGCGCGGCGGCATGCGCCGCGAATCGGCCGACCTGCGCGTGGACACGTACACGACGCTCGCCGCCTACGGCAGCCGCCTCGTGCAGGGTGGTGAGCGCTCGTTCTCCAAGGCCGTCAAGAATGTCGGCGCCGTGTGGCGCTTCGCGCCGCAGTGGTCCGCCTTCGTCTCCAGCGCGGAAGGCTTCGGCCTGCCGGACGTGGGCCTCGTGCTGCGCGGCGTGAACCGCCCGAACCAGTCCGTGGCCAGCCTGTTCAGCCTGGAGCCGGTGGTGACGCGCAATAACGAGGTCGGCGTCAACTGGCGCGGCGCACTGGGCCACGTGGGCGCCTCGGCCTACGACTCGCGCTCGAAACTGGGCACGGTGCTGCGCATCAACGCCCAGGGCAACGGCGTGCTGGACCGCGTGCCGACGACGGTGCGGGGCTGGGAAATCGTGGGCGAGCTGCGCGCGAGCAAGGTGCTGTCGGCCTTCGGCAGCTACGCCAGCACGCGCGGCAAGACGGCCGCCACGGCCGGCGCGCCGATGGACCTGGCGCTGGGCGCCCGTTCGCAGGCACCGGACAAGCTGGTACTGGGCGCCAACTGGCAAGTCGCGGCGGGCACGCAACTGCGGCTGCAGGCCACGCGCCTGGAAGACCGCGACATCAACGTCGGCCGCACGGTCGGCACGTCGAACCTGGAAGAACATTTCCGCGGCTACACGCTGGCCGACGTGGCGGCCACCTTCGACACCCGCTTCGGCAAGGTCGGCCTGGCAGTGGAGAACCTGACGGACCGCCAGTACATCGGCTACTACCCGCAGTCGGCCAACTACAAGGAAGCGGCGTCCTACTTCGCCGGGCGCGGACGGACCCTGTCGGCCAGCGTGTCGCGGACGTTCTGACGGGTTGCTGCGCGATTGCAAGCAGCTTACTGCAGAGTTGTTATTGCGCCGCCTCAAGGATGGGCATGTTTTGACCCGTGCCCCCCTTAACCAGGCTTAACAATAAGCTCATAATTGCGGCAGGCATTCCCACTTCCCGCGAGGCCCGCCATGCAACCGTCCGCTTGTTCTCCATCCACTCTCCCGACCGCCGAGCAAGTGCTGCGCTGGGCCCGCCAACCGGGCGGCCTGGCCGGGCGCAAGCTGGCCGGCACGAACCTGCGCGGCATCGACCTGCGCGGCGTCGACCTGACCGGCGCGGACCTGTCCCATGCCGACTGCTCCGGCGCCCGCTTCGACGGCGCCTGCCTGGACGGCAGCCTGGCCGACGGCTGCCGCTTCGCCGGGGCCAGCCTGGCCGATGCATCGGCCTGTCGCGCCAGCTGGACGGGTGCCGACCTCAGCGACGCCAACCTGTCCCGATTCCAGGCCACCGGCATCGACCTGACCCGCGCCGTGCTGGACCGCAGCAAGGCCAGCGGCATGGTATTGCGCGACGCTCGTGCCGACCACAGCCGCTGGCGCGGCGCCCGCTGGGAGGATGTCGTCACCTGCGGCGCCAGTTTCGTCAATGCCGACTTTCGCCAGTGCCGCCTGACGGGCTGCGCCTTCGACGGCGCCCGGCTGGACCGCGCCACCTTCCGGCACAGCTGCCTGCGGGCGGCCAGCCTGCGCGACAGCAGCATGCGCGGCGCCGACTTCACCGAGGCCTCCTGCCACCGACTCGATTTCGCGGGTGCCGACACGGCGGGCGCCACCTTTGCGGGCAGCACCGGCGGCGGCGGCGCGCGCGGCGTCCAGCGTCCCGTGCTGACCTTGCTGCAGGGTGGCCGCGCATGAAAAACCTGCTGTGCGCCTTGTCCCTGCTGGCCTTGCTGACGGTCCCGCTGGCCCAGGCCCAGACGGCTGTCACGGCCACGCCCCTGAACCCCGCCGCGACGCCCGTGCCGGCCCCGGCCAGCCCGGCCGCCACGAAGGCCCAGGGCGCGATGGCCTGCCCCACGCCGCAGCAATACGGCGCCGTCGCCGTCACGGGGGTGCGCGCCTATGCGCCGCACGAGGCGGGCCAGGAGATGCACGAGGTGTCGCTGCGCGACGGCATCGTCGTCACTGTCAACGACATCACCACCCTGCTGGCGCGCGAGCAGTGCTCGCCCCGGCAGAAAAAGATCGTGCTGTTCCTGGACGGCCGGCCGCTGGCCGACATCCGCCCTTACCCGCCCAGCAATCCCGTCGCCAATACCCTCAATTTCGTGCTGAACCGCACCGAGACGTCGCGCGAGGTGTGGACCCACCTGCTGGGCAAGCCCGAGTGGGGCCCGCGCACGATGCCCGTCAGCGTCGGCATCGAGGACGAGCACCCCATCACGTCGCGCTTTTCCATCGCCATGCGCGTCATCCCGCCGGGCTGGTTCGCCGCCTGGACCAGCCTGTTCGCCGTGCTGGCCGTCTCCTTCCTGCTGCTGGCGCGCCGCAGCGACGTGCTGCGCGACCCGGGCCCGGCGCCCGCCCCCGGCGCCCGCAAGCCCTACAGCCTGGCGCGCACCCAGGGCGCCGTGTGGTTCGGCCTGATCCTGGCCGGCTACCTGTTCATCGGCATGATCACGGGCGACTACGCCACCACCATCACGCCCACGGTGCTGGGCCTGATGGGCATCAGCGCCGGCACGGTGATCGGCTCTTCGCTGATCGACCAGCCGCCGGGCGTGCCCATCGTCCCCAACCCCGCCATCAGCCGGGGCTGGCTGGCGGACATCCTCAGCGACAGCCACGGCGTCAACTTCCACCGCTTCCAGATGGCCTCGTGGACCCTCGTGCTGGGCATCGTCTTCATCCAGCAGGTCTACCGCAACCTGGCCATGCCGGACTTCGACGTCACCCTGCTGGGGCTGATGGGGATCAGCTCGGGCACGTATCTGGGATTGAAGAGTACGTCCGAGAACCGGCGCTGACCACCTGGCCGGTACGCCGCGCCAGCCGGCGAGCGGGGTACGACGTGCTTGAACGGGCCCGGAAATAATGCAATAATAGTGCATATAAAGTGCACAGAGGAGTCGAGATGATCGCTGCAGAATTGGCCGTCCCAGCCGGCGAAGCGGTTCCCGTTTTCAATCGAAACTTTGACGTCTTCATGGCTTTCCTGAATGCCGATACCAGCCCGTCGATTTCGCCGAAGCGATTCGGACTGGTCTTCAGGCTCGATATGCAGACCCTGGCGGCGCAAGCCCACGTGCACAGGAACACCGTCCGGCTGGCACCCGACTCGGAGGCCATCCAGTCGCATTTGCGTGACGCCGTGCGCGTGCTGCGCGCCGCCACCGATATTTGCGGCAGCATCGAAAAGGCCATCTACTGGTTCAAGAACCATCCCCTGCCCACGTTCGACTACAAGACACCGCAGACGCTGGTCTCGGAAAAACGCACGGAAGCCCTCATCCGGTATATCCAGTCGCTGCAGGCCGGTTATACGGGATGATCCTCACCCTCCTCGATACGATTGCCTACCGGGTGCACCAGCCGAAATGGTCCTTTGCGCCCATTTCGGGTGCCGGCGCCGGCACCCATGGCGGGCGCGCCAACCGGCCGGGCGTCAATGCCCTTTACCTGTCCCTGGCGCTGGAAACCGCCCTCGCCGAATACCGGCAGCTCGATGCGCTGCTGCCGCCGGGCCTGATGGTGAGCTATCAACTCAATATCGACGCCATCGTGGACTTCCGCGGCGGCTTCACGGGCGACTGGGACGCCCTGTGGCAGGACTTTTACTGCGACTGGCGCAATCTGCACTTCAACCAGGGCATCGAACCGCCATCCTGGGTCATCGGCGACCAGGTGATCGCCGCCGGCGCCAAGGGCATCCTGTTCAATTCCGCCATCACGGGCGGCGCCAACCTCGTCATCTATACGGACACGCTGAGCGGCGCCGATACCCTTGCCGTCCACGACCCGGGCGGCGACCTGCCGAAGAACCAGTCGTCCTGGTTATAGCGGCCGCCAGCGGTTCGGTTTACACCTGCCGCAAATCCGCCACCGCCCGCTCGCCGAAGCGCGCCGACAGCGCATACGCCACCAGCTGCGTGCCGGCGTGGTCCGCGTCGGCCAGCGCGCCTTCCTCCTTCAGCGCGACGAAGCGCCCGATCGACGGGAAGTCGGCCGCATCCACCGTGCGGATGTGGGCCTGCATGGCCGTGTCGATGACGCCCGGTGCCACGCTGGCGATGCGCAGGTGCGGCAGCGCGTCCAGTGCCACGGCCTGGGCATGCATGTCCAGCGCGGCCTTGCCGGCGCAATAGGCGCTCCAGCCGGCGTAGGCCTGGCGGCCGGCGCCGCTGGAGACGTGCAGGATGCGCCGGTCCGGGCAGGCAGCCGTGGCCGCCACGAAGGCATCGGCCAGCATCAGGGCCGCCGTCACGTTGATGCCGATGGCCTGGGCCAGCGCGGCGCCGCCCTGGCCGCCGGGCGGACCGATGGGCGTCACCACCCCGGCGTTGTTGATCAACAGTGCCTGCGTGGCGCCTTGCAGGAACGCGCGCAGGCCGCCCAGGTCGAGCCACTGGCCCAGCGCCCCGCTGTCTGCCAGGTCGATGCGGGCTTCCTGCAGGCCTTCCGGGTAAGCCTGTTCCAGTTCCGGATTGCCGGCGCGGGCGATGCCCAGCACGGTGGCGCCTTCGGCCAGCAGCGCCCGCGCGATGCCGGCGCCAAGGCCGCGACTGTGGCCCGTCACGATAGCCTTGATCATGGTGTTCTCCCTGTCAAAAGCGCATCGTAGCACCGGCGCGGCAAACGCTTATTTTGGCGGCTTCACCTTCTGGGCGAACTTGCCGACGATGGTGCCCTGGGCCAGCACGTGGCCCTTCATCGCCGCCACCAGCTGCTCGCGGTCGGCGCCGAACGGCAGGTCCAGCTTCGTGTCCAGCGCGAAGACCTGGAAGTGGTAGCGGTGGGCCGGGTCGCCCACGGGCGGCTTCGGTCCGTACCAGCCGGTCGAGCCGCGCGTGTTGCGGCCCTGCAGCACACCATCGGGCTCCGTCAGGCGCGGCTGTTCCTGCACGCCTTCGGGGAGCATCGTCACACTGGCGGGGATATTCCACGCCAGCCAGTGCACGAAGGGCTGATACGGCTTCGCGTCCGGGTCCTCGACGACGATGGCATACGACTGCGCGCCCGGCACGGACTGCCACGACAGCGGCGGCGACACGCCGTCGGCGTATTCGCTGTACTTGTCGGCCAGGGTGGCGCCGTCGCGGAAGGCGCTGGAGTTGACAGCCACGCGGGCGCGTACGGGCAGGCGCTGCGCCGCCAGCGGCACGCCGTTGCCCGCGTTGGCCTGGGCCTGCATCGGGCCGGCCGGTGCGGGCTGGCTTGGGCCCTTGCCGGCGTCTTTCCCCGTGTACGCGATGCGATACAGCACGCCATTGGCATCGTCCGCCATCAGAAGCGCGCCGTCTCTTGCGACGGCCAGGCCCACGGGCCGGGCGATATGGGTACGTCCGCCGTCCGTCAGGAAGCCCGTGACGAAGGGTTCGATGGCGCGGGGCTGGCCGTCGGCGAAGCGCACCCGCACGATTTCGTAGCCGGAGGCCGTGCTGCGGTTCCAGGAGCCGCGCATCGTGGCGAAGGCGTCGCCGTCGTAGTCGGCCGGGAAGGCGCCATGGCGGTAGAACACCAGCTGCATCGGCGCCGCGTGCGCCGTATAGCCCAGGGTCATCGGCGTGCTGCGGTCGCGCCATGCTTCCTTCGTGATCTCGCCCACGGGCGTGCTTTGCGGGTAGATGTCGCCCTTGCCGTACACGTGCGGCCAGCCGTATTGCTTGCCCAGCTCGATCTTGTTCAGTTCCTCCGGCTGGATGTCGTCGCCGAGGAAATCGATGCCATGGTCGAAGCCCCACAGTTCGCCCGTGCGGGGGTGCCAGTCGATGCCGATGGTGTTTCTCAGGCCCGTGGCGAAGATGGTGCGCTGCTTGCCGTCCGGGCTGGCGCGCAGCACGGTGGCGTTTTCCGGGTTGCTTTCATTGCAGGTATTGCAGGTGGAACCGGCCGTGATATACAGCATGCCGTCCGGGCCGAAGGCCAGGGTGCGGTTCGGGTGCTGGCCCGAGTCGGGCAGGTCGCCGATGATCAGTTTCAGCGGTCCCAGGCGGCCGTCGCCGCCGATGTCGGCCACGAAGACTTCCTTGACGGTGGCGAGGTAGAGCTTGTTGTCGCGGATCGCCAGGCCGTGGGCGCCGGCGCGGCTGGCCACGGTGACGGGCGGACCGTCGGCCTTGCCGTCGCCGTTTTTGTCCTGCAGCAGCAGCACGTCACCCTGGTCGCGGCGACTGACATAGATGTCGCCGTTCGGGGCGACGGCGACGATGCGGGCGTTCTTCAGGCCCGTGGCGAAGGCCGTCACGGCAAAACCGTCCGGCGCCTTCAGGGCGGCGATGCGTTCGGGCGTGGCCTCGACCTTGGCCGGTTTCCACACGGCGGCGGCAATGGCCACGCGGGTGCCGTCGCCCTGCTGCGCGAAGGCGGCGCCGGCCAGCGCCAGCGTGATGGCGGCGCCGAGGATTTTCTTGTTGTGCATGGCAGGTCCTGTTGGGAAGTTGGGACCCACAGGCTGCCATGGCGTTCCCGACACGACCGTTGGCCCACGCACATTGCGCGCGCGGATGTTGTCAGCGCACGTCGCCGACCCGGTTGCCGACATCGCAGATGTCGAAGCCCATGTCCTTGCAGCGCAAGGTGATGCGGCAGCCCTGCTTGCCGCCCAGGCGCTGGTGGATGACGCGCAGGCCCAGCGCGTTGACGCTGCGCTCCAGCGCGGCGATATTGCGCGCGCCCACCGTGACGGGCAGCTGCGCCTTGCCGAACAGGCTGGCGCCGCCGGCCGCCACCACTTCCAGCTCCGCATAATCGCCAGGACGGGCGCCCAGGGCCCGCAGCATGGCGGGAATGGCGGTACTGACATAGCGGGCGCCACCGTTCTGCTCGTTCGGCGGGGCCTCGCCCAGCAGGCAGTGGGCCAGCGCGCAGCGGCCCTTGCGGCGCCAGATCAAGCCGATGCCGACGCAGGAACCCAGCAGCGAGGTCAGGACGGCATTGCCCGTGGCGACCTCGAATTCGCCGGCCCACACGTGACGCGGCGCTTCCGGCCCCGGAAGGGGCGGCGACGCGGCATGGGCGGAAAACGAATTGGTGGAGAGCGGCATGAATGACCCAAAGGTAAGCACTACAGGTTGGTAGCCGGACGTTGGTTGGGTCAGCACGGGAATGATGCATGGATTGCGCCGCACTGTAAAGAAATATTGCCGAGTAGAACCACTAACCGGCTCGCGGCGCACAGTTTTCGCGCGCTCCTGCTCAACAGTGCGACACCGATGGCACGTTATTTGCATAATTGCATCATCCCTGGAAGGAGCACACGTGCAGTTCTATAACGAAATGGCGGGCGACGGCGGCGTCCGCGAGCATTACCGCGAGTTTTCCGCCTGGCTGGCCCAGCAGACGCCGGACGCCATCGAGCGCAAGCGCATGGAGGCGGACCTGACCTTCCGCCGGGTCGGAATCACGTTCGCCGTCTACGGCGACCATGCCGGCACCGAGCGGCTGATTCCGTTCGACATGATCCCCCGCATCATTCCCGCCGCCGAGTGGGCCCTGCTGCAGCGCGGCCTGGTGCAGCGGGTGCGGGCGCTGAACATGTTCATCGACGACGTCTACCACGAGCAGCACATCATTCGTGCCGGCATCATCCCGGCCGAGCAGATCTACCGCAATGCCCAGTACCGCCCCGAGATGCAGGGCATCCAGGTGGCTTCGGACATCTATGCCCACGTGGCCGGCATCGATATCGTGCGGGCAGGCGCCGGCGAATTCTATGTGCTGGAAGACAATCTGCGGGTGCCGTCCGGCGTGTCCTATATGCTGGAAGACCGCAAGATGATGATGCGGCTGCACCCGGAGCTGTTTGCCAGCCACCAGATCGCGCCCGTCGAGCATTACCCTGACATGTTGCTGGACAACCTGCGCTCGGTGGCGCCGACGGGCGTGATGGACCCCACCGTCGTCGTCATGACGCCGGGCATGTACAACTCGGCCTATTTCGAGCACGCCTTCCTGGCACAGCAGATGGGCGTCGAACTGGTCGAGGGCAAGGACCTGTTCGTCAGCAATGGCGCCGTCTTCATGCGCACGACGCGCGGCCCGAAGAAGGTGGACGTGATCTACCGCCGCCTGGACGACGATTTCCTCGACCCGCTGGCCTTCCGCGCCGATTCCGCGCTGGGCGTGCCGGGCCTGCTGTCCGTGTACCGGGCCGGGCGCGTCACCCTGGCCAATGCCATCGGCACGGGCGTGGCGGACGACAAGTCGATCTACCCTTATGTGCCGGACATCATCCGCTTCTACCTGTCCGAGGAACCGGTACTGAACAATGTGCCGACATACCAGTGCAGGAAGCCCGACGAGCTGTCCTACACCCTGGCCAACCTGGCCGACCTGGTGGTGAAGGAAGTGCACGGCGCCGGCGGCTACGGCATGCTGGTGGGCCCGGCGTCCACCGCCGAGCAGATCGAGGCCTTCCGCGCCCGCCTGCTGGCCCATCCGGAGGGCTATATCGCCCAGCCCACCCTGGCCCTGTCGCACTGCCCCACCTTCGTCGAAAGCGGCGTGGCGCCGCGCCATATCGACCTGCGCCCGTTCGTCCTGTCCGGCAAGACCATCTCGATGGTACCGGGCGGGCTGACGCGGGTGGCCCTGCAGGAGGGCTCGCTGGTGGTCAACTCCTCGCAGGGCGGCGGCACCAAGGATACGTGGGTGCTGGAATCATGATGAAGGAACTATTATGCTGAGCCGTACCGCCGACCACCTGTTCTGGATGGCCCGCTACACCGAACGCGCCGAGAACACGGCGCGCATGCTGGACGTGAACGTGCAGACCGCCCTGCTGCCGCAGTCGCCGGACGCCGCCGCCCGCGCCTGGCGCGCCATGCTGGGCATTTCCGAGCTGCAGGAAGCCTATGACGCCAAACACGACACCGTAACGGCCAAGGACGTCATCGACTTCATGGTGTGCGACCCGTCGAACCCGTCCTCGATCACGGCCTGCCTGACCGAGGCGCGCGAGAACGCCCGCGCCGTGCGCGGCACGCTGACCACGGAAGTGTGGGAAGTGCAGAACCAGACCTTCCTCGACCTGCGCCGGCGCCTGCATGGCGGCCAGTTGCGCAAGGACCCCAGCCAGTTCTTCGAGTGGGTCAAGTACCGCTCGCACCTGTCGCGCGGCGTCACCCTGGGCACGATGCTGCAGGACGAAACCGTCAACTTCATCCGGCTGGGCACCTTCCTGGAGCGGGCCGACAACACGGCGCGCATCCTGGACGTAAAATTCCATGGCGCCGACGGGGACGGCGACAACGCCGCCGGACCGGACCTGCGGCGTGATTTCTACTTCTGGGCGGCGCTGCTGCGCTCCGTGTCCGGCTTCGAGATCTACCGCAAGGTGTACCGCGACGTCATCACGCCCGAGCGCGTGGCCGAACTGCTGATGCTGCGCCCCGACATGCCCCGTTCGCTGCTGGCCTGCATGGACGAGGTGGTGGAGAACCTGCGCGCGGTGCGCAACGACGTGTCGGGCGAGACGGAGCGGCTGGCCGGCAAACTGCATGCGGACCTGCAGTTCGCCCGCATCGGCGACATCCTGGAACGGGGCCTGCATGACACCCTGACCGAATTCCTGGCCCGCATCTATGAACTGGGCAACCGGGTCAGCCGCGACTTCCTCGTGCCGCTGGCCGCCTGAAAGACCACCATGCACCTGTCGATCCGCCACGAAACGCAATACCGCTATACCGCCACGCTGGGCTACACGATCCAGCAGCTGCACCTGACGCCCCGGGGCGAGCCCCAGCAGCACGTGCTGCAATGGCAGCTGAACGCGCCCGGCCACCTGCATGCCTACACGGATGCCTACGGCAACCTGTCGCACATGCTGACCCTGGACAAGCCGCACGAGGAGCTCGTCATCGTCGCCGAAGGGGTGGTCGAGACGGCCACGCCGGCGCACGGCCGGATTGCCGTGCGCGACACACTGTCGCCGCTGGTGTACACGGTGGCGACCCGGCTGACGATGCCGACCGAGAATATCCGCGCGCTGGCAGCAAGCTGTCTGCCGGGCCGTCAGGCCGGCACGCGCGATCTGATGAAGCTGGCCGAGCACATATTCGGTGCGGTGACGTATCAAACCGGTGCGACGGCCGTGACGACGACGGCCACGGACGCCCTGGCCCAGGGCAGCGGCGTGTGCCAGGATCATGCCCATATCTTCCTGGCCTGCTGCCATGCGGTGGGCATTCCGGCCCGTTATGTGTCCGGCTATATCGATCCGGGCAATACCAACCACGCCGCCAGCCACGCCTGGGTCGATGCGTGGGCCCAGGACGACGGTTTCGCCGGCTGGGTCAGCATCGATGTCACGCACGCGCGCCTGATGACGGACGCCTACTGCCGCATCGCCATCGGGCGCGACTACGAGGCGGCCGCGCCGATCCGCGGCATGCGCAGTGGCGGCGGCGACGAAATCATGACGGTGGACGTACAAATCGTTCCCCAGTGAAACGCACCGGCAACTTCCCGACTTATAATCCCCCTTCCCATAACTGAACCTTACGCCCGATGACTTATTGTGTTGGCATGCGCCTCGACCAGGGGCTGGTATTTCTGTCCGATTCGCGCACGAATGCCGGTGTGGACCAGATCGGCACCTTCCGCAAGCTGAACGTGTTCGAGAACCCGGGCGACCGGGTCATGGTGATGATGACGGCGGGGAACCTGTCGATCTCGCAGTCCGTGCGCGAGCTGGTCGGCGAGTTCGTCGGCGTCGCCGGCTACACCATCTGGACCGCGCCGAACATGTACGAAGCCACGCGCGTGCTGGGCGAGGCCGTGCGCTACGTGCACGAACGGGAGGCCAAGGCGCTGGCCGACTTCGGCATCGACTTCAACCAGGCCATCATCTTCGGCGGCCAGATCGGCGCCGAGCGCTGCCGGCTGTTCCAGATCTACTCGGCCGGCAATTTCATCGAGTCGCACGCGGAGAACACCTATTTCCAGATCGGCGAGTCGAAATACGGCAAACCCATCCTCGACAGGGTCATCACCCGCGCCACCACCCTCGACGAAGCGGCCAAGTGTGCACTCATTTCGATGGATTCGACCCTGCGCTCGAATATCTCCGTCGGCCTGCCGCTGGACATGCTGGTGTACGAGACGGGCAGCCTGGCCGTGACCCGCTTCGTCACCATCGACGAGCGCAATCAGTACTTCCAGATGCTGCGCACGACGTGGAGCGAGCAGTTGAAGGGCATTTTCGAAGGCATCGAGGCGCCGGCCTGGCAAAGCATGCCGGGCAACCAGCACGAACCGGTGCGCATGCCGCTGCCGCTGACGGTGACGCCGAACGCGCCGCCGGCGCCGCTGCAGTCGGTGGCGCAGCAGTTTGCGAATCATCAGCAATAGCGGCCGGCAGCAGCACGGCGCCAGGCTGGATTTCAGGCCGCGATTGACTATGCTTGAAGCAGGACCCAAGCCAATGGAGAGTCGCCGCCATGAACCACCCGATGCCCCCTCCCGAGGCCGGCCAGGACGGCCAGGACGGGCCCAGCGCCCGTGCCACCTTCCTGAAGATCCTGCGCGACAAGCGCCAGGCGGTGGACCGGCTCAATGCCCGGCTGTACCGGCGCGGTAACTTCCTGACCCTGCTGACGGTGATCGCCAGCGCGCTCGCCACCGTGCTGACGGCCGCGCCGGCCATTGGCGGCGCCCGGCTGACCCAGGCGCTGGGCTCGGCGGGGCCGGACAGCCCCAGCTGGCGCATCCTGTGCGGCCTGGCGGCGATCTGCTCGGGCCTGGCCGCGATCGCCACCAACCTGCACCGCCACTACGACATTTCGGCCCGGCTGGCCAGGACCGAGGCCAGCGCGGCCCGGCTCGAGGCACTCGACGTGCAGGTCGACCTGGGCGCCTGCCCCGTGCCCGACGCGCTCGGCCAGTACCAGAAGATCCTGGCAGACACGCCGCACCTGTAACGGCACCTATCGCCTATTGTCCCTGCTTGCGCAGCCCGTGCCACGCGCCCAGCGCCACGGGAATCCCCAGGGCCAGGGCGGAAACATAATCGAGCAGGCCGTCGCCCAGCAGCGCGGCGACCAGGCCGATCACCGTCAGGATGCCGAGCAGGACGGGCACGCCCCACAGGCGCATGAAGGCGGGGCTCATTTGACCTCCCCGTGGGCCATCGCGGGCACCAAGGCCCCGTCCGCCACTGTTTCGTCCTTGCCGGCCCGGGCCGGGACCGTGACGCCCCGCTTCAACCACAGGTACAGGCCGCTGCCCAGCACGATGATGGTGGCGATATCCAGGGCCGCCCACAGGAACTTCATCAGCTGGCCGCCGTAGTCGCCGAAGTGGAGCGGCTGCGATACCAGCAATGCCGTCAGGTACCACGGCAGCTCGCGGCTGTCCGTGACCTGCGCCGTCTGGGCGTCGATCAGCACGGGTTTGTACAGGCGCGACGTCAGCGGCGTGACGCCGTTCATGAACACACCGTAGTGGTGCTCGCTCGTGTACGGCGTGCCTGGGAAGGCGATGAAGCCGATCTTCATCGTCGGTTCCAGTGCCTTGGCATTCGCGACGGCCTGCTGCACGGAACCGAAGGCGGCCAGCGGCGGCGCGTTCTTGTACGGCGCGACCATGTCGGCCATTTCCGTGGCCTGCCAGTACTTGAGCATCAGGTCGGCCCAGGTATTGATCATGCCGGTGGCACCGACGACGAAGGCCCACGTCAACGTGACGATGCCCAGCAGGTTGTGCAGGTCCAGCCACTTGGTGCGGGGCGTGCGGGCCCGGCGCACGGTGCCGAAGTCCAGCTTGCGCATGAATGGGGCGTACAGCACGACCCCGGAGACGATGGCCACCAGCAACAGCAGGCCCATCAGTCCAAGGAAGAGCTTGCCCCACAGTCCGGCGTACAGGTCCACGTGTAGGTGGAACATGACGGACATGAAGCTGCCTTCGAACTGGGGCGTGGGCAGCACTTCGGCCGTGCGGGCATCGACCGCCGTGGCCTTGTAGTTTTCGTCCGTGCCGTGGTCGCCCAGCGTCAGGTTCCAGATCGTGTCATCGTCCGGCTCCTGCGACATGTACATCATCTGCTTGCCCGGATACAGGGCCTTGGCGGCGGCGATGACCTGGTCCAGGTCGGCCTTCGGCGTATCGGCGGGCATGGCCTTCGATTCGACCTCGGTGCCCAGCAGGTGGCCGATTTCGTGGTGATAGATCAGCGGCAGCCCGGTGATGCACAGCAGCAGCATGAAGACGGTGCAGACCAGGCTGCTCCATTTGTGGACCCAGGCCCAGCGGCGGATAGTGACGGGAGTCATGGCGATAGGGATCGAGGGAAAAGAAGACGAAATAAGAGACCAATCGGGATGATAATGCAAATTATTCTCATTTACCAGCCGGATCGGTAACGATATAATCGCGCTGTCACCTTTCCCCACGCCAGCACTGCTGATCAAAATGATTACTCGCCAGCCAACCCTTCGCCCCACCGCCCTTGCCGCCCTGCTCGTCGCCAGCGGCGCGGCCGCCGCCCAGGCCACTGTCGCCGGGCAGCCTGTTGCCACCGTCGTCATCAGCGCCTCGGCCGACGCGTCGGCCGAAGGGTTGACGCGCGTCTACTCGGGCGGCCAGGTGGCCCGGGGCGGCCGGCTGGGCCTGCTGGGCAATGTCGACGTGATGGACACGCCGTTCAACGCCATCAGCTACACCCAGCAGCTGATCCAGGACCAGCAGGCCCAAGGTGTGGCCGACGTGCTGCAGAACGATCCGTCCGTCAGAGTCGCGCGGGGCTTCGGCAATTTCCAGGAGCTGTACGTGATCCGCGGCTTTGCCGTCAATTCGGACGACCTGGCCTATAACGGCCTGTACGGCCTGCTGCCGCGCCAGTTCGTCGCCGCCGAGCTGCTGGAACGGGTCGAAGTGTTCCGCGGCGCGAATGCCTTCCTGAACGGCGCGGCGCCGGGCGGCGGCGGCATCGGCGGCTCGATCAACCTGGTGCCGAAGCGGGCCGGCAATGCCGACCTGACAGCCGTCACGGCCGGCATCGAAACGGGTGGCCAGAAGGTGGGCGCCGTCGATATCGGCCGCCGCTTCGGGCCCGACAACCGTGCCGGCATCCGCGTCAACGCCGTGCGGCGCGATGGCGGCACGGCCATCGACGGCGAATCGCGCGAACTGGGCGTGGCCGCCGTCGGCCTGGACTGGAACGGCGGCAACTACCGGCTGTCGGCCGACCTCGGCTGGCAGGACCAGGAACTGACGGCGCCCCGCCCTTCCGTCGCCCTGGCGGCCGGCATCGCCGTGCCCCGCGCTCCCGCCGCGGACGGCAGCTTCGCCCAATCATGGACCTATTCGAAGGAGCGCGACCAGTTCGGCACCGTGCG
Organism: Pseudoduganella buxea; assembly: GCF_009720835.1. GTDB lineage: Bacteria > Pseudomonadota > Gammaproteobacteria > Burkholderiales > Burkholderiaceae_D > Rugamonas > Rugamonas buxea. Next base: position 17,737 of record NZ_WNKZ01000059.1, read on the forward strand.
CGGCGAACTGGACCTGGCCAAGGACACGGTGGCCTGGGCCGCCTTCGGCGCCCGCTCCGGCAAGGAATCGAATGTGCTGACGACAACGACGGCCACGGGCGCCGATGGCGCGGCCGGCATGTACCGCTTCGACAACGCACGCGAAGACACGGTACGCACGGGCGAGATCGGCGTGCGCACGAAGCTGCGCACGGGCGCCGTCGGCCACAGCCTGTCGGCCACGGCCAGCGGTTTCGGCAGCGAGTCGCGCAATGCCTATGCGATGGGCGACTTCGTCAGCACGATCGCAACGAACCTGTACGCGCCGCGCGACGTCGCGGCGCCGGCGGCCAACTTCTTCACGGGCGGGCGGCTGGATGCGCCTGTGACCACCAGCAAGACCATTCTCTCCAGCTACGCCGTCGCCGACACGGTGGCCCTGGCGGGCGAACGGGTGCTGGTGACGGTGGGCCTGCGCCACCAGCGCATCAAGGATTTCAGCTACAACTACACGACGGGCGTGGAGGAATCGCGCTACGACGAGAGCCGCAACACGCCCGTGGCCGCCATCGTCGTCAAGCCCGTCAAGGGTCTGTCGCTGTACGCCAACTATATCGAGGGCCTGCAGAAGGGCCAGGGCGCGGCCGGCGCGGTGGACAATATCGGCCAGACCTTCGCGCCCACCGTCTCGCGCCAGAAGGAAGTCGGCGCCAAATACGATGCCGGCACGGTGGGCTTCACGGCCGCCGTCTTCACAACCAGCCAGCCGCAGGCCACCGTCGTCGACCGGGTGTTCGGCCTGAACGGCGAGCAGCGCAACCGGGGCGTGGAGTTGTCCGTGTTCGGCCAGCCGCTGCGGGGCCTGCGCCTGCTGGGCGGCATGACCTTCCTCGACGCCGAACAGCGCCGCACGCAGGGCGGCCTGACCGACGGCAACGACGTTATCGGCGTGCCGCGCCACCAGGCCAACCTGGGCGCGGACTGGGATGTGCCGGGCGTGGCGGGCCTGGCACTGACGGGCCGCGTCAACTACACGGCCAGCCAGTTCGCCGACGCGGCCAACCGGCAGCAGGTGCCGTCGTGGACCCGCACCGACCTGGGCGCGCGCTACATCACGCGCGTGGGCGAACGCACCCTGACCTTGCGGGCCCGCCTGGACAACGCGTTCGGGCGCGACCACTGGGCGTCCGCCGGCGGCTATCCCGGCCAGGGCTACCTGGTGCTGGGCGCGCCGCGCACCTTTGTCGTGTCGGGCACGCTTGAGTTCTGACTGGACTTAGCCCACGGGCTGTGGTGAGATAGCGGGAACTGAGTGCAAACTGCGGGTCCTGCCGCAGGTCTTCTCCCACTGGAGCCAAGATCCATGGATGTCATCACTTCCGCAGTGACCGCGGCCATCGCCGAGGGCAGTACCAGTGCCGCCTACCACATGCTGCGTTCGCGCCTGGCGGCCAAGGCGGCGGCCGTCGAGGAAGCCATCCTCGACCTGGAGGAAGATCCCGGTTCGCTGTCGCGCCAGTTCGCTCTGTCCGATGCGCTGGCGGCGGCCGGCCTGGCGGGCGACCGCTACCTGCGCGCCGCCGCCCGCAACCTGCTCGACGAAGTGGAGCGGCGCCAGGGCGTGGCACCGGGCGCGGCGCCGCTGGCCACCCACGAAAGCATCCAGGCGCCGAACTATGCCGTCATGCAGGTGTTCTTCGCCACCGACCGCCAGCAGACGGGCGACCGCCATCCGGCCCGCCAGTTCGGCGGCGCGCGCGGGCCCATCGCCTACGGCAGCTGCGAAGTGAGCATTCCGCGCGAACACCGGATGGGCGAGATGGAGTCGCCGTCGCTGCTGCGCCTGCAGTTTCGCCCCGATCCCAACCGCCACGTGGTACTGCTGCGCACGGAGCTGGCCGGGCGCGAGCAGTTCTTCCCCGCGTTGTCCCAGGCGATTGCCGCCAGTGCCGGGAAAAGTGCCCTGCTGTTCGTGCACGGCTACCGCGTCAGTTTCGAGGATGCGGCCCGGCGCACGGGCCAGATGGCGTACGACCTGGCCTTTGCCGGCGTGCCCATGTTCTACAGCTGGCCGTCGCAGGGCCGCCTGTCCGGCTACATGGTCGATGAAACCAATATCGAGTGGACACAGTCCAAGCTGACAGAGTTCCTGATCGACTTCCTGGAAGGCACCGAGGCCGAACATGTCTACCTGCTGGGGCACAGCATGGGCAACCGCGCCTTGACCCGCGCCGCCGCGGCCGTGATCGCGGGACGGCCGGACCTGCTGGGCCGGCTGCGCGAGATCATCCTGACGGCGCCGGACATCGACGCCGACGTGTTCCGCCGCGATATCGTGCCGGCCCTCGGCGCGGCACAAACGCCGGTGACGCTGTATGCGTCGTCGAACGACGAGGCGCTGCGCATGTCGCAGCGGGTGCACGGCCATCCCCGCGCCGGCGACAGTGGCGACGGCCTGGTAGTGGCGCCCGGCCTGGAGACGATAGACGCCAGCCGGGTCGATACCAGCTTCATCGGGCACTCCTACTACGGCCAGGGCCGTTCGACCCTGGGCGACCTGTACTACCTGATCAACCAGCACCTGCGCGCGGACGGGCGCTTCGGCCTGCATCCGGTCGACAGCCCGGCCGGCAGGTACTGGACATTCAACGAATGACGGGAGGTCACCATGGCCTATGCAAGCGCGCATGACGAAATGATTTTCTGTGTCGACGACCTGGTCGAGGCACTGGGCAACGACGACCGCGCCGTCGGCAAGGTGGTACGCCTGGTGCGCAACTGCATCGGCACGGGCATCGAACCGCTGAACCGGGCGGGCGAGGCCGTGCAGCAGGGCCGCTTCATGGAAGCGCGCCGCATCGTGCACCAGTTGCGCGACGCCATCAGCGAACTGGGGGCGCGGCGTTTCGTCGGCGCCTGCCTGGGGCTGGAACTGGCCCTGGCCGAGGGCAAGGTACTGGAAATTCCCCTGCTGTTTACGGCTGCCGAAACGGAGCTGCGCCTCGTCATGGAGCATGCCGGCGCGTGGCTGGACCAGCATGCGGGCCGCCACGCCGCCCGCTGAGCGAGGTCGGCAGTACTAACGAATGGTTACAAATGTTACGGGGCCGCGCCGCTTTCACCTGTGTTGAGTCAATTTCAACATGATAAGATCAGCATGTCCTGCTGATGTCCTCCGGTCCGACGCGACCGTGCGACCTCGCGCTGACAAACCCTTTACAATGCGGCCGGCTACAAAGGCTGAGCTGGCGCTGGCGTCCGCCGACGATGTGCGGCGCGGTCCTGGGACTCGTTCCGGCAATTGTTTGGGCGCTCGTCCTGCCAAGCTGGACTGTACACACCCCTATCAACCGCGTCATGCAGGTTTGAATGAGGCAAGAAGAAGAATATGGAATTATTTAACAAGTCCGGCGCGTTCATCGCGTCCGTACTCGTCATGGTGGGGACGCTGATCGCCTGTCAGGCCAAGGAGAACGACGTCCCGCCCGCCCCCGTCATCGAAGCCGTCGCCCACAAGCTGGGCCAGCATGGGGGTGCCGCCGCCGAACGCCGCCTGCGCGAGTGGGCCGACCAAGGCTCCATTGTCGCCAAGCGCGAATTGGGCATGATCTACCGGAGCAAGCAGACCCGCCCCCAGGATGCGATTCGCCTGTTCGAGGAAGCGGCCCGGGCTGGCGACGCCGAGTCGGCCTTCCAGCTGGCCGAGCTCTACCGCAAAGACCGGGCCAACGCCGCCGCCACCTTGTACCGCCAGGCGGCCGAGCACAGCCATCCGCGCGCCGCTATACGCCTGGCCTCGCTGCGCGACGGCCACCAGGACGGCCCGCCAGCGGCCCTGAAGTAGTTCCCGATGCCGGGCCGCGCCTGCGGTCCGGCGCCTCGTTCTTCCCTCTTCCCGCCTTTGTTTAAGCGAATTAACATCGCTTAACTTGTCTTCGCGCCCTTGCAGTTTCATCATGTAAGCGTTGCAACTGGCCGTGCCGTTGCCGTGAAGGAGAACCACATGCCCGTCCCCCAGCCCAACGTTCATATCATGCATTCCGAGCCCGTCATGACGGCGGGACTGATGAGTTTGCTCGCCGAGGCCGGCGAATTCGTCCTGACGGCCCATGGCCGGCAGCCCCAGGCCCAGCCCCATGCCCAGGTCCTGGTGGCGGACTACGACAGCGGCCTGGCCCTCGCGCGGCAGTTGCCGGCGGACCGCTTTGGCCAGGCTGCGCGCGTGCTGGTCATCACGCAGCGCGACAAGGAATGGGAAGTGCGCACGGCCATGGATGCGGGCGTGCACGGCTACCTGCTGCAGGGCTGCGCCGGCGACGAGCTGGTCAGAGCGGTGCGCCAGCTGAGCCAGGGCATGCGCTACCTGAGCGAGGCGGTGACGCGCTGCGTCGCGGACAGCCTCAGCCGCGAAAGCCTGACGGGCCGCGAAACGGACGTGCTGCAGCTCCTGGCGAAGGGCTGCTGCAACAAGTCGATCGCCCGCGAGCTGGGCATCGGCGTGGGCACCGTCAAGACCCACGTGAAAGGCCTGATGAGCAAGCTGGACGCGACGGCGCGCACCCATGCCGTCGTCGTGGCGACGCAACGGGGGCTGATCGACGCCGGCGGGCGACCCGGCACGCCCTTCGTTCGGGGCCGCGGCCCGGGAGTCGCGCAACAGGCCCTGCAGTAACAGCGGCCCGTTCTGCCCAAAGCCACGCTTCGTTGAGCACGATCAACGAGGCCGCATGGCGATTTCCTACGCTGGCAGTTCAGCCCGCACTGGAGACCGCCATGCCCACCGCCCTGCCGTTCCGCCTCGCCCCCGTCCTGATCCGTGTCCTGTCCGCCCTGCCCCTGCTCTGTGCCCTCGGGGCCTGCCAACGCAACCAGCCCACCGACGAGCTGATGGCCGATGCGCGACGTTTCCGCGAGCAGGGCGACGCCAAGGCCGCCATCATCCAGCTCAAGAACGTCGTGCAGCAGGCGCCCGAGGATGCGGCCGCCAGGCTGATGCTGGGCCAGATGTACGTGGAAAGCGGCGACATGCTGTCGGCCGAGAAGGAGCTGCGCCGAGCCCGCGATCTGGGCGCCGCGGCCGACGCCGTGTTGCCTGCCCTGGGCAAGGCGCTGCTGGCGCAGGGCCAGTACGACAACGCGCTGGCCGAAGCGCGCGACGAAACGAATGCGCAGGCGCTGGCCTTGCGCGGGCACGCCCTGCTGGGCCTGAACCGGCTGGACGAGGCCCGCGCCGCCTTCAAGCAAGCACTGCTGCGCCAGCCGGACCTGGCCGACGCGACCCTGGGGTTGGCCAGGGCGGCCCTGGCCGGCAACGACGCCGAACGGGCCAACGAGCTGGTGGCCCAGGCCAATGTTCAGAACCCTGGCAGCGTCGATACGCTGCGCATGAAGGCGGACCTGGAGCGGGCCGGCCAGAAACGCGACGCGGCACGCGCCACCTACGAACGCATCGTCGAACTCAAGCCCAATAATGTGCAGGCCCACGTCGACCTGGCCAACCTCGATATCGAGGCGGGGCGGTTCAAGGAGGCGCGCGAACGGCTGGCCAAGGCGCGCAAGTTCCAGCCGAATAACCTGCTGATCTTCTATTCCCAGGCCCTGCTCGATTTCCGCGAGGGCAATAACAAGGGCGCGCTGGAACAATTGCAGCAAGTGCTGCGCGCCGTGCCCGATCACATGCCCAGCCTGCTGCTGGCCGGTGCCGTGCAACTGGCGCTGGGCTCGAACACGCAGGCCGAACGCTACCTGGGCCAGTTCCTGGAAAGCAATCCCGGCAATGCCTATGCCACCAAGCTGATGGCCACGGTGGCGCTGCGCAACGGCAAGCCGGACGAGGCCTTGAAACTGGTCCAGCCGCTGTTGAAGTCAACCCCGGACGATGTCGAGCTGCTGGCGCTGGCGGGCGAAGCCCAGATGCGCGCGCGCCGCTTCACGGAGGCGGCCGACCTGTTCAAGAAGGCCAGCGAACTGAAGCCGGACGCGCCGTCATTGCGGATGGCCCACGGCCTGAGCCGGCTGGGCACGGGCGAGACGACGCGCGCCATCGCCGAGCTGGAACATGCCAGCGCCGGCGACGCGGGACCGGGCCGGGCCGGCGTGCTGCTGGTGCTGACCCACCTGCGCGCGAAACAGTTCGACCAGGCCCTGGCCGCCGTCGACGCCCTGATCAAGCAGGGCGACAACCCGATGCTGCAGAACCTGCGCGCCGGCGTGTTGCTGGGCAAGAGCGACGTCGACGGCGCCCGTGCCGGCTTCATGAAGGCGCTGGCCATGGACCCGCTGTACCTGCCGGCGCTGGACAACCTGGCCCAGCTCGATGTCGTGTCGAAGAAACCCGAGGATGCCCGCAAGCGCTACGAAGCGGCGCTGGCACGGGACAAGAAGAACGTGGCGATGATGACGGCCCTGGCGCGCCTGGCCACGAGCCAGGGCAAGACGGCCGAAGCCATCGGCTGGCTGGAAATGGCCAGCAAGGCCAATCCGGACGCCGCGCTGCCGGCCCAGCAGCTGGCCGGCTATTACCTGCGCGCGGGCCAGAAGGACAAGGCCTTGACCCTGGCGCGCAAGCTGCAGGCCACGGACCCGGAGTCGACCGACTCGCTGTCGCTGCTGGCCCAGGCCCAGGCCGAATCGGGCCAGACGGCGGCCGCGCTGGAGAGCTATGCCAAGCTGGCCGTGATGCACCCCAAGGCGGCCGGCATCCAGTTGCGCATTGCCGGCCTGGAACTGGCCAGCGGCCGCGTCGAACAGGCCCTGCTGGCCGCGCGCAAGGGAGCCAAGATGGCGCCGGACAATCCGGAAGTGGCGATCCTGCTCAGCGGACTCCTGATCGAAAAGAACGCGCTGCTGGAAGCGGGCGCGCTGGCCCAGGACTGGCAGCGGCGCCAGCCCCAGTCACCGGTGGGTTTCAAGCTGGAGGGCGACGTGCTGATGGCCCAGCAAAAGCCGCTGGACGCCGTGCAGCGCTATGACAAGGCGCTGGGCCTGGCCCCTTCCGGCGCCTTGCTGGTGGCCCTGCACCGGGCCCTGCAGGCAGGCGGACGCCAGCCGGAAGCGGACGCCCGGATGAAGGAATGGCTGGCGCGTCATCCGGACGACCAGCCGACTCGCATGTACCACGCCAGCGCCCTGCTGGCGGCGGGCGACTTCAAGGGCGCCAGCACGCACTACCAGGATGTGCTCAAGCGCGCGCCGGACAATGTGGTGGCGCTGAACGACCTGGCCTGGTCGCTGCTGCAGCTGAAGGACCCGGCCGCGCTGGGCCATGCGGAACGGGCCTACAAGCTGGCGCCGGCCAATGCGGCCGTGGCCGACACGCTGGCCGCCGTGCTGCTGGCGCGGGGCGATACGGCGCGGGCGCTGGGCCTGCTGCAGAAGGCCGTGACGCAGGCGCCGACGGCACTGGAGATCCGCTTCCACCTGGCCCAGGCCCTGTTCAAGCAGGGCGACCGCAAGGCCGCGCGCGGCCACTGCGAGCAGTTGCTGGCCCAGCGCGACTTCAAGCACCGCGAAGCGGTGCAGCAGATGCTGGCGCAGATGTAGCCGGCCGGGCGGCGGGCTCAGGGCGGCGGCTTCGGCGCCGCCCCGCGCGCTCCGTAACGCCCGGGCGCGATCAGGCCTTCCGGGTCGAGCGCCGCCTTGATGCGCCCGACCATGCGCCAGTAGCTGTCATCGCCGTTATCGAGGTCGGCCATCGACTGCAGGCCGACCCGGTACGGAATATAGCCGGCGCCCACCATCGTCTCGAACACCTGCTTGTAGCAGCTGCGCGCGCGCGCCACTTCGTCCGGATCTTCCTTGTCGTAGGCCACCGTCAGCACGCCGCCCAGGGCCCGCTCGTTGATCATGCTGAAGGTGACGAACAGGTCGAAGCCGTGGGCGTGGAAGATGGGCGCTGCCAGCGCGTGCACCCGCAGCAGGTCGGTGCCCCGCATCGGCAGCACGGGCGACACCCACAGCATGCCGCAGCCATCCAGCGCGGGGTTGGCGTTGGCGGGGAAGTCCGGCGGCAGGCCGCCCCGGCGCCGCCAGTAGGCGCCGGCCAGGAAGCGCCCGTTCGGAATGCCCCGGTTCATCTCGAACAGCGAGCGGCCCAGCAGCACCTGGCTGGCCAGGCGCTTGCCGACCGCCGTGCTTTTCAACAGGCGCGCGACCCAGGCCGCCGCGTCGAGCTTGCGTTCGTCCAGGAAGCGCAGGCTGGCCGGCGTACCGCGCAAGGCCCGGCGCAGGGCGCGCCGCGCCACGGCCACCTGGTCCGCGCTGCCGTACAGCGCCCCCGACACCATCCACGCGCCGATGCCGGCGGCTGCGCGCATCTGCGTCCGCAGCGCTTCCGGCAGCGGCACGACGTCACCGGCCAGCGCGCGCGGATAGGTGGTGCCGCCCGACAGCACGCGCAGGTCGTTGCCGATATGCAGGATGCTGCGCAGGGTGCCGTCCATCCGCAGCGGTCGCAGGGCCTCGATGACGGGGGCGATGTCGGCGTGCTGCGGCACGCTGCACAGGAAGTGGTTCAGCGCGGCCGTCTTCGGCATCAGCCACAGGCCCAGGCTCGTGACGATGCCCAGGTTCGACTGTGTGAACAGGCCGTCGACATAGGGACCCACGCCATACTGGTAGACGCGGGCGTTGGCGGCGCCGGGGAAGTGGCCGAAGCCCGTGTCGACCACTTCGCCGTCGGCCAGCACGACGCGCATGCTGGCCACGTTCTGGAAGCGGTTGCCGTAGGGCGAATGGCCGAAGCCGCGCTCCAGGATATTGCCCATCAGGCTGGTATCCGGGCCGGCCCCCGTGCAGTCCATCCACAAGGGCAATTCGTGTTCGATCAGGTAGCGCGACAGCTGCTGCTGCGTCACGCCCGGCTCGACAACGACATAGGCCAGCGTGGCGTCGACCTCGAGGATGCGGTTCATGCCGGACAGGTCGACAATGGCATGGCCGTCGGCCAGCGCGCACGCGTCGCCATAGCCCCAGTTGCGCCCCGTGCTGATGGGGTACAGGGGCACGCCGCCGCCCGCCGCCGCGCGCACGACGGCCGCCACTTCCTCCGTGCTGTGCGGGTGCACGACGGCCAGCGGCAAGGTGCTGTACGAGGACGTGCTGGCGGCATACCGGGCCAGTGCGGCGGCATCGGTGACCACCCGGGCCTCGCCCAGCAGGGCGCGCCATGCCGCCAGGACGGCCGCCGCGCGGGGTTCGGCGCCGGCGCCCATCAGTCCCTACCCTGGATCAGCCGGGTCGTGATGCCGGGCTCGTCGCGCAGGGGGAAGAAGTACGGGTAGAACGAGCGCTCGCCCGGGGCCTGCTCCATCTGGCCGCCGAAGCGGCGGATCTGCTCGCCCATATAGTCCAGTTCCAGGCGCAGCAGCACGGCCGGGGCGCCCACGCGCGAACAGGTCCGCTCGCCGCCGAAATCGCGGAAGCCGAGCATGCGCTTGTAGAACATCACGTGGCGCGGGTTGACTTCGATCACGTAGTCCGTGAAACCGTGGATATTGTGGGCGTAGATGTACGAGATGTGGATCAGCGCGGCGAAGACGCGCTTGCTGACATCCTTGTCGATGGCCAGCCGGGACGGTTCGCACAGGCGCCGTCCCTGTTCGCGCAGCCCTACCAGCTTGTCGCGAAAATTTTCGTCGGCCGGCAGGCCCAGGTCGGGGTCATCCAGACACAGGGACATGGTGCCGACGGTGGCGCCGTGGGTTTCCGCATACAGGGTGATACGGTTCGGTGCATGCGTCGTCTCCGTATCGACATCATAGCCGCGCCAGCCATACATTTTCCTCAGCAACAGGCTGGCCGCCTCGCGCTTGCCGGCAGTGCTGGCCATCCGGATATGGAAGATCTGCGTATCGATCGGGTGGGTGTGTGGCATCGCCGTATCCTGCTCGCGGATGACCAGGTCACGCAGTTTCGCGGCTTCAAAGGAAATGATGGTGTCGTCGAAGGGTTGCACGGTAACTCCCGGTTGTCAATAAGTTCATGCACATCAGACCGCTGTGTCCTGCAGGAAGTTCCCGACAGCGTCGGACTTTTTTTCATTTTTTCGCCGTGACCGCTTTTGGCATCGCCAAGCCCTTGATTTCACAGCGACTCGCTCGATGGCACAAATGCTGCTGAATGGTAGCCGTCGGCACAGACCTCAGGGCCGTAACCACTTATCTAGGAGTAGCACGCCATGAACATCATCAGGAAAGGTTTTATGGTCACGGCAGCAGCTGTGACTCTCGGTTTGGCAGCGATGGGCAGCGCACAGGCCGATACGTTCGCGTCGGCCATTCTTGACATCAACAACTTTCGCCTGCTCAACGGTGCCGGCGTCGCCTACAGTGCCGCCGACTTCGCCACGCTGAGCGGCACCAACGATGCGCATGCCACGGCATCGTGGAACGGCATCTTCGCCAACGGCGCCGATTCCCAGCCGATCCTGTCGGGCATCCAGCCGAACGTGCCACGCCAGTGCGCCGGCCCCAGCTGCCCGGTGCTGGGGGAAAATAACTTCAACCGCTTCGTGGTGCCACCTTCGCCAGGAACCTTCGGCTATGCCGACCAGGCCCTGACGGGTTCGGTGATCAGCATCGGCGCCGTGCCGGCCGGCGCCCACGCGCAGACCCGGGCGGATGCGGCCACGGCAGCGAATGAAAACATCACTTCCGGCAACTCCGATGTCGGCACATCGACCACCTTCGCTTTCCAGCTGGGCCAGTCGGACACGATGACGGTGGCCTTCGACGCCAACCCCTACACGGCCGCCTTCGTGTCGGGTGATGCAGGTGCCACGTCGAATGCCAATGCCCGCCTGTCGTGGAGCATCAATATCGTCGACCTGTCGACCAACACGTCCGTGTTCAGCTTCGCACCTTCCGAACTGAATGCCGAAAGCAACGTCAGCCGTACTGACGCCGACCCGGGCCTGCTGGAATACAACGCCGCCGGCCAGGTGTTCTCGTTCACGGCCACGACGCCGCTGCTGACGGCTGGCACCACGTACCAGATCACGATCCAGCACAACACGCTGGCCAATGCCCTGCAACAGGAAGTTCCGGAACCGGCCACCCTGGCCATCGTGGCCGCCGGCTTGCTGAGCATGTCGCTGGTCAGCCGTCGCCGTAAATCCTGAGCTGTTACCCCTCGTCACTTGTGGGCGCGCCGTCGAGAAATTTGACGGTGCGCCGTTTTTGACGCTTCGCAAGCACTCGACAGGTCGCCGCCGGCACGCGCAAGCCCAGCCATATAATCAGCACGGAACCGTTGCGTCGCACCCGGAGAACCGAATCCATGGAAGAAATCATCGCCCAGCTGCAGGCCGGCCTGAAAGGGATCTGGAAGTATCGCTGGTGCGCCGTCATCGTCACGTGGCTGGTGGCGACGGCAGGCTGGCTGAAGGTCTACACCCTGCCCAACGATTACCAGACCAGCGCGCGCGTCTTCGTCGACACGCAGAGCATCCTGAAGCCCCTGCTGTCGGGCATGACGACGGTGCCGAACCTGGAGCAGCAGGTCAACATCATGAGCCGGCAACTGCTGACCCGGCCGAATATCGACCGCGTCATCCGCATGGTCGATCTGGACATCACCTTGAAGACGCCGCGCGACCGCGAGGAAAAAATCGAGGAGCTGATCAAGAAGATCCGCATCGGCGGCACGGGCACGATGGATATTTATTCGATCAGTTACAGCGACCACAGCCCACGCCTCGTGCGCGACGTCGTGCAGTCGCTGCTGACGATTTTCGTCGAAGGCAGTTTCAAGGGCAAGAAAGGCGAGTCGGAAAAGGCCGTGCAGTTCATCGACGACCAGATCCGTGCGTATGAAGACAAGCTGATGGCAGCGGAAAACTCCGTCAAGGAGTTCAAGCTGAAAAACAACTTCCTGCTGCCGCGCCAGGGCGTCGACTACGGCGCCCAGCTGCTGATGGCCTCGGATGCACTGAACAATGCGCGCCTGGAACTGGTGGAGGCCGAGCAGGCCCGCAACGCCATCAATGCCCAGATCTCCGGGGACGAGCCGATCCTGGGTGCGGAGCCGAACCCGGCCACCATCGACAACCCGGAAATGGACAGCCGCATCAACGCCCTGAACAAGTCGCTCGACGCCCTGCTGCTGCAATACACGGAAGCCCATCCGGACATCATCTCGACGCGCCGCCTGATCGCCCTGCTGGAAGAGCGCAAGGTGCAGGAAGCCAAGACGCGCGGCACGCCATCGGACCCCGGCAAGAACTTCAGTCCGATGCTGCAACAGCTCAAGGTGGCGCTGACGGAAGCAGATGCCCGTGTCGCGTCGATCAAGGCCCGGGTCGCCGAAATGCAGGCACGCCACGACAGCCTGCTCGAGCAAAGCAAGGCCGTCCCGGAAGTGGAATCGCAGCTGGCCCAGTTGAACCGCGATTACCAGATCAACAAGGACAACTACGAGAAACTGATCGGCCGGCGTGAGGCGGCCAAGCTGTCGGGCGACCTGTCCACCACCACCGAGATGATGAGCTTCAAGATCATCGACCCGCCCACGGTGCCATTGCGCCCCGTCGGGCCGAACCGCCCTTTGCTGTACAGCGCCGTGCTGGCGGCGGCCGTGCTGGCGGGTGCCGCGTCGGCACTGCTGATCAGCCAGGTCCGCCCAACCTACCTGAGCCCGGCAGAACTGCGGGAGGCCACTGGCCTGCGCGTGCTGGGCGCCGTGGCCATGAACTGGACCGAAGCGGAACTGAAGAAACGCCGGCGCGGCCAGATCGGATTCGGCGCCGGCCTGGCTTGCCTGTTCGTGTCATATGGCGGCGTGATGGCGATGGCGCTCCTTCCTTCGTAACGGAGACTGGCATGATTCCCATTGACGACACGCCGCGCACCGAGCCGAACCTGGTGAGCACCGATGCCCGCTTTGCGGACATCAACCTGGCCAGGCTTCAACAGCTGGGCATGGTCACGCACGAGGGCGGCCGCTCTGGCGTGGCGGAGGATTTCCGCCTCATCAAGCGCCCGCTGCTGCGTGGTGCGCGCGCCCTGGACGGCCAGGCCATCCGCCATGGCAACCTGATTATCGTTACCAGTGCCATTCCCGGCGAAGGCAAGACCTTCTGCGCCATCAACCTGGCCATGAGCATGGCCATGGAGCGCGATACGACGGTGCTGCTGGTCGATGCCGACGTGGCACGGCCGACGGTACTGTCCGTGCTGGGCCTGGAGCCCCGTCCCGGGCTGATGGATGTGCTGCTGGACGACAATCTCGACCTTGCCGACGTCATCCTGAAAACCAATGTGCCGGCCCTGAGCATCCTGCCGGCCGGGCGCCGCAACAAGCACGCCACCGAGTTGCTGGCCAGCCGCAGCATGACGCGGCTGCTGGACGAGATCGCATCCCGCTATGCCGACCGCATCGTCATCTTCGATTCGCCGCCCCTGCTGATCACGACCGAGGCCGGCGTGCTGGCGGCCCACATGGGCCAGGTCGTCGTCGTCGTCGAAGCCGAGCGCACCACCCACAGCAATGTGCGCGAGGCGCTGCGCCAGATCGAGGCGTGCGAGCACGTCAACCTGGTCTACAACAAGATCAAATCCTTCAACGATCCCAACTACTACGGCTATTACGACTAGGAGCGCGCTGCATGTTTCCCCTGACTTCCTTTCTGTTCACGGCCGCGATCCTGCTGCTGTGCGGCTACACCCTGCACAAGGTGCGCCTGATCCACCTGCTGCTGCATGACGTGCGCGACCAGTCGCAACGGGAGAATGCGGGCCTGTTCCGTCAGCTCGAGGCGCTGCAGGGCCTGTACACGGACCTGGGCCTGAGGCACAGCCTGCCCGACACGCGCGGCTGGGCCGCTTCGCCTGATTTCCTACTGGAAATGACCCGCCATGCGCTGGCGGAAAAGCCCGGTGTCGTCGTCGAATGCAGCAGCGGTACGTCCACCGTCGTACTGGCCCGTTGCATGCAGTTGAACGGCGCCGGCAAGGTCTACAGCCTGGAGCACGATTCCCGCTATGCGGCCGAGGCCCGCCGCCAGCTGGCCCGACATGGCCTGAGCGATTGGGCCATCGTGCTGGACGCGCCGTTGAAGGCCCAGGAGTTCAGCGGCGCCACATGGCCGTGGTACACGACGGACGGCTTGCCGGCCAACTTGCGTATCGACATGCTGGCCATCGACGGCCCGCCCCAGGCGACGCGGGCGCTGGCCCGCTATCCGGCCGGCCCGGCCCTGTTCGCGCGCCTGACACCGGGCGCGGCCGTTTTCCTGGACGACGCCCGTCGCCCGGACGAGCAAACCATCCTGCGGCGCTGGGCCGAGGAATACCCGGACATGGAACAGCACCTGCCTCCCTGCGAAAAAGGCGCTGCCGTCCTGCGCTATCGCCCGCCGGGCGCCTGACCCTCGGCACGCGCGGCGTGGCCTGGCGTACCGGGTGCCAACCGGCTCGCGCTGCGTCGAACTTCGGCCCGCACTGCTGCCCGGAATGGCCCGGCGCGGAATGGATGCGACCCGCCCATCAGGCCCTGTTTTCTTATTGCTGCATCGTCATTGCCGCTTGCGTACCGGTACGCGCGTGCATGGCCCCGCCGGCGTCCGGATGCCGCGGCGACGTCGTTTCGTTGGAAAGAAGCAAGAATGCAGCGGGATGGGCCGGCGCCACGGCGGGATGCCGCCGGGGACCGGCCGCTGCGATCAGGCCGAGCCGCGCTGGGCCTCTTCCTGGCGCACGGCGGCGTGTTCCTTTATATCGAGCGCCACCAACGCCTGGGGAACCTGCGGCGCCATGCCCCGTTCGGCGGCCAGGCGCGCGGCCAGGTCGAAGTAGCAGTTGGCGATCTGCGAGGCCACGCGCTGCCAGGTATATTGTTCCACCAGGGCGCGCACGGCTTCCCGCTGCGGCGGTTGGTCGATGAAATGGCGTATGGCCGCGCGTTGGGCCTCGCCGTCATGCCAGGCGATCTTGCGCAGGGCGAAATCGCTTTCGCGCAGGTCCAGCGCGTTTTCATCCGTCATCACCACCGGTGTGCCGCAGGCCAGCGCTTCCAGCACGGCCAGCGGAAAAACCTCGCCGTGGCTTGGCAGCGCCACGACGGAGGCGGCGCCGAAGGCACTGGCCAGCAGCGGATCCTCGTGCTGCAGTTCGCCCAGCCAGCGCACCTGGGGCGAACGCAACACGGCCTCCAGGTAGCCCTGGTCGTCGCGCCCGCAGCGGCCGATCAGCACAATGGGCAAGTCGAGCCCCTCCAGCGCCTGCACCAGGCCCAGCTGGTTTTTATACGGGCTCACCGTGCCGGCCATCAGCACGAACGGCCCGCGGATACCCGTGCGGTGACGGAACAGTTCCGGACGGGCCGTGAAGAACTGGCGGCTGATACCGTTGGGGAAGACGCGGATCTTGGCCGGCTCGATCAGGAAGCCGGACGTGATGGCGTCGCGCTCGGCTTCGCCCAGCGCAATGACGAGGCGGGCCAGCTGCAGGGCTTTTTTCGTCTGCGCATAGCTCGTTTGCACATGCCACGCCGTCAGCCGCCCGGCCAGCCGGTCCGCCACGCGGGCCCGGAAACCCGAAGCGCGGTCCCATCCGGGCGACAGCAGCGGCGACAGGACGACCGGCACGCCCATGTCCGTGGCCGCCTCGACCACCCGGTAATTGCCGTTGATGGCGGAGAAGACGTGGATCAGGTCGAACTGGTCCAGGCGTTGGCGGTTCGGATCGACCAGTTCCGCCTGCAGGGGATGGGCGTCGTCCTGTCCCAGACGGTTCAATGCGGCGATGGTTTCCCGCACCTGAACCTGCAGCCCGCCCTCGCGCTGGAACAGCATCGGGTACGACAGTATGCCAACACGCATGATGAGCCCTCCTCGTCTGGCGGCAGGACGCGATGCGTCGTACCGGATCGATTGCGCGCGGCCAGTCGCGGCTGGACGGGTGCGCCATGGTGTCAATGTATACAGGGCCGGGGGGCCGAACATGATGCGGATCAAGACCGCGGTTACTCCTGAGTCCGTAACGCGGCAGCGTGGACGCATGCGGCATCGCCGCAACAGCCCGCTGGCAGGACGGCAGCCGCTCGTCGGCCGACGATGCAATGGCCCGGGCGCCGCTTGCCGGCACAGGTCGACTCCGGCGGGCGGTGCTGGACAAGGTGTCAATAATGTAACGGTTACCCTGAGCGTGGTCAACAGGAGCAGGGTCATTCCGGCCTACGATGGACCTCCAGCCCGATGCGCCCGTCGTCGGGCGCCGGTCCGCCGGCATACGAACGCCCGCCGGGAAAGCAAGTCCAGGAAAGAAGCCATGCGCGATATTCTCGTCACCTTGCTGGTGTTCGGCGGCCTGCCGTACGTGCTGAAACGGCCCATGTACGGCGGCCTGATGTGGGTGTGGATCAGCGTCATGAATCCCCATACCCAAGGCTGGGGCTTCGCCACCAACTTCCCGTTTGCCTACATCATCGCCGTCACGACCCTGGTCAGCCTCGTCAAGTCGCGCGAAAAGAACAGTTTTCCCCTGTCGCCCATCAGCCTGACGCTGATCGTCTTTGTCCTGTGGATGAACCTGACGACCCCGTTCGCCATGTTTCCGAACGCGGCGTGGAACCAGTACACGAAGGTCATGAAGATCATGCTGATGACCTTCGTGCTGATGATGGTCGTGCACAAGCGCGAAGACATCCACAAGCTGATCTGGGTACTTGTCATCTCGCTGGGCTTCTACGGCGTCAAGGGCGGCATCTTCACGATCCGCAGCGGCGGCAACGACCGGGTGTGGGGTCCCGTCGGCACCTTCATCGGCGACAACAACGCGCTGGCGCTGGCGCTGATCATGACCATTCCCCTGATGTACTACCTGATGCACGACCTGCGCCGACGCTGGATGCGCCATGCCATGCTTGCCGCGATGGCCCTGTCCGGGCTGGCCGCGCTGGGCAGCTACTCGCGCGGCGGGCTGCTGGCGATCATCGCCATGCTGCTGTTCATGTGGAGCAAGAGCCGCCACAAGATGGCCGGCGCGGCCATGCTGGTTCTGCTGGTGCCGCTGGCCCTGCTGTTCATGCCGGACCAGTGGGGCGCGCGCATGGACACGATCGGCGAATACCAGGCCGACCAGTCCGCCATGGGACGCATCAACGCGTGGTACATGGGTTTCAACATGGCGCGCGACCGCTTCCTCGGCGGCGGCTTTGCCACCTACGAACCGCTGGCGTTCGCCCTGTATGCGCCGAACCCGGCCGCCGTCCATGCGGCGCACAGCATCTATTTCCAGGTGCTGACCGAACATGGCTTCGGTGGACTGGCCATCTACTTGCTGCTGGGCTTGCTCACCTGGCGCTCGGCCGCCATCATCGTGCGCCGTGCGCGGGGACATGCCGAGCTGGACTGGGCGGCACGGCTGGCGGCGATGATCCAGGCCAGCCTGATCGGATTCGGCGTCGGCGGCGCCTTTCTCAGCCTGCTGTACTGGGACGTGCCCTACTACCTGATGGCGGCCGTCATCGCCACGCGCGCGCAGGTATCGCTGCACCTTGGGCCGGAGCGGCGCTACGCTCGGCCCAAGCCGCTTGGCCGGCCCCATCTTGACGCCGCACAAACGGGCCCCGCCAAGCCGGAGGTTTAATCGGCATATGAAACACCCTGCCCTCGATTCCAGAACCAGGCCTGGCCGTCATGGCTGGCTGCTGGTGCGCACGTTGTTGCCCCTGGCGCGCCTGCTAGCGTGCATGCTGCTGCCCATCGCCCGTCGCTGCGGCGCCCACCTGTACCGCCTTGACTTCATCGCCCACCGCGTAGCCTGCCAGCATGCCGGCGTGCGGGACGGCATGGCCCTGGACATCCGGCCGATGGTGGCGCTGTCCGATATCCCTTGGGGTTACCCACGCCCGCGTGACGTCGTCGCGCAACGCTTTCATCGCGGCAGCTACAGCCTGGCCGCCTGGCACGGGCCTGAACTAGTTGGCTTCCTGTGGTATCAGTTTGGTGGCGGCGACGACGAGGAAGTGCGGGCGCGCTACCGGCTGCCGTCGCCGCACACGGCCTGGCATTACGATAGTTTCGTCCAGCCGCGGCTGCGCGCCGGTCCGACGGCGATGCGCCTGCTGGACGAAGCGCACCGGCGCCTGCATGCGCGCGGCATCCGTTGGATCTGCAGCCGCGCCACACCGTTCGATGGCCCGCCGCGGCCCGGTGCCGTGCGGCTGGGCAGCGCGACGTTCGTCCGGATCGGGCACTGGCAGGGCATGGTGGCGACGGTGGCGCCGTATGTGCACCTGTCGCTGCGTCCCGGCTCGATTCCCCAGCTGCGCTTCGACATCGAGGCGCTGGAACAAGGCAGCAGACAGGAGGCACCATGGTATTCCAATCGACCTTGATGGCAGCAGCGTTCGGCGCGCTGTGCACCTTGCCGGGCGCCGCGGCAGGCGCCGGCAAGGCTGCGCCGGATTGCCCGGTCCCCGTCGTCAACAACGTGAGCGGTGGCGACTACACCAGTGCCACCGACCGCGAACGCCTCGGGGTCGTCGAACAGTTCCACTTCACGCCACCGGTGGAGCGGCTGGAAAAAGGCGTCAGCGGCCACCTGGGCGCCGATATCGGCTATGTGCTGGACCATTTCGCCAACCACCACCGGGCCCTGGCCGCACTGGCCCGGCTGTCCCTGCGCGACAAGACGACCAGGCCGCACGGTGCCAAGTATTCCACCGTCTGCTATTTTGACCGCGCCATCCGCTACCGGCCCGACGACGCCCGCGTGCGCGCCATCTTCGGCGGCTACCTGCTGGCGCTGGGCCAGGATGCGGCGGCCCTGGCGCAGCTGGAAGATGCGGCCCGGCTGGAACCCCGCAATGCCACCAACCAGTACAACCTGGGCCTGCTGTATTTGCGCCAGAAGGACTATGCCAAGGCACGCATGGCGGCCCAGCAGGCCTACCAGCTGGGGTTTCCCCTGCCCGGCCTGAAGAACAAGCTGGCCGCCGCGGGCCAGTGGCAGGAAGCGCCGCCGCGCCGGCAGGCGCCCGCAGGAGCCCAGGCTGGCGCGACCCCATTGCCTGCGGCGGAACTGGAGCAAGAGGGAAACGAGGAAAGCGCAGGGGCGACGATGGACGGCAAGCCGCGGCCATGACGTAGAGCGGGCCTTGGGGCGATCCCGGCCGCATCGCTGCGCGCCGCTGGCCACCCGGCGCCGCGCGGCAACGGTGCATTCGGTGCAGTGGTGCTTCGCCGGCGCCCCGGGTGGGTATGCCTACCCGTTGGCGTGGTGTTGCACCGATGCCGCGACCCGACAGTCCTACTTGATGCCGTGGTGGTTCATCAGGTCGTACAAGGTGGGGCGGCTGACGCCCAGCATCTCGGCGGCCTTGGCGATATTGCCGCCCGAACGGGCCAGTGCCTTGACCATCACGCGGTATTCGGCCGCGTCGCGCGCCTCGCGCAGGTCGATGCTTTCCTCCAGTGGTACGGATTCGGGCAGGCCCAGGTCCAGCGCGGTGATCTGCGTACCCTCGCTCATGATGACGGCGCGCTTGATGCAGTTTTCCATCTCGCGTACATTGCCGGGCCATTCGTAGGCTTCGATCGCGGCCAGCGCGTCCGGGCTGAAATGCAGGCCGGAGCGCGCTTCGCTGGCGCAGAAACGGTGCTTGAAATGCTGCGCCAGCAGCACGCTGTCGCCGATCCGCTCGCGCAGCGGCGGAATCACCAGCACGATCTCGCTGAGCCGGTAGAACAGGTCTTCGCGGAACTGGCCCTGGTCGACCAGCACTTTCAGGTTGCGGTGCGTGGCGCAGACAATGCGCACGTCCACGGCGATCTCGGTGCGCCCGCCGACCCGCTCGATGACGCGCTCCTGCAGGAAGCGCAGCATCTTGGCCTGGAGCGACATCGCCATGTCGCCGATTTCGTCGAGGAAGAAGGTACCGCCCTGGGCCAGTTCGATCTTGCCGGGCGTCTGGCGCACCGCCCCCGTGAACGCGCCCTTCTCGTAGCCGAACAATTCGCTCTCCAGCAGGTTTTCCGGAATGGCCGCGCAGTTGATGGCCACAAAGCGCTTGTCGTGCCGTGTGCTCTGCCGGTGCAGGCCCCGCGCCAGCAGCTCCTTGCCGCTGCCGGAAGCGCCCAGCAGCAGCACCGTCGCCGACGATGGCGCCACCTTCTCGATGCTGCGGCAGACCTTCAGCATGCCGGGGTCGCGGCTGATGATGCCGGCCAGCGGCGAATCGGCCTGGATCTGCAGCATGCGGCGGTTTTCCTGCTGCACGGCCTGCAGGAAGCAGGCACGCTCGATCACGAGGCGCAGCAGGTCCGCGTCCAGCGGCTTCTGGTGAAAATCATACGCGCCCATGGCGATGGCCTTCAGCACATTGGCGCGGTCGCGGTTGCCCGACAGGACGATGACCTTCGTATCCGGCGCGATGGCGAGCATCTGCTGCAGCAGCGCCAGGCCTTCGCTGGCGCCGTCCGCGTCGGGCGGCAGGCCCAGGTCCATCGTCACGATCGACGGCTGGTGCCGGCGCAGCAGGGTCAGGGCCGCCTCGCGGTCGCCCGCCACCAGCACTTCGTAGGCATCCAGGCTCCAGCGCAGCTGCTTCTGCAGGCCCGCGTCGTCCTCCACCACCAGCAGTTTACGTTTCGGCATGGCTCGCTCCTTTATGCGGCAACGGGCACGGTGCCCGCCGCCCGGTGCAGCGGCAGCATCACGCGGAACGTGGTGCCGGCGCCGGGCCGGCTTTCCACCTCCAGGCGCCCGCCCAGTTCGCGGATGTATTCGCGGCTTTCGTAGACGCCGATGCCCATGCCGGCCGCCTTGGTGGTCTCGAAGGGCCGGAACAGCCGGTCGCGCACGAACGCTTCGTTCATGCCGACACCGCTGTCGCGCAGTTCGATCACTGCCGCGTCGCCCTGGCGCCGCAACGCCACGCGGATGCTGCCATGCGGCGGCGTCGCCTCCACGGCGTTCTGCAGCAGGTGGGCCAGCACCCGTTCGAGCCGCTGTTCGTCGGCCATCGCATACAGGTCTTCTTCGGCTGCCGCCAGCTCGGGCCGCGGCCGCGCGCCGGCATACGCCTGCACGGCGCGCCGCACGACGGTGGCCAGCGGCGCGATCGTCTCCGGTGCCACCGCCGCGCCACCGCGCTCGGTCACTTCGCCGCGCGAGAGCCGCTGCAGCAGGGCCGTCATCTTAAGCACGGAATGGGCCAGTGTCGCCAGCATGTCTTCCTGGAACTCGGGATTATCCTTGTGGCGTTCCGCGTTCGACAACAGCAGCGAGTGCTGGGACAACAGGTTCTTCAGGTCGTGCACGACGAAGGTCGACATGCGGTTGAACGATTCGAACTGGCGCGCTAGCGCCAGGCGGTCGGCCAGCTCGCCATGGGCCAGGCAGCTGGCGGCCTGGCTCCCGGCCAGGCGCAGCAGGTCGAATACTTCCCAGTTCAAGGCCACCGCCGTGCGGGGACGGGCCAGCACCACGAAGCCGAACAGCCGCCCGTGCAGGATCAGGGGCACGACCAGCCACAGCTCGGGAACGCCATGCAGCCAGGCCGGCACGGGCGCGCCGGCATTGCCGCCGCGCCCGACCTCCACCACCCACTGGCGCTCTTCCAGCAGCCGGCAGAAATCGCTGCCGGCCGGCTCGTTGGTGCCCTGGGGCGGCATGTTCCAGCGCGCGGCCGGCTCCAGCATGGCGCCCTCGCGGGCGATCCACAGGGCCCCGGCCGGGCTTTCGACCAGCGTGCCGATGGCCTGGATGGCCCGTTCGCCGGGGTTGGCGCCGCCCTCGGACAGGGCTTGCGTGAAGCGGCGCCACTCGTCGCGGTAATCGTACTGGGCCTGGTAGAAGTGCTTGTTGATGAACACGCGCAGCCGGGCTCGCGCCGTGCCGGAGAACAGCACGCCGGCCAGCAGCAGCACCGCGCCGCACAGGCTGGCCAGCTGCATGACGGGTCCCCAGGCGCCGCCCACGCTGCGCAGGTACCAGCCGCCCGCGGCCATCGCCAGCAGGTAGACGGCGCAGCCGATCAGCGCGGCCGAACGCAGCATCAGCTTGCGCGACAGGGCCAGGCCCAGCTTCCAGCCCGGATTGCGCGCCGCCGTGATGGCGAGCGGCGGCACGCACAGCGCGTCGACGATGCCGCGCGCGGCCCACAGGTCCGGCTGGATGCGCCGGAACAGCATCGCGTCGCTGTACAGGTAGAAGTCGTAGACGAACAGGGTGCCGAGGCCCAGGCACGCGAACTTGATGCCCCACCGTTCGCGCGCCGGCGTGTTGCGGTATAGCTGCTCGACCAGCAGGATGCCCAGCACGGCCAGCAGCAGCCGCACCGTGATGGCCACCTGCGCCGGCATGTCGAAGCCGCCCGGCACGCCGGCGGGGCCGCTGCCGGCAACGGGCGCCGACACGGCCACGGCCTGGGCCGGCGCC